>DFGJ01000027.1 GCA_002372375.1 Ruminococcaceae bacterium UBA3753
ATTTTTTAATATTTTCTATTTTAATTATACAATCGACCCATTTGTGTTTTAAATTTCGCAATATATTAACCCACTACGTCTGGACTAATTAGTGCACTGTAATTCTCACCTAGAAGTTTTCCCTTGCATACTGCAATAAAAACGTCTTTCTCGATCACTTTATTTTTATCTGTTATTATCCTTATTTTTTCTGGTTTGAAAGCTGGCATAACACCAGAACCTAATACTGTATTAAAAGGGATAGCTCTGAACTTTAAAGAAGTTATTTTATGGTCTAATTTACAACTTTTGCTAGTATTAAAGTCAAAAAAGTACTCTTTTATTTTTTCAGGGATAATATCTTTTATGAAATTATATTCAACAACTACAACAGATTTGTTCGAAAAAGGATCTTTGAGATTATGTCCAGTATCAACTTTTGCTTTTAAATTAAATGTTTTGTTATTCTGAACTATTTGTAATTTGCAAAAATCGTTCTCGTTTTCTCTTTTACCCATAAAGAATTCTAAAACTCTAATAATTATATAAGAAATCAAAGTCGAAATTATAAAAAAAATAGGCGATATATTAAAATATACTGTACTATTTTTTACAATGATATCGTTTGAATCGAAAAAATACCAAATAAATATAATTAATCCAGCAAATAAGAAGTTAACTGTATAAAAAGAAGCTACCATCTTGAAAAAGTTAAAAAAACTATGTACTCTAAAAGCGATTAGCACTACCAATACGGCTATTAGCAATTTAGTTATTAGTCCCAAAAAATAAAAATCTTCCGGTAGAAAAATAAGTAGAGAGCAAATGCCGCCAAAAAAAGCGGAAAGTAATAATCTCAGGCGTTTGAATTCTATGGAAAAAATCTTAGCTATGGTAAGTAAAATAAAGTAACTTATGAATATATTTGTACAGAGCAGAACGTCTACATATATTTCATACACTATCATCTCCTCCTGGTGTGATATAGTTTTATTATCCTGGATTTGTACTAAATTTTATGTCACAATTAAGGTTTAATTCATTTTTGTTTAAAAAATTTTTTTATTTGCACTTATCGGGTATTCACATGAAAATATTGTCTAGTTTTTTGCTCTGTAACTCACCTATTTATTATTTTTAAATAAAGTTATGTCTGAATAGATAGGGTACTAGGATCATGTAACTCGTTCATTTGTTGCCTTTTGGTTTTTGTAAGTACGTGTTATTATGTCTCGGTGGTTGTTCCGTAGAATGTTAAGATTTTGCGGTTAGATTAAGACTATAAAATAAAAACTTGTATAGCACGTGTTTTTTTAATTATTTACCAAAAAGCAAGTAAGGTAAAATGTCGTATTTTTTGTGCTATTCTAGAGGTATCTGGAGAATGTATGTATAATCTAGTAGTCTATAGACACACGTATGTAAAAGTTACAGTAGTTGGAAATTTGGGCTGATTTTTTTAAAATAAAAAAAGCTAAAACCGGTGACACTATGAATTCTATAACTGAATCATATAAAGAATTGAAATTATTGTATGTATCCAGGTACGAGTATGAAAAATATGAAGTTTTATAATGTGTAAAAACGTCGTTGATTTTAAAAGCTAGCGAAAAATTTTTCTACAATTTTTACAATAAGTTAGGGGTGAATTTTGTGAAAAGGTCGCTACTTAGTATTTTTTTTCTTTTGAGTTTAGTTTTTTTAGATCAAACTGCTAAATACTTTGTAATTAATTATATAGGTAAAAGCTTACAAAAGTTTTCTGTTTTAGGTAATTTTATAGGTTTAACCTACGCAGAAAATCCTGGGATAGCTTTTGGCCTTTTAAGCACTTTAGGTAAAAAAACTATCAATCTCTTTATTTTAATTGTATTTTTAATAATTTTATTATTTATTTTCAAGAAAACCCATTCTAGCAAATCTAAATTTATTTATATTTTTATTTCAGCTGGGGCAATTAGCAATTTTCTAGATAGAATAATCAGAGGTTTTGTAGTAGATTACATAAAACTGGCTTTTTTCCCCCCTATTTTCAATTTGGCAGATGTTTATATTGTTATGGGAACAGTATTTTTGATTCTTGAAATAATCTTTAGTTATAATTCTCTTAAAATAGAAAATAAAATTTGCTTAGATATTAAAAAGTAAAAAAAGAATGAGAAATTTTTATGGACGACAAATTTTTTAACGAAGCACCCCCAATAGTTTTGGAGTATTTGGGTTATTTGCAAACAATAAGAGGCAAGTCGCCGAAAACCGCCAACGAATATTATTTGGATCTTAGAACTTTTTTTAGGTACATTTTGGTATCCAAAGGAGTGGTGCCGAGTTCAGAAGAATTTGAAGAAATTTCTATAACAAAATTTGTGGATATAGAACTAATCAAGACGGTCTCCTTAGCGGATATTTATGGATACTTAAATTTTGTTACAGAAAAACGAAGAAACACAGCAACAACACGCGCAAGGAAAGTAGCTAGCCTTAAATCTTTTTTTCTTTACTTAGAAAGAAAAGCTAGGCTTTTGAAAGACAACCCGGCAAAAGACTTAGATACTCCTAAGAAAAAAAAGTCTTTACCTAAATTTTTAACGTTGGATCAAAGCTTAGATCTTCTAGAAAGCATTAAAGGCCCGCACAGAGCAAGAGACCTTTGTATGCTTACACTGTTTTTGAATTGCGGTATGAGACTATCCGAACTTGTTAACATAAATATGAGCGATATTGGTGAAGATGACACCTTAAAACTTACAGGCAAGGGTAATAAAGAAAGGATAATATATTTAAACCAAGCTTGTTTATTGTCTATAAAAAATCATTTAAAAGACAGAGAAAAAAAAATAAATGAATTTAAAGTAAAGAAAAAAAAATCTCAGGTTGTAGAAACAAAAGCACTATTCTTGAGCAACAGGATGAAACGTATCAGTCCCAAAACCGTTCAGTCCCTAGTGTACAAGTATCTTTCCTTTATACATCTCAGAGGACGAGGCTATTCAGTCCACAAACTACGGCACACAGCAGCAACATTAATGTATCAGCACGGTAATGTAGATATAAGAATCTTGCAAGAAATTTTAGGCCACACTAATCTAGGAACAACAGAAATTTACACGCATCTTTCTAATAAACAAATCAAAGAGGCTATATCGTCCAATCCGCTGGCAGAAGCGTGAGTCGATGTAAACCTCCTGCCGCGATCACCATGAAAGGTTCTGACCCAACACACTCCCACGCTACGCAAAACCGCAAAAAATGCTCAGAACACTATTTAGTGTGAAGTCTAACATAAATACTACAAAAACAAACACCACGACCCCAAAGATTTAGCGTGATGTAAAGGCTTCTCCATTATTAGTTGAATTTTTTGAACCCCATAAAGCGAGACAAAAAATGGCAACAAGCCAACCGATAGACCCATAAAGTTCGTATTCAGACTAACCAAAAAAGTCACTTGGGTACTCTTGGGTATACCCTTGAGTGCGCCTAACGCTCCCAAAAGGCCCAGAGTTTCGTTGGACATTGGGTGATTTATTATTATTGCGATTCCCAAAAAACCAGTTTAATGAAAGCACCGAAGCCAAAGTTCCTAAAACAGAAAACACATCGGTATAAAACTGAGCTGACTTGGCTTTAGATAACTTCGACTCAAGACCTGAAACTCTCTTTTTTTCATCTTCCAAATCTTTTTGCGCAATATCTAAAGAAATTTTCGCAGAAGACAACTTTTCGCCAAGATCTGAAGTTTTCTTTTTTTCATCTTCCAAATCCTTTTGCACACCGTTGAAAGAATAGGCTTTGGTTAAAATATCCTCCCAATTGCTCTTGCTATAACTTGATATTTCCCTACTATATTCATTTTCAATTTTATTAATTTTTGAATTCACACTATCAGCAGCTTCAAAAAATGATTTCGACATTTCCTTATATCTTTTGGCCGCTATGGCAACGTTCCTCGTAAAATCACCAGTTAACAAACAGTAAAAATCACTCTGCCCATAAAGTTTGATAAACCTATCCAAAGCTCCGGACTTACGTAGAGAAGATAAAAGTGCCGCAATATCGTGCACATACATCACTGAAACGATGTACCTGAGTTGTTCATCATTAATCTTTTCAAGAACTTTAGGTATAAGTGGATTCTCCCCCGCACTACGGTCATATAAAATAACGTCGAGGGCTCTAGAGTACTCCGGCGTTTGTCTGCCTCGCGCACGAATAAAAAAATTGTAGTATTCCTCAGACCCCATACTTTCCATGTGTTTTACTAAATCATCTTCTCTTTCATCGCAATTGTTCAAAAGATCCACAAATTTCTTTATCGCATCCTCATCAACCGCTGCAAATACCTGGCTGCTACCCACACCTCCAACCAGAGAACTAGTCAAAGAACACGTCAAACCACTACTCAAAATTTTATTGAACCTACTTTGCATACAACATCCACCCTACGAAAATAATAAAAAAGACTACGTACCTTAACAAAGATTACGTACCTTTGATTGTAATATAATTCTCATTGACAGTCAATATCTAAAACAAACATATCAAAATCTGCCAACTCTTTACATTGTCAACTGCAGCTGTGTATCTCATGAAAGTCTGTAGTCAGACTAACCAAAAAAAGTCATTTGGCTGCTTTTGGGTATACCGTCAAGTGCGCCCAGCGCTTCTAGTTGCTCAACTACTACTTTAGTAACGCCGGATTTATCTTGAAAGTCTTCAATAGAAATAAATTTTTCGTATTTTTTACCTGCTTCTTCTATACTTTTAGCTGCAGTTACTCCTATTCCTGGTAACGTAGAAAGCGGGAGCCTCAGTTTTCCATCTTCCACTAAAAATTTATATGCACTTGATTTATGTATATCTATAGGCAAAAGCTCTACTCCTCTTTCTAGCATTTCGTTCACTATTTGTAAGGTGGCATGGGTAGCACTATCTTTTACGCTGGCATCTTTTCCCATCTTTTCTATCTCTTCTATTCTTCTTTTAACAAAGTCTTTTCCCTTTAAAATTACAGTAGAATCAAAGTCCTCGCCTCTTACTGTAAAATAGGCAGCATAGTACTCAAGCGGTTTATAAACCTTGTACCATCCGAATTTTAAAGTAGATATCATGTAAGCTGCAGCATGCGCTTTTGGAAACATATATTTTATTTGCATGCAAGAATCTATGTACCACTTGGGTACGTCATGCGCTTTCATTTCGTCTATGAGTTCTTTTGTCAGGAGCGATTTAGCCTTTCCTTTTCGCACTATTTCCATTATTTTGAATGCCTTCTTCGGCTCGATTCCTTTTTCCATAAGGTAAGTCATGATATTGTCCCTAGTTCCTATAACGTCCGATATAGTACATACACCTTTTTTTATCAGCTCTTTAGCGTTACCAAGCCACACATCTGTGCCATGTGAAAGCCCAGAAATTTGTAACAGATCAGAAAAAGTTTTAGGTTTGGCATCAATTAACATTTGTCTAACAAATTGCGTCCCCATTTCAGGAAGAGAAAACGTTCCAGTCTCTGAGCCTATTGCTTCACTTGTTACTCCTAAAGCTTTTGTTGATGTAAAAAGAGACATCACTTTTTTGTCATTCATCGGGACATCATTTACTTTAATTCCTGTGTATTCTTCAAGGTATTTGTATATTGTTGGGACATCGTGCCCGAGTTCATCTAGCTTACATATGGTGTCGTGGATTGAATGAAAGTCGAAGTGAGTAGTTATATTTTCAGATAACTGATCATTAGCAGGTCTTTGTACAGGGCAAAAGTCATAAATTTCCATGCCATTTGGAACAACGACCATACCGCCCGGATGCTGACCCGTTGTCCTTTTAATGCCGGTGCAACCCTTTGAAAGCCTTAATTCTTCAGATCTATTTAATAATACAGAGCTGACCTCTTCAAACTTTTTAACAAAACCCATAGCGGATTTTTCTGCAATTGTAGCGATAGTTCCTGCTTTAAAAACATTGTTTTTACCAAATAAGGACTCTGTATACCTGTGCGCTTCACTCTGGTATTCCCCAGAAAAATTTAGATCGATGTCAGGGGTTTTGTCACCATCAAAACCAAGGAAAGTCTCAAAAGGTATGTTATGACCATTCTGATTATACTGTGTGCCACATTTTGGACACTTTTTTTCAGGTAGATCAAAACCGGAACCATAGCTTCCATCTTCTATAAATTCACTATTTTTACACTTCGGACAGACATAATGGGGTAATAGAGGGTTAACTTCGGAAATCCCTGCCATTGTGGCAACGAAAGAAGATCCTACAGATCCCCTGGATCCGACCAAATAACCATGTTTTTCGGAATCTGCTACTAACTTTTGAGCAATCATGTAAAGTACGGAAAAACCATGTTTTGTAATGGAAGAAAGTTCTCTTTCCAGCCTGTATTTTACTATTTCTGGCAGAGGGTCACCATATTCTTCCCTTGCCCTTTTCGTTGCTATTTCTATGAGTTCATCTTCTGCACCTTCAATATGCGGAGGATAAACTCCATCTGGGATAGGCTGTATTTCCTCCACCATGCTTTCAATTAAATTAGTATTTTTAACCACAACCTCATAAGCTAGGTCCTCTCCCAAATAAGAAAACTCCTTTAGCATCTCATCTGTAGTTCTTAAGTAAAGTGGTGCCTGTTCAAGAGCATCTTCATAACCTTGGCCCGCCATCAAAACAGACCTAAATTGTTCATCGTGAGGGTCCAAAAAGTGAACATCACATGTGGCTAAAACCGGTATATTTAATCTTTTACCTAGTCTAACAATTTCTTTATTTACATCTATTAAGTTTTCTTTTGTGAATCCTTCGTTTTTTATCATGAATTTATTGTTATTAAGCGGCTGGATTTCTAAGTAGTCGTAGAATTTTGCTATGTTTAAAATTTTTTCTTCGCTTTCCTTAAAGGCCACGGCCCTGTATAGTTCACCGGCCTCACAAGCTGTTCCTATTATTAAACCTGCACGATACTTAGTTAAAAGACTCTTTGCTATTCTGGGCTTTTTATAAAAATAATTAAGGTGAGATTCTGATATTAACCTGTAAAGATTTTTTAATCCGACTTTATTTTTTACTAAGATTATTTGATGGTAGGTTTTTAAATTTTTATATTCTGTAGATAAATCCTTACACTCATCGTCATTTATAAAATAGGCCTCTATCCCATAAATTACTTTTATATTTCCACCACTCTTTTTTATTCTGTTAACTTCATTCATCGCTTCTGGAAAGCTTTGTGCTACACCGTGATCTGTTATTGCTATAGCTTTATGCCCCCACTCATAAGCGCGATTTATTAGATCTTTTACGGGAGTCACACCATCTAAAGCAGACATGTTACTGTGAACATGTAACTCCACTCTTTTTTGTAACGCCGTATCTACGACTTTTACTTTTTCTACGGTGCTTATATTTCTTGGTTTAACAACTAAAGATTTATCGTAGGTATCGTAAACCACATCTCCAGTAACAAGTAAGGTTATGCCCTCTTTTAAAAACCTTAAATTATCCCATTTCTCTTTGGCTGCAATAATTTTTAAGGTTATAGAGCTTGTGTAGTCAGTTACACTTATGCTGTAAATTTTTTTTGTCCCATCTTTAGATAACTTCTCAACCAGGCGAAAAATATCACCCCAGATTGTTACTGATTTTTCTTCATCTTTTATTTTCGATATTTTCACAGGCTCTTTTTTAACAAAACGACCAAATACGGCTTTAGCTGTTGAAATATCTACTTTAGGATAAAGATATTCTCCTTCGCGAATACTTATAATTCTTTGCACCTCGTCTTTATTTACGTCAAATTCAGTATCTTCTTTTTTGTTGCTTAAAATTGCTTCCTCGATTCCGCCATTTACTTTATTTTCGGACAAATTTTCCCTTTGTATGTTAATTTCTTTTTCATTTTGTACAGGATTAACGAACTCTACTTCATAAGTTACGCCAAAATGCTTATTTAAGAGAACAGACAAACTTTTGTCGACACACTTTTTTTTCAAAATTTCTTTACCTTGAACTTTAAGAAAAATAAATACTTTCCTTATTTCTGCATTTATGCTGATTTTAAAATCAGAGAGGGTATTACTTACAAAAGCATTTGATTTTTTTACATAAACAACTAAAGACTCGAAAGTTTTTTCATTTAGCTCTTCACTAGGAAATTTAGGACTAAAATTTGATATAAATAAATTAAATTTCAAAAAACTTTTCTTCACTTCTTCCAGTACCGAGAAGTCAACAAAACTGGGAAAAGAAGCAGTTATAGAAATCTCCTTAGTAAAAAGGTCTATATTAATTGAGTTAAAAACCACGCCGGAAAGCTTATCTAAAATCTTGCCAGGCAGATAACTTTCCAAGAGCTTGATGCTTTCTTGCAAAACACACCCTCATAAAATTATTTGAACCAAATTTTCAAAACTTAGCAGCACTCATTACAATAACATGCAACAACAGAAAATCAGCAAATTTAATTAACAAAAAATCCATCCATAACCACGCGCTCCAATTATCATACTTTATTTAAGCTATTGTTATCAAGAAAATTATTAAAAGATACTTACTTTTAAAGAAGAAATACTTAAAAATACAAGCGAATAAATTTAGATATGTCACACTAAAAAATAGGATATCTTTTGGAAATGTGAAAATCTAAACAGTAACTAATTTTTCCCCTTTAGTGTCAATTAAAACTAATATTGATAGAATTTTAGATACATTCTAAAGATATAGTTTAAAAAACTAAGAGTTAGCCAACCTTTACATACTAAAAACTTAGTCAAAATAAGCTGTACGGTCAGCGAATCTATCAACGTCAAGTCATCCGAACATTAAAAAGGTCCAGATGACCAACAAAACAGGTCTTCAAAAGTGATTCCAAACGGCACCTGCAAACTACATGTTGGGACAGTGATAAAAATCAATGCTGCAAAGACAGGTGTCAAAAAGTGTTATTTATATAATGACTATTATGAGCATCAATAACAGCACTGAACAGCGGGTTTGCAACTAACGGTACCTTAATCGCTAAAAACACGTCTCCTAGTGTGCACTTCACTCCATTGGCCATTGTGATGTTTGTCGTATGCCTACATCACCTAAATTAATGAATTTTAAAGACTTAAGCTACTTGACAAAAATAGAATTTGCTTTTAGAATGGATGTGCGAGGGGGTGTTTTGCCTCTCTATTTGGGAACATTTAGCTTGTGGAATATTTTTGACAATACAGGGAGAGAGCTATGGTTAGGACTTATCAGCCGAAAAAGAGGCATAGAAAAAAAGAGCACGGTTTCAGGAAGCGTATGGCTAGTAGAAGTGGCAGAAAGATAATTTCAGGTAGGAGAAAAAGCGGAAGAAAAAAACTTTCGTACTGATTTTTGAAAGCGTCCGGGTATATAGGGATTGATCGAACTCTTCTTTTCTCTGCAAAGTCGGCGTTGTGGTGTCTGCTCGCTGCGGGAACTTGTTTTACTTTTGGTTTCTATTGTTCAGTAAACTGTTGGGTAAGAAGCTGGTGGTTCTGTGTCTCTTTGCGGCTTTGCAGTGCAGCTGAAGCATCTTGGATTTGAAGTTATTAAAGTTAGTAAAAGTTTTGGACTTTAATTCTCTGCTTTTGTTTTTTTGTTTTTTTCTGTGCGCTTTTTTGGTTATTTTGAACTATCAGGTGTGGGAAAGTTGTTCGGTGAAAATGTACTGACGTTACGGTCAGAAAGGGATTTTAGAAGAATTTACTGCAACGGTAGATCATATGTTTCTTTCTGTGTAGTTGTTTATGTCAAGAATAATTTTGGCAAGATGACTAGACTTGGAATAACTGCTAGTAAGAAGGTTGGCAATGCGGTTAAAAGGAATCGAGCGCGGCGAGTCATTCGGGAAGCCTGTTTAGGCTGTTTACGTGGCAGCTCACTCGGTGGTGTTGATGTTGTCATAGTAGCCCGTGCAAAGACCGCGTCTGTGAAGAGTTATGTTGTGAAAGCAAATCTTGTAAGACTTTTTGAGAAAGCTGGATTAAAGTTTTCGGTTAAGTAGCGTTTCTGCACTTCTTTAAATTGGGTTTGGCTTCTAAGTTGTTGCGCCTGACTGAGAGAGTGTGTAGGGTGTTCTCCAAGCAGAATTTTTGTTTTGGGAATTCCTATTTTTTCCATGTAGAAAGCGGTTATTGTTTTTTTCCGTGCTCAGATTATGCGTTATGATAGTGGTCCTGTACTCAAGTTTTTCGACTCGAAGTTGTTGTTCTCCTGCTCATAAAATTTGCTTATCACTGACTGTTAACTATGTGTTTAGCTAGTCTTTGCAGCATTTTTGGAACCGTTGCGCCCCACTTAGAATATGAACTCACTTTTCAGATTTTGTTTATCGTGTGTCGTGAGCCTCATTAGATTAACTTTCGTATAAAAAGTGTTTTCCGCTTTTTTCGAAACTTTGTTATGCTGCTATTGTCTAATTTTGTTATTTGGCAGCTACAGGTGTTCTTTGGATGATTGAGTTTTGTGTCTGTTTTGTTTAATTTTTGTACATAAAAGTTTAGTTTTGTAGTTTAAAGTTTTTGAGAATTTAACAAGTGTAGTGCTAAACTTTTATGGCGGAAGGGTGGACAGCTTTCACTAATTTTTTATGTCTCCGAACAAATTTTTCTTACATCCGGATGGCTTTGTATCTTTTACCCACTAAATATTCTTTAAATTTCACACCAAATCTATTTTTTGCACATACGTTTAGGTCCGCCTATTGTTTCTTACACCTTTTTATAGTAGGTATTTATGAAGTCTTTACTTATTAGAGCTATACTGATTTATCAGAAAAAAATATCCAAACATTCACATGGAAAATGTAAATTCTATCCTACGTGTTCCAACTATGCTTTAGCTGCTATCTCACGCTTTGGTGCCCTCAAGGGAAGTTTACTTGCCTTGTTTAGACTTTTGCGTTGTAATGAATTTTCCCGTGGCGGTATTGATAAGGTTCCAAAAAAGAAATTTTAACAGAATATAAACGGTTTACCAGCCATAAATGTTTGAGGCGACTTTAACTTATACTGTAACATTAAAAGCTAAAGCGGACGTTTTTTAAAACTATACTGACAAATAAAAGTTGAATACTCCACGGCTCTGTGTCTTACTTACCTTTACAAAACATTGTACATACACATATTTTGACAATAGGTCAGAACCAAGCTTATTTAAGATTTAACTACTATAGTCTTAATACTTTAATTAACGAGATAAACTACATTATTGCTTAAAGAATTTATTAAGAATACTTTTTCATTTTTTGCAAAAAATTCCAAGGTAAAGCTTATCTTGAAAAAATTATAATACAAAAAACATATTATTAAAAATATTAACAAATACTTTCATCTACTCTTGCTTCCATCTCAGTGTAATAGCAAAAGTTCGAAAAAAAAGCTAAGGTAACAAATCTACATTTTTATTAAACATTATTAATCTTATCATAATCATTTGCGACTATACGAACATTTTATTCTAACTAAGTTCCTTGTCTGCTATGATAGCATAACACTTGAAAAGACATTTCTTTTTCATGAGGATTGCGTAATAAAAAAAGATCTTAACAACAGAAAATATTGAAATCCATTAAATAGAACAAACACAAAATCTTAAAGCTCGCAGCAACACTTGGACCTAACGCTATCCAAATATGGGCTTCAGAAACTACTCTTTTTCATAAGAAAGTAGTATTTGCTAAAAAGAGTTTTAACAAATACTTAAATTTATATAAATAAACACTAAGGAAACGTAAAGATCAAGATAAAACAAAAAAGACAGATCACTACTGGTGATGACTAAATAAAGAACTACTTAGGAGCTAAAAAACTTCGACACCGCAGTTACAACATAAAATTTGTGTGAAAACATAGCACAAACTTTGATGAAAGGAAAAACCCGAATCACACTTCAAAACAAAACTTATAAATTTCTGAAAGTTATAAATCCTTTGACAATATGTTTTTAACTATATTTGAATTTTTTGTGAGCACAGCAAGTAAACACTCATAGACATTCTGTGGAAAATCTAGAAAGTTTTTTTTTATTAACTTTGCCTGGTCTTCATTAGGTACATACACATCAATTGACATAAGATTCAAGCCCTCCCCACCAGATATACTTGCTCTTACACTGTAACCCCTATCCGTACTGCATATATTCACAAAATTCTCTTTTTCATTTTTGACTTTAGACAGCAAATTTATCGTCGCTGCTAAGGCTTTTTCCCTTACACTTGACGGAAGATCACATTTTAATTCTTGAGAAATTAATCTTCCTTTCGAAGTCACTAAATAATAACCTTTATTTTTAGAATCCTCGCAAATACTCTCCTCTTCTACAAGCGCCGTAAATGCTGCAGCAGCATCAAAATAGTTAACATACCCATAACTTTGAAGCACTTCCAAAAGTACATCTCGACTAACAGGGACTGGCGAATTACAGATAACGAAACAAAGCAACAGCTTAACATCACTAGAATCTACCAGTTTCTCATTTGGGAATATCATACAAAATCACTCCCTTTTAAAGAACAATACTAAATGGAAACCTAAAAACTCAAAATATCGAATAAAAAATAGCCAAAATTCACAATACTTACCAACACCAAGAAGGTACCATTCTAATTTTAGCATTAAATCAAACCCCATCAACTTTTAACAAATCTTTTAACCCTAAAACAGATCTAAAACACTCCTGCAATTTTTCAGCCAAAAATAGATACTCTTCATAAGTACAAACGACTACTACCTTAAAATTAACTCCGTTGACATCAACCCGCCCAATCTCTACTTTAAATTTAGAAAAATCTTTGCAATAATCTGCCATGCATTTCAAAAACAACTGCAACTGGTCAGTATCTCTTAGTGTGTAGTTTAGTGAAAAAGAAAGGCTGTTCTCTTTTTTGAAACTAACAACACTATCGTTGACAATCTTAAAATTAGGAACAGTAACCTCTTTACCCTCAGATGTAATAACCTTTGTAGACAGTAAGCCCATTTTTTTAACTTCACCGGTAATGCCGCCGACCTCTATAATATCACCTATTGTAAACGGCTTGTTAGCCAGTATGACTGTGCCACTCAAAGCATTTGATATACAATCTTTTAAAACTATGCTAAAAGCTACAAACAAAGCACCAAAAGTCGCTATCAAAGAGCTTAAATCCGTCCCCAAAAGCTTAGACGCCGCCAAAACCGCAACAATAAAAAAGCTGACAGCTTTAACCAGAGACGTAACAAAACTAACTACAGCCTTATCTATCTTCGATTTTTTTAGTAGTCTTGATAGGGCTTTATTAAAAAATTTTATTAGTGGCAACCCGATCAATAGAATCAATGCAAAAGCAATAACATTGGGGAAATATTGTTGTAAATCCAAAGCGGTCTACTCTCTCTTTCCTAAAAAACACTAACTGCGGAACATTTTATCATAAATTTATTTTACTATAAAGATTTTAAAAATTATTTTAAAATCTTATTTAACAGGAAAATAAATACTGATGTAAAATTAAAAATATTGAAAAATACTACTTGAGTTTATTTTTACACTTTTTATCGAGGTTTATTATGAAAGGAATTGTTTTAGCTGGTGGATCCGGTACCAGGCTTTACCCATCGACTTTAGCATTGTCTAAACAGTTACTAACAATATACGACAAGCCTATGATCTATTATTCACTATCCACTTTACTTTTGGCTGGCATACGCGAAATTTTAATAATTTCCACACCCAGAGATTTGCCAAACTACAAAGAATTATTTCATGATGGCTCAGATTTAGGTGTGCACTTTAGCTATGTTGTACAAAATCGACCTGAAGGTTTAGCACAAGCTTTCATTTTAGCCGAAGACTTCATTGGTAAAGATAATGTTTGCTTAGTGTTAGGCGACAATATCTTCTATGGGTATGGTTTTACAAAAAGGTTGGAGAACGCCGCTAAAAGGACTGTGGGAGCCACTATTTTTGGGTACCATGTAAGTAATCCAGAAGATTTTGGTATAGTCGAATTTGACTCTTGTGGAAAAGTTATATCCTTACAGGAAAAGCCAAAAAGACCAAGGTCGAATTATGCCGTACCGGGCCTGTATTTTTACGATAACAGCGTTGTAGATATAGCGAAAAATGTAAAACCATCCAGTCGCGGAGAACTTGAAATAACATCTGTAAACGAGGCATACTTGCGAAAGGGGCTCTTAAACGTCGAACTTTTTGGTCGAGGCATGGCATGGCTGGATACAGGTACACATCAGTCGATGCTGGATGCTGCAAATTTTGTAGAAACCTTACAAAACAGACAAGGTCTTTACGTTGCGTGCATAGAAGAGATAGCTTACAAAAAAGGGTTTATAACAAAAGATATGCTTTTGAAAAAAGCAGAAGCGTTAAAAAAAAGTGACTATGGTAGATACCTTTACAAAATTTATGAATCAAAGGATTAAGGGCAGAAAAATTTGCACTTAAAATTAAAAATAATGTAAAATAAGCATTGACAATAGAATTATCGAATGCTTTAGTAATTATAGATAGAAATGAATATAGTTTATGAAAAAGTTTTTTTGTTCTTTTATTATGACTGTGATTTCTGTTAATCATTTTAGTGTGTTAGTTAGCGGCTGTAAATTCCATAACTGCAAAGATCCTAAATACTATACTTTTGAACGTGAAAACTACGAAGAGTATTTTAAAGAAATAAAAGGATGTTTAGTTATTTATGATGAAAATAAAGATGAATATACGATTTACAATAAAGAACTAGCTGAACAAGAAATATCACCTTACGAAACATTTGACATTATCAGTTTATACCTTGGATTAAAACATGGGCTTATAAGAAACTGGGAAGTTGTTGATGAGAGTGGCGAAGTTCTACGTGGTGACTCAGATCGTCTCACAGAGTTGCTGACAGATTCGTTAAACGAAACTTGCACACCTTTTTTTAAAGAGCTAGTTGACAGATTAGGCTGTGAAAAGATAAAAATGGAACTAGAAAAACTAAAATTTGGTAACTGTAATGTCTCCGAGTGGAATGGTAACTATACCGGGAACTTGGGTTCATACCATGAAAATGGATTTTGGCTTGGTTCATGTTTAAAAATTTCGGCGATAAACTGGGTAGAAATTTTAAAAAAGTTGGTCCATGAGGAAGAATTTTGGAAACTAACCACAGCATTTCTATACAAAAGAAACTTAAATGGACGCAATATTTATGGTCGACTATGCCATAATATAGATGATTGTAGGTGGGATATAACGAGACGTAACATTAAAGAAAAGTGGTTTTTGGGTGTAGCAGTAAAAGACGGTAAAAAAGTTTATTTTGCTGCAAATGTAGACACAGATGAGGCTTTCGCTAAGAATAATATATATTCTCCTTGTTTTGTTGAAGATATTGTGTATAGTTTTGAAAATCGAGTTTATAGCGTGTTGGGTAAAAAATTATTATGAGTTTTTTGATAACGATTACTAATTGTATGATTTAAAAATTGTAAAATTTAGTCCTACATACAAAGCTTTTTTATACCAATTTTGTATTCAGAAAATTAATTTATTCCACTATTTTGTACTTTTGTTGAATGTCTGTTTTCAATGAACTATTCATAAAATTAATGCTTCCGTGAAGTTTTTTGGATCGCATACAGTGAGTCACTTCTTGGGAAGCCTCATAAATCCTTGTACTGTATTATTCATCTAGGTTTTTCCTTGACATTCTGATAATAGATCAAATTTTTATCAAACAGTTTTTGTATAAAATTTTTCATCTAGTTTTACTGATGAACTTAGTGTTATTCTGTGTTAAATTGTTTATAACTTAGTTTTCTATATTTTTCTTGAAACTTTGTGATAAAAATTTTTAAAATGTCTTTTTGTCTAATTTTTTACTTTTTTCAATTTCAAGTCAATCAACATCCAACATATTATAAAGTGCAATATGTAAACAGCAGATAAGACTTAATATAATGATGAAAGTTAATCACTATAATACATGAAATATTTTTTAGTGAATTAAGAGTTCGATTTTTGAATATAAATAAATTTAGCCCGTTTAAGATTTGTATCTTAAAATTTGGTAGATTTTTTTCTATTGTGTTAAATCGTTTTTTAGTTTAAAATAGTCCTATATGGTTTGAGGAAGGGGACAGCAAATGTTTTATTATGGCTTCGATTGGACCTATTTCATCTTTATGCTACCCGCGATAGTTCTTTCATTATGGGCTCAATTTAAGGTAACTTCTACTTTTAAGAAATATTCTAAGGTACGATGCTCAATGGATATCACTGGTGCAGATGCTGCAAATTTAGTTCTTAATTACAATCAAGTAAGCGGAATTGGAATAAGGGAAACTTATGGAAAGCTTACGGATCATTTTGATCCAAGAGATAATACTATTTCCCTTTCGGCACCGGTTTACTCAAAAACTTCGGTTGCTGCTGTAGGGGTTGCAGCGCACGAAGCTGGACATGCTGTTCAACATGCGAATGGATATATACCAATTAAACTTCGTTCTTTACTTGTTCCCGTGTGTAATTTTGGATCGTTTATATCCATGCCGCTAGTATTTTTAGGATTTATTTTGCCAGTTAAATATATATTTGTTGCATACTTAGGTATTGCACTGTTCAGTCTAGTTACCTTATTTCATGTTGTTACTTTGCCTGTTGAGTTAGACGCTAGCAGTCGTGCCATAAAGGCATTAGAAAGTTCTGGTACTCTATACGGTGAAGAACTTGAAGGCGCAAAAAAAGTTCTACAAGCTGCCGCGATGACATATGTGGCTGGTATGATTACTTCTATAATGGAACTTCTAAGGCTTTTACTTTTGTTAAATTCAAAAAGAAATCGAGATTAGGTCAACTTTTGGCGATGCAGCAGTTTTACGTATACATTCATCGTTGCGTATTTTCTGCACAAACCGTTAGTTTGTTCTTTTTGGTGAAGTGCTCAAAAGTGCAACGAAGGTTTTAAGAGTTACCGCGATGACATATGTGGCTGGTATGATTACTTCTATAATGGAACTTCTAAGATTTTTACTTTTGTTAAATTCAAAAAGAAATCGTGATCAGGTCAGCCTTTGGCGATGCAACGGTTTTACGTATATGTCCATCGTTGCGTATTTTCTGCAAGAGCCACCGGTTAGCTCTTTTTGGTGAAGAGCTCGAAAGTACAAAGAAGGTTTCAAGAGCTGCCGCGATGGCATATGTGGCTGGGTATAATTATTTGTATAGATGGACTTCTAGGACTTTCACTTTTGTTAAATTAAAGAAAAGATTGAGAGTAGGGTTTGCCTAGGTGAAAAATAGTTACATACTTACATCTTTACTGAATGTTCCTCCCGATTGTGAGTTTATCTTTTAGACAACAACGGGACCCGGTGGGCAACAGCTGAACTTGCTCTTACTGGATTCTCTTTCTTCTGTTTCAAGTATTTTTAACATCAACCCAACACCAGCACCACAGTAACGCCCACGACGTCTGCAGCACTTTAACGTTTCTAGCTAAATGCAATCACCACGTAGCCCTCGATGGATTTACAATTATTTAGAAATCTCTCCTGTCACCGTCGGTAGTGATAAGCGTACCCAAACTTTCTCCCAAAATTGCCCTCTTTATGTTTAGTGGATCCGAAATATTAAAAACTAAAACTTTGATGTTATTATCCTTACACATCGCGGTAGCGGTACTATCCATAAAACTCAATCTATTCTTTAAAACTTCGTCATAGCTTAAACGTGAATACCTTACTGCGTTGCTATATTTTTTGGGATCGCTGTTATAAACACCATCAACCATCGTAGCTTTTAAGAGCACATCAGCCTTGAGTTCAGCAGCCCTCAAGGAAGCTGCTGAATCTGTAGAAAAATGCGTATTACCCGTTCCTCCGCCAAAGACTACAATTTCTCCGTGCGTCAAAGACGAAACAGCTTCCTTGTAACTATATTTTTCTATCACACCAGGAATGGGAATGGTCGCCATCAAATTGCAGACAACTTCAAGTTTCTGAAAAATTTCCCTAAGATAAAGTGCGTTCATAAGTGTGGCAACCATACCAATTTGATCAGAAACACAAACATCTATATCGCTATTATCTCTACCTCTCCAAAAATTTCCTCCACCAACCACAATCCCCATCTGAACTTCATTATTTATAACACAATCCCTAATACAAGAGCAAATATCCGAAACTTTACAGTAATCTATACCAATCCCTCTGTCTCCGGCTAACGCTTCACCGCTTAATTTTAATACAACTCGCTTAAACTTAAAACCAGGTTTCATTAAATAAAGACCGCCCAAAAAAATAATTAACTTAAAACACACAACCAACCCCGAAATTTTGACAACACAACAAATACAGTATAACATATTTGCGGACATAACCACACCCTTCAAATAGTGAAATACTGAAAGTTCATACGTAAGAATTAAAATTAGTATTAAAAATAAACAGGGTAAAGAAATCACAAACTTTCATAAATACTTGGCCTAAAGAACATGCAGGCCGCAAGTCTGATAGAGGCATCATATGGTTTAAATCTACAGTTTTTTCTAATCTTTAGGGGAGAAAAAAACACTAAACACTAGTAATTTTCATAACATCCAAGTTTTACCCAACTTTAACAATCTTAATTTCGAATTTATCGTAAATAAAAAGACCAAAATCAAGTAATCAAGCCTTGGAGTTGGCCTTCAAAAAAGTAATAACAAAAAGCAAACCTATTCCAAAATATTCACAGGGTAAAACAGCAAAGACCGTAGACTTAAAGAATAAGTCTCATTGAAAAAATCCGGACCTGGCGTGTTTGTTAGCGTCAATACACTATCGCCAATTTACGGTTTCTGACAAAACTTGCCTGCTCCATATACTTCCAAACTGCCGTCAGCCACAATCAGCAGCTTACGATATGAGGAAATCGCTGCACTGACGCCCGTGTCCTTGGCAAGAGAAAAATACGTGACACAACCTTTGCCAACATACACTTCTTAGGAAGGCGCGTAGCCAACAACCGGAAAATCATCCCTAGCTACCGAAAATACTTTTCTAACTTTTTCTTTAATCAAGTTACCGCCCTTATTGGTGGCGGAGACGGTGGGATTCGAACCCACGAGCCCAAAAGAACTACCTGATTTCGAGTCAGGGCCGTTATGACCACTTCGATACGTCTCCACGGCCTATTGTAATAAAAAATACTAAGAATTGCAAAATAATTTTTGGTGCTTCCTAAACACATACGGTAAGCAGAACGCGGAAAGTGTAATGCGATAAAAGCTTAAAAAAATAAAAACTAATTCATCAATTTGAAAAAATAAATCTAATAATTAACGCTTTTTTTAATATTTTTTGAATTTAATTAGTATGCTTATAAGCGTTTGATTTTTATAATTTACAATTTATAAATAATAAATTTAAAAAAATTAAAAAACTTTATATGTTTAACCTAAGTAATAGTTATAAACTTTAAATTTTTGTCCGAAATTATGCATTGTGAAATTGCTCCAATATTTATCTACAATTATTAGATGTCAGCTGCATCATTGCCACGTCACTATAAAATATCCTTAAAGGTATAAAATAGGAACAAGATTTAATAACATTCCCAAATTATCGAATACAATTTCTCTAACTTATAGCCGCCTTTTTCAATTTTTTAACTCTAAGTCCTTCCTATTCTTTCTTAAAATAAAACTATTCTTGATTTTGATAATATGAGGTATAATTCAGAGTAGATTTGTTATTCGTTTATACAAAAAAATTAATTGTAGGAAAACAGCTGAAAATATATATGGAAAATAGCTTCGTGAACTGCAAAAATTTCAATGTTGCCTTCGCTGTTCCTAATTTATTAGTAGATGACTATATTGATTCTTTGTCTTTATTACAAATTAAGGTGTTCTTGTACATTTTGAGACACTCAGGAGAAACAAAAGCTTTTGATGAAATGGCAAATACCATAAAATCTAGTCCATGTGAAATAAAAAATTCTATAGATTTTCTGAAAAATATCGGCCTTTTAAAAAACGAAACTGATGAAAGAAAAAAATTAAAAGTTAATTCATCACAAAAAAAATCTATATATGAAACAGAATTTAAGTATCAAAAACCTAACCCCTCTTTTGTTGTGGAAAGAATGACTGGCTCAAAAGAAATCGCTTTTTTGATGCAAGAAGCACAAGTGATATTAGGAAGGCCACTGTCCAACATTGATTCCGCTACACTCATTATGTTCCACGACACAGATGGACTACCGGTAGGAGTTATTTTAATGTTGCTACAGTATACTGTCAGCATCGGGAAAAAAAGTATGAAGTATATAGAAAAAGTAGCTGCTTCTTGGGGAACGGAGGGCATCGATTCCATAAAAAAGGCAGAAAAAAAAATTAAATCATTGCAGGACAGCAATGAAGCTTGGGGCAAAATAAGAGCCTTACTACAATTAGAAAACCGGGCACCGACCGCTAGAGAAATGGAATGTTGCAACAACTGGGTCAACAACCTAAAGGTTCCCTTAGATTTAATCAAAGAAGCTTACGACGTATGTATAAATTTAAAAGGTAAGTATGCGGTAGGTTATATAGACGCTATATTGAAGGACTGGTCAAACAAAAAAATTAGGACAGTCTCTGAGCTAAAAAAGTATAAAAAAATTCCCGATGTCAGTAACAAAAAAAACAACAAATCTGCCTCTTCGTATAATATAGATAACTATCTATCAGACATGGATTCTTTTGCATAAAACCGCCCGCAAGTCTCAAAAGACCAAAGAGCATATTGGACCCTATAACTTACAAATTTGCTTAAAAAACCTTGACGTATACATTTTCTAGCTTTGAGCACTAGCTAAGCTAGCATAACAGAGAAACTTCTTGAGTACATTCAACGCTATATAGGTTTTGCTACGAAACGAACAGTATAATCTTACAATTGGGCTAGATACCGCATTGTCTATGCTAGTTCAGTTCGCAGCAAAAATCAACAGTCAAATCTAGTAAAACGCAATGAAATTCAAGTTTGAAACAATAATACATGCAATCTATCCCACAAAGCAGCAGATCGACAACTACATAGAAAATTTAAAGTTACATCTTCATAAAATTTAAAAACTAGGCGGCTGCTGTTTACAGCTGCCTAATCTTTTGATCTATAGAAAACGCTTCATGTTGAGCCGACCCAAAGACTTACTACTTTGCCAAATAAAAGCAAAATGAAAATGCATACCTGCCAGTTTAATAATCCGGCTTAAACTAATCAATAGCAAGCTTTTCAAATGCCGGGATATCATTTATTGAATTTTCGAGGTGAAAATAAGCTTTTAGATCTGACTTTTTTACCAAGACATCAGAGTACTCAACTATTCCACTTATTTCGTGTATGTTTTCAGGTAATACTTTACCAAATTTACTTAAATCAGAAACCTCTATAGCTTTGCTTTTTTGAAATTTTTTAACTTCTTCTGTTTTATCTAATAACTTTTTGCACAATTCTTTTTGTTTAGTTATGAAACTTTTTAAAAATTTATCAGCATTTCTGCTACCTGATGTACGACAATCCTCTACAAATTGACGGTAATGCTTTACTTCAATTGGTATATCTTTTATTTCTTTATCGCAAGAACTAATCGTTTCTTCCTCCGCAATTATAAAAGTTAAAAACTTATTGTAAGTCTCCCTTTTAGACTCAGAATCTTTTCCCCTATATCGCGCTATAGCAGCCCTTAAGGAATCACCTTCCACATAAACACCTTTTTTTTCTGAAATGGTAAATCTTGTTGGTTTACTCTCAGGCGGAGCTTTTTTAAAATTCTCGAACCACCCTTCGAAGTCAGGATGCAACTCTGGAAACATTTTCAAACTTATATATGAATTTTCAATAATATCAACAGCTCTATTCTTTTGCTTAATCAGCTTTAAATATTTTTCATATTCTTTTTTATAATGAGCAAATTTTTTAAAATAAGGAGCATAATTTAGTTTAAAATTATAGAACTTATCGTTAAAATCCTGTAAAAGAACTGACAGATCACGCAACAACGTGCTAAATTCCCCCGCAGTTTTCTCTCCTACGTGATGCTTGTACCACATTTTTTGAAAATATGGCAGACCAATAGTTTTTAAATAATAAATGGTAGCCACAATCAATGTTCCAGTGGCAAGATAACATAAATAATTTACCAATACACCATTTTCTGAATCGTTATCTTGTACATATTTCTGATTAACCCTGTTATTACCAACATCTGAACTTGTTTGCTGACCTCCTTTGGCAAAGCCAACCGCGCTGGTTACAAAACATGACAACACCGCTCCTGCAAGTAATTTGGAACTCATTCTATAGTGTTTCATCACTACCTCCTAAATAAAAAAAATAAACTGTACTCATATTAAAGCATGGTTAAAAATTAAAAGCAACCCAAAAATAGGTGAAAAACCATCGGAGGGCCTCGCAGCATTAAGATTGTCATTTTTTAAGAAAAACAAGTTCCGCCTAAATATACATAATCTGCACTTTCGTCAAAATACTACTCTGCTAAATTTATATCTACTTTTTTAATAAAGCAAAGGGCAACAAAGACAGTGCCCATTTTTGATGTTACTCACTAGATACTAATGCTCAGTGACGGAACCGTGGATAATTTCGGATAACCGAAAATGAAGAATTTTTTCAAACTAGTCTCGCTATATAAGTCTTCGTAATTTTTAGACAAATGGTTTAACCTTTCAAAATTCTTCGGTAAAGTTATTTCACATTTGCGAAGAACGTTGCCAGTAATACCGTATACATCGCGTAATACCCCCATTTTTACTATTTTTTCCCGCAAATCATTAACGCCCGATTTTTTTTCCAAATCCTCCATCAGCTCATCCAATTTACTACATTTGTGTAACTTCCCACATTTTATTAAAAATGAAATAAAGCCTCTCAGCTCTTTATTTTCACGAACTTTCTTACGGAATTTCTTAACGACTTTATTAAAGGCTTTCTCAGTATCTTTCTTAGTGTCTTTGGACCATTTACAGCACACTTTTAAATAATCTTCAGAAAGCTCATTTAATAAAAGTGTCTTGTACCTCTCAAAATTTTCCATATATGGAAGGTAATCCTTTTTAAATTTTTCCACAAAAATATCAAAGCTTTCCAAACTTTCTGAGGCTTTAGCTAAAGCTTCTTCGCACTGCTTCAAAAGTTCCTTATCTGTACTAATACGCTGAAGAACCCGCTGTTCTTGAAAATACGGTATCATAGTATTTTTTAAAAAATAAAGTAAAGCCCACAACACTGCTACTCTAACAATAGGACTCTTTGCATAACTTACCGCCAAATTATGTTTATAACCACCTTTTAGCTCATACTCATACGCCTGCTTCGCCATAATTTTGCTAAACTCAAAATTCATCTGTTTTCTTCCAACGGAAAACCCGACTGAGCTATTCACAAAACAAGAGAGCGTCGCACCTGCAAGTATTTTCAAACTCCTTCTGTAATATTTCAAAACTACCTCCTAAATAAAAAAAATAAACTGTACTTATATTGAAGCATAGTTAAAAATTAAAAACAATCCCAAAATAGGAAAAAAATCCTCTACAAACATTACTATCTTAAAGCTATCATTCTTCCAGCAATAAAGAAACCAGCTGGGCGCAACTTACCTGCGCCTATGCTGGCATATTATTTTGCCACATTTTTTTCATACTTTTTTGAAACAAAAATCAATAAAAATGGTGTGTATTACCGACCTTGTCTTTAAAATAACTATAAGGCAAATCTTTAAACGAAGGGATCGCCACCGAATCCGGAAGATTAAAGAGTTTTTTCAAGCTTGCCTTTCCAAAAAATGTACTCCTGTTTTCTATCAAATCATTTAACTCATTTAAATTCTTAGGCAAATTTACTCCACGTTTACGAAGAGCTTGGTCGTTAACACTTTTCTCATTGCGCAAATCAACTACTTTCCTGATTTTTTTCTTTAAAATACTAGCCTTAACTTTATCTTTTAAAAAATTTGCCAGTTCACTCGAATTTTTGCATTTGTATTTCTCACAGTCTTTCAAAAACAATAAAAAACCCTCTAGCTGCTTTTCCATTTCCTTGCATTCTTCATTTATTTTGATTAATTCTTCCGAACGCTGTCTATAAACATCGCGCACACGTTTCGTATTTTCCAGTTCTTTAGCATAATCCTCTTTTTCTTTTTTAAAATCATAGTTTTCGTCCTTTCCATAGCGTGCCCGCTTCCAATTTTCGAGGGTTTCAGATAAAAAACAAGTCGGAATACTAATATGTCTCATTTCCTCCCAAAAATCATTTTCAACACTTGTAAGACGATCGCCAATGCGAAAAGACACCTCTTCTCCAGCCTCTATTTTAGTTTTATTCTTTTCGTACCACTCTGGAAAACCTGGATGCAAATATGCCCTAGACCTTAAACGGTTATACATTTTAAATAATTCTCTCGGCGCTTCGTCAGTTTCATCCCTTAATTCATGACTAATAAATTTCTTTTCTAAATAATCTTTATATAGTTCTTTGTATTTTTCAATATTTTTAATATATGGACGATAATCTTTTTTTAAACTCTCGATGTCATCGTCAAAGTTATCTAGAGCCTCTGACGCTTCAAATAAAGCTCGCTTGTACCCTTCTATATCTTCATCTTCTATATTTTTATCTTTTATATCTACTGATTCAGCAACTTTTTTCGAAGACTGATAACTCATTGCTTTCTTGCTATTCACTTCTTTTACATCGTTGATGAAGCCTCCATAATTCACCCCTATGCTATCCTCTTGACAATAAGAGGCAATACTACTAGCTACACTACTAGCTACCCACGACAAACCATTTAACAGATATCCTCCAGCACTTTTTGCGTCTTCTACAAATGAAGAACCAAATAATCCAGCACCTCTTGTGCTTTCTACAATACTACTAACTGAACTAGCTGCCATCGACAAACCATTTAGCAGATAACCTCCAGCACTTCTTGCGCCTGCTACAAATGAAGAATCAAAAAAACTTTTTAATGTGTCATAAGTATTACTAAACAATCCGTCCTGACTTGTAGCACTTGTGTCTGAACCTACCAAACTTGTAGCGCCCGCAACTGAAGCTACCGCTGAACCCACCATAGCTGTTGCTAAAGCAATACCACCTGATATTTTTACTTTTTTCACATTTGCACCCCCTTCGTATCGTATTTGCAACATTTATATTGCAATATTAACATAAAAAATCAAAAATGTCAATATTCTTGGTTACATATACCTATTTATTATTTTTCCCTTAACGACAAAACTTTTCCACTTGACACAAAACTACATGTGCTACTTTAAGTTAACAACCCACAACTTCGTTGATCACAAAAAACAAAAATTAACCCTAAGGTATCCTAAAGACTCTCATACATTTTTTAATCAGTATTCCACCAAATAATATAATTAAGGCACTCTTACTAAAAATACAAAAAATAAAAGTAAAAAACTTGTTGTATACGTTGTATACAGAGTACTATATAAAAACAATAAGGCTACCTTTAGATTACCTTTAATGTCGGAATTGTCATGCCGTGTATTTGGACTCTATTAATCTTTCACTCTAAAAACACCAGTAATTTTAGTGAATTTTCACCCCTTCCAATGAATTTAAAAACTCACTAGTAGGTTCTATGGTAAAATGTTCAACGAATGACGCATATAAACTTTTGCTTAAGTGTTTATGAGTTGCTTTTTGGTTAAATTTGATGATACTTGATTTACCCTTAATTAAATAAAAGATTTGGATAAAAACTTCTAAAAACTGAATTCCCCCTAAAATAGGAAAGATCTTCCCATGATTTCAAGCAAAAAGCAGAGTACTACATAAAATTTAAAGCATACAATAAGACTACCATTAGATTATCTTTAATGTCAGAATTGTCGTGCCTTGTGTTTGGACTCTGTCAATCTTTCACTCTAAAAATACCAGTAATTTTAGTGAATTTTCACCCCTTCCAATGAATTTAAAAACTCACTAGTAGGTTCTATGGTAAAATGTTCAACGAATGACGCATATAAACTTTTGCTTAAGTGTTTATGAGTTGCTTTTTGGTTAAATTTGATGATACTTGATTTACCCTTAATTAAATAAAAGATTTGGATAAAAACTTCTAAAAACTGAATT
>DFGJ01000022.1 GCA_002372375.1 Ruminococcaceae bacterium UBA3753
CATTTTTAACAACGTTTTCAGCTTTTTCGCTTTTTTCTTCGTCCTTAGAAGTTTCGTCCTTTTCTTCCACAACTGTTGCAACTGTTTCAGTTTTAGTTTCCACTTCCGGCTCTGCGTAGCACACAAAGCTTTTAGATAGAGTCAAAGTCAACATAACCAACAATATTGATAAAGCCTTTTTCATTTTTCCTCCATATGAAAATAAAAATTAGCGCCATTGGTTTGGCACTAATATGTGTATATTCTTTTGTTTTTGTGATATAATAGAAGAGTTGCAGAGATTGCGTTAGTCTTTGCCGTAGTTGTTTATGGTTATATTCAGCTGGATTTTAGGTCCGGTTGAATTTTTTTTGACCAAAAAACGACTAATCAGCATCAACAATCGCATTAATGCCCTCATTCGCACCACCTCCTCGTTAACGAATTTTATGTTCGTGGGGAGTGGGCGACAAAGACATTCTCTGCAACTCTAATAGTATTATAACAAACCCAAGTCAACGTTTGCCGGTCATGTGTATACTTTTTTGTTTTTGTGATATAATATTTAGGACTGTAGAGGCTTTGCAACTAGTCTTTACGATTAATGATTATGAAAATATTCGGTTGATTTATTTCAATCGGATTTTTTCGTGTAAAAAAATCAATTAACCAGTTTAAAAACTTAATCACTGCTTTCAAGAGCCCACCTCCTCGCGACAGAATTTCATGTTCGAGCGAGAGTGGCACCGAAAGACATATCCCCTACAGCCTATTGCGATTATACCACACCAAAATCAGCGATTTAAGTGTGTTTGTCTACGAAAAACTAACCGTTAATGCATTCAACTCAAAATCATAGATCAATGTGTCGCTTGAGTTAGTCCTTTGAAACTGCAAAAGCAGACATGTGTCCGTTTCTTTGGAACAACTGTAAGAAACAATCCTTGAATCATTCAAAATATCAAATCCGCCCTCTGTGTAACTACCAGCAAACATATAGTTTGAAAGGCCAATTAGTATATTCCCTTTTAGTACGCTTAAAGTCGGTGTAACGTTCTTCATGCTTTTAGGCACATTTAAACTGACGTATATGTAATTTGACTTAAAAAGAGCCGGGCAGCTAATCTTTTTGTTTTCAATTGATAGGACATCACCGGCTTTGTAGAACAGAGCCTCGTAAACATCCTCGCCTTTGACTTCTAAAGCCCCGTTATTAGACGGAAAGCAATTAACACCGACAGAATATTTGTCAGCGTCAAAAAAGATCAAAGGCGTATACCTTGAAAGGGTTTTTACATAGTTTTCTATTCCACTAAATCTGTCTTTAACCTCAACTTTGACATCCCAATCAAACGCCGAATCAGCTAAAAAGGTTGTTGAAACACCGTTTTCTAACACGCCGCCATAAATGTATTCGCTGTCTGTCTTCTTTTTTGTGTAATATTTCAAAGTCAAAGTATTCAAGCCCTCAACCGGTGCATAGTTAACATCAACCTTAAGAACTCCTCCGGATCCATCATTTGTTCTTTTTAGGTCTATCAATGTTTCAGGATTAAACCAATTGTAAATATTTACAAACTTTTCTTTTTGTATGATTAATCCGCGGCTGTCCTCCACTTCAAAAAAAGCATAAAGTGAAGTAGAAGAATTGACCGCACTTCCCAATCCAGAAGCTGTGCCAGAATTTAATGCTAAAGTGTACTCTTCTTCATTTAGATAGACTTTTACGCTCCGAACTGTGGCGTATTTTTGTGCAGATATTCCAGTCGCTGTAAAAAACGGCAGAGACCTGTTGCGCACTATAATCTGATTGTTTCCGGTTATAGTGACCGTAAAAGGATCACGATCTTCAAAAGAAACAGCACCTAAAAGAGGCGCACATTCTTTTTTGTTTACGGTGTAAAAGCCGCCACTTTCAGTCCCAGAAAATTTACTTTCATAGGTTGTCTTTACACTGTATTGTGCGAAACTGGCGTTTGGTATGCTTTTGTAAAGCCGGTCTATGACGTTTACGTCAATAAAGCCTGTTAAAGTAGTACCGGTTATGGTGTCATTACTTATCGTGCTTCCATCAGCGCCAAGTAAATTAACCGTTATTTCCCGCCTCAAGGGATTGTAAAAAGTTAACGTCAACTTTTCCCCAATGGTAAAATCCGGCATCCCGGTACAGTGCGGAAAATCATAAGTGGCGACTTCTAAAACTTCAGAATAAAGAGTTTCGCCTGTTTCTCTTTCAGTGCCTTGCAGTATTATTTTATATGTTGTATTCGGTTCTAAATCATAAAAAGTTAAGTATCCATCAGTACCAGTTTGTTCAGTTAGTATATAGCTTTGCCCATTGTTTAAAGAATAACACAGTCTACTTAGAGCATACTCACTAACCCAACTAATAGTTATATCTTCTTCTGTTTTTGTGCTTAACGTTGCTACCAAAGTACTCAATGAAAGCCTCCTAAGATAAATAAATTCCAAAACCAGTTGACCTGGTTAAAAATCTAAGTTTGTCTCCCACAACCAGTTCTTCTGAAAAAGACCCTTTTTGTGTGCTTAAAATATTGTTTTTTAAAGAAAAAATTAAATTATCTTCTTTGTCGTAAACAGCTAAAAAATATTCACCGTTTGAAACAGCATAACAGTTGTTCTGCCCATAAATTTTCACACCGTCTTTTGACGCGTTATATAAAAGTGTGTTCGCCTCATCAAAAAGCTTAGCTTGACCAGCCCAGTTTTTCGCCTTGCCAAGTTCTATGACGCTCCATTTAACCAAATCCAAGGGTGTTAAATCCAGAGCCCCGTCAATTGAAAAAACCGTGTAAAAAGCCCCGTGGATACCTGTTTTAGAGATACTTATACCATCTTCGTCAATTAATATGACGTTAACAGCTTCATCTTTAGGCAACTTGTCTAAAACAAGAATCTTGTCGCCTTCATAGACAACGTTGTAGTCGTCTAAAAGGTCCCATATTTCACCGGTGCTCGCTTCTATTTCATCGCTAAAAGCATTCATTAAGTAGTTTGTCTGCTCAGTTAAAGCCGCATTTGTTTGGCTTTCAACATCATCTAAAAGTCCCGAAAGCTTCTTTTGAAAATTGCCAAATGTTATTTCGGTGTATTTTTTCAATATGCAATCATACTCAAACCCGGTAACCGTTGCTGTTAAACTGATATTTAGTGGTTCGTGAATAACTTCGACTTTGTCGCCAATATCAGTAATATTGTCTAAATTTGCGCTTAATGTGTACGAAATTTTAGGTTTTGAATTTTCTTCTAGATGTTTAATGCCCTTAAGTTCTAAATCTTCTACTAGGGCCGTTTTGTACGCAACTTCATCTAAGTTCCCATCCTCATCCTTGTAATCGTCCTCAGAGATGTTGTCTTGTGTAAAAGAAACAGTTTTAGTGTAAGGAACAGCATAACTTATAGCCGAAACAAGATAGACGTTTCTTTGAGGATCCAGTTCGTTTAAAAGGATCCCGTCTTTACCTACGGGCAACAGCTTTGTAACAACATCGTTCCAGTTTTCTTCACAAGTTATCTCTTTTAAATTTTTTCTGTAACGGATTACCACTTGGGTGTCTACACCTATAGTTCTGTTCAACCCGATAGAAAAATTATCTCTGATTAAGTGCCCGCCCCAGCGTTCTCTGACCACTTCCAAAGCTTCAAACAAAGATTTTCTGACGCACCTGTAAGATCCCACAGAAGTAATGTCAGAAGAGGTCGAAAAAGGACTAACGGGCTCGGTTGCATTGTTTAAATGTTCCATAGCGTCAGCACAATCTTTGTCTACAACGTATGAATCTTTTATCAAATAGTTTTGCGAGTCGTAAAAAACATGCCAAGCTTTGGTTGATATCTTGCTTTTTGTTTTTGAAACGTTAGATATCCTGAAAGCTTGATCACCTTGTGGTAAATTTACGACCAATATCGCGTTTTCAACTATATCTTCTGCGTAATTAATACCGCTTTCAAAATCTAGGTAAAAGTTACCGTTATCTTCTTTGTGCACTTTTGCCTTGGTTGCTTTAATTATTTTGTCGCCGTTTGTTTCAAAAATTTTGTCCGTGGAGGAAAATAATTTTATCAATTATGGACCTCCTTTTTAGGCCGTTCTACGCCAACAAAATGCGACGATATAAGGAGGCATATTATTATGGGCTTGACTTCCGCCCGTAGCACTAGTATTGACTCCGCTAAGCTGGGTTTCGTATCCACCAGAGCCCTCGGCAAACTTGCTAGAATTGGAGCCTCCCCAAACATAAAGTCCACCCCATTGTGAAGCTCTATGATCATGACCTGGCATCTCATTTATTGTCAAAGCATGAGTCACCTCACCGCCCGTTGCGTTTACCAAATAATTGTCTCCGGCCGCTAAAACAAAACGGTCTTCAACTTGCGTCCACGTCCCACCGAATAATGTATTTGGACTTGTATTATTTGAGCTCCAATAATAAGATCCTACCGGATAAACTAAGTCCACTAAATTACTTTGCGAAACAAAGCCGCTATCATTCGTTAAATCACTTGTTTTTGATGGGATTGACGGCTTGTTAGTTAAATCATTATAGGAGCCGCTTGTCGCAACCACAGCTAAATTTGGTTTGTTTATTAGATCTGTGTAAGAGCCGCTTGTCGCAACCACAGCTAAATTTGGTTTCCCATTTAAATCATCATAATCATTTGAAAAGCAAACAGGGCCTAAATCAGCGGCATCTGCTTTCCCCGAAAGAGCGGTGTTTAAATCTGTTTGGTCAGACAAAGTACCAGAAATATTGCCCCAAGTCGACCCACCCGGGTCCCCTTTTTCGCCTTTTAGCATCAATATTTTAGTTTTTACATCCATTTCAGTGCTTACTCCTTTCATTTGTACCCATAGACATCTATTACAGCAATACCTTTATCCTCCGAACTAAATGAGGAAGATATCCTGTACATTCTTTTGTTTTCAAAAGTTACTTGCGTGCCTTCGAAACTAAAAGTACTCAAAACTACCGCAATTTGGTCAGGACCAGCATACAAAATAAGATGTGGATACAAAGCATATTGCGTTCTTCCTTGTGAAATTGAAAACTCCACATATCCTCGTCTTTCATGGTGAGTTGGATCCACAAAATTAACGCCTATTACTTTGTAATTCATGATTGAATCTGATAATGCAAAACTCGCCATGGTTCCATCTACAGAAGGCGTTACGTATAAAAGAAATCTAGTTAAAACTTCACCGGACGTTTTCCCAGTCCCGCCTTGATTAACCGGCAAAACACCTGCCAAATCTGTCAAAGCGGTTGGACGGTTCAAAAGGTCGCTATAAGATCCGCTAGTTGCAACGGCCGCTAAACTTGATTCAACAACAAAGTCGCTATCATTTGTCAGCTCACTTGTTTTTGTTGGAATTGACGGCGTATCTGTTAAGTCGTCATAAGACCCAGTTGTAGCAACTTGTGCAAGGCTTGATGTCGTGGCCTTTGCGTTTAAAGCAGCTTGTAAATCGCTTTGATTTTGTATATTGCCTACGATATTGCCCCAATCAACACTTGTGTAAACAACAGCATTTGGCTCAGTTATTTCGGGAACAAGCTCTAAAACACCGCGTAAAATAGTGAATATATCGCCGTCCTTACCAATCTCCAAGTCGTACCAATATTGCCCTGGTGCTAAACTTTGCGTGTCTTCAGGCGCAATTCTGACTATATAACGGCTCTCAGCGCTTTGTGTTATACCTGCGCCTAAGCTTTTTTGAAAAAGATAATTTGCATCCTGCGAGTTCCTTTTACACGAAAAAAAGGCTGTATCCAAAGAATCTATGCCCGTGACTTCAAATCCAAAACTTTCAGTATCGCCTTTGACCATTTTTATGTTGTAGGTTGTGTAATTTGGCATTTTTGCCTCCTTTAAAGCCAGCGTGAATACTTTTTTAGTGTTATTTTTTCAACTATCCCGGTGTAATTAATAAAATTGACACCAGGGTTTAATTTAAAATTGTCATAATTACCAGTTACAAGTCTGTTCTTTAAAACTCCGTTTTTAGAGGCTTCAAGGTTTGTAGCGTCTATTGTAATGTACTCTTCGAGGCCTAAATTTATAGTAAAAACAGATTTATTGTTAACGCCCAAAGTTATATCGCCGGTTCCAAAAACAGTGACCTGTGGCAAAGAATAAACGTTGCCTTTGTTGATTATTTTTAGACCCTTTTCATTTATTTTTGTCAGCTTTAAATGCAAATTAAAATCTACGGTTTGATTGTTTGGAACTTTCAAATAAACATAGTTAAATGATTTTGGTGTAGAATAATCGTCCGTTTTGTTCAACGTTTTATTATTTTCAAGGTCTATCGGTCCATAACCAAAACAAGTGCCCGTGGTTGCAACATCATTTATAACAGCTGCCTGGCAATTATTGGCACCGGATCCATTAGAATAAGCATACAAAATATATCTGCCAGGTTCTAAAAGCAAATAATCCATTGCAACAATAAAACTTGTTTGTTCTGTAGACGTGCCACTTAAACTAAAAACACTGTCAGCTACAGTTAAATTTATACCGTTCTTTGTTTGGATATAGTTAGGAACATTTAATAATTGTTTATCACCCACAAATTCTAGTTCTTTTTCAGTTAAAAAGTATTTAAAAGGTTGAACATGCATTGTCACCGTCGCAGTTTTAAAACGAATCAGCTTGTTAAAGTCTATTTGTTTAATGATTTTGTAATCATAAACCATACCAGGCTCGTTTGAAAAAGTAACTGTGCCATGAGAATTGAAAAAGCCTATAACCTGATTAACAACAGACCTATCAGTTATGCCGATATCAAACGTTTTGTCATAAGCAGCATAACCAAGATCCGTGATTATGTCGCCGTCACGCCCGTCTATCTCTTCAATGTTTGTCCGCATTTCAGGCTTGGTTACAGGCGGAAAATTTTGGATTAATAAACCCGGTACATTTTTACTGTTTACACCATTTAAAATTATGTAAGGGAACATTAGGTCTCCTTTTTAAGCGTATATTGCTTTTTCTACAGTTTTTCTAACAAACTTGCCCATATTTTCGTCGTCCATTTCTACAACAATCCCTAAAAGGGCCTCTTGAAAAGCTTTTACAGCTTCTGCAAACGAAAAGACTGCAGTAGGACCTTCTTTTGTTGTTTGCACACGGCTCAGTTGCTCATCTAAATCCCAGTTAGATGGTATAGAATCTTTCATTTCGCTTGTAACCGTTTTCATTTCAGCCGAAAAGCCTTCACCAATACCCAACGCCAAGTTTTTACCAATTTCATCCCTGAAAAGTTTAGAAGGTGAAGCAATGCCAAAGAGCCTCTTGATAAAGTCAAATACATTACCGACCCATTCACCTATCTTGTTTTTTATCCAATTAAAGCTGCCCGCTATGCCTTCCCACAGCCCTTGTACTATGTTCACACCTATGTTCCAAATTTGGCCGGGCAGATTCCACAAAGTCTGCAAAATTACTTGGCCAATTTGATACGCCGTGTTTCCAACATTCCCCATCATCGAGAAAAGCCCTTGAATTAACGCACCTATTAACTCGCTGCCGGTTCTTATCAGCAAAGGTAAGTTTCTAACTAACGTTTCAGCTATAGTTACAACTATAGTTGGAAGCATCCTGATTAATTCAGGCATAGCAGCGACCATCCCATTGATCAAAGCCACTAATATTTCTATGCCCGCTTTGACTAGATCAGACAAACGGCTCATTAAAGTATCAATTATAGTTTTGATTATGGTCGGAACAGTTTTTACCAGTTGCGGGACGGCATCAACTATTCCTTTAATCAAGCTTAAAATTAAATCCAAGCCTGTTTTTACAACAGCAGGAAGGTTTTGCACAATTGCATTTAAGCTTTGATTTAACAAATCTGGGAAAGTTTTTATCAGCTGTGGCGCCATCTGTGAAATGCCTTTGATCAAAGAGCTTATAGTCTGGATACCGACTTGAATTATTTTGGGTAGAGAAGTTAATAAACCGGAAATAATTTCAGGTATAAGGCCTTGCACTGCGTCTACAATATCTGGCAAAACATCAATTATTGCGTCTATAGCTGTAGAAACAGCATTAATTATGAGCGGCAGGCCGCTTTTTATTAAAGGCGGTATTTCTTTTATTATTTGCGGCACTACACTCGACAAAAGCCCGCTTGTTAAAGAACCAATCCCATTTATGACGTTTTTAACAACAGGAATCAAATTCTTGCTAAGATTTAATACACCATCAACCAAGTTGTTGATTAAAGGCGTTAAGTCGCCACCTTTTGCTAAACCAGTCAAAAGGTTTTGCCATGCACTTTTTGTGGCTTTCATTGAGCCTTCTATGGTTTTTTCAGCTTCAGCCGCTGTCGTTCCGGTTATTTTTAACTCGCCTTGAATTACATGGATAGCATTGAAAACGTCACTTAGGTTGCTGATATCGTAGTGAACACCACTGATTTTTTCGGCATCGGCTAAAAGGCGCTCCATTTCGGTTTTGGTGCCCCCATAACCAAGCTTTAAGTTATCCAGCATGGTGTAATTGTTTTTGGCAAAACCTTGGTATGCGTTTTGGATAGATTCCATAGAAGTACCAAGCTTGTTCGAGTTATCCGCCATGTCTTTTACAGCCATATCACTAACTTGCGCAACTTTTTCAGTGTCTCCACCTAAGGACTGCAAAAGGCTTGCTGAAAAACTGGTAATAGTTTCCATGTACTGGTTTGCATTTAATCCGGCCGTTTTGTACGCATTGTTGGCGTAGTCCTCTACAACTTTAGAGCTTTGACCAAAAAGAGTTTCTACACCACCTATTAGCTGTTCGTAGTTAGCAAAGTTTTCTACGGCGTTTTTACCTAAATTAAATATAGATTTAGTTAACCTTCCGACTGCATCTATGGCTTTAGAAATATAATTGCTGTATAAATCCGACAAAGTGCCTTTAAAAACTGTAAACCCGCCCTTAGACGCTTTTTCAGCTTCTTCACCGGCATCCTTTGTTTCTTTGCCTAAAGAGTCCATCTCTTTGGTGGTTTTGTTTATGGTGGTTTCAGTGTTGTTCATTGACGTCTTGACGCTGGACAAAGACTTTTGGTTTCTATCAAGTTCTTTGTTTTCAGAATCAATCTGTTTTTGTAGATCAGCCACCACTTTTGCTTGGTTTTCATATTCTTGTGAATTCTTGCCTAAACTGTCTTTTATAGCTTTAAGTTTATTTGATTCGGCGTCTCTTTCACGCGTTAACTCTGCTATTTTTACTTGGCTTTTAGAAATGGCGTCAGAATATCTTTTATGTTCTTGTTCAAGCTCGCCGTAAAGACTTTTTTGCTTTTCTAAAACAGCCCTGTATTTTTCAGTTGTATTTGTAACGGTTTTTTCTGATTTATCACTATTTTCAAAACTGGAGGAAATTGCACTTAAAGCACTGCCTGTTTCTCTTAGCTCTTGCCGTATTAGTGCAAGTGATTTTCTGTATTCGCTTTCACCGTCTATTTTTATAGTGCCGCTAATATTACCAGCCAATTTTAGCCTCCTTTCTCAAAACCACTCTTCGGATTTTTGAATTTTTTTCTTAAGTTTTGCATAAGTTGAGCGACTTTTATTTAGAATAAGCTCTAAATCAAAGTCGTCCTTATAATGCTGATAGAGTTTTAGAAATGTGGTTAAGGTTATGCGCCCGGCGCTCTTGTAAGAAAAACCCAGTTTTTTCACGCAAATGAAGTAAACCCACGAAAAATCAATCACCGGGTCTTCATCTTCGTGGATTATGCGTTTTTTTCGTTACTTTTGGTACTCTTAATGACGGTCTCATTGAGTTCTTGTGTCGCCTGCCCCAAACCTATGTTTGTAATTAATCTACCGACTTGCCTTAAAGTAAAAGGCTTTTTTTCTGTGCCTTTTTCTTCATTTTCTATGTCTATAGCTTCATTTAACATAGCTGTATATCCGAAAATTATTGCCTTTGCGTTTGCCTCTCCCTTAGACCCGTCAGTTAACTCAGCCCATTTAGCAACGGACCCATATTTCTCTTGTATTTCTTCCATCACGTTTAAGTTAAAGACTATCTTGTATTTTTGCCCTTGAAATGTAAATTCGCCGCTTACATCTTTCATTTGCGCCTCCATTTTTAGACTTTTTGTGATAAAATTTCACAACAACCTCCTTTTAGAGTTGGTTGAGAGCATTTGCAAAAGATACTTGAACACTTCAGGTATCTTTTTTCTTTTTTGTGGTATAATAGAAAGGTAGTAGAGATTTTTCGAACTAATCTTTGCTAGTTGTGATTGTGATATTGAATGTACAGCCGTTAAAGCCGGCTGTCATTTTTTTAAATATCCACAAAAACAACCGAAAGAACTTTCGAAACATCTTGCTCATACTTACCACCTCCCTTTTACAAAACTAAAAGAGTGAGAGTGGAGTAAAAAGCAAAGATTTTCCCTACTACCTAAGGTTCATTGTACCACACTTACGGCGTCGGTGCCACCAAAAGGCTCTCTAAGTACGTTAAAGCCGCCTCTTTTGTATCAAACTGTTGTGCTACAGACCACTTGCCATCACTTAAAGCAGCTATAGTTCCCTGTAACTCGTAAGTAGCAAACTCCGTGCTTTCGCCTCGGGTCGTATTTTCAGCTTGTGGCTCTGAAAATTTCACTTTGTACAAAAATTCGACCTTGTATTTGTACGCCCCGTTGATCATTTTGGTCACTATTCTACCTAATCCAACATAAGGAGCAACATCATTAACATTTCTCGTCATTATGTACGGCGCTGTGCTTGAAACTGTGTGCCCTAAAAGCTCAGCCATTGTAACTATGTCTTCTTCGTCTATTCCAATAGTTACAGTACCACTTTGAAAAGAAGTATCGCTTTCAGCCAAAGCATCGTCAGCATAGAGCATAGCGCTGTTGCTTGTGATGTCCACGCTGCAACTTATCGCCTTGCCTGGGGCTTTTGCGCCCTCATAAGTTGGACCTGTCGCTGTTTCTGTCAAAACAGAATATCTAAAACTATTTAATCCTATTTTTGCCATTTCAATCTCCTTTGATGTATGAAAAATTTAAAGTTGTGTAGTAATAGCCTGTATCCGGGTCGTACAAATCGCCACTTGAACGACTTACTTCCCACAAAAATTTGTTTTGTTTCAGTAAGCTTTTAACAGCTTCTACAATATTTAAATAGTTGCCTTTGGAATATATGGTGAAATCGTAATAGTCTACGTGATTGACCAGCTCATCATCGGCCGTGAAACCTGTGTCCATACTTTCTTTCATCCAGACAACGTAAGGCTCACCATGACCCTCATAGTGCAAAAATTTAACGGGGATGGTCACACCATCCACCGCAAAGTTAATAAAAATATTAGTTATTAGCTCGTTCAATTAAAAGCACCACCTGTTGCTTTGACAAACGCGGCATAAAAAGCATCCGTGATCTGTTTTTTCTTAAAAGATTTTCTAAAAAACGGATGTGACGGGTAGTTGTGGTTATGCCGACCATATTCAAAAAGATTGGCAACTAACGGAGCCGGCGTCTTTTTTCCTTCATGATTAGTAAAGTAACCATCAACCACCATGACTTTGTCATTTATGGCGCCGTCGCTGGGCGTTTTATAGACTTTTGTCACATAAACACATTTTCTAAAATTGCTCTTTTTAAGTGCTGGTGGCAAGTTGTTCAAAATATTTTTATACACAACCTCCGCACCTGCTTTTACCATTTCACCGCAAGTTTTTTCAGCGTTTTTTTCTAACTTTTCTATTTCTTTCATTAAACTAACAGGTGGATCAAATTTAAACTTTGCCATCAATGCGTCACCTCTTTGGCTTGAATTTCAAGCTCAACATTGGCTTCGTCTATATTGTTCAGATACTCTATTGTGTACGTTTTGCCTCTAAAAGAGATTAGCATATCACGGTTGATCGGAGTCACGGGATATCGTATGGTAAATTTTGTAAATGCTTTCTCAAAATCAGTCCCATTGGCGATTAATGTGAACCCCTTTGTGGTATTCACTTGCGCATATGGCTGAAGAACAATGTTTTGGATTGTGGTTTGAAATCCATCCTCATCTTCTATCACTTGTGTATTGTAGATGGTGATTTGCCGGTTGTATTTACCGGCATTAATAGTTTGGCTCATAGCAAATTCACCGCGTGCAAATTCAAGATTGACTCAACCACTTTGTTCAAGTTTTTAGAATCCACATACATAGTCCTGTTGTCCCACATGTCCTGACAAAGAACTAAAACCACAATCACAAAGTCTTGAAAATTGTCGAGTTCTAAAACTGTGCGTCCGGTGTACTCAATGATGAATCTTTTAGCAACGGCTAAAAGATTTTTCAAAGTATTTACATCATCCGACGTAGTCTCGTAGACTCGCAAATAAGAAGAGACATCCTGCCAGGTGATGTCACTAACTTTGGAGATTTCATTCATACACTAACCTCCTATAGTAACAACCACCTGGGCATACTGCGTAACATCATATGTCCCATTTTCAGTAATATCCAAAGAGCCTGCCGGCTGTGGAACCGCAACTGTAGCCGTGGCGTAATCAGCTATATCAATATCAGTTCCGTTTTGCGTCAATTCAATATTACCACTTGGCTGTGGAACCGCAACCGTAGCCGTGGCATATTGCGCGATATCAATGCCCGTACCATTTTCCGTCAACTCAACGTTTCCTGTTGGTTGTGGAACCGAGACATCTGCTTTCGCATAAGTCGCAACATCAATATCTGTACCATTAGCTGTAATAGTTTTTGTGCCCGTCGGCGTGATTAAAGTGTACTCTACTACTAAGCCTTCTTCTATCATTTCGGCGCCTGTTTCTGCTGTTGTTTCAAACACAGCACCATTGGCTGGCGAAAAGAAAACCCCGTCGTAAAAACGCGTAAAAGGTTTAATTGCTTTAACAAACATTATTTTGCACCTCCTTTTTTGCTTCTTGCAGCCGGCTTGCCCTTCGCAGTTTTAATACCTGGACTACTTCTTTCTATTTTGACAAAAGGCATTATGTATCCGGCTTTTGTTAAATCTTTAATCAAATTTTCGTCAGTTAATTCACGAATTTCATCTTTGTACATGCTAATAGAGCCGCTAAAAGACGTCAAAGCTTTGTATTTCATAGAGTGGCCTCCTTTTAAGCAGAAGCCATCACTAATTTAGCAATTTTTTGTGCATCTTCAACTTTTGAATCAAATTCAAACCAGCCAATTACACCTATTGCATGCTCATCGGCATACTTTTCACGCAGAACTTCTATGCTTAGTTCTTCGTTAAATTTAGTTGCAAGTCCTCTGAAGTCACCATAGAATATCGCATTCTTCCCCGCAGCCATGTCGGGCATGTTGTCTGAAACATATACAGGTTTTCCTAAAAGGGTCGTGCCAAATGGGCTGGAAACATCATCATTCAACAAATAGTAACCAGTTGTAGCTTTTAAGAGCCTTAAAGCGGTTCTTGTTGCCGGTGACATAATCCAAATAGCATTGTCTTGGAACTCATCTTTAATCCTGTCATGGAGTTGTACAACTTCATCCGCCGTGATAGCCGTCTGCGAAGCCGCGGTAATATAGTTGGTCAATCCGTAAAGACCCAAAACTTTTGACGGAGTTGCTGGAGGATTACCAGGCGTCCCGTTTAGAAGCTCATTTTCAATGAACCTTTTAATAGAGTAAGCCATTTGGTCAACTACGAACGCCACGATATCAAACTGTGAGTTGTTAATCAATGACCTGGATATTTTTGTCAAAGCTCCCGCTAAATATCCGGTTAAAGTGATTGAATCAAATTTACCAGAAGAACTGGTCAAAGCCGAAAATTCGTCTTGATACGCAACAGTAATTGTGGTGGTATCAACATCGTAGTATGGCAGCTCCAAAGTTCCTTTGATGTTGTATTTTGTCGAACGCTCTAAAATGGGGCAAATATTGTAAACCTTTCTAATGATCCTGTTAGCGATAGTCGTTGGAACAACAGCACCGTTATCACCAAAAGTCATGTTGTTGTCTCTTTCGTTTGTGACGATGCCACGAACATAGTTTTCAAAAGCACGTCTTTCTTTAACTTCTTGGTTGCAACTTGCACGTTCATCTTCAGCCATGCTGCCTTCAGCCGTGCTTACGGTGCTTTTTTCAGGTTTTCTCCCATTCATACGACCTTCCCTGTCAAAAAAGTCATCAAGATCTAAAGCTTTAACAATTTTTCTAACTTTATCGCGGATTTCAGCCAATTCAGCCATTTCAGCATCAGCTAACTCTCTATTCTCAGCCTTTGCTTTGTTTAAGGTCTCTTCTGCCCTTGTTACTAAGTCGTTTTTCTTTTCTAAAAGTTCTTTCTGATTCATGAATTAAAATCCTTTCATTTCATTAATGATTTTTTCAAATTTTGAATAATCAATTTTTGGTAAAATTGTTTTTGGTGCCGTTAAAGGAACCCTTTGTGTACATTTTCCGTCCTGCGTTTCACTTTTCACGTTTATTTTTGTGAAAAGTGGTTCACTTCGGTATTGTACAGTTTCATTTTCACTTCTGGCCGTGATCAAGTTGCCTTCATAAGCTGGTGTCTTTTGACGGTCCAAAATTGAAACTTCGTATAAATTCAAGTCTTTGATGGCTCTGGTGGGCATCCCGTTTTCAAAGCCGTTTTCTACGTCAACGTCCGAAAAACCAAAAGACCAGCCGACTAAATCGCCGTTTTTAGCTTTTTCAACCACTTCAGGATCCGTGATTATTGCGCGGGCTTTAAGGCCTATGGAATCTTCTTCTAACACTAAGTTGCCTTGTTTAGTTGAGCCTAAATCACGGTCCCAGTCATGGTTAAGAAGAATATGTATATCGTCATTTCGCTCTATTGCTCTTTTGAAAGCACCTTTGCAGATTCGCTCAATGAATTTGCCCATTCTGCTCAGAAGAGGTTTGGAGTTTCGCTCTACAGCATTCACATATCCTTCAATTTCGACTTTGTCTTCTCTTTGTATTACTTGCATATTTCACCACCTTTCCTTTTTACAAAATTTGTGTTACAATAACCAATGTATAACCAACTGCACTTATACTTCGTTTTACATGCATCATCGGATAGACCGTGGCACACGTCCTGCGGTCTATTTTCAGCGCACAACTATATTAGCTGTGCTTTTTTTGTTTTTTCACTCAGAGCTATTACCACTTTCTTCAAAAGCTGTGTCTATTTCTTTGTCTTCAATGACTTTTTGAATCTCAGCACCCGACATAGTGTTCGTATTCGGAGTGTAATATTGGTGCGTGTTCGTATCATACAAAACAGCTCCAAGACCAACGTTAACCACATCTAATCCCTCTATGTACTCCATGTTTTCCGCTTTTCTGATCTCGTTAATTGTCATGAAACTGCTTTCTTTAGCCAGTTTGTACGCTTCGTACCGCTCCTTGATATTGGCTTTCACTATTTCTTTAACATCAAACTCAAAAAAGTAGCTGCGCTTTTCTTTTTCAAGCAGCAGGTCCCTGTTTAGCGCGGTTTCAAAGGCCTTAACTATTGGATAAATCGCCAGCTTAAAAGTTGTATAAAAATCATCATTTATATGAAAGATGTTGTTAATTTCATCGTGTAACGTCTTTTTACTTTCATTTAGCTGCATTTCAACTGAAGAATTACTTGCTTCTTGGAATTCAAGCCCATTATTTAGCACAACTACGTTACTTTCATTATTTGCGTAGAGGTTTTGCCAAGCTTTTTTTAGGATATTTATTTCATCCTGCCCTAATTTGCGCACAGACTTAAGAAAACCTTTTTTATTTCCGCCGCTTTTTACAAGACCCAACTGATACAGCAAAGTCTGATAGGCCGTTTCAAGTGCCTTGGACAATTCTTCCGTGATGCCCACGCCCATAGCTCCGTCTGTGGTTTTTCGCAAAAGCTTAATGAAATCGTATGGCTTGTATTCTTGGCCTTCCACCAGAATAGTGTAATTTTTGAAGATTGGCTTAAAATTCTTGATTACAGAAATGAAAATATCTTTAACGTAAAAAAGCCCCGTTACTTTGTTCCTGTAACGCCTTATGTAGGCATATCCGCCTTTGCCTAAAAGGTAATCTTCCACTAAAGCTTTTTTAAACTGAAAAGCGTCAAGTGTGTCACCTGTGTCGCTGTTTAGGAGGCGCACGCGCGGGTCCGAATCCTGCGCTTCGACCTTTCCTTGCTTGTACCTGTAGAGCTTAACGGGCATCGAAGCTATGGTGCTCGAAATTAAATCAACCGCGCCAGCTACAGCCGGCAAAGTCATAGCTTTTTCACGCGTGATCACCTCGCCTTCAAAAAGGGCCCTCAAAAGAGGGTCGCTAATAGGTGGTGTGATTTGTGTTTCTCTTTTTTGTACAACTTTTTTGCGCTTCACTAAATTTAACAAATTCAAACTCAACCACTCCTTTCTTTTTTAGACCATGAATAGATGCCGCGCAGAGCAAGCAAAAAGTAAATGAAAAACAAAGTCATTTGGGCATATTCCTTAATCACCGCAAAGCGGATGACCATGTAAAGATTTGAGACAACCCAAAAGACAAATCCATATTTGTTGCGCTCAGCGTTAATGATAGTGCCGGCTAAAGCAACGCCGCACATGATCCAGGACAAAATTTGCCATACAATTTCCATTAATTACCTCCTTAAATTGTTTGTGCTAAAAAGTCCATCTGGTTTAGCAAATTGTCTTTTTCTAAAAGGTAAACAGCATTAATTAAACTAACTACCATGTCTACCTTCCCGTTAGATTTTTTCTTATTTACATATGTGTTTTTGTTTGTGTCATAAACACACCGGGCGTTTTGGAAGTTTATTTCCAAGAGTTTATTTTCTGTGTACTTAAACTGCCTTTTTAAGATTTTTTCTTTTAAAAGTTTTGTGGGCGGATGCAAGACGCTTGAATGTTGCCGGATTTCTATAACGTTATATCCAGCTTTTTCCAGTTTTTGCGCAGTTGAAAGAGCGTTCCAGCGGTCATACCCTATGGCTTGAACATTCACTTTATATTTTTCTTCTATGGAAAGTATGAATTTTTCGACTGCTAAATAGTCTATGACTTTAGTGCCACACGCAAAAACTTTGCCGCCCTTCAGCAACTCCCTGTAATTAACTTTTTCTTTAAGTGTCTTTTCTAAAATTCTGTCACTTGGTATAAAAGCAAAACTTTCAGCCAAAATGTTGTCATCTTCATCCAAAGCAACAAAAGAAACACTGGTATTATCATTACTTTCAGATAAATCTAGCGCTAAATAAACAACCCGACCTTCCCAATCAATATTAGCCACCTTGCAACTAAAAACATCATTTAAATCTATATAAGTCTCTGTGCCTACACCTTGGTAAATAATATTACAGTGTTTAGTTACAAAATTTTCCCGGGCATTTTCAACAGCTATAGCGTACGCTCGCTTTTTAAGCAAATCCTCCCAAATTTCAGAGATTTCAAGGCACACAGGATTGCTTTGTTTTAAAATTAAATCATCTGTTTCCCACCCTTTTACTTGATCAGGCTCATACAATAAACTAAATCTGGTTTCATCTTTTTCTATTCCATCTAAAACTTTTTTAGAATATTTTATTTCATCTTCAAGTGGATTATCAAATACAGGATATTTAGTCGAAACTATAAAACCCAACTTATTTAAAATGTTTAACTGACCTGACCTCATTGCCTCTATAGCATAGTTGGTTGGCAAAGCGCCAACCTCATCTGCAATAAATGCATTTGGCAATCTACCGTCCATTCTGCTGGTTGAATACGAAAGCGGGATGTACTGGCTCTGTTTTGGCTTAAATAAAATATAATCTCTTAAAATTTTAAACCTTTTAGAACTTTTAAACTCATATATCAACGGACTTGACCGGATTGTTTCACTAATCGCTTCACGTATTTCTTTAGACAAAGCACCGTCTGGAGCCACTGAATAGAATTTGCTAAACTTTGGCTCTGTTAGAAAAAGCAAAATAAAAATTGTTGCTATAGTATAAGTTTTAAAGTTTTTCCTGCATATTTCCAAAACACCGGTTTCATATCTCCTTTTTTTAGGGTTGTTTTTATATACCACGCATAAAATGGCTGTATAAAACAGCCACTGATACCCTGTAGTGCACTCATAAAGTGTTTTTCCACATTTAAGCCCTTTGGGCATAATTAATATTTTTAATATATTTTCAAGCTGTCTTACTTTTTCATCGCATACTATGTATTTATCGTCAGACCCTTCACAGACTCTAAAAAAATCTTTCATTTGTAGACGCACATATTTTGGCGTGGTTTTTAGATCTATAGATTTCTTGCAAAATTCATAAGCTTTATTATTAACTTTCTTCATCATCACCATTAATCATCTTTAAGTAATCGGGCGGGAATTCCCGTCTATTTATAGCCGGGATGAAAGCCCGTTAGTTTATTGTTCGTCTATACTATATATACCACGAAGAAATATAGTGTATCATTGACTTTATTACCGTTTTAGCATATACTATATGTATGGAAAACAAATATACTCACGCAAGAACATGCGTATACAACATCAATTACCATATAGTATGGTGCGTAAAGTACCGTAGAAAAGTCCTAAATTCCGAGATAGCAAAAAGATTATATGAACTTCTAAAAGCTATCGGAGATGAAAAAGGTTTCACTGTTGTAGATTGTAAAGTAGGTGAAAGTGACCATGTGCATTGTTTTGTGTTTGCTCCACCTAAAATATCTGTAACTCGGATAGTGAAATATCTCAAAGGTATATCAGGTAATACGTTATTCAAAGAGTATCCTGACCTACGTAAATATCTGTGGAAAGGACAACTTTGGAACGGTTCATACTTTTGTGAAACTATAGGTTCTACATCAGAGGAAAACATCCTCAAATACATCGAAAGGCAAAAGAACTGTCAGTTATGAATAAAGCCATAAAGTACAGAGTATATCCTACAGCTGAACAGAGTGTTATGTTTGCTAAAACCTTTGGCTGTTGCCGTAAGGTCTATAGTCTTATGCTTTCCGATAAGATTGAAGGGTACAAACTAACTGGCAAATTTCCTACTGTCACACCTGCTAAATACAAGAAAGATTATCCTTTTCTCAAAGAAGTGGATAGCCTTGCTCTTGCTAATAAGCAGATGGATTTACAATCAGCTTTTCGAAATACGTTTAGTAAATCTCGTAAAAAGAACAACGGATTTCCTAAATTCAAATCAGCAAAGCATAGCCGCAAATCATACACTACTAACAACCAAAAAGGCACCGTTGCTATAATAGATAGCAAGTATATCAAACTCCCTAAAATTGGCAAGGTAAAAGCTGTAATCCATCGTGCCCCTGATGATAGTTGGATTATAAAGTCTGCTACCATATCACAGGAATCAGATGGCAAGTATTATGTCTCCATTCTTTTTGAGTTTGACAATACTGTAAGACCTTATGTAGCAGACAAGTCTAATGCTATCGGATTAGACTATGCTTCTGACGGCTTATATGTAGACAATAATGGTAATAAAGGCACTAATCATAAATATTATCGTGAGAGCCATGATAAACTTGCCAAAGAACAACGCAGACTATCACGTATGCGAGGCTCTAAGAAACATGAAGTGAAGTCTAACAATTACATGAAGCAACTTCGTAAGGTAAATAAAATTCATAGGCACATTGCTAATCAGCGTTTGGACAACCTTCACAAGATATCTACTGAGATAGCCAATC
>DFGJ01000020.1 GCA_002372375.1 Ruminococcaceae bacterium UBA3753
TAGCTCAGTTGGTAGAGCATGCGGCTGTTAACCGCAGGGTCGTTGGTTCGAGTCCAACACGGGGAGCCAGTTTTTTAAGGTTTATTTTTTTGGTAGGTTTGCTCGTGGAGATGTGTGGTAAAAAAAGTGTACCGTGGTGCAGACCATGAAAGAATTTTGATAAAGGAACGCCTTTATAATTACTTTATTGAAGCAGGCAGTACATTCCAATAGGATTTCGTTTTTACTTGTTGTTTGCGTTCACTATGAAGAATATTGTTCCTCTCCATCTTTGCCTTTCTAATTGTGGTACAGTTTCTGTTTTTCCGGAAACGCAAGATAGGGTTGTGTGTGTGCTAAGATACAGCCTCCAGAAATTTGGGAAGAGCACCTATAATGTGGATCGTTAAAAGGATTGACAATGAACTCCATAGGTAGCGGTTCGATTTTTCTGTGCGTAAGGTACAGCTCTGTCTTGCGCATAAATTTCCTTACACACCAGGCACACCAGCATTTATGCTCAACTAATGTTAGGAGCTACTAAATTCTGCCTTCGATATATCGGCTCGCACAAATTATCTGTCTTTTTGCGGAGAAATTTAATCAACATAACGCCAACAACAATATATAACTCACTAGTGAAAGCAATCGCAGATTCCTACAGTGAGTTTTAAACTTCACGACATTACCTTTTTATTCGTCCTTCAAAAAAGTCCGCGCGCTTAAAGACCACAACAATAGACCTAAACAAAATGTACAGGTCTATTCTTAAAGATAAATTCTTCAGATATTCTTCGTCAAATCTTACCTTTTTTTCCGTTGTTAAAAGATCTCTGCCGTTCACCTGCGCCAATCCGGTAATCCCCGGCTTAATAGAGTAAACTAAATGCTGATTCCTCAGCTTATGAAGTTCCTCTTCTTCTGGGATTATTGGTCTTGGTCCTACTATGCTCATATCTCCTTTAAGAACGTTAAAAAGCTGTAATATCTCATCTAAGCTGGTTAATCTAAGTATTTTTCCTATTTTAGTTATGTAGAGCTCAGGATTATCCAGCTCACCGGTTGCGATACTTTCAGGAGCGTCCTGACTCATTGTTCTAAATTTGTAAACTTTTATTATCTCCCCGAATTGGCCGACCCTTTTCTGCGAAAAAACCACAGATCCTCTAGTTGTGAGCTTTATTAGGATGGCAATTGTGAGCATCAGCGGCGATAGAACAGCAATAAAAAAAGTGGATATAAAAATATCACAGAGTCTCTTAAATACCAAGTAAATAACTTGTGTTTTGGTAAAGTTGTACATACACTCTGATCTTTCAAGGTAGCTAATTTCCCTTAATACCGCGCTTTTCAATTCAATCTCCAAAAAAATATTACAAAATGTTTACAGAGTTTACAGCATTTAATAATTTTAGTCAATCAAGGAAATCTCGGATACTCTCAATATATAATTTTTTCTACATAGTGTGCAAGCTTTTAAATCTATTATTCCCATTTTTTAAAAACATATTTCGATTTTTTAATACATCATGTGTCAAATAAATATTACCGCTACTTAAAAGTAAAATTCTAGTAACTTAAAGCGGTAATTATTGACAAGAACTGTATAATTGTGCTATAATTACTCAAATTGGTTTAAAAAATTAGTTCTATATATCATTGGTTTTATATATCAGCTTAATTATTCGTCCATACGCTGAGCAGCTTCTGTTTCTGAAAGGAGGCAATTCCTGTTATGCCTAAAAACTCCCATTTAAATCTTGCGCGAAAATTAAAACGAGACGAATTCTACACGTGCAGGTCAACAGTTGAGGACGAGCTTCGTCACTATACAAAGCACTTTAAAGGTAAAACAGTTCTTTGCAACTGCGATGACGACGAATACTCCGAGTTTTTCAAGTATTTTCAGTCCCGGTTCGATGTCTTAGGGCTTAAAAAATTAATTGGTGTGCACTATGAAAATGAAAAAGGTAAACCATCTTACAAGTTAGAGCTTTACAAGGACACCAACAAAGACGGCGTTGTAAACTTTAAAGATAAAATAATAAAAACCCCAATTTACGGCAACGATGAATACCCCGCCGGTGACTTTCGATCAAGAGAATGCATTGAACTTTTAAAAGAAGCAGACATTATAGTTACCAACCCGCCGTTTTCTTTGTGGAGAAACTTTCTGGCTCAGTTAATGGAGTACAATAAAAAATTCTTAATAATTGGAAAATCTACGCACATTTCTGCAAAAGAAGTTTTTCCTCTTGTAAAGAAAAATAAAATCTGGTTAGGCGTTAGTATACGTAGTGGAGCCAGAGAATTTAAAATACCTTACGATTACGATATATCAATTTCAACGGGTAACAGGCTGAATGATAGAAATACCAGGTATATAAAAATAGGGGGTGTTAGGTGGTTCACAAATTTAAAAACTGCATACAAGCAACCTCCTTTAGACATGCGGGAAATTTACTACACCCCAGAAAAATACCCAAAGTACGATAATTACGACGCCATAAATGTAGACAAAGTAGCAGACATCCCTTGCGATTACCCTGGTATTATGGGTGTGCCACTTACATTTATGGATAAGTATTGCCCAAAACAGTTTGAGATTGTGGGTGACGAAACTAGCTTAAAAATATCAGGTGGACGGGGATACGTAAAAGGAAAACGTAAGTACGCACGTGTTTTTCTCAGAAACAAACATCCTGTATGGAGCAACCGTCGTTTATGTACAGGTTGTATTCCTGGATTAATCGCTTATGAGACTGTAATTTACAACGATGAGTTACAAAACCTAGTGACGATAGCAAGCCTCAATGTAAAACCAATTAAGTTAAAGAAAAAAATACCAGGCACTGACATTTATTATGAAAAAGATCGTAGCTATAAACCAGATACTTTAAAAGATTTAGATATTTTAGATTCAGCTGAAAATTCTTTTAAATGGAGCAAAACAAAAACCAACGTAACGCCGAATTATAGTCTTGCGGGTGACTTTGTGCCAACTTTTACCGGGTTTACAGGTTTTGCTGTATCTAAGCAATTATAATCACGTAACTAAAAAAGGAGGAAAACCAACATGATGCAAGTTGAACTAAAAAAATACAGAATAGAAGAGATCACAAACGGTTTTTCTGAGGATGACAATAGTTCGCAGGTTATAGCGATGGGCGGAAAGCTTGACATTAGACCTAAATACCAGCGGGAGTACGTCTACGACGACGAAAAAAGAGACAAAGTAATAGATACTGTACTTAGAGGGTTGCCTTTGGGGGTTATGTACTTTGTTGAAAGAGATGATGGATCTTTAGAAGTTTTAGATGGTCAGCAAAGACTTATATCTATTTGCCGATATGCAGATAATCAGTTTGGTATTAAACTTCCTGATAATATTGTTCATCAAATAAAAAGTGAAGCTGTTTTTAATATTCTTCATGATGGCGACAAAGAAAAGTTCAATAACTATGAAATAAATGTCTACATTTGTAAAGGCACCTACAAAGACAAAATCGACTGGTTCGAGACCATCAACATAGCTGGGGAAAAATTAGAGCAACAAGAAATTTTAAATGCAGTTTTGCACTCAAAGTGGCTAGATGATGCTAAAACATATTTTTCCAAAAGGAATTGCCCAGCGCACAGAGTATACAGCAGATACATGAAAGGTAACTATATAAGGCAGGATTACTTAGCTACGGCCTTTGCCTGGGCAGCAGACAATGAAGACATAGAAGGAAAAGGTCGCAGAGGGAAAATAGAAAATTACATGCAAAAACACAGAAAAGACCAAAACGCTAAAGAACTTTGGTCATATTTCGAATCTGTTTTTTCGTGGGTCAAAAAGGCGTTTAGAAATTATGACGAATCCATGAAAGGCGTAGAGTGGGGATACCTTTACAATGTTCATAAAGATGAACTTCTGGACCCTGATTTATTAGCAAAAGAGGTGAAAAATCTTTTAGAAGACAGCGAGGTGACAAATAAGCATGGAATATATGAGTACTTATTAACCAACAAAGAAAGAGTTCTAAACCTAAGGGGTTTTTCGATCCAAGATAAAACTACACAGTATAGCAAACAAAAAGGTATATGTACTATATGTGGTAAACACTTTGAACTAAAAGACATGGAAGCGGACCACATAACGCCATGGCACGAAGGCGGCAGAACCACATTAGATAATTGCCAAATGCTCTGCAAAAAATGCAACAGGGAAAAAGGCGGGAGGTAATTGCCGTAATTTTACCGGAAAAGGAAGAGGTGAGCATAAATGCCGCACAATGAAAAATTGAAGTGGGCCAAGAGGCTAAAAAGAGATTCTCTTTATACACAAGGTATTTATATTGAAAGAGAGATGAAATTTTATAAAGAGCACTTTAAAAGCAAGGTAATACTTTGCAACTGCGATGACGACGAAAATTCAGAATTTTTTAAATATTTTTACCAAAGATTTGATTTCCTTGGCCTAAAAAAACTAATAGGAGTGCACTACGAAGGAGAAAAAGATGAAGACGGAAAATATAAACCGTCCTACAAAATAGAACTTTACAAAGACACTAACAAAGACGGTGTTGCAAATTTTAAAGATAAAATAATAAAAACCCCAATTTACGGCAACGATGAATACCCCGCCGGTGACTTTCGATCAAGAGAATGCATTGAACTTTTAAAAGAAGCAGACATTATAGTTACCAACCCGCCGTTTTCTTTGTGGAGAAAATTTTTGGCACAATTGATGGAATATGATAAAAAGTTTTTGATTATTGGAAATACAGCCTGTGTTAGTTACAAAGAAGTTTTTCCATTATTGAAAGATAATAAAATGTGGTTAGGATACCAAGGTGGCGGAGAAGAAACCCTAAGGTATTGCCCTGAAAAGGAGCAGAAAAAACTAGAAGAAGGTGACGATGGGTACAAAGAACTGTTGCACTCTTTTGGTAATATATGTTTCTTCACAAATTTAACAATAGCAAAAAGAAATAAACCATTAAAGGTGGAAGGGACTTACTACACCCCAGAAAAGTACCCAAAGTACGACAATTACGACGCCATAAATGTAGACAAAGTAGCCGACATACCCTGTGACTACCCAGGAGTTATGGGTGTACCGCTTACATTTATGGATAAGTATTGCCCGGAACAGTTTGAGATTGTGGGAATAACAGGGCGAGGAAATAACGTGGACTTTAAGACAAAAATTTACACAAATGAAGATGCTGAAAATTACAGTAAGTTGAATTCCAGCTCAGTCGTGCTTAAAAATGGCAAACCAAAAGTAAAGTTTGATCGTATATTTATAAAAAAACATCCAAAAAATAGCAAACAAAACGCCGTTTTTAAACCGGCTTAATTTATTTGAGGAGACTTTTATGCCAAAGAATACTCATTTACAACTTGCTAAAAAACTAAAGCGTGATTGTTTTTTTACATCATATGAAACTGTAGAAGATGAGCTCAAGTACTACGACAAAGAGCTTTTTAAAGACAAAACGGTGTACTGCAACTGTGGCACCGACCATTCTGCTTTTTACAAATATTTTGTAGATCACTTTGAAGACTTGGGTCTTAAAAAGTTAATTGTTACCGGCATAGCAGATGACTGGGATTACTTTGCGGGTACAAAAGAAGGCAAAGCTTACAAAATTGAGTACTACGGTAAAGAAAAAGGTGCGGTTAAAACAGAATTAAAAGGTGATGATCGCTGAGTTGGGAGATAATGTGGCGAAAAGGATGCCAGGCCGTGACGTTTTACCACGGTCTACCCGGTGATGTATACAAAAGATAGTTTAGCACAAATTTTGTGAAAAAAGGAAGGTGGTGAAATATGCAAGTAATACAAAGAGAAGACAAAGTCGAAATTGAAGGATATGTTAATGCCGTGGAACGCAACTCCAAACCTCTTTTAAGCAGAATGGGCAAATTTATTGAGCGAATCTGCAAAGGCGCTTTCAAAAGAGCAATAGAGCGAAATGACGATATACATATTCTTCTTAACCATGACTGGGACCGTGATTTAGGCTCAACTAAACAAGGCAACTTAGTGTTAGAAGAAGATTCCATAGGCCTTAAAGCCCGCGCAATAATCACGGATCCCGAAGTGGTTGAAAAAGCTAAAAACGGCGATTTAGTCGGCTGGTCTTTTGGTTTTTCGGACGTTGACGTAGAAAACGGCTTTGAAAACGGGATGCCCACCAGAGCCATAAAAGACTTGGACTTATATGAAGTTTCAATTTTGGACCGTCAAAAGACCCCAGCTTATGAAGGGAACTTGATCACGGCCAGAAGTGAAAATGAAACTGTACAATACCGAAGCGAACCACTTTTCACAAAAATTAACGTAAAAAGTGGAACGCAAGGAGGTGTAAATACAGAAAAAGGAGCACAGGTTGTGCCAGAAACAATTTTACCTAAAATAGATTATTCAAAATACGAAAAAATTATTAATGAAATGAAAGGATTTTAATTTATGAATCAAAAAGAACTTTTAGAAAAGAAAAATGACCTAGTAATAAAGGTAGAAGAAACATTGAACAAAGCGAAGGCTGAAAACAGAGTTAACTGATGCTGAAATGGCTGAATTAGCTGAAATCCGTGACAATGTCCGTAAAATCGTTAAGGCTTTAGACCTCGATGACTTTTTTGATAGAGAGGGCAGAAATAGAGGCAAAAGCTCTGCTATAGAAAAAATTAAAGAAGGAGAAAATGAAATGGCAGATGACACCCGTGCAAGTTGTAGCCAAGAAGTTAAAGAAAGACGTGCTTTTGAAAACTATGTTCGTGGAATCGTCACAAACGAAAGAGACAACAACATGACTTTTGGTGATAACGGAGCGGTTGTTCCAACGACAATTGCGAATAGGATAATCAAAAAGGTTTACAACATCTGCCCCATTTTAGAGCGTTCGACAAAATACAATATCAAAGGAACTTTGGAGCTGCCATACTACGATATTGATACCACTACAATTACTGTTGCGTATCAAGACGAATTTTCGGCTTTGACCAGTTCTTCCGGTAAATTTGATTCAATTACCTTAACCGGATATTTAGCGGGAGCTTTGACAAAAATATCCAGGTCATTGATTAACAATTCTCAGTTTGATATCGTGGCGTTCGTAGTTGACCAAATGGCTTACTCTATTAAAAGATTCATTGAAAATGAGCTATTAAACGGTACGCCTGGTAATCCACCGACAACACCTTCAAAAGTTTTAGGTCTTTATGGATTGACCAACTATATTACCGCGGCTTCTCAAACGGTTATAACAGCTGACGAAGTTGTACAACTCCATGACAGAATCAAAGATGAGTTCCAAGAAAATGCTATTTGGATTATGTCACCGGCAACAAGAACCGCTTTAAGGCTCTTAAAAGCCAAAACCGGGTATTATTTGTTGAATGATGATGTTTCCAGCCCATTTGGTACGACCCTTTTAGGTAAACCTGTATATGTTTCAGGCAACATGCCCGACATGGCAGCTGGGAAGAATGCGATATTCTATGGTGACTTTAGAGGTCTTGCTACTAAATTTAACGAGGAGCTAAGCATAGAAATTCTGCGTGAAAAGTATGCTGATGAGCACGCAATTGGTGTGATTGGCTGGTTTGAATTTGATTCAAAGGTTGAAGATGCACAAAAAATTGCTAAATTAGTGATGGCTTCTGCTTAAAAGGAGGCCTCTCTATGAAATACAAAGCTTTAACGTCTTTTAGTGGCTCTATTAGCATGTATAAAGATGAAATTCGTGAATTAACTGACGAAAATTTGATTAAAGATTTAACAAAAGCTGGATACATAATGCCTTTTGTCAAAATAGAAAGCAGTAAACCTGGCGTTAAAACAACAAGAGGTAAGCCAGCTACAAAAAGTAAACAAGGAGGTGCGAAGTAATGTTTGTTAAAGCAATTAAGCCTTTCACGCGTTTTTATGATGGTGTTTTCTTTTCGCCAGCCAATGGGGCTGTGTTTGAAACAACAGCAGAAACAGGCTCCGAAATGATAGAAGAAGGTTTGGCCGTAGAGTACACTTTGATTACTCCGACGGGTACAAAAACCATTACAGCCAATGGTACAGATATTGATGTTGCGACTTATGCGAAAGCTGATGTTGCGGTTCCACAACCAACAGGAAACGTTGAATTGACCGAAAATGGTTCAGACATTGATATAGCTCGATACGCAACAGCTACGGTTGCAGTTCCCGCCCCAACTGGTTCTTTGGATATTACTGAAAATGGGACATATGATGTTACGCAGTATGCCCAGATGGTTGTTAATATAGGAGGTTAGTGCATGAATGAAATCTCCAAAGTTAGTGACATCACCTGGCATGATGTTGCTTCCTATTTAAGGATCTATGAAACCACGGCCGAAGATGTGAATACTTTGAAAAATCTTTTAGCCGTTGCTAAGAGATTTATCATTGAGTACACCGGGCGCACAGTTTTGGAGCTTGATAATTTCCAGGATTTTGTGATTGTGGTTTTAGTTCTTTGCCAGGATATGTGGGACAACAGAACAATGTACGTAGATTCTAAACACTTGAACAAAGTGGTGGAATCTATATTAAATTTACATGCGGTGAATTTGCTATGATTAATGCTGGTAAATACAACAAACAGATTACAATTTATCGCACAGAAGTTGTTGAAGATGCTGATGGTTTTCAGACAACTGTTAACACCATAATTTTACAGCCGTATGTCCATGTTAAAACTACTAAAGGTTTTACTTTAATCGCAAATGGAACGGATTTTGAAAAAGCTTTTACAAACTTTACCATTCGGTATCCTGAAACTCAGATAGACCGTGATATGCTAATTTCTTTTAGAGGTAAAACGTACACGATAGAGTATCTGAATAATATAGACGAAGCCAATGTTGAGCTTGAAATTCAAGCCAAAGAGGTGACGCATTGATGGCAAAGTTTGAATTTAATCTGCCTGCTAGTTTGTTAACAGAGATAGAAAAGCTAGAGAAAAACGCTGAAAAAACTTGCGGTGAAATGGTAAAAGCGGGTGCAGAGATTGTGTACAAAAATGTTTTGAATAACTTGCCACCGGCTCTAAAAAAGAGCAATTTTAAAAAATGTGTTTATGTGACAAAAGTCTATAAAACGCCCAGCGACGGTGCCATAAATGACAAAGTCATGGTGGTTGATGGTTACTTTACTAATCATGAAGGGAAAAGAGCACCGGCGCCGTTAGTGGCTAATCTTTTTGAATACGGGCGGCACAACCACAACTACCCGTCCCACCCGTTTTTTAGAAAATCTTTCAAGAAAAAGCAAATCACGGATGCTTTCTATTTGGCATTTGTCAAAGCGACAGGTGGTGCTTTTGGTTGAACGAGCTAATAACTAGTATTTTTATTAACTTTGCGGTGGATGGTGTGACCATCCCCGTTAAATTTTTGCACTATGAGGGTCATGGCGAGCCTTATATTGTGTGGATGAAAGAGAGCATGGACACGGGATTTACAGCTGATGATGAGCTGGTCAATCACGTAGACTATTACGATTTCACCATATATTCCAAAGGTAACTATTTAAATATTGTAGAAGCTGTTAAAAGCTTACTAAAACAAAACAAATTTTTATGGGAAGTAAGTCGTTCAAGTGGCGATTTGTACGACCCGGACACAGGCTATTACTACACGACTTTAAATTTTTCATACATCAAAGGAGATTGAAATGGCAAAAATAGGATTAAATAGTTTTAGATGTTCTGTTTTAACAGAAACAGCGAGAGGTCCAACTTATGAGGGCGCAAAAGCCCCCGGCAAGGCGATAAGTTGCAGCGTAGATATCACAAGTAACAGTGCTATGCTTTACGCGGATGATGCTTTGGCTGAAAGCGATACTTCTTTTCAAAGCGGGACCGTAACTATAGGGATCGATGAAGAAAACATTACGACTATGGCGGAACTTTTAAGTCACACTGTTTCGGAAACAGCGCCTTAGACGCAATAATTGATGTTTTGCCAGATATTGTGGATGCAGTACAAGACCTTATACCTGAAATTATTTCCGGTTTATTAACTGCTCTACCCAAAATAATTCAAGTCGGTATCCAGATTATAAGCTCTTTGATCAAAGGCATTTCACAGATGGCGCCACAGCTGATAAAAACTTTCACAGATTTGTTAAATCAAAGCTTAAATGCAATTGTGCAGAACCTTCCTGCTGTTGTAAAAACGGGTTTAGATTTAATTTTAAGTTTGATTAAAGGAATAGTTAATGCCATACCGCAACTAATAAAAACTATTCCCACTATTATTAAAACCATAATAGATACAATAATGAGCCGTTTAAATGAGCTGGTTAAAACCGGCATAGAAATATTGGTTGCTTTGATCAATGGGATGGTCGCTGCTTGGCCAAGTAATTTTGCAGACTTTGTGGAATCTGCCTGGGCAGATCTGGAATATAGGCGTGAACATAGTACAAGGGCTGTGGGAAGGCATAGCGGGCAGCTTTAATTGGATAAAAAACAAGATAGGTGAATGGGTCGGTAATGTCTTTGACTTTATCAAGAGGCTCTTTGGCATTGCTTCACCTTCTAAACTTTTCAGGAATGAAATTGGTAAAAACTTAGCTTTGGGTATTGGCGAAGGCTTTTCGGATGAAATGAAAACGGTTACAAGCGAAATGAAAGATTCTATACCATCTAACTGGGATTTAGATGGTCAACTGAACCGTGTGCAAACAACAAAAGAAGATCCTGCTGCAGTCTTTTCGTTTGCAGAAGCTGTAAAAGCTTTTCAAGAGGCCCTTTTAGGGGTTGTTGTAGAGATGGACAACGAAAACATGGGTAAATTTGTCCGCAAAACTGTAGAAAAAGCAATATACGCTTAAAAAGGAGATTTAATGTTCCCTTACATAATTTTAAATGGTGTAAACAGTAAAAATGTACCGGGTTTATTAATCCAAAATTTTCCGCCTATAACCAAGCCTGAAATGCGCACAAACATTGAAGAGATAGACGGACGTGACGGTGACATAATCACGGATCTTGGTTATGCTGCTTATGATAAAACGTTTGATATTGGCATAACTGATAGGTCTGTAGTTAACCAAGTTATAGGTTTTTTCAATTCTCACGGAACAGTTACTTTTTCAAACGAGCCTGGTATGGTTTATGATTACAAAATCATTAAACAAATAGACTTTAACAAGCTGATTCGTTTTAAAACTGCGACAGTGACAATGCATGTTCAACCTTTTAAATATTTTTTAACTGAAAAAGAACTAGAATTTGTGGGTGACAAGCAATTATTAAACATTCCTGATTATATCCAAAAAAAGAACGGTATAAATTTAACTGTAGCTGACAATGTTTTTAGTTTAAGTGGCACGTCTACAGAACAAGCAAGTTTTATGGTTCCAATGGATTATTTGCTTTTAGAACCTGGCAGATATATTTTGTATGCTTATTCCAACGGTTCCTTGGTTATGGACCGATAGACCTTGAAAATAATAAAACGTTGAACAAAACGGACGATTATTCTACACCAAAATCATTTAACTATGTTTATTTAAAAGTTCCAAATAATCAAACCATAGATTTTAATTTGCGTTTAAAGTTGACAAAAATAAATGAAGAGGGTCTAAAAATAATCAACAAAGGCAATGTTTATTCTTTGCCACAGATCACTGTTTATGGAACCGGTGATATAACTTTGGGCGTTAACAATAAATCTGTTTTTACTATAAATTTAGGCCTCGAAGAGTACATTACAATAGACGCTACAAACCTTGAAGCCTCTAAAGATGGGGCTTTAAAGAACAGACTTGTAACCGGAAATTATGACAACTTTAAATTAAACCCTGGTGTCAATTTTATTAATTACACCGGGATAGTAGAAAAAATAACACTAAAAAAGTATTCACGCTGGCTTTAAAGGAGGTAAAGATGCCAAATTACACAACATACAACATAAAAATGGTCAAAGGCGATACTGAAAGTTTTGGCTTTGAAGTCACGGGCATAGATTCTTTGGATACAACCTTTTTTTCGTGTAAAAGGAACTCGCAGGATACAGAATACGTATTCCAAAAAGGCCTTGGCTATGGAATTGCACAAGATGAAAACAACTGCTTTGCAGTAAGGATTGCCCCGGCTGATACAAAAGACTTGGATCCGGGGCAGTATTGGTATGACCTTGAGATAGGTGTTAATGGAGATGTTTTTACCATTTTCAGAGGCGTTTTAGAACTTTTACCACAAATCACTCAATCAATTTCACCAAGAGCTGATGCAACATGGGGATATATTACGGGAAATATAGACAATCAGATTGACTTACAAGCTGAATTAGACGCAAAAGCAAATATTTCCAGTCTTTCAGCGGTGGCAACTTCAGGCTCTTACACAGACCTAACAAACAAGCCAAACTTAGCTGTAGTTGCAATCAGTGGTTCATACAACGATTTAAGCAATAATCCTAATTTAGCTACGGTTGCGACTTCAGGTTTGTACGCGGATTTAAGCGGCAAACCTAATTTGGCCACGGTTGCCACTAGCGGATCTTACAGTGATTTAAGTAACACGCCAAATTTAGCTGCGGTTGCAACCAGTGGATCGTACAATGACCTGACAAATAAACCAACTATCCCAACCAAAACCAGCGAACTAACTAATGATAGCAATTTTGTGGCTAGCACCAGTTTGGCAACTGTTGCGTTCACTGGATCATACAATGATTTGTCCGACAAACCTATAGCACCTACTCCGGATATATCCACCATCATTAACGCTGTTTACCCGGTTGGCTCATATTATTGGAACGCTAACTCGACAAGCCCGGCGACTCTTTTCGGCGTGGGGACTTGGACGCAAATTACCAATCAATTCATATTTGCCGCCGGAGGGGACTATGCGAGCGGAGACACGGGCGGGGAAGAACTCACACGTTAACAATCGCTGAGATCCCAAATCATAATCACAAGATGCATGAAGCTGATAATTATTATTTTTATACTACTGAATCTGATCAGTCTGTTGGGCCGGGTTCTGGTGACGGAGTGCTTAGATCTATGAGTAGGACGTACACGGTAAGAACAGGAGGCGGTGGAGCGCATAATAACATGCCTCCGTATCTAGTTGCTTATTGCTGGCGAAGAGATTCTTAAAAAGGGGAAAAACACTATGGATCCAAAAGTAAAAATTTTAATGTTAAAAGGCGAAAAAGGAGACCCGGGCGGATCAACCTGGGGTAATATTTCAGGAACTTTGTCAGACCAAACAGACTTAGAAGCTGCTCTTTCAGAAAAAGCCAACACCGCTGATTTAAGACCGGTTTGCTTTTCTAACGATTACGACGACTTGAATGATAAACCAAATTTAGCTGCAGTTGCCACAAGTGGGTCTTACACAGATCTAACAAACAAACCGTCTATTCCGGCTAAAACCAGCGAGTTGGTCAATGATTCGCATTTCATGACGCCATCAAATTTTGTGGATTATATTTATCCGGTTGGGTCATATTATTGGACTTCGGCTTCTATTGACCCATCTGTAGTTTTTGGGGGCACTTGGGAACAAGTTAAAGACCGTTTTGTTTTAGCGGCCGGAGATAATTATTCGGTAAACGCAACGGGCGGTGAGGCGACTCATACTTTGACAATAAATGAGATGCCGAAGCATAATCACGATTGGGTGCAGAAGTTTCAAGGGTACGGAGAAGGTTTACAAGGAAATGCTTGGGGATTAGCTGGATCTGAAGGAACAGTCGGTGTGTCTCAAACCGGCGGAGGACAAGCCCACAATGACATGCCTCCTTATATCGTCGCATTTTGTTGGCGTAGAACGGCCTAAAAAGGGGGTCCATAATTGATAAAATTATTTACCTCCAAGGACAAAACGTTTGAAACAAACGGCGACAAAATAATTAAAGCAACCAAGGCAAAAGTGCACAAAGAAGATAACGGTAACTTTTACCTAGATTTTGAAAGCGGTATTAATTATGTGGATGATATAGTTGAAAACGCCATTTTAGTTGTAAATTTACCACAAGGCGATCAAGCTTTTAGGATATCTAACGTTTCTAAAACAAAAAGCAAGATATCAACCA
>DFGJ01000023.1 GCA_002372375.1 Ruminococcaceae bacterium UBA3753
GTGGACGGAATACTACATTAGATCAAAATCTATTCATGTCATCAAATAACATAAATGTTACCAAACGAGGCTCGAAAAAAACCGAGTAAAAACAGACAATTGCTGTACCCAGAAATGGCATAGAGCAATTCTAACAAACTTTTTTAAGTAAGGTTAAGGTGGGCTACTAGAAAAAGCAGATAAGGTCCTGCTAAATTTTCTAATATATGTGACGCGAAATCACCTTGCTTTCTCCCCGGATATATGTTAAAGCGCTAACGGGGACTCTATGTGTAAACCAATTGATCCACCCTTCTGTCAAAGTGCCCGTTACGGCGGGCACTATTTTTTGATTAAATCAAAAAAAGTTTCGTTTGTACCGTTAAAAAAAGCGTATAAGGTTCTGCCAAATTTGCTAATGTTTGTAACGCGATAACACCTTGGTTTTTTCCGGGTATATGTTAAGGTATTAATGAGAACTCTGCGTGTAAATCAGGTTATCCGCCCTTTTGTCAAAGTGCCCGTTACGGCGGGCACTATTTTTTGGTTACATCAAAAAAATTTCGTTTGTACCGTATAAACTATACTTATCCCACAATATAAAAATAGTAAACGCACGACTAACAATAGATCAGCGTATAAAACTTTTGATTTTTAAAGGCTCTAGTAAGATTTTAGGAAACGTGACAAATGCATCATAACTTAAAGGCTTTAACTAAATCCATAAGGTCATCATTGCCATAAAATTCAAGCTGCAAAACACCCTTTTTCTTGCTTTTAGGAATAATCAATACATTCCTGCCAAGAACTCTTTTTAGTGACACCTCGACATCTGACAAAAAAGGATCTTTCTTTTTTGTCTTTTTATCAAAACTATTTAAAAGAGTCTTATCTTGTTCGTTATTTATCTTCTTGCACAATTCCTCAACTTCTCTAACAGACAAACTTTTCTCTATAATGAGATCACAGACACGCTCCATTTGCTCTGCCGTCTGCAAAGAAAGCAAAGTTCTCGCGTGACCTACAGAAATAGAACCATCAGAAAGTTTTTTTCTAACATTCTCTGGCAACGCAAGCAACCTCAACGAGTTTGTAATAGATGAACGAGATTTTCCTACAGTTTTAGATATCTGCTCTTGAGTCAAAGAAAAAGAGTCAATTAAAGCTTTGTACCCAGAAGCTTCCTCTAAAGGTGAAAGATCCTCTCGCTGAAGATTTTCAATCAATGTGACCTCAGCCTGCTCTCTGTCATTAAGTTCTCGAATGATAGCTGGTACTTCTTTTACACCGGCCATCCGTGCAGCACGCCATCTGCGCTCACCAGCGACAATCTGGTATGAACCAGTACCAAAGATCGGCTTCACTATCAGAGGTTGCAAAATACCATAAGCTGCTATGGAATCTGCGAGTTCTTTAAGCCCCTCTGAGTCAAACTTACTCCTTGGCTGATTTTTATTGGGCTCGACATCCGATATTTTTAAATACACATAAGAATTATCCTCGGAAGTATTTTCCGTGAAAATAGCGCCCAGACCTCTGCCTAATCCACCTAAATTTACACCCATGACTTTATCCCCATGTCTGAGGAATCTTCCACAAAAGGAACAATAAAGCGTTGTACACAAAAACTCAATTATAATAAACAAAAGGCACTAAAAAAGCAATCACAATCATAAAAATAATTACCTTCGAAATAGCCAAAAATCCAAAATACAAAAAAAATTAAGACTCCCAAGTTGAGCTAAGTATCCGAGCAACGCAAAATTTAGCCAAACAAATACAAAATACTAAAACAAAAACTAAAAAACACTATTAAATATCCATAAACATACGCTACTTTCTGCATATTTTTAAGTTTAATAAATCATTCGCTTACCTGCTCCAAAATCTATTTTTTAGAAAGTAATTCTTTTTTCAACCTTTCCATAGACTCTGCGCTATCTGTGTCTGTAACCACAAATATACAATTTAGTGAATCACACCTTTCTTTTAAAGCATTCTTAAAATTGTTTATTACATTTGCCTTTAATGTCTCGTCTTTAATTTTGTCGCTCCGTGCAAGGTCAAATATAAACTTCTGTTTATCATTTTTCGACTTAGAAGCTGCCAAACTCTGCATTATTTCATCTATACTTTGATCTTCAAGTTTTTTGGAAACATTAATTCCAACTATAACAACATCAGCCTCATGTAAACGCTTTTTAGCTTCTTCTATACCTTGCAACTCATCTTTATTAGCATTTTTGTGTAAGCCGGGGGTATCACAAAATTTAATTTTGTCTTTTGACAAATATGTATCTACACAATTAACTGCCGTGGTAACACCGTACATTTCACCCGTTTCAAAATTAGAGCCAGTCAATTTATTGATCTTGTTAGATTTTCCAGTAGATGGCGAGCCAAACATATATACGGTTTTGACATGTTTTTTACCTACTTCCTTTTTCGTTCCTAAAAAACGTGATACAGCGGCAAACGAAGAATCTAAGCAAGTTTTCGCATATTTCAAAAAGCACTTTTCGCTATTTTTAGTGTTGCAACCTGCTGCATTGCTATTAGAAGTACCAAAATACAAAAATTGAGTAATTCCAGATAATACACCTACAACAATTTTTTTTACAGTGGATTTTCTCTTTAAAAGCATTTTTACACCTCTTATAAATAAATTATTGTTAACAGTGAGTGTTAACAATAATATTGTATCATAAAAAACTATTAATTCCTTTAAAATATTCTTTAAAAATATAAGTTCATACGAAACAATATATATTGCGATCTTACAGCTTGTTTTTTATTATTTTCAAACAAATAAAACGGCTACACGTATTATCCAAAATTTGAGTAATATTTTTTTATTAGTACCGAAAATAAAAATTGTTGACATGAAAGAACTATTTTGCTAGACTAACACTGTGTCGTTTGTGTATAGGTATAATGTTTTGTTTGTTTGAAGGATTGTGGAGGCCTTTTATGACAAAGACGTATGCTGTTAAGCCCAATGAGGTAAAACGTGAGTGGTATGTTTTGGACGCCAATGGTATACCGTTGGGACGGGTGGCTTCTAAGGCAGCTTCATTGTTGCGTGGAAAGGGTAAGGTTTGTTATACTCCGCACGTTGATTGTGGAGATTTTGTAGTTGTTGTGAACTGTTCAGATGTGTTGCTGACGGGAAATAAGCTCACTCAGAAGTATTACCGCAAACATACGGGGTATATTGGACATCTTAGGGAAACAAGGTGCGATAAGCTTTTAGCAGAGAGGCCAACAGATGTCATGCTTCACGCTGTCAGGGGCATGATGCCTCGCAATTCTCTTGGTCGTGGTGCAGTGAAGAGACTAAAACTTTACGCGGATGGAAGCCATGCGCATAAGTCGCAGAATCCTAAGAAATTGGATCTAGTTTAATTGTGCTTTGTAGAAAGGTGTTTTTTAATGGCTGGTTTGTGTCTTTGTGGAACAGGTAGACGTAAGAGTTCTGTGGCGAGAGTGCGAGTTTGCTTCGGCGGAACTGGAAATATAAGGATAAATGGTAGAAGTATGGATGACTACTTTGGCTTAGATACTCTTAAGGTTGTGGCTACGCAAGCCCTTAAACTTGTCGAATTGGATAAAAAAGTCGATGTAAGCTGCAACGTTTCGGGTGGCGGAGTTTCTGGGCAGGCTGGTGCCATTCGTCATGGTATATCGCGTGCTCTTCTTGACTATGATGGTGCAGATTACAGGCGCGTTTTGAAAAGTGCAGGTTTTCTTACCAGAGATCCGCGTATGAAGGAACGTAAGAAATACGGATTGAAAGCTGCTAGAAAGGCGCCTCAGTTTTCTAAGCGTTAGTAGATCTACAGCTTGTTCTTTTGGGTATGCAGTTTTTTGTTTCGTGTTTTTATTCGTTGAAAAAGGTCGACAATTCTGTCTGATTTGGCTGTGAGTTTTTTCGTATCCCTCGTGGTCGTGGGGTTTCTGAGTCGTAGAACATTTCGCTTTTTGTACTACACTTTTTGTCGTCTGAATATTTGAAAACGTTCACTCTGTGTGATTTGTGTCGTTTGTCGTTACGAGTTTCGTTTGCGTTATTTCTGCTTCGCCTCGTGATGCTTTGGCTTTACTTGCTTTAGTTTTGTGGGGGCAGTGTTTTTTTATCGCCTTACCGCGTTCTTTCCATTGAGTGTTTTTATTTTGTTGGGGTTCAGGCTTACTTAAATTGCTCGCGTTCTACGTTGATGTTGAACGTGTTTTTGGTTTATTGTTACGACAGGCGTATAATCCTTCTATACTAGAATAAGCTAAAGAGCAGACGATTTCGAAAAACAAGGTAAATTGCTGGCTTTGCTAGTTAAACTTAATTCAATAATAATGCACAACTAAAAGGCACTGTAGTTTATAAACACTAACAAAAACAAAACTGGAAAGTTCTAAAAACAGGCGTTTCAGACTAGGCTGTAACACATCACGCAGACGATTTCGAAAAACAAGGTAAATTTTTGGCTTTGCTAGTTAAAGTTAGTTCAATAATAATGTACAACTAAAAGGCACTGTAGTTTATAAACACTAACAAAAGCAGAACTGAAAATTGCTAAAAACAGGCGTTTCAGGCTAGATTGTAACACATCCCTAGAAAAATAAGACCATTTATTACACTTTTAAACTTCTTAATTGACACACATCGAAAGTGCTTTTTTCATTTTTTACATTTTAGATTTTAGCACACAAGTACAATTTTCGCTCTGCCAGAATTTGATTAGCGAGGAAACATATATGTACGAAGATAAAAATGAAATAAGACAGATCATTGAAAAACTTTGTGATGAAATAAATTTTCACAACAGAAAGTACTATGAAGAAGATGATCCTGTAATTAGTGACTATGAGTATGACATTCTTTACAGAAAACTTGAGACTCTTGAGAGTAAATACCCTGAGCTCACTTTACTAAATTCTCCTACAAAGAGAATAGGTGGAAATGCCAGTAAAAAATTTTCGCCTGTAAAACATAAAGTAATGATGCAGAGTCTTCATGATTCTTTTTCGTACGATGAAATAAAAGATTTTGACAAAAGGATAAAAAATAGACTTAACGAAGGATGTGAATACGTAGTAGAGCCCAAAATAGATGGACTATCTGTTTCACTTGAGTATAAGGACGGTATTTTGGTCAGGGGTTCCACAAGGGGAAATGGTCTTGTTGGGGAAGATATCACCGAAAATATAAGAGAAATCAAGTCAGTTCCTCTAAATATTAGAGATGATGTTCCGTACTTAGAGGTAAGAGGCGAAGTTTATTTATCTGAAAAGAATTTCCTCACACTTTTGGAAGAACAAAAAAAGAGGGGTGATAAAATATTTAAAAATCCAAGAAATGCAGCAGCAGGTTCCTTAAGGCAGAAAGATCCCAATATAACTAAAAAGAGAAATTTAGACATAATAATTTTTAATGTGCAGAGAATAGAAGGTAAAGACTTATCGAAACATAAAGAGTCTATAGATTATTTAAAATATCTAGGGTTTAAAACCGTACCACTACTTAGAGTTTTTGAAGATATTAAAGAAGTTATAGAAGAAATAGAAAAAATAGGCAAACGCAGGTCTACTTATGACTTTCCACTGGATGGTGCAGTTGTAAAAGTTAACTCTTTTAGTCAACGGGAAATTTTAGGTAACACAGCGAAATTTCCAAGATGGGCGGAAGCTTTTAAGTATCCCCCTGAAGAAAAGGATACAAAACTGTTAAAAATAGAATTCAATGTGGGTAGAACAGGTGTAGTAACTCCTGTAGCAATTTTTGAGCCGATAATTTTAGCTGGTACACTGGTCAGCAGAGCTTCCCTTCACAATGAAGATCTTATTAAGGAAAAAGGCATAAAAATAAACGACATAATTGTTGTGAGAAAAGCCGGAGAAATAATACCTGAAGTAGTTAAGGTCAAAGAGCACACCGAAGAATCCAAAGAATTTTTTATGCCTACAATTTGTCCATCTTGTAGTTCTAAACTGGTTAGAGAAGAAGACGAGGTGGCTTTAAGATGTAAAAATATTAATTGTCCGGCGCAACTTCTCAGAAATATTGTGCACTTTGCCTCTAAAAATGCTATGAATATCGAAGGGCTTGGACCTGCTATAGCTAAGGAGTTAATAGAAAAAGACTTAATCAAAGATATCAGCGATATATATTCTTTAACTCCAGCAAATTTAATGTGCCTTAAAAACTTCAAAGAAAAATCGGTAAATAACACGATAAAAGCTATTGAAAGATCTAAAAATGTAAGCCTTAGTAATTTAATTTATGCATTAGGAATAAAGAACATCGGACTCGAATGCGCTAGACTTTTAACAAAAAAATATACTTGTTTAGATTCGTTGATTAATACAGATTGTGAAGACTTAAAAAGTATAGATGGTATAGGAGAGGTCATAGCAAAAAACATAGTAGATTATTTTAATCTAACAGAAAATATAAAATTAATAGATAATTTAAAAAAATGTGGAATAAATCCAAAAAACGAAATTAGAAAAAATGAAACTGAAATAGGAAAACTTCAGGGCAAAAGTTTTGTTATCACCGGGGTTTTATCTGGCCATTCAAGGAACGAGATTACTAAAGTAATTCTAGAAAATGGTGGCAAAATTTTAAGCAATGTGTCTAAAAAAGCAGACTATCTGTTAGCAGGAACGAATGCAGGAAGTAAACTTTCTAAGGCCAAAGAATTGGATTTAAAAATTATCGGTGAAAAAGAGTTTTTTGAACTTATTCGCTAAGTAGGGATTGGTGAACAGCGTATAAATAGGGCAGTTACTGAGATAGTGAAAAAGTTAACAGTTCAGCAACGCATAATAACTAACCTGAACTGGGGGATCACCTTTTGGATTAACCGTATATAAGTTTCGGATTGGCTGATGTTTGCTTTTAACTCGAAATGTATCATTAGGTGCACGCGAAATTCAGCTGTTTTCAACCTTTTTCGCATAGGGTTTAATTTGTGCAGTGTTTGTTTAGTAATTTTTCTTTTTACTGTTTGTTGAGTCTTTTATTATCTTCCCTGCACAAGCGATGATGTTACCAACCATAGTCAATTATATTTGACGCGAAAAATCTAAATTTGTGTTTTTTCACTTTCATGTGTATGTGCAATTTTCGAGTGATTCTTCTTTAGCTTAATTCTTCACGCCCATGTCAAGTTTGTTGCTCACATTATACTATAATAAGTTCGGCAAAATGCAAAGACGTGCTTCGTACAAATAATTTTAAATTAGTGTTGAAATTTATAAATAAAAATAGTATAATACTTTGCATATTAAAAAACAAAGGAGTTCTATATATGAAGAAGTTTTTTGGATCAAAGGCTTTAAGTTCAGTGTTTTTGGGTGGTATGGCAGTCTCACTAACAGTTGGTGCTACTAATGACGTGAAAAAAATAAGTGATTATTCCAAGGACACTGCAAATAATAGCTATCTAAATTTTTTTTGTAGTGCATTGACGCAACCTTTCTTTAAATATAACACATCCTTTCGTAACACAATCATTTTGATCTTAGTTTCTTCTTTTTTAGTTTGGAAGATTAAGTACGCCGTTACAGGCTTTCTTAACAAGGAGAAATTCGCAAAAGAAGAAAATATGAAAAGAGTAGAAAAAGAACTAGAAGATAAGGAAAAACTTTTAAAAGCTGCAATTAGTTACATAGACAAAAGTGGTGCTAAAAAGCTTAAAAGTGAAGATGAAAATACCAAAGACACAGAAAATAAAAAGTTGATAGAAAAGGTAAAACAACTAGAAATAAGTCAAGAAAAATTTAAAAATAGCTGTAAAAGATTAATGAGCGATTTAAAAGATTTGGCAGATAAAGTTAATTCTTTGGCGAAAAAAGATCCTGATTGCTCATTTTTCAATGAGAATAGATTTAATATAGAAAATTTAAATATTTTTATTTATAAACTTTGCTGTAACATAAAAGGCATACGGGGAAGCTATAACGTCAGGAGTGATATTTCTGGGATTTTAGCTTATAATTATGGCGACGACATTAAACTGAGTAACAAACTGCTTTTAAACTTCGAATTAATTAATCCTCTAAATGAGTATAATGACCTTTTAACAGAAGGAGACATTGACAATGTTAGTGCAAAAATGACATGGCACGCATTCAGGGATTTGAATAACACAAAAAACATGGAGCAATCTTTTGCTAAAAAAGTAGATTCTTTCTTGAAAAATGATATTCAAAGTGCGAACTACAATTCTTATTTGATTCAGAATAACAATTAAAGCGCAGCTCATTATTTGAAGCCGGAGGTTGTGTATTGCAATGGAAGGTTTTCGTATCGGCCAAGGGTATGATGTGCATAGATTAGTGCCAGGTCGTAAATTAGTCTTGGGAGGATGTGAGATCCCCTTCCATTTGGGGCTTTTGGGCCACTCAGATGCAGACGTTCTGATTCACTCCGTCGTAGATGCTCTACTGGGTGCACTCTCTATGGGCGACATTGGAACAAACTTCCCAGATAGTGATGAACACTTTCGTGATGCTAATAGTTTAGACTTGCTGGAAAAAGTTTGTGAAAGAATTTGGAATACGGGTTATGTTATCTGTAATATAGACAGTACAGTTGTTTTACAGCTGCCAAAAATAGCCAGATATATTCCAAACATTAAAGAAAATATAGCTAAAACATGCAAAATAGATTTAAAAAATATAAGCGTTAAAGCAAAAACAGAAGAGGGTTTGGGGTTCACGGGAAAACTTTACGGGGTAAAAAGTTTTGCTGTTTGTCTAATAAAAAGGGTCTAACACAAGTATCACAAGCGGTAGACTCACCATTGTTAAAATTTAACGGACCAACAAAAAGTTTACAGACTTAACGAAGACAAGAAATCTCACCATGAAGTTTTTAAATAAAAAAACCACAAAAATACGAAACTTTGTCCTCAATTTTTTAGTTCAAACAAGTAGTACCGCCAGTTGCACGTTCAGCGTAGGTTTTCAACATCTTTAAACCACGGCCAGTGGTATCTCCGGCGCTGGGAATAAAAGTTATAGTGGCACTATACTTCTCTTGCAATTTATCTACAATAGCTGAAACACATTCAGAAAAATTATCCGCAACATAAATAAGTCTAAAACCATTTTTTAAAAGTGTACGCAACTCATTCTTACACGTTTCGTTATCATTAACAAAAACTACTGTCAGTCCCAATGATAAAAAGTACACTACACTAGAACGACTACCTAAAATTGCTACTTTCATAATGATTCATCTCACAGTATTCATAGATACTAAAAAAACAACAGAAAAGTTCACCGAACAGGGTAAAAATTATAAAATAAACATTACATGCAAAAACAAAAAATTAGAACAACAAATCAATAAATTAAATGCCTAAATCGTTCCAACAATTTTTCCTTATTAGCGCCTGTTCTAAAATAACTAAAAACTAACCTTAAATTTTTAAATTCTAAGTAATTCGCTAAAATAAACACAAAAATTGGCGACAAAGTAAAACATTTCTGGCGCTCAGTTTTTATAAAATCAAGTACAGAACTATCAAACCATTCTACCAAGTCGCTTCGTCCCTCAACATATACAAAAGGAGGAAAAGTAGAATAATTGGCGCCATCTAAATACTTTATTAAATTTTCAAGACCGGCAATAGTAAAGGACATCAAACTTTGTATATCGAAAGTCTTGCATGGTATTAGAGCCGACGTCAAAAAACTTCTATTGTTTTTATTTAATTTTATTGATCGAACACAAATATTTATGTTAGAAAAAACCGCGAGAAGCTCAATATACTGTTGAAATACAGCCAAACCATCCTTAACGGTAAATTGCCTCATAGCTTTAAACATACCATTATCAATTATAGCATCACACAAACAAGCATCACCAGTTTGTAAAAGGACATCAAAGGCTTGCTTTGCAACAGTACTAATAAACCCTGGCAAATTTAAAAAATCTTGTGTTTTTACACTATCATACAGAACACTAGAGGCGGTAAGAGCAAGTGGATCAAGTAAGCTGCCAACATCTACATCACTTAAGACCGCACGCAAAATTACCTTAAGATTCGCAAAGTCTTTAGCTAGAAGAATTGAACTAAAAAAGGTCAAATCTCCAACAAGCTCTTCAATAAAATGCCACAAATCCGTTTCTTTTTTTTTCAAAATATCGTTTATTTCAACACTTGACTCATCAATACGCCACCCTTTTGATCGCAAATAATCGACAGCGCTACTTTCTGACTCCAAGTTAAGAATAGACTCGAAATCACTAGCACTTAAAAGGCGGGACTCTGCGTGCTTAACGCGCATATTAGCGTAGACGTAATCACTATTAATAAAACTTTACCTCCATCCCACTCAAAAATTACAAAACAACTCAAAATTTTTTCTCACATTACAAAACCAGGGCATCCACAACTTTACAGAGGGGAAAATACTACAATGTACTAAGTGTCAAACAAGTAAAAAATAATCTCCAACAGTTGCACATCCACAGCAGAGAGAATCACCTAACTTCATCGAACAGAAAATCCAATAAAAATACCACTAAATCTTCCCTTTTATCATTAAAGATTTCATCCAAAACACAGTTTTCTTCAAAGCTGTCATACCTAAGAATAGCTCCACAATAGTCCTTGCCAGAACAATCCTCACTAAACTCCAAACGAGTACCGCTATTGGCAGCTTCATTACTAAACATGGACTTAAACTTATCAGTTAACCTACTATAGTCCCGACTTGAAAAAACCAAAGCACAAGACTCACCATGACGAAAATACTTCGAAAAAATCCTAGACAAAGCAAAAAAATATTCCGCATCAGGCAACCGCGAAAAAAAAACTTTGGCAGAATCTAAAACATTATCCAAAATCTTCAGTTTTGCGCCTAAAACACCATCCCTGTAACGAACAGCTGCTACAGAATCAGACCTCTCCTCAAACAATTGTGTCCTTCGGGAATTTTCTTTTAAAAATTTCTCTCTAATTTCCTTAGCACGCAGAGATGCGTCATTCAAAATCACTTTCCGTTGTCGCTCAGCATCATCCAAAATTTTGCTTACCTCATCCTTACCTTCTCCCAATATACTATCAACTATATTGTCCAAACCACTAGACATATTAACGTCCTATTCCTCCCAACTATTTAGTAAAAAACTACACATCCAAGTTCGAAATGTTAAGCACCGAAAGTACAGAAACTAAGAGAGCCAAAAGTGCATAAGTTTCTACCATAGCGGGAAAAATCATAGCCTTACCCATCTGATCTGGCTTTTTAGATACTATACCTATACCTGCAACTGCAGCACGCGCCTGTCTTATCGCCGACCACAGACCAACAAACCCCATGGGCAAACAGGCTGCAAGGTACAGAAGGCCCTGAGAAAAACTAACATCAGTGGGAGTACCCAAAATTCCAATCTGTATCAAAACCAAAACCGACACCAACAATCCATAAATCCCCTGTGTACCCGGCAAAAGCTGCAGAAGTAAAACTTTACCAAATTTCTCAGGGGTTTCAGTAACTACCCCAGCAGCAGCCTCACCGGCCATACCAACACCAATAGCCGAGCCTATACTGGCAAACAAAACAGAAATAGCAGCTCCCAAAAGTGCAAAAAACAACCCCATCAACAACTACCTCCAAAAAAATCACAGTACTTAGTTTTAAAGGAAAACGGAGAAAACTTCCTACCGCCACCTTCATAGAATTTACTAAAAAATTCTACGAATTGCAACCTATTTGTATGCACATAAGCGCCTAAAAGATTGATAAGTATATTAACCGTATGCCCCAACAAAAACACCAAAGCAAACAATATCACTCCAAACAAATTACTTCCACCCATTGCCCCCATCTTATTAAAAACCTGCGCGATTACACCAGTGGAAAGACCAAGTGCCAGAAGTCTAGAATATGAAATAATATCACTTAAATAGTTAGTAATTCCATAAAGCCCATAGACCCCCTTTAAAAGTCTCTTAAAAAAGTTACCGCTTCCTCTTCCAGCGGTGAACAATACAGTAAGTGCACCCACCAACATAAAAAGTTTACTAATATTTGCGATCATCGGCCTAATTACCACATTTATATCCAACAACTTTGGTACCATAGGGACTGAAAGCATAAAAACTACAAGTCCTCCCACTAACAAGAACCAAGAAACAACGTCAAAAACAGCATCTAGGTATTTCCTCGATTTCAGTAACTGAACAAACTTAAAAAACAGCCCGGTGAACATATGTAAAATTCCCACGCCAAAAGAAAAAGACAGCATTAGCATCGGCCTTTTTATCGGAACAAACCAAAATGTCGGCGTACTTATCTTCCTGCCAAAAAATGTAGCTGAAACTACCTCTATGGCATCACCAAAAAAGCTGCCAAACATTAGTCCCCAAAAAAAAGTAAAAATTCCACAAATAAAAAACATAGTTAAAGATTTTTTTAAAGAAGATTTCATATTTTTATGTTTGTACAGCAGGCAGCCACAAACAATCGACATGACGGCACCATAACCAGCATCAGAAAGCATGAGCCCAAACAAAAAATAATAAAAAATGGACATAACAAATGTAGGATCTAGTTCTGCCTTCGATGGTAAACTATAGCTCTCCAGAACAGGCTCAACGGCAGAAACAGCGCTGAAATTATTAAGCAAAACCGGAGACTCTTCAAATGATTGTATACTTTCTGACTCAACAAAAGTATGCGGAAAAGAATGCACAGCACTTTCTACTAAATCAGCTCTATTTTTTGGCACATAACCCGTAAGTACAAAAGCTTTTCTGGTACTTTGGAGTTTAGCTATAACTTTATAACTTTCTTTTTTTGACATATAGTAATCATAGACAAACCGCAACTTTTGCAGATAACTGCTGCGATCTCTTATATTATTTCTTAGCTCATTTAGTCGGGCTTGGGATTTGTTAATCTCTCCTTCAATAAAACGTATATCTTCTAAAGGTGTTCTTGAACTATCATACTTACATGAAGTAAATCCCAAATTCAAAAGTTTTTTCGAAATTAAATCCGAATCATTTTTTCGGCACATCAAAAACACGTACGCCAACTCACTAGTTTTTGAAACGATTTCTACGTGTATACCACCAACTTTACCACCTAAGCCTTTTCTAAGCACATTCAAGATGTCATCTTCGTTGTCAAATTCTGGCGGCAAAGTACCGACCCAACAAGATGTAAACTTAGTACACGAGACAGCTGTCGGAACGTCTAAATCTTTCCAAAAACCAAGAGAAACTTTGTCGTCCTCTAACTTTAAAATCTCTGCTTTTAACTGGGAAATTTCTCTATCTTCATTAAGAACTTCACGAGCTACATCTAATATCTTGTCTGCGTCTGCTACAAGATATTCAAAATCACTTTCATTGACTACAAAAGGTTCATAAAAAGGACCCACATTATATTCCTTTTTCTGTGCAGCATCTAAATTTTCCATTAAAATCTTCATCGCGTCACTTACAACCATCAAACCTTCGTCCAAAATCTTTATAGATTTCTGCACATCATCAAAAGTAACAGCACAACTGGACACTTTCGCACACTTCGACCCTTCAGAAGGCAAAGTTGCACCATCCACAACCTCCACAACACCCAAATGCTGTATTTTTCTAAGGATCTTTTTTCTATCTTTTTTTAACCCATAAATTCGCGTTTTGCACATCTCAACTTTAGCCATTCTCACTGCACCTAAAACCAAAATTTTCTAAATAAACAGAGGCTCGCAACCCAAACAGCAACTACAAACCTACAACAAAACACTAAAAATAAAGCAGTTAGTCACTGCTTCCCCCAGGCAAAAGTAACGTTCAAACATAAAAAGACCAAAGAAATATTAAAAACAGCCAAAACACTGCGTACCTACTTAGCTACATATAATTTCAATAATCTTTGCTATTGCCTCGTCCTTACGAGCTTCACAAATTTTTCTGAGCCTTTCAGCTTCCTTCTGGATCTTCTCATCGACCTCCAACAATCGCTTAGACATCTGCTTGCTGGCAAGCACAAATTGGCCTCTTTCGAACTCAACAGCCTCCCGCTCAGCCTCCTCTACCATGTGTTCGGCCTCTTTCTTCGCCTCAGAAACAATCAACCCTGCCTTCTTTTTAGCCTCTTTCACCATAACCTCAGCCTCTTTCTCAGCCTCATTTATTCTATCTAACGCACGCTTAGCCACGGTATCCTCCAAAAATTGGCTGCGAAACTAGGGCTCGAACCCAGACTAACAGAGTCAGAGTCTGCTGTGCTACCATTACACCATTTCGCATAAACAAAATAACACTGGCGGAGAAAGAGGGATTTGAACCCTCGCGCCGGTTTAATCCAGCCTACTCCCTTAGCAGGGGAGCCCCTTCGGCCTCTTGGGTACATCCGCAGGTCGAAAGCTCGTATCAATTTGGCGGAGAGAGTGGGATTCGAACCCACGGAG
>DFGJ01000007.1 GCA_002372375.1 Ruminococcaceae bacterium UBA3753
TCAGATAAATCGCTACGAATAATAAAAGAAAAGATAGCGGCACTTTGTTATGTCACATAAAATTTCCTACTGCCAATACACTACCGTAAGTTTAAGCTACAGCCAAATCTCGCGCCAAGACTGAAATAAATACTCGGTACAATCTTACGTTAGCTAGCTATCCATTTTAAATGATATTAGCTACATTTACACAACGACTCTGATGAACCAAGATACTGTAATTATAACCACGCACACAGGGGTTGTTAGTAAGTAAATATAAATATATAATCTGGCTATAATTAAAGCTAGCAATTTAACATGTCAGTGAGAAATCTAGATATCTATAAACAAACTAAATGTTGGCCCAAATTTTAGTTGGATGGTGATAGTATAGTGGATGAGAAGTATGATAGCGGACATATCCGTAACTTTTGTATTATAGCACATATTGATCACGGAAAGTCTACTTTAGCAGACAGAATCTTAGAGCTTACACAATCTGTTTCTGAAAGAGAAATGGCAGATCAACTACTTGATAACATGGAAATAGAAAAAGAAAGGGGAATAACAATAAAGGCCCGAGCCGTAAATCTTAAATACACTGCTAAAAATGGTGAAGAATATACTTTAAACTTGATAGATACTCCAGGACATGTAGATTTTAACTATGAAGTTTCACGATCTTTAGCAGCTTGTGAGGGCGCCGTGCTGGTTGTAGACGCTACACAAGGGGTAGAAGCTCAAACAATGGCAAACACGTATCTAGCAATTGATGCAGGTCTTGAAATTTTGCCAGTTATAAATAAAGTGGACCTTCCAAGTGCAAATCCTGAACAAGTTTTAAAAGAGATAGAAGACCTAATAGGGAAGTCTATGTGGGAAATACCTTTGATATCAGCAAAAACAGGCCTTAACGTAGAAAGTGTGCTGGAAAATATAGTGAATTATATTCCTTCGCCAAAAGATCTTAGCGAAAATAGACTTAGAGCCTTGATCTTTGACTCATACTACGATTCTTATAAAGGAGTGATAGTTTATGTAAAAGTTAAGGAGGGAAAGGTACAAGCAGGCGATAAAATAAAATTTATGGCTACGGGGGCACAATTCACGGTAACAGAATGTGGGGTAATGCATGCAAATGACGTAGAAACAAAAAAGTTTTTAAAAAGCGGTGATGTTGGGTATTTGGCGGCGTCTATAAAATCTATTAGTGATGCTAATGTGGGTGATACCATAACATTGAGTCTTGATCCTGCCACTGAACCGTTGCCAGGTTATAAAAAGGTTAATCCTATGGTATATTGCGGGATCTACCCTGTAGACGGATCGAAGTACGCTGACTTAAAAGACACTTTACAAAAACTACAGCTAAACGATTCCGCCCTTTCTTTCGAGCCAGAGACGTCAGCGGCATTGGGATCGGGCTTCAGATGTGGTTTTTTGGGACTTTTGCATATGGAAATAATACAAGAAAGACTAGAGCGTGAACATGAATTTGAAATCATTACTACCGCACCAAGCGTTATTTACAAAATTACTACAACGAGTGAGGACATATTATATGTAGATAATCCCTCAAAATACCCCGAGCCGACAAAAATACTAAAAGCAGAGGAACCAGTAGTCAATGCGCATATTTATGTACCAAAAGATTATGTAGGTACCATTATGGATCTGTGCAAAGACAGAAGGGGCGAATTCAAAAACATGACGTACATTACTCCTGAACGAGTGGAGTTATTGTATGAAATGCCTTTAAACGAAATTGTGTACGACTTTTTTGATGTATTAAAATCAAGGACGAAGGGTTACGCTTCTTTAGACTATGAAATAACAGGATACAAAGAGTCAAATTTAGTCAAATTGGACATTATGTTAAACGGGGAAGTAGTGGACGCTTTATCCTTTATTGTTCACAGAGATAACTCTTACAAAAAAGGAAGACTGATGGCAGAAAAATTAAAAGAAAAGATACCAAGGCAACTGTTCGACATACCAATACAAGCCTGTATAGGAGGAAAAATAATTGCTAGGGAAACTGTAAAGGCAGTTCGTAAAGACGTTTTGGCAAAGTGTTACGGCGGAGACATAACGCGCAAAAAAAAGTTGCTAGAAAAACAGAAAAAGGGCAAAAAGCGAATGCGAAAACTTGGTAGTGTAGAAGTGCCACAAGAGGCTTTTATGGCTGTTTTGAAACTTGAAGAATAAGCACAAAAACGCGTTGATGCAAAACGCAAAGCAGACCCGAGATAAACAACAATTAAGGACCAGCATTTAGCCACGTAAATTTTAAACCAAACCATCCCCCAAATATGCATCTCCGTTCCTATCGTCGTCAGCTCTGTCTTCGACCACATCGTCAGCAGCCCCAGCATCATCAGGCCGGTCTTCTACGGCCCTATCATCAACCGCTCCTACACTATCAAAGTTGTCGTCGCTAACCGCATCAACAGCTACCCCAGCATCATCAGGCCGGTCTTCTACGGCCCTATCATCAACCGCTCCTACACTATCAAAGTTGTCGTCGCTAACCGCATCAACAGCTACCCCGGCATCATCAGGCTGGTCTTCTCCGGCCCTATCATCAATAGCTCCTACACTATCAAAGTCGTCGTCGTTAACCACATCGTCAGCTGCACCGGCATTATCAGGCCGGTCCTCTTCGGCCCTATCATCAACCGCTCCTACACTATCAAAGTTGTCGTCGCTAACCGCATCAACAGCTACCCCGGCATCATCAGACCGGTCTTCGTTGACCATATCTTCCAAAGCCACGCTTCTGCCGTCGTCAACTGTATCATCATCAATTATATCGTCATGGTTGCCCCCATAAAGATTATCATGATCAAAGTCGTCAAAATCATCGTTAATGGGGTCGAGAACCACCTTAGCATCATCTTTTTTAACGTTGTCAGCACCAGACGCAGAAATGTCCGTTTCAACTACATCGGCATCGGGTTTCTTATTTATATTGTTCTCTAATCCTCTGCCTTCATTCTTATCATTTTCCTTGTCAACCTCTTCTTTTCTAGCTTCCGAAACACCGTCTTTGCTAGAAACACTCGAATTCGCATCTGCTTTGTTGCTGGGATTACTGTTAAAATATCTTCTAATGTCTTTGAATATTGAATAAAACAAATAAGAAGCACAGGAGACAACGGTAACCACACCAGCCACCAAAAGACCTAAGTTATATCCTCTGCTTTTAACAAAATCATCAAATGTGGATTCCTTGGGTAAATCAGACCCCGTCCACAAGTTTTTTTGTTTAAGATACTCGACATACTCACTCTTTAGCTTCAAAAAAGAATTTTCACTTTTTGTTACATCGCTCATCTTTTTTTCATCAAGCCACAACTTAAGCAACTCACTAAATTTACAATCAAAACCATTTTCATCACTACTGTCAGCAAAAACTAACGTCGAAGAGTTTGTTGCAACAATAGAACTCCCAAACGCTCCTAAAACCGCCACAGAACTAAACCACTTTTTGTTAAACATAAAACACCCCCCACTAAACACACTTCACACGCTTTAAATTGTAACTGATTTTTCTAAAATTGTCAAAAAACACTTTGATACTCTACATTTACTGCTTCACCAACAAAAATAGACAAGCAACCAATGCAAAAAACACCAGTAAACAAAAATCAATTTTAAAAAATTATCTGCACTCTATAAGACGCCAGCTAAGCCACATAAAAACCCCTATAAATGTCGCAAATAAATCGGCAGCCTTAACCCTCGACAATCAAACACACACTTAAACACATATACTATCTTTTATTTTTTCGAACATCTTATCTCCTATACCGGAAACATTTTTTATTTCGTCAACGGACGCAAATCCTCCGTTATAGTCCCTGTATTCAACAATCCTTTTGGCAATTGCGCTACCTATCCCTGAAAGATTATCTGCTATCTCATCCGCCGTAGCAGTATTTATATTGATTTTATCTTTCAAGGTCCCAGAATCACCCTCACCTGAACTATTCGTACTCCCTGTAGATTCTTCAGAATTTTCGTTCACATATACGATCGACGGAATAGTCGCATCAGGTTTATAAAAAGCATTGTAAAAAAGTATCCCGGCAAATAAAACCAAGGCAACTATTAACAGAATTTTTTCTGTGCTGTAATTTTTTGTAAGCACAACAAACTCCACATACTCAAATATCGAAACCACCCTATCATTTTATCATATATCACGATTTTGAAAACAGCTTTAACACGACTAAATCAAATAAGAACACAAAAAAACATGTCATAAATAAAAATTTGAAAAGGTTACTAAGGTAAACAAAAACCATGTTGTCTAGGCACAAACCTATATCTTAAGCTCTGAAGCGAATCACTTGATTCTGCACAAGGCAAATATAGCATTCGGTCTATTTCGACAAACGTTATATTTATTAGTTTAGTTAGTAATCTGTATACTAGAGAGTTTTAAATTTAAAAGATATTTAAGGTCAAATTATCTGCAACAGCTCCCTTAAGTTTTTGTCGACTAACGAAAAGCTAGCAGAGAAATTCCCTTAATATGTGCGCATAAACATAAGACTGAATTAAATGAGATGCTATAGCAACAAATGCTAAACAACTAAAGCAATACTTTAAAAGTATAAATTATAAAATTTATATATGTATTCTTTGTATAACTTAATCTTATTTAGCTAAATCTTCTTTAGCTAATTTCCGTAAAGCATTTAAATAATCCCATTTTACTCTACGGGTTGAAATCTTGCGCTCTTTAGCGTAATTTTCGGCGTCCTCTAACGTATTAAACCTCTTAAGTACGTTACCATTAAAATCAGATATAATTTCACATTTGTCATTAAAACGAAAAATACTACCACCATTTATTCTATCCAAACTTTCATCCGAGAGATTTGATTTTATCATAAGTTTAACCTCCAATTTAAAAACATAGATAAATATTAAGATATTTTAACATATATTGTATAAAAAATCAACATTTAATTTATTAAAATAGCTCTAAAGAAAATTTATCCAAGTCACAAACAGAAATAACATTAATTTTGACTCAAAGTTAGCACAGCGAAAGCGTGATTCCGGTCACAAAATAAGCAAAAGCAGATAAAACTAACTCCACTACAATACTCATCTAAACTTAAACATATTTCATATATTAATAAAATTATATAACTAAATATCTGAATTATAAAATTACATACGAAAATAGTATTTAAAACAATCCGTGTCTTAATTTTTTAAAAAAGTCTGTTTTAAAAAAGTTTCAGATCTAAGACTTAAATTTTGTGCTAATGCATGGAACAAATACAACAAAATAAAGTATTATTAACTTCTAAAACTATTAGAGTCTAAAAGTTGAGAGCAAAAAAATTGAATCCGAAGACTATCTAAACTATGACTACACTTTGTATTCGAGAAAATAGCGCAGATAAGATTTTTGAAACCTATCAATATTTAGAAAACTAAATTTCTGATCATTGCGTATCTTCTATTTTCCGTATTTAAGTTCGTGAGATTATGTTATAGTTTTATAAGATTAAAGCTCAGTTGATTTTTTAGGATTTTGCAGCGTAATTTACAAAAAAGTATTTGTGTAGGAGATTTTAGTTTTATGCCGGGTGTTATAAAAAAAGTCGCGGGACCCCTCGTTGTAGCAGAGAATATGAAAGACTCAAATATGTTTGACGTCGTTAGAGTGGGAAATGAACAATTAATCGGCGAAATAATCGAAATCCATGGGGATAAGGCTTATATACAAATATATGAAGAAACATCTGGGCTTGGCCCGGGAGCTCCCGTTGAGTCGACCGGTAGGCCTCTTAGTGTAGAGCTCGGTCCTGGGCTTTTAAGCAGCATCTTTGACGGCATACAGCGACCTCTTCGTTCAATAATGGATCAGGTTGGAAATAGTTTGAATAGGGGCATAAACGTCCCTACGTTGAGCAGGGAAAGGGATTGGCTATTTACACCTTGCGTCAGTGATGGGACATTTGTAAAAACTGGAGATACTATTGGAACCGTAAAGGAAAACAGTTCTGTTCTACATAAAATTATGGTTCCTGTTGGTGTTGAGGGAAAGATTTGCGAAATTGTAAAACCCGGAGAATATAAAGTGGACGATACGGTCGCAAAAATAGAAACTTCAGCAGACAATACTCTGCCTATTACTCTAGTACAATACTGGCCTGTAAGAAAGCCTAGACCTATAAAAGAAAAACTGACTCCATCAGAACCATTAATTTCCGGGCAAAGAGTCATAGATACTTTATTTCCTATCGCTAAAGGAGGAGTTGCTGCAGTACCCGGTCCATTTGGAAGCGGTAAGACTGTTGTTCAGCATCAATTAGCAAAATGGGCAGATGCAGATATCATAGTTTACATCGGTTGCGGAGAACGCGGTAATGAGATGACCGATGTTCTAAATGAGTTCCCAGAACTTGTAGATCCGAAAACTGGTCGCTCATTGATGGAACGAACAGTGTTGATAGCAAATACATCGGACATGCCAGTTGCAGCAAGGGAAGCTTCCATCTACACGGGTATAACCATCGCCGAATACTTCAGAGACATGGGTCTAAACGTCGCTTTGATGGCAGACTCTACTTCACGTTGGGCAGAAGCTTTAAGAGAAATGTCCGGAAGGTTAGGTGAAATGCCGGGCGAAGAAGGATATCCTGCCTATTTAGCCAGTAGACTCGCACAATTCTACGAACGAGCAGGAAGGATCATACCTCTTGGTGAAAATAGAGATGAGGGTACCCTATCGATAATAGGGGCAGTTTCTCCACCCGGGGGTGATCTTTCAGAGCCTGTGACTCAGTCGACGTTGAGAATAATTAAGACTTTCTGGGGCTTAGATGCTTCGCTGGCCTACAGTAGGCATTTTCCGGCAATAAACTGGCTAACCAGCTATTCCCTTTACACAGATAATCTAAAAGACTGGTTTGCATCAAATGTCGCCAAAGACTGGAATGAGGTCAGAGCAGAAGTAATTCGGATATTAAGTAAAGAGTCTGAACTACAAGAAATCGTCAAACTTGTGGGGGCAGATTCCCTCTCTTTTGAAGACAGGTTATTACTTGAAATTGCGCGATCGATTAGAGAAGACTTTTTACATCAAAATGCTTTTCACGACGTAGATACTTTTAGTTCATTAGAAAAACAATACTTACTTCTGAAACTCATATTAAAGTTCTATTCTGCTACAAGCTCACTTGCTGGGTCAAATGTATCCGTCGACAATATTGTTAAATTTAAATCTTTAGAGAGAATAGGTCGATTTAAATACGTTAAAGAGAGTGAAACAAAAACTGAATATGAAAAAATAGATAAGCAAATTAATGAAGATGTTTCAATAAACTTAAACAAATCAGAAGAGAGTTAAATTTTAGAATTAGCACCATCATGTGAAAGTTGGCATTAAATCAAAGCAAAGGATAGGCTTTTAAAAATCAATGGTCCTGTGAGCGGTTTTGTTGAAATTGAACCTCACGGAAAGTAGTCTAATTTAGTTGTGTATAAAGTGAGGAGTAAAAGCTGAATACAAAAAATAAACGATCAAATTAATGAAGATGTTTCAGCAAACTTAAACAAATCCGAAGAGAGTTAAAATTTGATCATATCATTAACTTGCAGTCCGGATTAAATCAGGGCGGTAAGCTGTCTTTTGGAAAAAAGCGGATCTGTAGTCAACGTTGTTAAAATTGAGCCTTCAGAAAAAGGTAGACCGTTTTAGTTGCACGAAAGAGAGGAATAAAAATAAGTGCGAAAAACGCTCAAGTAAGTTTAATGAAGATTCTTCATCAAACTTAAATAAGTCGAAATAAAGTTAAGTTTTGATTTTTAATCGAGTTACCACGGGCAGCTATTAAGATTTAAAATCATCTTATGATGCTTATTGCGTACTCGGTAATTATTGTTAAACTTTTCTCTTGAAAATATATAACGAGTTTAGTCAGATAAAGAAACTTAGATGAATAAATCAATTTAAATATTTGAAACAGAGTCTGCTTGTAAAAGATATATAAACAAATTAAAGGAAAGTCATAGCAAAACGGAGCAAATAAAAAGAAAAATTTTCGTCATTTTATAATAGATAAATTTTTCGTTGAATATATCGTGATAACACTGTGACCACAAGACTTCTTTGCAAAACAGCTAATCGTTTGATTGCAAAAAACGATTTCTTATTGCAGTATAAAATAAAACTAAATTTAGTTTATTATTTTCAATACTATTTATCACAACAATTAATATTGAAAAAATTTATTTTTTATTATATAATGTTTCAGTTTTTATTTCTTAGGGTGGTTTCGTATCATGTTAAAAAATAGAAAAGGCACTTTAGCCGTATCCTCTTTAGCCATTCTCTCAAACATCTGCGCTACAGCACAAAGCTCTGCGGCTTTAGGATCGAAAAAAAATAAATCAGAGAACAGGTCTGTCTTGGTCTCTGATGGTAGTGTTAGAAACAAGAACACCTTGAACGACAACGGAAAAAGCAAAGAAAAAAAGAGCAAGTTTAGTTTAAAAAAGCTAGTTTTTAGCGTGCCTGGCTACATTACAGCAGGATGCGCTGCAGTTGGCGCTTTAATTAAATATGCACTTGAAAGGAATAATTACGGGCATAGAGATGACTATAAAAAAAGTAAAGAAGGTTTGTATAGTCTTGGGAGTATAATAGCAAGAAACAATCTTGATACACTTCAAGATATGGTAAGTGAAGCCAAAAAAAGTGAATATTACGATACCGTTAGACGACTAGTTACAGAAAGCAAGCTTAACAATAATGGAGAATTTCCAGAAGATAAATTTACTGGTAGCGATGAAGATATTACTTGCACATATCGAGGCGAACATATAAGAAGAGCAGATGCTTGGAAAGAGATTTTGGTACCTTTATTGGGGCGTTTTGTTGAAAAAGATTATTCAACATACAAAAGGAACAAAAGAGGCGAAAGTTATTTCAGTGCTGGCGGGAACATATTGATTTGGGAAAGCCCTTTAGATAAATTGAGAAAAGAAAATTATTCAGGTGAGTACACTGAGCTTGCAAGTAAAATTTTAGAAAATACTATTAGTAGTTATCGTCTGGATCTAAGCAGTGAGGATCAAATGTGGCAATTAGCGAACAGAGCTTTTCTTTTGGATGAGCCTTTACGTTTGTATTATTCTTTGCCAGAATTGGAAGAAAACTGTTTTACAGTTCCGTCAGGAAAACATAAAGGTAAAAAATTGGTATCTAGCGATTACACTTTTTCTCCAGATAAAAAACATAAATATAAAGTAGAGTTACCGACAAGAGAATTTATTAATACCGAGAGAACAAACGGACCTATAGAACTCAATTATAAAATTAAAGACGCTATAATTGAATTGGCAAAAAAGAAAGATAAAGAACAATATCATTCTCCTTTTTGCCCATTATTTTCCAAAAACTGTCATCCTTATGAAGACGCAATTACATATTATTTTTCTGATACGGATTACTTTAAAGATACAAAAAAAATTGTTAGCAAAATTTCTAATAAAGTGTCGCGTATAAATCTAACTACTCTTTCAAACTTTAACAATGAAGAGTTTATTGAACTTATTGAATCAGGCCGAAAAAAAGAAGGAAAAGAAAGTTACTTTAAAGGTAGGACATATTTTGATTTAAACAGAGACTATGCAGAACTAGACCGGGTACTAAAAAAGCATCACAACATATTGAAAGAAACCATTGAATACTTTGGAAAACACTTGAAGCCCGAAGAAGCAAATAAAAAAGAAGTAGAGCAAAAAAAGGACCCTTCTCCAAATAAGCGCTTTTCTTGGCTTCCTTGGTAGAAAATAGCTTCCAACCACAACTGACACAAAAACTTTAAAACTTTCTTCTATACTTAGTTTTTAGTAAAATAATTAACGAAATATTGATTCAAGGGGACTAGTATGGCTACAGAGTACAGAACTATTGAAGAAGTTGCGGGTCCGCTAATGCTTGTTCGCGGCGTTAAAAATGTGAACTACGATGATCTTGGTGAGATTATTCTCGAAGATGGGCAAATAAGAAAGTGCAAAGTTCTAGAAATAGATGGTGAAAATGCGCTTGTTCAGCTTTTCGAAAGCGCAACAGGGATCAATCCTGCAAGTAGTAAGATCCGCTTTTTAGGAAAAAGCATGCAGTTAGCCGTCTCTAAAGATATGCTTGGGAGGGTTTTTAACGGCTTGGGACTACCCATCGATGGTGGTCCGCCTATAATTTGCAAAAACAAAAAAGACATCAACGGTTTGCCGATAAATCCTGTTGCAAGAAATTATCCTAGTGAGTTTATTCAGACCGGCGTTTCGTCTATAGACGGTCTAAACACTCTCGTCAGAGGGCAGAAGCTACCGATTTTTTCTGCTAGTGGATTGCCTCATACACATTTAGCTGCACAAATTGCTAATCATTCTACGGTTAGAGGCACGAGTGACAGATTTGCTGTCGTTTTCGCTGCTATAGGAATAACTTTTGAAGAATCTAATTTTTTTGTTGAAAATTTTAAAAATACGGGTGCAATAGACAGAACTGTTATGTTCGTGAATTTAGCCAAAGATCCAGCAGTAGAGAGGATATCTACACCGCGGATGGCCTTAACAGCAGCTGAGCATTTGGCTTTTAGTGAAAACATGCATGTTTTGGTTATTTTAACGGATATTACTAACTATGCTGACGCGTTAAGAGAAATTTCCGCTGCAAGGAAAGAGGTACCTGGAAGAAGAGGTTACCCTGGTTACATGTATACGGATTTGGCCTCTTTATACGAAAGAGCCGGCAGACAAAAAGGAAAACAAGGCAGTATTACTATGATTCCGATTCTTACTATGCCTGAAGATGATAAAACGCACCCTATCCCAGATTTGACAGGATATATCACCGAAGGGCAGATCATCTTAAGCAGAGAGCTCCATAGAAAAGGAATATCACCACCTGTTGACGTTTTGCCATCACTTTCGAGGTTAAAAGATAAGGGAATAGGAGCAGGGAAAACCCGTGAAGATCACGCTAGCACCATGAATCAGTTGTTTGCAGCGTACTCAAGGGGCAAAGAAGCGAAGGAGTTATCGGTAATTCTAGGGGATTCCGCACTTAGCGAATTGGATAAACTTTATGCCAAGTTCGCAGATGAGTTTGAAGACCGCTATGTTTCACAAGGTTTTACAACGAATCGCTCAATTGAGGAAACACTAGACATCGGTTGGGAACTTTTATCTATTTTACCTAAATCGGAGCTCAAAAGAATAGACGATGAATTAATAGCAAAATATTATCCTGAAAGATAGGTTCGCACATCAAAAAGGTCTGCACTTAGATAAATAAAAATTAAATTGCATAATCGATCAACTTAAAGCAATTGTTCTCTTTCGGGAAACTCTTCGCTGTTTTGTACAAAGTAAAAGTCTTTGTTGTTTGTTTCGTGGAGGTAAGTGTGGCTGACGTGCTTTAGGGGAAATGTTGCCCCTTAAATTGAACTTTATTTCAATGCTGGTTTTACTGACATAAATGAAAACTAGGGTGCATAGACAAACAAATTTGCCTAAAGCAAATTCTGGGCAGTGTTTTGTGAACTGCTAAAAAATACTTTAAGGAGTGTTATGTTTATAAATTAATAAAAAAACACATTATACTTAAATATTTTTGTGCGATAATGAGATAATTCACAGAAATGTTGTTTGCTGGACTTTTTCAGTTGAGAATATATTCACTAAAATAAATAGTATTTTTAGTAAAATGTTTTATTAAAGTCTTAGTTTTTTAAAGTCAGTTTTACAATAGAAAATAGATCTTATTCTGATAGAACACTTTGGATTTAATTGGAATTATCAGCAATTTTGTTTAGTTTAAAAGACAGTCCGGAAAAGGTCAAAAAAGAAAGCTATGTTTAATCTGAAATGAATAGGAAAGATAAACTATTTATGTTAAACATCAATTTAAAATATGTATGAATCAAACCTATTGATCGAAAGGTACAAAAAATGAAAATTTTTTAAGTTTCTAATGAAAAATAAATTTTTCAAATAGAAAAGTTTTATCCTCTTTCTCTACTGAAGAAGAAACACATTGAAACGTAGGCAAAAAAATAGTATAATGATGTGGATTGAGATATGTTTTTTGTCGCAGAAAGATAGGTAGTTTCAGTGAAAATAATTGCAGATACTCACTGCCATACAATAGCATCAGGACACGCGTACAGTACTTTAGAGGAAATGGCAAAAGTCGCAAAAGAAAGAGGGCTTTATGCCATTGCCGTTACTGATCATTGCTTAAAGATGGGAAATGCGCCGGATGAGCTTCATTTTGAGAATTTAAAAATTTTGCCTAAATACATCCAAGGAGTCAGGCTCTTACGCGGCGTAGAGGCGAATGTGTGCAACTATGAAGGTGATCTTGATTTAACAGAAAGGATTTCAGGCACAGTTGAGTGGGTCATAGCTTCTATGCACCCGCAAGTTTTAGATACCAATTTGAGTGACCCGGAAATATGTACTAAAGCTTGGCTCAATATAGCAAAAAATCCTACAGTTAATGTCATAGGACATTCTGGGCAGGAGTTCTTCAGATTTGATTATGAAAAAGTGATCCCGGAATTTGGTAGAAATGGTAAACTTGTAGAAATAAACAACAGTTCATTTAAAGTTCGTCCCGGGTCGAGAGAAAATTGCAAAGCTATTGCTAAAATATGTAAGAAATATTCTGTCCCAATTGTTGTAAATTCTGACTCGCACTTTTCTGCTCTTGTTGGAAAATTTGACGAAGCTCTGGACCTACTGAATGAGATTGATTTTCCTGAAGACCTTGTCGTTAACGCAAATAAAGAGCGCTTCCAAAAATATCTAGTTTCCCGTGGTATAGAGCTTTAGTATTGTGTCGATTTCTATTTTCTGACTACTGATAAAGGATGTGTGTTGGGTTCATCAGTTGTTGTGTTTTTTACAAAATATGCTTAATACACTTAAATTTTCATATTTGTGTGCGTGTGTTGCGGTTGAGCGAAATAAATTATGCCGGATAGAAGATCAGTTGAGTTCGGTTTATTTTATTAGGAAATAAAAAGTGACATATCACCAAAGTTGTTCTTGTCTGTTTTTTATGAATTTATCACATAAAAAATGTAGTTTAATGAGTTTGCTAAAAATTCGGATAAAACTTCGTAGTTGAAAAACTATGTTTTAGGTATATATCTAAGTACTTTCATAGACTTATCCTTAATGATCCTTAGTATATCTGTAATGTAGTCGTCGTAAATTTTTGTCTCTTAAGAAATTTTTATTAAAGCTTTTCTGCAACTAAAAAGCTACTCTATTCCTTGTATTTAAGTATTTTAATTAAATTATAGACAACTTATATATAATTCTAATAATTTGTTTTCACTAAAAACTATAAACTTCACTAAAGCATACTAATCTCTTAGATTTCTCAATGCTTCTTAGCCATTTAGCCTTATCCCCACTAGGACTTTAAACTTTTTAATCACCAAAAGACCACTTTAAAATTTTCATCTCTTCTTTGCTATTAAAAATTTTATGCTCTTACCGATCGATCTGAACATCTTTTCATGTTCTGTCTCGATGTTATCAGAAAAATTCGACAGCTCTAAATTATCCGTTTTGAATGTAACTTCAAATTTGCAAGCTTCAAAGTATTTTATACTATCATTAAATAGATCATCATCGTCTGTTTTAAAATATATCTCTCCACCGTCTATTAAAAAAGTTTTGTACTGATTAAGCTGTTTTATATGTGTTAGTCTACGTTTTTTGTGCTTATTCCTTGGCCAAGGATTGCAAAAATTTATATAAATTCTGCCTACTACGTCGTCTTTCGAAAAAATATCACTTATTCTAGAAATATCATAGGCAAGCAAAACAACGTTATTTATATCATGTTTTCTAATAAAGAATTCTCTCTCTATATTCCTTTTAGCTAAAACTAACATCTCATCTTTTATATCTATACCTATGTAGTTAACGTTAGGATTTTCGGACGCCAAATTTGCAATAAAGAAACCTTTACCACATCCCAATTCCAAACAGATAGGCAGCCTTTCAGCAAATCTACTAGCCCAGTTACCAATAAAGTCTTTTGGATGTTGTTCAAAAAATACCACAGATTCCAACTCTGATCGTGCCCAAGGCTTTTTTCTTATTCTCATTTTATATAAACTAATTCATACCCAACATAAGAAAATCGGTAAAAAAGTCGAAGTGCTTCGAAAAAGTCACGCAAAAACTAAAGCTAAAACAATGCACAACATTCAAAGATTACAACACTTGACAAAAAATAACAAAAGCAAGAACACTCACTCTATCTTAGCAGAAAAACAAAAAAACCACTTACGAAAATCATAAACACACTACTACTTTATTCAAATAAACCGTCACAGCTCAACTATAAAACAACGCGCAAAAAACCTACTAAAAAAGAGCCCCAAAACAAAACACATCCAAAAAACAGTCTAAACGAAATCAACTACAATATGCTGTAAAAAAGTATCGCACCTCTAAAAACACAATAAAGCTCTAAAAGCAAAACATAAAGCCGACCCACTCACGCTCTTTCCATATACTCTCCCGTCCTTGTGTCTATCTTTATCCTTTCACCCTGATCAATAAAAAGCGGGATACGTATCTCGGCACCTGTTTCTAAAATAGCAGGCTTCGTAACATTTGTAGCCGTGTCACCCTTAAATCCCGGATCAGTCTCTGTCACCTCCAGCTCCACAAACAAAGGAGGCTCCACGCCAAAAACTTTTCCTTTGTAAGAAAGCACACGGCAGACCATGTCCTCCTTAACAAATTTAAAATTGTCAGAAAGTACATCCTTGCTCACGGGAATCTGATCATACGTTTCCATATCCATAAAGTAGTAAAGGCTATCGTCATTGTACAAATACTGCATATCTTTTCTCTCGATATACGCATTTTCAAACTTTTCGTTTGGATTGAAAGTACGCTCAACTACAGCCCCTGTAATCACATTCTTTATTTTAGCCCTAACAAAAGGAGAACCCTTCCCTGGCTTCACGTGCTGAAATTCCACTATAACATAAACACTGCCATCCATGTCGAAAGTCGTACCATTTCTAAAATCCCCTGCCGAAACCATAAAACAACTTTCTCCAAACACTGATAAACATCGATCCGAAAACAATCTAATTATAAGATAGTTAAAAAACTTATTCAAGTACTAGAACCACTTGCCCCTGTGGTATATTGAACTTAGGCTCCCTCAACTATTTGTCGGCAATATTTAAAGTTTTCGCTTAGTTTCAAGTTTAATTAAAACTACAATTTACTCTCGCTGCACTAAAAATTAGCAAAAATCACAACACATAAAAGTTTCGTACTAACATATGCTGGCAAACGCTGCTTACACCTCAATTTTATCCTGGGAACCTTTTAGTCCAATGTCCAAAAGAAATTTGCCTATAGATAGAGTTTCACTCTCGCAAACATCCAATTTCGCGTAATCGTAACGTTTAGGAACACTTTTATAGCTTTTACACACTTTTTCACCTTTTTTGTACGTATCATAAACCCTTTCAGTAAAAAATCTACATCCACGCACTTCTATATTACAAACTGGTTTTCGCCCAATGCCCTCCTCAACTTTCTTTCCCTGGTTATTATTTTTTAACAAATTTCCTTTTCCATTAAGTCGAGGAATGCATACTTTAAAACGTAATGTTTTTACTCTGTTAATCAATAAATTCGAATAATCAAGTTTCACGTTAACACGATGTTTCCAGTCAACGACAAACTCTTTTTCTGACACTCTTAACGTAAGCTCTCCCGGTAGAAGAAAACGTAATGTTTCTACTTTTTTAATCACTAAATCCTGAAGGACAAATTTCACTCCAGCAAAAGGTTGTTTCCAATCATGCCCTACTGGCTCTCTTAACGTAAACTTTCTAAATAATGTTCGAAAAAATTTTTCATAAAATTCCTTTCTCGCTTGCTTAATTTTTCCCTCAAATTCCGTTTTCGCTTGCTTAATTTTTCCCTCAAATTCCGTTTTCGCTTGCTCAATTTTTCCATCAAATTCCGTTTTCGTTTGCTTAAATTTTTCCTCATATTTCCTTTCCATAGCAAAAAACAAATAAAAATTCAGCAACAGAACACACACGTTAAAAATCAAAGAAAATAAATTACGCCTAAAAAACGAATACAAATTGTTTGAAGTAACAGTTTGATTGACATCGAAGCTACCTTCCATATCATGATCATGCCTTCGCTCTGGATCTAAGTTATTATCTGGTTTTATTACTGTATTATTTACACCTGTATCTGAAATATTCATCTGTGTATCTTTTGAATCATCACGATCATACCTTCGCTCTGGATCTAAGTTATTATCTGGTTTTATTACTGTATTATTTACACCTGTATCTGAAATATTCATCTGTGTATCTTTTGAATCATCATGATCATGCCTTCGCTCTGGATCTAAATTATTATCTGGTTTTATTACTGTATTATTTACACCTGTATCTGAAATATTCATCTGTGTATCTTTTGAATCATCACGATCATGCCTTCGCTCTGGATCTAAATTATTATCTGGTTTTATTTCCGTATTATTTACATCTGCATATGGA
>DFGJ01000043.1 GCA_002372375.1 Ruminococcaceae bacterium UBA3753
TTAGAATGGAAAGGCGAAAACTAAGAGAACAAATCGGAATTTGTAGAGGATGTTATGATTATCAGAAGATTTAAACCAGAAGATGCAGAAAAGGTATCTTCTTTGATTGTTAAAACGCTCAGAGAAGTCAACATCAAAGATTATTCGAGGGAATACATCGAAAAAAATGTTCAAAGATTACAGCCTAAAGACATATTGAAACTTGCGGATTGGACTCATTTTTACGTTGTATGCGATGGGGACAGAATTGTTGGTTGTGGGGCAATAGGCCCTTATTGGGGTAAGGTGGACGAAAGTAGCCTATTCACCATCTTCGTTTTACCCGAGTATCATCGGCAAGGAATAGGGAGAAAGATTATAGAAACCCTGGAAAAAGACGAATACTTTCTTCGTGCAAACAGAGTCGAAATACCTGCTTCCATCACGGCAACTCCCTTTTATATTCATATGGGATATACATACAAATATGGAATTCGCACTCCAGATGAGGAAGGCCTTTTACGCTTAGAAAAGCATAGATGAAAACAAATTCCAATTTGAAAGGATAAAATATGATCCAACTATTAAAAGTATTGAAATGCAAAGAGGAACTACGGTACATTACAAGGATGACAAACTGGTGATCCGCGGTCTTTAAGAAGCGGACGCCCAGGTTTTTACCGATTAAGAAAAAGCGCAGGGATGGGGTGCCGATATTTTGAAGTATCTGACGAGGCTCAGGGATCAGGCTGATAAAAAATGTATTTCCCTGACCGCCGTAATAAAGGGTATCCCGCCGGATATATCAACGTCTACTTTACAGACCTGGGCGGCGCGTTCAGCGGAAAAGGGTGGCCAGAGATTGTTGATCTTGGTGTTTTGGAAAAGTATCAAAGAAAAGGAATCGGCAGTAAACTGATGGATGTTGCTGAACAGATAGCCGGGCAATATGCCGATACAGTCTGGCTTGGTGTTGGCCTTCATAATGGTTACGGAAACGCCAAACGGATGTATATTAAACGTGGATACATCCCGGACGGCACCGGAGCCTGGTATCGTGGTAAACCCTGTGAACAATATGAAACGGAAATAGCCAACGACGACGGTCTTGTTCTGTTCCTCTCAAAGCAATTGAATCAGTAAACCGGAAGTTAATCACACAAATTCGGATTTGTCAATCTACCGCTTAATCGGAATGTCTGAGGATGTTTATGAAAGTTTTGTTATGCAGCGATACAGGCTGGCTTTTGTCAGAAGAGGCATTCATGCTTTATGCGCCCTGCATGCATCATCCGACATATGATCATTTCAAAGCACAGATGGAAGACTATTTGAATGAGCGATCGGTGAGAATATATATATGCGAGAACCGAGGTAAGAAAACAGGTATGATGGTTCTGAAATATTCGGGTGTTGCCGCAAAAATCATTGGGATCGCCGTATCGGATAAAGCACGCTGCAGAGGTATCGGAAAGCACATGATCCAATCTGTAATGGAATCTGAGGACTTGGAAAGGCTTGAAGCACAAACAGACGACGATTCAATCGGATTCTATCGCAAGTGTGGCTTCGCAGAAGAAAAGACTGTAGTTAATTATCCTGATGGATCTGTTGTACGTTATAACTGCGTTCTGAACAAATAAAGAAATCCTCGTCTGTAGGTATACTTGATGTGAGAACGAATATGGAACAGCAATCCGGGGAACAGCTATCAAATGAAGAAATAAACCGCTCGCTCTACCTAAGAAAGCTCTTTTGAAAACATTTTCTAGAAATATGGTTAGCTTTCTAATCTTTTATTTTACTAACGTATATATATTTTTTTAAAATAACAAAGCTACAGCACTATCTCATTAAACAAAAAGTAAAACTTTGTTCTTTAGTTGAAGCACTAAAAGATAAAGTTTTTATAATCTTTACTTACCAACAGTAACCTTTAGCTTATAAAACACATAATATAAATAAAAATTTAATACAAGGATGTGAATTATGGACGGCGATTTACAACATTTTAGACAATCAGATAACTATATCGTGCCACCTTTTCCAAGAAATCCAGTGGTTGCAATGGCGTATATTCCCTATCAAAACCCAAAGGCAGTTTATACGGCATCTTGTGGACTAAGAAAAGGTACTATGTTTCCATGTCTTAACAAACCATTTTTAGGAAGTAGGAGGAACAGGTCGTGAATAGCAGAAATAACCTATTAAAAAAAATAATGGAAACAGACTTCGCTATAACAGAATTCCATATGTATTTAGATACTCATCCAAGCGATTCTATTGTAGCATCTAAACTAAAAGACTACAGAGAAAAATGTAAACTATTAAAAAAAGAGTACGAATCAAAGTACGGACCACTTAGTTCAGACAGCAAAATAGCTGATCAGTGGGATTGGATAAAAGACCCATGGCCTTGGGACTGCCAATGCGCTAGCACATCAAATCGAGAAAATGCGATGGTCGAAGGAGGGCTATTTTAATGTGGACTTATGAAAAAAAATTAGAATATCCAGTGCATATAAAAAATACTAATCCAAAGCTTGCAAAACTTATAATAAGTCAATACGGTGGCCCGGATGGCGAATTGGGAGCATCTTTAAGATATTTAAGCCAAAGATTTACAATGCCATACCCTGAATTAAAAGCTATACTAACAGACATTGGAACTGAAGAACTTGCACACTTAGAAATGATCGGTACCATCGTATTTCAACTTACCAGAAATTTAACACCAGAAGAAATAAAAAAAGCTGGTTTTGATGCATATTACGTGGACCACACGACCGGAATCTATCCATCGGCAGCTTCTGGAGTACCATTTACAGCAGCAGCTTTGCAATCAAAAGGTGACATGTTGACAGACTTACATGAGAATTTAGCAGCTGAACAAAAAGCCAGAACAACCTATGACAACATCCTAAGATTTTGCGACGACCCAGATGTCAAGGACCCTATAGTTTTCTTGAGGGAACGTGAAATTGTACACTACCAGAGGTTTGGTGAAGGCCTAAGAATAGCCACAGATAAACTAAATAGCAAAAACTTTTACGAATTTAATGTGGAATTTGATAGATAAATCTTTTTAAAAGCTCTTAAACTAATTCACTTCAGACGGTTTATATGATTTTTTTTAAAAATAGACGCATGCATTTTATTTTATAAAGACTATCAGTTGACTCACATTGAAAACAGCCCAAGAAACGTGCAGAGGTAAAAAGCTCTGCACGTTTAAAATAGAAAGTCTTATTACCCTTTAAAAAGAATTCGAGATCATTTACCTAAAAAACCTCAACCAAGGACCAAAACTAGTCAAACGATATAACAAGTAAGGAAATTTTTATAGAATTAATGTAGTGCAATATGACTATGCTTCGCAGCATACGTTTCTACATACTCCACTCTTAGAATGTGCTACTAAATAAAAATAGATAGCACAAAACTTCGACATACACAAAAAATTGAATTATCAAAAATAATACACTAAAATTTCATGTTTATAATATAAAAACTCCAGACTAAACAAATCCAAAACAAGTACGAAACGGCTATCCATAGGGTGTTCGGAGAAAGCTAAAAGCAGACCACCAATTAAAACTAAAAATTTAACAAATTTATTAACAAATTTGTTAAATATTAATCTAATACCATTAAAATTTCAACTGTATAGCAAGAAACAAAAAACAAGTATAAACTTCAAACTGAACAGGACACCCCTTCAACCCACGTCGCAGCGAAAGAACACAGTCCAAGACATAAGTAAATTTACAGAAAACAAACTCCAGCACTACGACATAAAAATTAAAGCAAACCCGAATTCCACACTACGACAGCTATAATAAAACTCTACAATTGAGCCCACAGAAAAATTCCCACAAAAAACACCCCTAGGCTTCACAGATATTTCATAAAGAAATATTTAGTAAACTTTGGATTATGTTCATTCCTTCTTATAAACTCAAGTTCAAATCCACATTTTTTATAAAAATCTGGCGCCTGAAATTCGTTTGTAACTAAATTTATGTTATTAAAACCATCGTCTTTAAACCGCTGCTCCACCATCTTTATAAGCCGACTACCTACGCCTCTGCCTCTGTATTCCTTTAAAACAAATAAATTATTTATAGTAATTTCCGAATAATAACTATAACCAGTTAATATACCGACCAACCTGTCGCCATCGCGCGCAATAAAACTAAACTTATTAAAATTGTATTCAACGCCATTCTCCCTATCATGCTCACTCAACAATTCATCAGCAATCTTATCCATTTTCTCAAAGTCTTCAGAGTACTCAAACTTAACCAAGCTCTTACCTCCCATGAAACATACCTTGTCGTCGCGCCCACCATTACAAACTCACAACAAGGTCGTAATCACAAGCAGAAAACAGGGAGATCGAACAAACAGCAAATCTAACGAACATTCGGCCAACTCAACAAAGTACATACCGGACACTTAAATACAAAACTAAACCTGCGCTCACTCAAAAACTAAACTTTCTTAAATTAACAAACTCCCCACAGACCTAACAAAAATTCTAAACTTATTCCGCAAAACTCAGCACCCTTTCCCCCGAGATCCTTAACACGAAAGTAGTCCAAGTTTATGAAAAATTGAATCATCCGTAAAAACAACACTAGCAAACGCCCAAAGAACGCAAACACGACACAGTAAACGCTCAAAATTTTAACCAATAAAGCGCTACTTCAACACATCTACCACACAAAACCAGCTCGAAAACAAGCCAAGGGGCTACACCAAAAAAACAGACTAAGCTTTAAAAAATGAAGAAACAGCCCGATAGGCTTCGTAAAGATCCACCTTAGACACAACTTCAAACGGAGCATGCATAGACAGCACAGGTATACCTAAATCAACAACGTCAACATTCATGTTGGCTATAAACTTAGCTATTGTCCCTCCGCCGCCAGCATCGACCTTTCCAAGTTCACCTGTCTGCCAAAGAATATTATTACTCTCTAGAAGATCCCTTATATATCCCATAAATTCAGCACTAGCATCCGAAGTGCCCGACTTACCCCCGCTTCCCGTATACTTAGTCACAACCACCCCACCATTAATGTAAGAACTATTGTTGGGCTCAAAAACAGAAGAGTAATTAGGATCAAACGCCGCATTAACATCACTTGATAAACATTTAGAATCACTTAACACGTGATGGTACTCTACACCTTCAGACTTAGCAAGATCCATAACAAAATACTTCAGATATTCACACTTCATCCCCGTATTTCCATCACTTCCGATCTCTTCCTTGTCAGTTAAGACAGAAATCACCGTCTCTTCTGGAACTACGTCAAGATCCACTATTGATCTAAGCGTCGGGTATGCACAAACTCTATCGTCATGACCATAGGAACCGATCATACTAGAATCAAAGCCAATATCCACAGACTTAAAAGAGGGAACAAGAGAAAGTTCAGCACACGTAAAATCAGATTCTATCAAACCATATTTCTCGTTTAGAATTTTCATAATGTTCAATTTTACCAAATCAGTACCTTTTTCATCCTGAAACGGCAAACTGCCAACGAGGGCATTCATACTCTCGCCTTCAAAAGCCTTACTCAAAGTCTTAGCCACTTGTTCCTTAGCTAAATGTGGAAGGAGGTCAGTAATACAAAAATTAGGCTCGCCTGACACCTCACCAATATTTATCTTAACCGGAGTACCGTCTTTCCTCACAACCACACCATGCAAAGATAGAGGCAATGCCAACCACTGATATTTTCTTATACCACCATAGTAGTGCGTCTTAAAGAGAGCTAAATTGTTTGCTTCGTATAAAGGATTAGGTTTCAGATCAATACGTGGAGAGTCAACGTGCGCTATACTTAACTTTAGTCCATTCTTAACACCATTCTTACCAACAACACATAGTATCAGAGCTTTTCCTCTATTATTCAAATAAACCTTGTCTCCAGGCTTATATTTTTTCCCACGCTCAAAAGCAGAAAAAGAAGAGTTTCTTGCCACATCAACGCAGTACTCCACAGTTTCGCGCTCAGTCTTGCACAAATCTAAAAAACGCATGTAATCACTTGCAAAATCGAAAGCTTTTTTTATATGCTTTTCTTTTAACTTAAGTGCCCCACTCTTTTTATTATCCAAAAATAACGCCTGCTTCAACTTTTCAGCTTTACTTTTCTTTTCCTCATTATTACCAGACATATTATTTACCTCCAAAAGCAAATTCTAAACTTCCACAAAAACAGCTCCACACCAAACAGAGAGATCACGGCTTGCCCCACAAAGTAAGGAAGCACAAAACTTAAAAAGCAAACACCTAAACACAAAAAAGACGTCAATCCTGAACACAAAGCGCAACGAAACACGAGAATTACAGCAAACCTATAATAAAAACTACACAAACCGAGCTGGCTAACACCGAGCTCTAGCTAACACAACTACTAATAACTAATACCTCGCTATTTTATCAATTAAACGAAAATAAATCAATAAGAATTTAATTGACCAAAATAGTTTACTTCATAGTTCAGCATGTATTTTAATTAATAATACTCTAAGCACACTTTAATTACTATTTTATATTATATAAATACAATTTAAGTAAATTCTATACAAAATTTAGATATTTAAATCGCTGGCACCAGAAACATCTCATATAATTATTCTAAAAAATATAAAAAATCAGAAATAAATTTTATTATAGATTTTTTCAGTCTTAATTACCTGTTTTACATAATTACGAGTTTCTTTGTAAGGAATATTCATCAAAACTTTTCCATCTAAAGAATATTTTTGTTCATTTAACCAATCATTGACTGTTCCGATCCCTGCATTGTATGCACAAAGAGAAGTACTAATATTGTTATACTTATTTAGTAAAACAGATAAAAAATATACTCCATACTCAATATTTATATCTGGATTAACAAGCTCATCAACACTTGCGCGGGGAAGATTTTTATTTTTTTGTTGAAGCCACTTAAAAGTTTCTGGTGTAATCTGCATTAAACCAATAGCTCCCGCCTCTGATTTAGCATTTGGGTCAAAATTACTCTCCGTTCGCATTACAGAATATATCAGGTTTTCCTTTACATCATACTTTTGACTATATTTTTTTACTATGTCCTCATATTTTTTAGGATAAATTTTTTTTAAAAATATGCCATCTAAAGAATTTAAAACAAATAATACTATCAGTACAAACACAGTAAAAAACAAGACTCTTCTTTGTATTTTTCTTCTCATTTTATTCTAATATGCCAAACACTTTAACGAAACCGCCAGCGTTCAACGCAAGCACCCCACCCCAGCATTTTAAAACTAAATACATGAAATATTTACTCTAAAAAATAACGTCAACGGCTATAAAATAACCTCTTTACGCGAACCAAACTATTTCCACTCTATAAATCAAAAAACTAAAAATATTTTTTTATTAATATGTGACAATGAAAAAAATCGCACAATAAAATAAAAAATCAAATTTTCCACCTAGAGCGTGAACCATCGTAAAGTAAAACTATCACCTTATCGCAGACTTTATCTAGATTATACTCAAAAAGCAATGGAGCATCCACAACCTGCTTTTTATTATTTGAAATATTCTTTTGTATTTCTAAAATTACTTTTTTGGCGATGTATTTAAAAATTGTACGATTAAGAAATAGCAAATTATCATTAGAATTAAAAACTATACTTTTTAATTTTTTTCTATTTATTTTATAATCGTTATCTAAAATTACATTACCAAAATGCTCCACTAACTTTTTTTTTACATGAATATTTTTTTCCAAAATCGAATGCGCAATCGCGTCGCAATCAACTACAGCAAAACCATAACTTAAAAATTTACAGCACAGTGTAGACTTACCTGCTCCGCTTGGTCCTGTAACACCTATCACTTTGCTTTCTTCAAATTTATTTATTTCCAAACTATCTACGTTATACGTATCCGCATCTATGACAGTAAATCCTTGATACTGAAACTTTTCTGCAAGCTTTACCTTATCTCCACTAAAATAATTACCTGTAATAGATATATTTTCACTGTATTTATCGATATTTTTTAAATAATTTTCTAATTTTTTATTTATTGTCAAAACTTCACCCCTTCTTATTTTTATGAAAACAGAAAACAGCTTAATCCGATTACAAATTAATCAAAAAATTGAAGTAATTTGAAAATAGTCTTAAAGGAAAAATTTCAACAAAAATAGCATCGAAGAAAAATGCAAAAACTCCATCGAAACATTTGAAGTACGATTATATTGCTAAAAACAACGCTAAATTTTAACTAATATTACACAATAATATACTGTCCACACCCATAGAATTGGATTATATATCAACAAAACTCAAGTCATAAAACAAAAACAATTAAATTTTCACAACTCCAGTATAGACAAATTCAGCTGGCCCACCTAAAAAAACTTCCTCGCTATTGATTTTACCAGAAGCCATAAGTGTTCCACCTTTAAACCGAACACGAAGGGGATCTGTGCCGTTTATTAAATTAAACTTTTTAAAACAGCAAAGCAGGCACTAACTTAACTATTATTAAACAATAATACCCACACCCATAGAATTGGATTATACATAAATAAAATTCAAGTTATAAAACAAAAACAATTAAATTTTCACAACTCCAGTATAGACAAATTCAGCTGGCCCGCCCAAAAAAACTTCCTCGCTATTGATTTTACCGAAAACCATAAGTGTTCCTCCTTTAAGCCGAACACGAAGAGGATCTGTACCTTTTATTAAATTAAACTTTTTTAAAACAGCAAAACAAGCACTTACGCCAGTACCACATGCAAGCGTCTCTTGACTGCCACGTTCCCAAACTCTTGCTTTTATAGAATTATCGCTGTTAATATTGACTATTTCTATATTAACGCCACTGGGAAAAATTCCAGAAAAATAAAAATCTAAAGCAACATTTTCCAAATCTATTTTTTCAACGTCATTTTCGTATATCAAAACACAATGCGGATTCCCCATAGATACGCAATTTAAACAATAATCTCTACCTCTTATATTAACAGGAAAATCTAACACTTCGCATAACTCTTCACTTAAACTAGAACTCTTTTTAACGGTATCCACAAAGTATTTGTTCCGCTTAGATGTACCTCCATTGCTGACGGCATTTACATCATTTTGAAAAGTATGGACTTCCTTCTTAGCCAATAAAAGTTTATCTAAGTCTACAGGAATACTCTCCGGAGCAAAACTTGATTGACCCATATTAACAATTATCTCTTTCGCTACGTTATCGTTAGCTTGGTCACTAAAAATATCTATTTGCTTTATACCACTTTTTGTTTCTATTTCTAATCTTTTCTTTTTTATTCCTATAACATCATACATGTATTTGGCCATGCACCTTATTCCATTTCCACACATGTTCCCTTCACTTGAGTCGGCGTTATACATCACCATTTTTGCATCCGCAATGTCTGACCTGCAGATCAGAATTATTCCATCAGCACCTATGCTAAATCTTCTTCTTGAAAGATCTTGACTTAATTTTGGAAAATCCAGCTCTTTTTCATACTGATTTTTTGTACAATCAACATATATGTAATCATTTCCACACGCCTGCATCTTAGTAAAATGAAGATCCAAAGTTTTATTTCGCTCCTTTTTTATATTTATAACAATTTATGTATTAGAAAAACGTTTCTATAATTTACTTTTAAAATAACATGTGGCAACAAAAATTAGCATTTTTATGAGCAAACAAAACGCTCATACCAAAAAACCAGCACCGTCAACAAAGCACGAAAAATTTACTTACAACTTTTGCTCTATGTATAATTAAGAATCGTAGAGTTTAATGTGAATTAGACTGTGCTTTCAGATAACGCAAAAATCGGATACATCGGATATGTTTATTAAATCCCAAGACGCTAAAAATAAAAAAGCTAACTACGACAGGAGGTAATTAAAAAGTAAAACATGGTCTTCACAATCAACGACTCAGTTTTACTGTTCGTGAAACATGGATTAGTCCGACAAATCTGCTTTTGTCACTGCAGTTCTAAAACTTACTTCGGCTACAAAACCCTAAAAGGTCATAAACAAAAATCAAACAACTTATTAATTTACAAATCGCTATATCTACAACGTTAAAAAAAGATCACAAAAATACCGCCAACTGATTACAACAGACACGTCACTCCTTTCGATTTTGTCTAACTGTTTATTCTCATCAACACTGTAATCTCCTTTACTTCGATTTCATTAAAAAACAACTGCCTTTTTTATTTTTAAATTCAAAAGAGTGCAAACGAAATCTACTGACCAATAAACAAAACTTTACCCAAACAAAATCAAAATTATAATATATAAGCTTAATATAAAAATTAAACTTTTATCTTTTCACTAATAATACTTGCCAAATCACAAATTTTCACTCGACTCTGCTCCATAGAATCTCTATCTCTTACTGTCACCGTACTATCTTTTCCTGAATCAAAATCATACGTTATACACAAAGGAGTCCCTATCTCATCTTGCCTTCTATACCTTTTTCCTATAGAACCAGATTCATCGAAGTCTACAAAAAAATTAGAAGTAAGTTCCTCATAAATCACGAAAGCCTCTTTCGAGAGCTTTTTAGAAAGCGGCAAAATGGCTGCTTTTATAGGAGAAAGAGCGGGGTGAAGTTTTAAAACTACCCTTTCCTCATTAGTTTCTGTCACTTTTTCTTTACTGTATGCATTGCATAAAAACGCTAAAAAAGACCTATCTACCCCAACAGACGGCTCTATTACATATGGTAAAAACTTTTCATTCCGCTCTGCATCAAAATATTGAAGATCCTTTCCTGAACCTTCTTGGTGAACACTAAGATCAAAATCTGTTCTGTCCGCTATTCCCCAGAGCTCACCCCAGCCAAAAGGAAAACAAAACTCAATATCTGTAGTTGCTTTAGAATAATGTGAAAGTTCTTCCTTACTGTGTCCTCTGAGCCGTATATTATCTCTTTTTATTCCAAGATCTAAAAGCCATTTTTCACAAAATTCTACCCAAAACTTCTGCCACTTAAGATCCTCACCAGGCACACAAAAGAATTCCAGCTCCATTTGCTCAAACTCTCTTGTTCTAAAAATAAAATTGCCAGGAGTAATCTCATTCCTAAAAGATTTACCGATCTGCGCTATACCAAACGGAACTTTTTTTCTACTCGTTCTTAACACATTCTGAAAATTTACAAATATCCCCTGTGCAGTTTCTGGCCTTAGGTAAACCTGGCTCGCAGAATCCTCAGTAACTCCTTGAAATGTTTTAAACATAAGATTAAATTTTCTTATAGGAGTAAAGTCATTTGCTCCACAATTTGGACATTTAACATCTAATTTGACAATACAGTCAGATATTTCATCATTACAAAGACCCTCAACGTTCTCCCCAGTAGCGTTTTGTACTAATTTGTCTGCTCTGTGCCTGGTTTTACACTTTTTGCAATCAATTAACGGATCAGAAAATCCCCCAACATGACCCGAAGAAACCCAAACATTAGGATTCATAAGAACAGCAGAATCAATCAAAGTATTGTATTTACTTTGCTGAACAAACTTTTTTATCCACATGTTTTTTATGTTATTTTTTAGCAAAGATCCCAAAGGGCCGTAGTCCCAAGTGTTGGAAAGACCGCCATATATCTCAGAATTTTGGTACACGAAACCTCTGTTTTTACACAAAAAAACTATTTCATCCATAGTAACACCGGACATCAACATAACCTCTCTCAGTTAGGAGTAAAACTTATCAAATTCAGCAAAACGATTACACTAAATATTATATTTTTATTAGTAGAGTTTTGCAATTGCTATTTTTTAATAATGTATATGATTTTTTTATAATTTATAGATTTTAAACTCAAAAAATTAATAGCAATTCAAGGTATTGCCAAATACTACAAATAAACTGACTACCGTAAATTCTAAAATTTAGAAAGTTGCAACTCAAAAGCGACATTGTCTCTTTTTGAAGTTAAAAAAGCTAGTCGTTTAAGTATGCCTATGAAATAAAAATCAGGTGCAAAAACATCTAGCTACAGTTGTTTTTTCGAAGCTTCAGATTAATACATCCCGCACTTTCCGGGTGCACCTGCAAACATATTATGACCGTTACAAGATTTTCCCTTCTTTTAAGCATGACAGATCCAGAGTCTACTTTATTATGAAGCAAAAGGCCTAGAACTTTGAAAACCAAAAAACAAAAAGTTAGACAAAAAACATCTGGCTAAAGCTGTACTTTCGAAGCCTAAGATTAATATATCCCGCACTTTCCGGGTGCACCTGCAAACATATTATGACCGTTGCAAGATTTTCCCTTCTTTTAAGCATAACAGATCCAAAGTCTACTTTCTATGGAACAGAAAACCTAGAACTTTGAAAACCAAAAAATAAAAGCCAGATGCGAAAACATCTAGCTACAGTTGTTTTTTCAAAGCCTCAGCTTAATACATACCGCCCATTCCCGGCGCACCCGCAGGCATAGCTGGTGCTTCTTTTTCTTTTATGTCTGTTACCAGACTCTCTGTCGTAAGAACCATAGCAGACACTGAAGCCGCATTTTGTAGAGCTGAACGAGTAACCTTAGTTGGATCTACTATACCAGCACTAATCATGTCAACTAGCTTACCGGAGTTAACGTCAAAGCCAACACCAACAGTACTGCTCATAATTTTATCTATAATAACAGCTCCTTCAATACCAGCATTTTCACAGATCTGCTTTATTGGAGATTGCAAAGCATCGTATACTATGGACATTCCCGTTTTTTCGTCACCAGTGACATCCTCCATTATGCTCTTTACACTCGGCATAACATTAATTAAAGCCACTCCGCCACCTGGAACTATACCTTCCTCAACAGCAGCCTTCGTAGCCGCCAAAGCATCTTCTATTCTTAACTTCTTTTCTTTCATTTCAAGTTCTGTAGCAGCGCCAACTTTAATAACTGCCACACCACCAGAAAGTTTAGCAAGTCTTTCTTGGAGTTTCTCTCTGTCAAAGTCAGAGGTCGTTGTCTCAATTTGATTCTTAATTTGCTGTACACGATCCTTTATTTTGTAACTATCACCAGCACCATCAACAATTATAGTGTTTTCTTTCTCTACTTTTACCTGCCTGGCTCTACCAAGCTGATCAATCTGTACATCTTTAAGTTCAAGACCCAAATCCGAAGTAATGACCTCTCCACCAGTTAAAATAGCAATGTCCTGGAGCATCTCTTTGCGTCTGTCGCCAAAACCAGGCGCCTTCACACCAACACATGTAAACATACCGCGAAGCTTATTCAAAATAATTGTAGCTAGTGCTTCGCCCTCAATTTCATCAGCTATAATCACTAACTTCTTGCCAGAGTTAACTATTTGCTCAAGTAACGGCAAAATCTCCTGAATGCTAGTAATTTTCTTATCCGTTATTAAGATATAAGCATCATCAATAACCGCATTCATTTTTTCAGAGTCAGTGATCATATACGGTGATACATAACCTCTGTCGAACATCATCCCTTCAACTACTTCAGAATAAGTCTCCGCCGTTTTAGATTCTTCCACAGTAATCACTCCATTGGAAGTCACCTTTTCCATGGCTTCGGAGATCAGCGAGCCTATCTTTTCGTCACCTGCAGAAATTGTAGCTACCCGCGCAATATCATCATTTCCACTGACTCTCTTTGAATTTTTCTTAATTTCAGCAACAGCAGCTTTTACTGCTCTTTCAATACCTCTTTTGATCCCCATCGGGTTAGCACCAGCAGAAACATTCTTCATTCCCTGGGTTATTATCGTCTGCGCAAGCAGAGTGGCTGTCGTTGTACCATCACCAGCAACATCATTGGTTTTAGTAGAAGCTTCTTTTATTAGCTGTGCTCCCATATTTTCAAACGGATCTTCCAGTTCGATTTCTTTTGCTATTGTCACTCCATCGTTAGTGATAAGCGGTGAACCAAATTTTTTATCCAATACCACATTACGACCCTTCGGGCCTAAAGTTATCTTCACAGTATTTGCCAGCTTATCTACACCATTCATTAATGCTTTTCTTGCTTCTTCACCATACAAAATCTGCTTTGCCATAACTAAATAAAAACTCCTTAATAAAAAATATTCTTATGTATAAAAACTCTACAGAAAAATTACTCCACAACAGCTAAGATATCATTCTGCCTAACAATGGTGTATTCCTCATCGCCAATTTTGACTTCTGTACCAGAATATTTGCTAGTTATTACTTTGTCGTTAACTCTTACATACATCTTTACCTCTTTGCCATCCACAACCCCACCTGGGCCAACTGCTACAACAGTAGCAATCTGTGGCTTCTCTTTGGAAGCACCTGCTAAAATAATCCCACTTTTTGTTTCTTTCTTTTCTTCCTCCATTTTTAGTACGACTCTATCTGTCAACGGCCTTATGTTTGCTGAAGTCATTAAATCCGCGCCTCCTAGAAAGAATAGTTATTAAATTGGCACTCTATGATGCTAAGTGCTAACACTGGATTCTAAAACTAACTAAATTAAAAAGCAATAGTAATAATAGATTTTATTCTTAAAAATTTAAGTGACTTGTATTCATGGTCTAAGCTTTAATGCACAAAAACCAGAGATTGTTTTAAAATTTATACGTTTAGTAATCTTACAATAAAATTGCGGCATTTTATAAGGGCTATAGATAAGACCATAAATCTGATTCGCTTTGATAAGTAATTTTTTTGACTTTTTGATTATGTTTTAACTAAATTCCAACAAGTGAGCATTTTTGTAATAGCAAGGTCAGATATAAATTTTGTAGCTAAATTTTTGACTACCTATTAATCAAATTAAAGTAAAAATAAAATTATAACTTCGTAAAATAATTTAATTTGTGGTTTTGCAATAAAATTACAAAGATATCCATTTCTTAAATAACTTTTCCAAAACAAAATCTATTTTGTGAATAAATTGTATCTGTTGGTTCTGTCGTAATTATTTTCTCTACCTAATTTATAAATACAGCAATAGCAATATATGTCTGAGATCCTTTCGCACGACCCAAATAAAGTGTAGCCTTTTCTAATAGAAGAGTCACTACAAAGTTCCTGTGCACACATCTTCACATAAAATAGATATTTAATCATGATTTTTTCTAAAAATCCAATAAGTTTCTATATTTAAAAAAGCTCTTTTCGTCGCCTCTTATAGTGACAGGACCCAATCCGTCTGATACAAAAGATTTTTTAATTCCAAATTTCGATTTCTTCTTCCAATAAAACTCCCTTCTTTTTTAAAACTGTGGCCTTTATTTCTTCAATTAGTTTCATTACATCTTCACTTGTAGCTTGACCACAATTAATTATAAATCCTGCATGCTTTTCGCTTACCATTGCATCACCTATCTTCTTTCCTTTAAGCCCACATTCGTCTATGAGTTTGCTAGCAAACAATCCTTCGGGTCTTTTAAAGACACTCCCTGCGTTAGGGAAATTTAGTGGTTGACTTTTTTTCCTCTTTTCAAGGTTCTCCCTCATATTTAAGGTGATTTCCGAAGGATCTTTTGTGTTAAAACGAAAAACTGCAGAAACTATGATTCCTTTATTCTCAAAAAAGCAGCTTTTTCGGTAACTAAATCGCATTTGATCTTTATTAAGATTAAAAACATCGCCTTTAATACTAATGACATCAGTTTTTAAAATGATATCTTTAATCTCTCTGCCATAAGCTCCAGCATTCATTCTTACAGATCCACCAATAGTCCCGGGTATGCCATATAAAAATTCTGCACCAGTGAGTCCATTGACTTTTAAAAAATTACAGAAACTAGAATTTAATACACCGGTACCGCACTCTACTACCGCTGTATCTTTTTCAAAATCTAAAATTTTCATTTCCTTAAACTCTTTGCCAAGCTTTAAAACAACTCCTCTTACCCCATCATCACTTATAAGCAAGTTTGATCCATTACCGATAACGCGAACAGGAATATCTAAAGTCCTACAAAGCTTTAAAATTTGCCCTAAACTAACTTTCTTATTTACAGTAATAAAAAAATCAACTGGTCCGCCTATTCTAAATGTTGAGTGTTTTCTCATTGGCTCGTTACACAAAATAGGCTCACCTAAAAGATTTATTTTTTTAATAAATATTTCGTAAGATTGCTTCAATTTTTATCTCTCCATTATTAAAATTTTTTTATATATTTTTTTGGCATTACTGAGGTACATTTTAAAAATGACTACGTTTTTTCTATAAACGAGACCACCTTAAATTATATAGTTAATACGGTTTTTTATATTAAACCCTGCTTTTAATATTTTACTATGTGATCGACCTTTTCTAAAAAAGGGAAACATATACATTAATAGCTAACCTTTACTTTCAGTAAATTTTTGCATTTCACATAATTATGTTTTAGTGATCTCAAATTGTGTAATTCTTAATTTTGTAAAGGTTTTGCTTTTAAAAGACTATGCTAGTTCTTTACATATTGCCAGTTTACGAAATTTCTGTTAATCCCATTTCAAATTTTTAAAAGTTTGCATAAATAAATTTAAAAATTTAAAAAGTCTATTGACTTTTTATTTTATAATGTGATATATTACATATATTAGGTGAACAATCCTGATAATTTAAATTTATTTTTTGTGAGGTTTTTTTGTATGTCTGTTAAGAGTGTTTTTAAACGTGCTGGTTCGTTGGGTTTGGGTGTTGCTGGTTTAACTTCAATGGCTCTAAGTTCTACTGCAAGCGGATATATAATCAGGAACAACTGGGATGGATCGAGTTATAACGAAATATCTACTTTCGAAAGAGGAAAGCAGTGTGTACCTATCAGAATAAATTTTTGTGATGAAAGAGGTCGATGCCTTGAGGAAAGTGACGAAGTTTTGTATGAGATACTTAAATCTGGCAGTTTAGAGAAATTTTTAGATGATTATAACAAAAAGTTAAATACGTGCGGAATAGATGACTTTCAATTCTGGAAAGATCGTGAAGAAAAAGCTCGCAAAGAAGAAATGGAAAAACGTAAAGAATATGAAAAAAAGAATGCCTTTGGAAACCAGATTAAGGATGCCTTCTCTAATATGATTTCCAGATACATGGACTTAATTGATTCGATAGCTTCGTTTTTGTATAGAACTTACACAGATAGACCTCTCGCTAAAAGTGCAGTAGCGCGTGTTCAAGTTGATGATCCGTTACTTCTTAAAAAATCTGTTTGATTTTTTATACAGCACCCCAAACTGTAGGTTTTGCTTAAAGTTTGAGCGTAGTAAAAGTACGAGAGCAAAAGGTACGTTGTATCTTTTGCTCTTATTTGCGTGTTGGAATTTTTTAAGTATCTATTAAGAAGTTCGTTTTTCTTTTTTCCCAACCAATTTTCGTTATGCCATTTTTTTACACGGTCCTAGTGCCATTTTCATTGAACTGGAAAAATTAAAAATTTTTGTTACTAAAAGTTAAGATAAAAATTGACTCCATACCACATGTAGTATAAAATAGGCAGCGTTGTTCGTAAAAAGCACAATATATAGTAAGGGGCTCAAAAATGAAAAGTGTAACAAAAAGAGATGGCGTCGTAGAAAATTTTAGTATAGACAAAATAGTTATATCTATTTTAAAAGCATCACATGATCAAGAAGAAATAAGTGAAAAGACAGCGAATGAGTTAGCAAAAAAGATCGAAAATAGAGTTTTAAATGAGTCGCCTTTAACGTCGGAAAACATATTCAGGGAAACGAAAAAAGTATTGGTTGATAGTCAATTAGGTGCCTTGGCAAATGCATTCGTTTCATTTGCAGAAAAACGTACATTTTCAAGAGAAAAAAATTCAAAGCTAATGAAAATATATGATGGACTTACTAACAAACCTGCAAACATGAACAACATAAAAAGAGAGAATGCAAACATAGATGGAGACACCGCTATGGGTACCATGTTAAAGTATGGCTCAGAGGGTGCTAAACAGTTTTATCAGATGTACATTTTAAAGCCGAAGATATCGAAAGCGCACAGAGAAGGAGACATCCACATACATGATCTAGATTTTTTACCGCTGACGACCACTTGCTGCCAGATAAATTTAACCAAATTATTTAAAGGGGGATTTTCAACTGGTCATGGATTTTTAAGAGAACCTAATGATATCATGAGCTATTCTGCGCTGGCTTGTATAGCTATCCAGTCAAATCAAAACGATCAGCATGGTGGACAAAGCATCGCAAATTTTGATTACGATATGGCCAACGGTGTATCTAAAACATATAAAAAAATATATCTTTCTAATCTAAAAAAAGGAATGGAGCTACTTAGTGATTCACAAAATGCTGATGCCATTGTTGAAGAAAGCGTCCTAAGGGCAGAAAAAGAAACCGGTTCCTTTGCAAAACTAGAGACAGAAGAAAATTATGATCAGCAAGAAACTGAATTTCTTAGTGAAGTATTTCCTAAAAATATAGTACTAAAGGTTAAAGAATTTGCACATAAGCAAGCTCTAAACGATACCCAAAGAAGAACCTACCAAGCTATGGAGGCCTTTATCCATAATTTGAATACCATGCATTCAAGAGCTGGAGCACAAGTACCGTTTAGCTCAATAAACTACGGAACCGACACCTCTCCTGAAGGTAGGATGGTTATAAAAAATGTCTTACTTGCAACAGAAAGTGGCTTAGGAAATGGTGAAACACCCATATTCCCTATACATATATTTAAAGTGAAGGAAGGAATAAATTATAATCCCTCAGACCCAAATTATGATCTTTTCAGACTGGCTTGCAGAGTAAGCGCTAAAAGACTTTTCCCAAATTTTTCTTTTATAGATGCGCCTTTTAACCTTTCATTTTATAAACCCGGGAATCCTGACTCAGAAGTAGCATACATGGGTTGCAGGACTAGGGTGATGGCAAACAAGTTCGACCCTACTAAAGAAGTAGTAACCGGTAGAGGAAATCTTAGTTTCACGTCTATTAATCTGCCGAGAATAGCTATTTTGAGTAAAAATGATCAAGAATTATTCTTTGAAAAATTGAAAGATCAAATAGATCTCGTTATTGAGCAGCTTTTAGATCGTTTTGAACTTCAAGCAAGGCGTACAGTTAAGAATGCTCCATTTTTGATGGGACAAGGAGTGTGGTTAGACTCTGAAAAACTTGGTCCTAACGATACCATTCGTGAAGTTATAAAACATGGAACTTTATCTGTGGGTTTTATTGGTTTAGCAGAATGTTTGGTGGCTTTAACAGGAAAACATCACGGAGAAAGTGAGGAATCTCAAAAGCTGGGTTTAAGGATAGTAAGTTTCATGCGAAATGCTGTAGATAGTGCAACCAAAAAATATAATCTAAACTTTACTTTATTAGCTACTCCGGCCGAGGGGCTTTCTGGACGATTTATTAAATTAGATCGGGAAAGATTCGGTAATATACCAAAAATAACAGACAGAGATTACTATACCAACTCATTTCATATTCCAGTTTACTACAAAATATCTGCTTTCAAAAAGATTCAATTAGAGGCTCCCTACCATGCATTAACAAACGCCGGACATATTTCTTACGTTGAATTAGACGGTGACCCGAGTAAAAATTTGGAAGCTTTTGAAAAGATCATTCGTTGCATGAAGGAATCTGGCATAGGGTACGGATCTATCAATCACCCAGTGGATCGCGATCCTGTGTGCAACTATACCGGAATAATTAACGATGTTTGTCCCAAATGCGGCAGAAAAGAGAACGATGGTAAACCAAGATTTGAACGCATTAGAAGAATAACAGGTTACCTTGTGGGCACCTTAGAAAGATTCAACGACGCAAAAAGAGCAGAAGAAAAAGATCGAGTCAAACACGGCATTTAGAGAAAATAGCAGCTCAATATACACACCAACAGCGAGCAATTTTGTTCTTTGCTTGCTTATTTTTTTATTTCTCTTTAACGTAACGATTTTATATATATTGACTTATAAATACCAAACAACTAATAATTTAAATCAAATATCAACATGTTTACTATTTATTTTTATCATTTTCACCATTCCCTCGAGAAAATCAATAAGTATCGTTCTGCTTCACTCCTAAAATTTATAAGAGCCAATATTAACAAATAAAAAATGAATAAACTTAAATCTCCATAAGTTACATGTCAATTATAAATTAACTGCATTTTCTTTTTAAAGATAAGACCGCATCCTAGTATAAAATCACTCTATCGGTATGACGTCATTTTATGATGAAATCAATAAAAACAATAGTTAACAATACATACTTATTCCGAAATCAGAACATTTGCATATAATTTATTTATCAAAAAGTAACTATAACAATTGAATTCTATTTTGTGCAAACAAATAATTTAAGTAATATAACTAATTCTCTCAAAAAGCTTCTTTTTTCTAAATAATTGTTTAGTCTAAACAATATTTTTAACTAGAAGCACCACAACAATAATAAATAAAGTATCAATATCACTAAAATTATATCAAAAAAGAGTTTAACGTTTTTCTAAATAAAAATTTAGTCCAAACATCATTTGTAGCTAAAAGCATTGCAACAACAAAAGATAAGATGGCAATATCAAAAAAAGACTTTAACGTTTTTCTAAATAAAAATTTAGTCCAAACATCATTTGTAGCTAAAGGCATTTCAACAACAAAAGATAAGATGGCAATATCACTAAAATTATCTCAAAAAACTTTAATGTTTTTCTAAATAAAAATTTAGTCCAAACATCAACTGTTTCCAAAAGCGTTGCAACAACAAAAGATAAGGTAGCAATATCAAAAAAAGACTTTAACGTTTTTCTAAATAAAAATTTAGTCCAAACATCATTTGTAGCTAAAGGCATTTCAACAATAGCAAATAAGATAGAGCTAAAAGATCATACCAATTATTGATTTATATTATTTTATTGAGTGTATTTAATATGTTGCTTAAGAATAAAACTAATGAGAGGAACAGCAATACCACATCGTAGTCGCTTACATACGCTCTCACTAAGTTTAGTGATTGGAAAATTTAGTATAAATGCCAATTCCGAATAATATTAGTTATTGTAGGATTTGGGGCACGCATAACCAAATAATCTAAAAATAAACAAATTTTTGTATTTAAATGTGAAAAAATTAGGAGGTAATTAAGTGAAGTTTTATCCGGAAGGATGGCTTATAGACACACCGGAAAATAAGTTTACACTAAAAAATATAAAAAACATAATGTGTGCAATCAGCGAAAAAAAGATCGTTGAAGCAAGGGCCATAGTATGCGATAAAAATCATAATTTAATAGTTGATATGGGATGCATTAAGGGAATAATTCCCAGAGAAGAAGGCGCTATAGGGATAAAGGAAGGCACTACAAAGGACATTTCTATAATATCCAGAGTGAACAAACCTGTTTGTTTTGTGATAAATGAATTAACTTCGGATCATAAAAATAATCTTTTTGCCAAACTTTCAAGAAAAAATGCTCAAGAACTTTGCAAAAATGAGTATATATGTAACCTGATACCTGGAGATGTTATACATGCAAAAGTCACCCACCTTGAAAATTTTGGAGCGTTTGTTGACATAGGATGCGGTATAATATCCCTTCTGCCAATAGATTCAATTTCTATTTCGAGAATAAGTCACCCAAAAGACAGGTTCTGCCAAGGCATGAACATACGTGTAATAATCAAGGACATAACCGAAGACAGAATGACCCTTTCACATAAGGAGCTTCTTGGTTCTTGGGAAGAGAATGCCAGTCTTTTTAATATAGGGGAAACTGTTGCAGGAATAGTACGATCTATTGAAAAATATGGGATATTTGTAGAACTTACACCTAATCTTGCCGGGCTTGCAGAAATAAAAGAGGAAATAAAAGTTGGTCAGCAAGCGAGCGTATACATAAAAAATATAATACCTGCAAGAATGAAAATAAAACTCATAATTATAGACACCTTCGACCGCGCATACTCTCTGTGTGCTCCGAACTACTTTTTCAAAGGAAACCACATGAACAACTTTGTATATTCGCCAAGTTGTGCTGGCAAGGAAATATGTAGCTCCTTCCGTTAAAATAATGCACAAAAATATTCTAAATAATATAGATTAAATATACAAAATAAACTGTCAAAAAACTTGCAAAACTCTATAAACCATACTACAAGCGGACCTTCAAAGCGCGGAAAATCCAAGTAAACTACACAAGTTATAAACAAAGAGGTAACAAATGCCACAGCCTTTTTGTTATACATCTAAAGCAATAACACGCATCATCTCAAAGTAATATAACTTGCAGTAAACCTCGAAAGAAACCGCCGCTTAACTTTAAAACTCCAAGTTAACGACACAACTCACACTTTGCAAAAAACGCACACTGTAAATTCAAAAGCACACCACGAAACATGGCCGACAAAAATTCTGGCACACGTTCGAAACACTTGGAAACAGAAAATCCCAATCTCTCACATACAACTTAACATAAAAAACAAGATAAAATTTAAAAGTAACAGACCCCTATAGCCCGCCTAACTTCATCCAAAGTCCTTTTCGCCGCCTCTTCAGCTCTTTTGCTACCACGCTCTAGCAATTTATAAATCCGTGTAGGGTCTTTTGCAAGCTCTTTGCGCTTCTCCCTAATTGGAGAGAGTATATAATTAAGAATGTCAGACAAAAACTTCTTTACTTTGGCGTCACCAAGACCACCCGACCTATAGTGTTCTTTCAATTCATTCAAAGTGCTGTATTCAGGCAAAAACATCTTAAAATGTTCATCTGCACAAAAAGCCTCCAGGTAAGTAAATACAACATTTCCTTCTACCTTGCCGGGATCAGTTATCTTTATGTGCTCTGGATCCGTAAACATACTCATAACCTTTTCTTTTAAGGTTTTTTCATCATCAGAAAGATAAATACAATTACCAAGGGATTTACTCATTTTCGCTTTACCATCTATACCAGGTAAACGCAAACAATACTTGTTTTTCGAAAGCAATACCTTGGGCTCAACTAGAACCTCCCCGTACAAAGCATTAAACTTTCTCACTATCTCGTTTGTTTGCTCAAGCATCGGGATCTGATCTTCACCTACTGGCACACAAGTCGCTTTGAAAGCGGTAATATCAGCCGCCTGACTAACAGGGTACGCCAAGAAACCAACTGGTATACTCTTTTCAAAATTACGCATCTGAATTTCAGACTTAACCGTAGGATTACGCATAAGGCGCGAAACTGTAACTAAATTCATGTAGTAAAAAGTCAATTCGCACAGCTGAGGAACTTGAGATTGAACAAAAACTGTACACTTTTCTGGATCAATTCCAACTGAAAAATAATCCAAAGCCAATTCCAATATACTTTTTTGTACTTTTGCAGGATCATCTGCATTGTCAGTCAGCGCTTGCATATCAGCAATCATTATAAAGATCTCTTCATAGTCCCCTGAATCCTGCAACCTGACCCGCTCCCTTAAAGAACCCACATAGTGCCCCAAATGAAGCTTTCCAGTGGGCCTATCCCCAGTCAAAATTACCTCTTTTTTCAATCCAAAACACCTTACCTGTTGCCATACTATCAAAGAAAGGAAAAATACACTGCAGACCCGCCACACCAGCTAATCTACAGAAACAAAACGCCATTAAAAGCCGCGTATGCCACGCTACCAAAGTTTTAAATCCAACATCTCATTGCACTTCTATAGTACCACAGTTTCTATTATTTTCAAGCTAAAAATATAAATTTCTCGTCAATTGTATAAATCAACAAAATTGTATTATAGTTTTAGATTTTTTCAGCGGAGCACTCTATTAAAAATAGCTAAAAAACAACATAAACTTCCGTAAATGAGTTAATTTTTAGAATAAAATAGGAGAAAGCCATAGTATAGCTAGAAAAATTTAGGGAAAATACTTGCGTTTTTAAAATGGATGTGTTACACTAAACACGGCCGTGGACACAGTAACAATTTTCTTTATTCTGGAGGGTAATTTTATGGTTTTTAGTAGAAAATTTAGACGTGTTGGTGCGTTAGGTGGTATGGCGTTTGGTACTGCTGCAGCAGTCATGCCAAGTACTGCTAGTGCTACAGTTTTAGAGGATAAAATAAAGTACATAGAGGACGAAATTAAAAGAAATAGTAAAGTAAGTTTGGAGATGCACCTTAATATGCTTATTGGACACGATGGTCCAGATCATATGTCCTTAAGAGATGTGGAAAGGGAAGACTGGCTGCCAGATGTGTGTAATGAAGTTAATACAGAAGCGAATACCCACACAAAGATAAGTACAAATTCTATTCTGTATGAAACTAAGAAAAGTTCACAGTTGACTGATGTTATTGTAGATAGAACTAAAAAGGGTAGAGTGGTCTGTAAGTTTAGTGTAACAAACGAAAAGTTTTTTGAAATCGAATTTGATGTATCTGACGATAAAGACTTTGAAAAAGTCTCTAATATTTTGAAAAGACAAAGAGCTCTTCTGCGAGCAGGTGTATTAAGAAACAAAATTGATGAGTCTTTTGGCAGAAGCAAACGTGAATGGTATGCCGTAGGTTATAACAGCTTCGCGGGGGTGTACCAGGGAAGTCGTCTCTTTTCTTTTGGTGTTCCTTATATAAAATTAAAAGACTGGTTACTCAATAAATATAGTAAGGTAGTGGATGCTCCGGATATAGAATCTGGTTGGTATTAAAAATGGTTACCCTTCCGGCAGAAGTTAAAAAGAGCTTAGTACTAACAGATCTACAAGCTAGAACATGCGAAGGAAAGGTGGTTCTCTTATTTAAGAATACTTCACAACAGACAGGGGAAAAATATGAATGTTTGGCGTGCGATTTTAACTTATCTTATGATAAAGACTGAGAAAAAGTCCTAAAGATATTGGATAAATCTAAGGAAATAAGAGTTGCCCATGACGAGATTGTTAAAAACTACAAGCGAGCGTCCTTTGATCGAGAGTGGAGTGCATGGCAAAAATACATAAACAATGCCGAGCAAAATTCCATTCAAAATGATTATTGAACTTGTTCTTACCAGCTCGGATTCTATTTGTTAAAATAGACTCCGAGCTTTGTTTAGTGAGCAGGCTGGAAAATGAGGTAAACTCACAACAGTGGTAGAAAGAAAGTTACACTTTTAGATTTTATATTACAAATTATATTTAAAAACATGTCATACAACTGAAGAGTGTTTGCCTTCATTGAACAAAAATTATTTTAAAGAAATATATATTTCATATTACGTTGTAAAAAAATGTTAAGAATATAGCATAATTTTTCTGTTGCTTTTACGAAAAACTATACATCGCTCAGATCGTTACAAGTTTTTGTTTAATTACTACCTTGCTTCCTACAATGAGTCATTGTTCATCACCCCTTTTTATTTTTTGTAATAATTATAAACACATATCAAACAGGCCAAAAAACAAACCGAAAGCAAAACTTACACCACTATTTCCCAACCCGTATTTTTATTAATTTTAAATATAAGTTTAGTCCCTAAACTAAAGCCAACCAGTTATCGGTGACAACAGCGTGAATGCCGGCACGTCTCTTAACTAATTGTTTTATTTCCTATGATTGATTAGTCACCATTCTTTTCTTTGTTTTTGCAATAACTACAAAGAACTATCAGTCGAGCTGAAAAACAGAACAATATCAGAAATTGTACCATTAATTTCTTAACTAAATTTTTATAAATCTTAGATATAAGTTTAACCCCTAAATGAAAGTCAACCAGTTATCGGAGATAACAGCGTTAATAGCGACACGCCTTTTAACTAATTGTTTTATTTCCTATGATTGATTAGTCTCCGCTCTTTTCTTTATTTTTTGTAATAATTACAAAGAACTATCAGTCGAGCCGAAAAACAAAACAAGATCAGAAATTGCACCACTAATTTCTTAACTAAATCTTTATCGATCTTAAGTATAAGTTTATTCCCTAAACTAAAGTCAACCAGTTATCGGTGAGAACAGCGTTAATATCGGCACGCCTCTTAACTAATTGTTTTACTTCCTATGATTGATTAGTCACCATTCTTTTCTTTGTTTTTTGCAATAACTACAAAGAACCATCAGCTGGCCGAAAAACAAAACAATGTCAGAAATTGTGACATTAATTTCTCAACTAAATTTTTATTCATCTTAAATATAAAACTAGTCGCCAAGTAAAACTCCGATGATTACTAGTGTTTACAGCTCAAACGCCAACTCACCCTTTACTACAAGCCAGTTCACTATTGTTTCACATAGAAGGCGCCACATCTACATCCACCCTAAGAAAACGTACCGAAAGATTCAACATTAAGCTAGCCACACTCTAATCAATGCACTAACTGAAAATTCATATCAATCTTAAATATAAAACTGGTCACCAAGTAAAACTTCGATCGTTACTAGTGTTTACAGCTCAAACACCAGCTCATCTTTTACTCCAAGCCGGTTCACTATTGTTTCACGTAGAAGGCGCAGTATCTACATCCACCTAAGAAAACGTACCAAAAAATTCAGCATCAAGCCAACTACACTCTAATCAATGCACTAACTGAAAATTTCTTCTGAATATTCTGCCAACTACATTATCTCAAGCCCCAATAACACTAAACAAAAACAAAATTTGACCAAGAACTATACTGCCATCTCTTGGTCAACGTCTTCGCTTATTCTTTCTATAACAACGTCACTGTATCTATGCATTCCCGTTCCCGCAGGGATTAACCTTCCAATTATTACATTTTCCTTAAGTCCAATTAAAGGATCCACTTTACCCTTCACCGCAGCATCAGTTAAGACTTTAGTAGTTTCCTGGAAGGAAGCCGCCGAAAGAAATGAATCTGTTGTTAACGATGCCTTAGTAATACCAAGCAAGGTCCTAACACCCTCTGCTTTTTTTAGATCTGTTTCACCATTTTGAATTCGCTTTTCGATAGCCTCATTTTCAGCAATAAAAGTAGGATAATCTACAAAAGTACTAGAAAGAAGATTCGTATCTCCTGCATCTTTTACTCTTATTTTCCTCATCATCTGGCGGACTATAACTTCTATATGCTTATCGTTAATATCAACACCCTGAAGTCTGTACATTTTCTGAACCTCTTTTATAAGATAATTCTGCACAGCTTCAGCACCCTCTATCGCCAAAACGTCCTGAGGGTTAACAGCTCCTTCCGTTAGCCTGTCCCCTTTCTTTACGTACTCCCCCTCGGCAAACCTTACTCTTGAGCCATATGTAAGCAAATATGCCACTCTCTCGTTTGTTTCGCTGTTTTCTATTACTATGTGCTTATGTCTTTTGATCTCAGCAAAACTTACAACACCAGAAATTTCACTTAAAATAGCTAATGTCTTAGGCTTTCTTCCCTCAAAAAGCTCCTCGACTCTTGGAAGACCTTGGGTAATATCTTCTGCACTAGCAACACCACCTGTGTGAAAAGTACGCATTGTAAGCTGAGTACCTGGTTCACCAATAGACTGTGCAGCGATTATCCCAACAGCCTCACCAATTGTTACTGGCAAACCGTTTGCAAGATTGGAACCGTAGCATTTACTGCAAATACCTTGTTCCGCTTTACATGTTAGAATAGATCTTATTTTAACTTCTTTAACACCCGAATTTATTATCAGGTCAGCGTCCGAATCAGTCATAAGCTTATCTTTAGATACAAGAACACCTCCGCCTGCATCTAGAAAGTCGTAGCATAGAAATCTTCCAACTAATCTTTCTTTGAAACTCTCTATCTTTTCATTGCCTTCACAAATCTCAAAAACAGTAAGTCCATCACTAGTACCACAATCCTCCTCCCTAATAATAACGTCCTGTGAAACATCTACAAGCCTACGAGTCAAATAACCGGATTCAGCAGTACGAAGTGCTGTATCTGCCATACCTTTTCTTGCACCACGCGACGCAATAAAGTATTCCAAGATCGTAAGCCCCTCACGATAGTTAGCTCTAATAGGTACTTCTATAGTTTTACCTGAAGTATTAGCAATAAGTCCTCTCATTCCGGCTAACTGCCTTATTTGGCTCATAGAACCACGAGCTCCAGAATTCGCCATAATAAATATCGGATTCGTGTCATCTAGCGTTTTCTCCAGTGCCTTCGTAACATCTTCTGTTGCTTTACTCCAAACTTTTATTACAGCAGAACTCTTTTCATTCTCAGAAATCAGACCTTCACCGTATTCCTCACGTATCTCGTCAATCTCATTTTCTGCATTTGCAATAATATCTTTTTTCTCCTCCGGGATAACTGCATCACAAACCGAAACAGTTATGGCACCTCTTGTTGAAAACTTAAAGCCTAAAGACTTTATTGCATCCAACATCTTGGAGGTTCTTTCAGCACCATGAAATTTTATGCACCTGTCTACAATCACTCCAAGTTGCTTCTTTGTAACAAGAAAATCAACTTCATATTTAAGAAAATCTTCCACATTAACTCTTTCAACAAATCCTAAGTCCTGTGGAATTGCTTCATTAAATATTACCCTACCAACGGTTGTTTCAACTAGCCCCTCACAACTGCCAGCCGGTGACTTAACAACTCTTCTAACTTTAATTTTTGCATGTAAATCTATCAGCTTATGAGCATAAGCCATAAGCGCTTCATTTTCATCTTTAAAGCATTTTCCCTCTCCTTTTTTTCCATCTTTCACCAACGTAAGGTAATAAGAGCCAAGAACCATATCTTGGTTTGGTACCGCAACTGCTCGACCGTCTGAAGGTTTTAGTAAATTGCCTGCTGCTAACATCAAAAACCTCGCTTCAGACTGAGCCTCAGCTGAAAGAGGCACATGAACAGCCATCTGATCGCCATCAAAGTCCGCGTTAAAAGCTGTACAGACTAGTGGATGAAGTCTTATAGCTCTACCCTCTACCAAAACCGGCTCAAAAGCCTGTATACCAAGCCTGTGAAGAGTAGGAGCCCTGTTCAGCAATACGGGGTGACCATCTATTATCTCTTCTAGAGCATCCCAAACCGCATTGTGAACCCGCTCGACCGCTTTCCTTGCAGCCTTTATATTATTGCACACACCCGTTTCAACCAATCTTTTCATAACAAACGGCTTAAAAAGCTCAAGAGCCATCTCTTTTGGCAAACCACACTGGTGCATTTTTAACTCCGGTCCAACAACGATTACCGAACGCCCAGAGTAATCTACCCTTTTACCTAAAAGATTCTGCCTAAACCGACCTTGTTTACCTTTTAGCATATCTGAAAGCGATTTGAGCGGTCTGTTGTTAGATCCAGTCACGGGTCGCCCGCGCCTACCGTTATCAATAAGCGCATCAACTGCCTCTTGGAGCATCCTCTTCTCATTACGTATTATAATATCCGGCGCACCAAGCCCCAAAAGTCTCTTTAGCCTGTTATTTCTGTTTATTACCCTCCTGTAAAGGTCATTAAGATCTGAAGTCGCAAATCTACCACCATCCAATTGCACCATCGGTCGAACATCTGGCGGAATTACGGGTAATACATCTAAAATCATCCACTCAGGTTTATTGCCAGAAAGTTTAAACGATTGTGCTACTTCTAGCCTTTTTAAAAGTCTAAGCCTTTTCTGCCCAATAGCAGATTCAAGTTCTTCTTTTAAGCTCTGTACTAATTTTTCAAGATCTATTTCTTTCAAAAGCTTTTTTATAGCCTCAGCACCCATCAAAGCTTCAAAATCTTCGTCATATTTATCTTTAAGCTCTCTGTAATCTCGCTCATTTAAAAGCTGAAATTTTGTTAGCTCCTTAGCTTCTCCTGGGTCTGTAACAATATAATTCGCGAAATAAAGTACTTTTTCCAGTATTCTAGGTGAAAGATCCAAGATGAGCCCCATCTTAGAAGGGATACCTTTAAAGTACCAAACATGCGAAACTGGTGCAGCCAGCTCGATGTGCCCCATCCTTTCACGTCTAACACTGGACTTAGTAACCTCTACACCACATCTATCACAAATCTTCCCCTTATATCTTAATTTTTTGTATTTACCACAATGGCACTCCCAGTCCTTCTGTGGACCAAAAATCCTCTCGCAAAAAAGGCCATCACGCTCTGGTTTTAAAGTCCTATAATTTATGGTCTCTGGTTTTGTGACCTCGCCGTAAGACCATTCATCTCTTATCACTTCCGGTGAAGCAAGCCCAATTTTTATAGATTCAAATTCTCCTAGTGCCATATTAAAATTCCTTTCTTCAGAATTACCTCTCGCATCACTACACCTTAGGTTTACAAAAAAATAAAATTCATTGCATCACTCTAAGCACAGAAGACGCGTTAACAAAATCAAAGCAAAACAGCCCAAGTTCCTGCATTAACAAGATAAATACGCTAGACCATACAGTACCAAAAACTGACCTCTCTTAAAACAAACCAAAACCAAGTAAAAGTGCCTACCATAACAACCGCCACCATCATCACTACAAAGACATCGATTCACGAATCAAAAATAATGCACACTATCTAAAAGAGTCAACAAAAATTCGGGACACTACTTAGTGTATTTTACTCCCTCTTTACTAAATTAAAAACATACACATACATAACAAGAGCCTCTCAATCACTTGAATTTAGAAAAAAGCCACTCCTTAGAATCGATCACAACAGTTACCCTAAACTATATAATTTCACTAGACACATATAAAACAAATGCCTCCCACAATTTTTTACCTTTTTAAAGCAAAGCAAACCCGAGACTACGCCAAATTCACGGACACAAAATCTAAAGAAAAGAAAAACAACATTGCCGCAATCGCAAACTATAAATCAAAAAACAACTACACAAACTCGAACAAAAGAACACAAAACTAAATAATCCCACCCAAACTCTATCAGAATTTATCATCTACTTTTTCACTTACAGCTTTATCCAAAAACTCAATCCCCTCATCTTCTGAAAAACTCCTTTTTAAGCTAACCGGATTACCGTCTTTATCTAAAATCTTAATATCCAGACTCAAAGATTGCAGTTCCTTTATTAACACTTTAAACGACTCAGGTATCCCGGCTTTTGGAGTATTCTCACCCTTCACTATAGCTTCATACGCCTTAACGCGACCCTCTACGTCGTCTGATTTTACAGTAAGCATTTCCTGCAAAGTATACGCTGAACCATATGCTTCAAGAGCCCAGACTTCCATTT
>DFGJ01000028.1 GCA_002372375.1 Ruminococcaceae bacterium UBA3753
AAAATTTTACGTGGCATAACAAAGTGCCGCTTTGATATTCATAAACTTTGGCAAGCCACTCAAAGAAGTTTCCCTTTTCGGTTAAGGGCAACCGATAAAACGAACCTTTATCCGTGCAAAGTTGGTGCGTCGGAAGCCCTTTCAATTTTGGAGAAATGTGGTATATACAAAAACGGCAGATTCGGAGATGGTGTTATCTGTCATCAATATTGTTGTGGTTTTGGTTGCGATCGTCGGGGTATGACGATCTGGCTTTCATCGTCATACGCGTTGCGTTTTTTGGCGTTGTATTTATTCTCGATCGCTTTGATAAATCGTCTATTTTGCCAAAGTCTTTCGGGTTTAAAAATTCGCTCATTTTTATCACGCGAGAGCTGGAATTATGTGGACTTAGCTTAGTATAAACCACCAATGGACTATTTATGTAACATTCTATCTCTTTATTGTCTGCTTTCTGGTGCAAGGCGTTTACTGCCTTTGCAACTTCCAGTTCAATATCGCGATGTGTCTTTTGATCACAATCCCACCTCTGCACAATTGCATTACTAACTATCAATATCTATAATTACCTCTGTGCAAAAAGTGAAACACAAAAAACCAGTTCCATTTTAGCGCCGGTATAGCTTTTCGACTATGCTGTTAACTAATGTAAATTTTTGTGTTCTACTAGTTTCAATTTTATGTTCACGATAAAGTAGAAAAATTTTGAAGCTATTCTGTATATTGGTAGAGCGTACAAAAATTCAGTATGTAGTTTGAATTATAAGAAATATGCGTAGGCAAAAAATCTCAAATTTTAGCTATAAAATAGATAATAAAAAATTGATTCTGAAAATTATACCCAACTTTGCCGCTGGTGCTATGTTTGCAACTGGATTTAAATGTAAGCAAACGTGTAAAAAAATAAGGAGTACATCTTATTTTTACTATCCCGCCAACAGTTGCTTAACTTTTAAAATACAACAGAGCAAAACCCAAAATATTAACAAAAAGTTCTATGCTTTCAATATGGTAAAAGTGAGGATTTAGTTATGTGCAACCAGCAGAGGAACTTGATTTTAGCTTTATGCCGATAGACGAACGTGTTAGAATGGTAGTGTAATTTTTTATTTGGAACGATCAGATGATAAAAATTTATAATGCTTTGACCGGGAAAAAAGAAGCCTTCAAGGAACAGGGTGTTGTAAAGTTTTGTTGTTACGGAATTAGAGCATATAATCTATTTTAACAAAAAGTTTATGTGCCAGTAATGTTATAAAAGTGTTAATTTGTATGTTTTGCGAGAGCCGTCTAGGGCGCTTGATTTTAGCTGTACCCCGCAAGATGATCATGTTATAATGGTAACATAATTTTGTGTTTGGAACGATCAGATGATAAAAATTTATAATACTTTAACTAGAAAGAAAGAGAACTTTACGGAACAGGAAAAAGGTGTTGTAAAGTTTTATTGTTGTGGTCCTACGGTCTATAATTGCATACACATGGGCAATGCTAGGCCGATCTGTGTTTGTGATGTAATTAGAAAGTACTTAGAGCACAAGGGCTTCAGGGTCATATATGTGCAGAATTTTACGGATATTGACGATAAAATTATAAGTATAGCTAATGAAGCGGGAACAGACTACTTGACTATCTCAAGAAAATATATTGCTGAATACAAGAAAGATGCGAGAGGTCTTAATGTTAGAGAGGCAACTGTTCATCCGTTGGCGACTGAAAATATAGATTACATGTTAAAAATGATTTCCGGTTTGATCGATAAGGGATATGCTTACAGATCGGTATCTGGCGACGTTTATTTTGATGTTGCAAAATTTAAAGATTATGGAAAACTTTCGGGGCAGTCAATAAAAGATCTTGAATCTGGTGCGCGGGTTGAGATAGATGGGAGTAAAAGAAATCCTCTGGATTTTGTTTTATGGAAGAAAGCCAAGGTGGGGGAACCTTTTTGGAGTTCACCTTTTGGTGATGGTAGGCCGGGGTGGCATATAGAGTGCTCAGCAATGATTTATAGGTACTTGGGCGATACTGTAGACATTCACTTTGGTGGTCAAGATTTGATTTTTCCCCACCACGAAAACGAAATAGCTCAAAGTGAGTGTTTTAATGGTAAGGCTTTGGCTAATTACTGGATGCACAATGGTTACATAAATGTTAATAATCAAAAAATGTCTAAGTCGTTAAATAATTTTTTTACAGTTCGTGAAATATCTGAGAAGTACGGCTATGATGTTATTAGATTTTTCATGTTGTCCAGCCACTATAGGAGCCCATTAAACTATAGCGAGGAAGTTTTAGAGCAATGCAAAAGATCGTTAGAGCGATTGCGTACGTGCAGGGGTAATCTGGATTTTTTACGTGATAGATCTTCGGGACAAAAATCTTTAGAAGCTAAAGAACTTTTGAATGGCCTCTTAGAGTATAGAGAAGAATTTTTTAAAGCTATGGATGACGATTTTAATACTGCAGATGCAATATCAGCTTTGTTTAACTTGACAAAGAAGATAAATGTAGTTGTTGCTGATGAGAGACAGGTTAGCCTAGGTTTTATTAATGAGGCTATTAGGATCTTTGATGAGTTGTGTGGTATTTTAGGTATAGCATTTGCTTCGAAGACGGGAAAAGTCTCAAAAGGATATGTAGAGGGTTTAATACAAAAGAGAGAAAAAGCAAGAAATGAAAAAAATTGGGAATTGGCTGATGCTTTGAGGGACGAGTTAAAAAATATTGGTGTGAAACTGGAAGATACTGCAGAAGGTGTGAGGTGGTCGTTTTTAGACTGATTCAATTTCTTGTTTCACTGGAATCTTTTATTAGATATGTGAAATTCTGATAGTAACTTTTGTTCCGAAAATGGGAAATGTCCCAGAGGAAGGCGTGAAAAAATTAATACAAAAGACAGAAAAGGCAAAAATAGAAAGAATTGGGAACGGGCTGATGCTTTGAGGGACGAGTTAAAAAATATGGGTGTGAGATTAGAAGATATTGCAGAAGGTGTGAGGTGGTCGTTTTTAGGTTAAGCCAGTTCTTGTTGCTGTAAGGTCTTTGATGGTGAGTCGTGTGAGTTTTTAGGCATAGCTGCTCTTGTCCCTAAAGTGGGGAAAGTTTCAAAGAAAGTCATGGAAGAGTTAATACAAAAGTGAGGAAAAACAAAGACGAATAGAAAGTAGGAAATTGGCGGATGCTCCCCATACGGTGTGGTGTGGTCGTTTTTATGCTGAGTCAATTTCTTGTTTCACTATAATTTGTTATTAGATATGTGAAATTCTGATAGTAACTTTTGTTCCGAAAATGGGAAATGTCCCAGAGGAAGGCGTGAAAAAATTAATACAAAAGACAGAAAAGGCAAAAATAGAAAGAATTGGGAACTGTCGGATACTTTGAGGGATAGATTAAAAAATGTGGGCGTGAGACTAGAAGATACTGCAGAAGGTGTGAGGTGGTCGTTTTTAGATTGAGTTAGTTTTTGTTTTTCTAAGGTCTTGAATGAGCTGTATGAGGCTTTGGATGTAGCTCTTAGCTTTTTTGAAAATATGTCCTAAAAAAATGTGCAGAAGAGCTAATACAAAAGTGAGGAAAAACAAAGATGGGTAGAAATTAGGGAATTGGCAGATGTTACCCATACGATGTGGTGCGGTCGTTTTTAGATTGAGCTAGTTTTCTATCTGGAATCTTTTATGGGTTATGTAAGGTTTTGGGAGGTACAGCTTTTGCCCCCTTTATAAGGTGTAGAAAGTTTCTAAGAAAGACGTGGAAGAGTCAATATACAGGAGAGAAAAAGCAATAATAGAAAAAATCGGGAACGGGCGGATGCTTCGAGGAACGAGTTAAAAAATATAGGTGTGAGATAGGAAGATACTGCAGAAGGTGTAAGGTGGTCGTTTTTATGCTGAGTCAACTTCTTGTTTCACTATAATTTGTTATTAGATATGTGAAATTCTGATAGTAACTTTTGTTCCGAAAATGGGAATGTCCCAGAGGAAGGCGTGAAAAAATTAATACAAAAGACAGAAAAGGCAAAAATAGAAAGAATTGGGAACTGTCGGATACTTTGAGGGACAGATTAAAAAATGTGGGTGTGAGACTAGAAGATACTGCAGAAGGTGTGAGGTGGTCGTTTTTTAGTTAGATCGTCTTTTTATTCTTCTGCATTATTACTTACAGATTCAATAAATATTTCCTGGCTGTTAATTTTTTCTTTTGAGGGTGAAATTTTGTATGTAGTGTCGTTTAACTGTTCCCTTTTGTTGGTTGTATCGCTGAGGAGCGTATCCAATATTTTAAATAATCTTTTTTTTAATGATGCATCTTCAACAGGAAACATCACTTCAACCCGCCTGTCTAAATTTCTTGGCATTAAATCTGCACTACCTAGGTATATAAGAGGGTCTCCTCCGTTTTCAAATTTATATATTCTACTATGTTCTAAGAACCTGCCGACTATACTGAACACTCGAATATTCTCGCTAATATCTTTTACACCGGGGATTAAACAGCATATTCCTCTAACAATAAGATTAATTTCGACTCCAGCCTTGGATGCTTGATATAGGAGTTTTATTGTTTCTACATCTACCAATGCGTTTATTTTTATAACAATGCCACTTGGTAAATTTTTATATTTATTTTCTATTTCTTTTTGTATCATCTCTTTTAGAAAAGATCGTATTCCAATAGGCGCAACCACAATTTTTTTATACTTTTCAGGTCTAGAATAGCCCGTTAGCAAATTAAAAAGAGCAGATGCATCTTCACCAAAAGACTCTTTACATGTAAAAAAGCCAATATCAGTATAAACTTTTGCTGTTTCATCATTGTAATTACCAGTGCTCATATGAACATATCTTGCTATTTTATCTTCTTCTTTCCTAACAATCAAAAGTAATTTGCAGTGAGTTTTTAAACCGGGAAGTCCATATATCACGTGGCACCCTGCTTGCTCTAATTTTTTCGCCCACAAAATATTGTTTTCTTCATCGAATCTGGCTTTAAGTTCAACCAAAACAGTAACTTGTTTTCCGCTTTCAGCTGCTTTTATTAAAGCCTCTATTATTAAGGAATCATCACTTACACGGTAAAGTGTTTGCTTTATAGCTAAAACATTTTCATCTTTTGAGGCAGCTTGTATAAGTTTTAATACAGGATTAAAGCTTTCATACGGGCAATGAATTAATCTATCTTTTTTTCTTATGTGTTTAAAGATATCCTCACAGTCAAGAAAGTCTTTTGGAGGATCCACAGGCTCCATTTTTTTGAAACGGTAATGGTCAAGGCACTCTACTTTGGATAACTGTGAAAGGAAAGTTAGGTCTATGGGCCCGGGTATATCGTAGATATCTGTTTTTGGAACGTTTAATATATTTACTAGAAATTTTTTTGTTTTAGCATCGCTGTTTTTAAACATCTCTAATCTAACGGGATTTCCTCTTTTTCTTTTTTTTATAGATTTCTGTACGGCGACTATTAAATTTTCCCTTGCTTCGTCAATGTTTAGGTCTGAGTTACGTGTTATTCTAAATGGAAAAGCCGCTTTAATTTTGTATGGTGTGAATAATTTTTCTATATTTTCTATTATTACATCTTCTAAAAAAATGTATGTTTTTTTCACTTCAAGATCTTGAATTTTATTCTGAATTTCTAAAAATCTTGGTAAAGCCGAAGGAACTTGGACAACAGCAAAATTGGATTTTTCATTTTTTTCTATTCGTACAGCTATATTTAGTGTTTTATTTAAAATTTGAGGAAAAGGTCGACTTTTATCAATTGCCAGAGGTGTCAATAAAGGATATATGGTTTTTTCGAAGTAACTGTCTACCTCTTTTTTCTGCCATGTTGATAATTTTTTTATGCTGTTTATGATTACTATGCCTTCTTTTTTTAAAGGCTTTTTGATCTTTTCTTCAAAACATTCGTATTGTTTATTTAGAAATTCTTTTATTTTAAGTGTTGTTTTTACCAATAATTGTTTAGGGGAAAGGCCAGAGCAGTCTACTTTTTTTTTGCTGGCTATGGCTTCGTTTATTACACCAGCAACACGAACCATAAAAAATTCATCCAGGTTCGAAGCACTAATGCCTAAAAAATTCAACCTCTCGGCTAATGGTGTTTCCTCTTTAAATGCTTCCTCCAGGACCCTAAAGTTAAAATCGAGCCAGCTGAGTTCTCGGTTTTTATAAGGAAAAAACTTATCTTTGTCGCTCATTTTTATCGACTTCCTTCTTGTCAGCGCACTAACGAAGTTTTAAACGAATCGAAGTAAGGACAAAAGAAAAGCAAAAGTTATATCTTTGTAGTAAAAAACTGAAAATCAGACTGAACCCACCTAAATAATCACAAGCAGAAAATGCTCTTCAGCCAACGAGGGACTCAGTAAATTATATAGATTGCTAAAAATTATTATTACAAATAAATCAAACACTCGTCCACAACAAATAACCTAACTAGCTAATTATAAAAAGCAAAACACCTTCAGAAAATAACTTCCAAAAAAATCAAACTACGAAACAAGTTATCGCATAAAAGACATAAAATACTATGCTGGACTATTCAGGCAAGAACACTTTAAAGGACACCAACAACCAAGGACCGCCTATACTTAACGGTACCCGGCGAACAGAATCGTGTGGACTGTAAAAAAACAACTTATAAATAAAAAATAAAGCCAAACAAATTACTTGCTGATTATAGCATATTTAAAGTTTAAATTCAATATAAACAAAGGAAAAGATGTAGTGGAAAATTACTTAACGACAACATATCACTTAGAAGTTTTTATAAATTTGAATAAAAAAACCAATATGCTGGAAGTGCAAAAAACGAATACGTAAGGCAAAATTACGCTCAAGACCAAGAGATCAGAACAGCCTCTATGTACTTTTAACTTTTTAATTACCTTATATGGAGTTTTCTTTTTTAATTTTTAGCTTTTATCAGTGCCAGTGTTGGGATTTGCCTGCAATACTATGATAAACTATGCAAAAATTACACTAAATATTAAAACATCTAAGGAAGAGTAACTCTTTTTACTTAAATTTGAAAAAGTCCATTATATAATTCCAAATGTTTGTATTTATGTTTACCTGATTAATTCTTCTAGATCCCACCTATTTATTTTTAAAAACCTTAAATATCAAAAAAACTTATAGAATAGCATTAAAAATAGATAATTTTTAGCTAGATTTAAAAATTTATATATCTTAATGCTTGTTAAAAAATCTAAGAAAAAATAAAGCTTAAAAAACGGATACACGTAATCTAAGCGACTTTAATTCTATAAAAGGTAACGGATATCCTAGAAGGAGTTTTGTTGAAGCACATTTGCAAGACGAGCCCGAACCTAGCCAAATTTTAACTTATTGATCTTATAAAAAACTTAATAACAATCCAAAAAAGGGTACCATATCTATTGCTTTATGAATTTCAAAGCTCGATCATATAAAAATAAACTTAAATAGTACCCTTTTTGTTTTTATAAAAATTTATTCTTGCCCGAATTCTTTGTCATTTGTGTAGTTATCGTTGTAGTAAAGATCCGCTATGTTTATAGCATCTTTAACTATTGACTTTCTAGCGACATTTGCAGCTATTCTTCTACCAAAATCCTTGTCTTCTGGAGAACCTCCAACAACTCTCGCAGTTTCATAGACTTTCTGAAGTGACGGACTACCCAAATATTGAATAAATTCATCTAAAGTAAAATCTAAGCCGAAGTCTTTGCCTAGAGGTATAAGTTCTTCAACAATTATACTTTCCTTGTTAACACTTGCGTACTCCGGTGAATTATATTTGGCTACTATGGAATCAACTGCATTTTTTACATCTTGCTCATGATCCATCCTGTAGAATAATTTGGCGACATCTTTTAAAGACATATAACATCATCCTCCTTACAAAAAATGAAGAGTTTTAAATTTATGATTACGTTGTATATTATAATTTATTTATAACAAAAAGTCAATATTTTGTTATAAATAATAAAATAGATTCAAAATCTGGACTTTTCTTTCTTTGTAAGGGAAAATAAATGTGTTATAAAAACAATAGAGATTATTTCCCAAAATTCTTGGAATTTCCATATAATGTATTTTAGGAAGAAAAATCATTTTTTTGGAGTAGCTTAGCGATATATGAGCAGAAGTCTTTTTAGAATACTTGGACCCGTTATGATAGGCCCATCGAGTTCACATACGGCTGGTGCAGTTAGAATAGGACTGGTCGCTAGGGCGGTTTCTAAGGGTAAAGCTAAAAGTGTTAAATTTTATTTACATGGTTCTTTTCGTAATACATATCAAGGACACGGGACTGATAAAGCGCTTGCAGCTGGTTTGATGGGGATGAGAACTGATGATGAAAGAATAAGGCATTCATTAGATATAGCAAAAGAAAAGGAAATATGCTTGGAGTTTATAAAAGCTGATCTGGGTGATGTTCATCCTAATACAGTAAAAATAGAGATGCTGGATGAGTCAGGAAATAAAACTAGCGTAGTTGCTTCGTCTATTGGTGGTGGTGAAATCCGTGTTTATTCAATAAATGGCTTGAAAATGGACTCTTCCTGTAGTTATAACACGGTGATAATAGAGCAAGTAAATGACATCGATATACTAAGTGGAGTAATCGATATGATCAAAAAGTCGGGTTTAGCTATGCATTCTCTTAGTTCAAGCCAGCAAAGAGGCGATAAAAATTACTACGTTACGGTTCTAGAGCTGAATAATAGTCCAGCAGAAATAGAGACTTTTGTAGAAAAGTTAAATTTAATTAAGGGAGTACTAAAAACAACTAATATAAATAGTGTTTAACTTTTTTGTATGTATTTGAATTTTTTTAGCATTTTTATTTGTTAGATTCTTGGACTTATTTTGTTTAAAGATTTTGTTATATATAGCACAGAAAAGCGTTTTAGTGGTCTGTTGCCCGCAATTTTGATCATTGCCATTTATTGTTGGATTCTTTAAGAAATAATTCTAATTATTTTTTTTCGTTCAGTATATTGTGCGATATTTTATGTGTTTTTTACTTATTTGTGAAATAACTATGGCGTAGAGTAGATATTTACTTAAGCTTTTGTGTGTTTTTAAAATTTTTTGAGTTTATTCATATAGCATATAATTATTTATGGTGCTTATTATTGTTAGTATAAAAATGTGTTTTAGAAGTTTACTGTTTTATTGTTTTGACAGATGTGACGTGCGGGTAAAATTCTATAAAAAATTTTAAATTGAGATCCTTTCATTATTATTAAAGATGATCGGATTAGAAATCCTTTTATTCTATATTTATTTTAAAAAAAGAATAGATTTAAATGTTTAAATATAAGAATACTCCGGAGATTTTGTAATATGAGATTAAGTATAGTTTAGAAATTTTCTATGTAGTTAAATGCTAAAATATTATATAAAAATCAGGTAATTTTTTGAAAAATTAGTTATTTAGAATGAATAAATATAACTTTGCAAAGATTGAGTAAAAATGTATTAATTCTCTTCTTTACCTACTTACTGATTGTTTCAAGCGAGAAAAAGGAAAAAATTAAAACATTTTTATTTTTGCAACTCTGTTAAGTAAGAAGCCAGTTGTTTAGCAGTTACGAGTATCACTAGAATAATAAAGTTAAGATGGCAGAGAAGCTCCTTGAAAATTAGTTTATTATGAAAGCATGCGTATGTTTATCTAGGTGCATAGTTATAACGATTTTTAAAACTAAAGTTAAGATGTAGCTATATTTTAAAAGAAACAAAAACAAGCATCGTAATTTAAATTTATAGTTATTGTTTCTAATTTTCACCTCGTCTACCAGTTTAAGCTGATTTTTTTATTTCAACAGCAACATATTTTTATACAAAAATGAGGTACAGTTTCCCTGCTAGATTTTCTCACATTCTATCTGTTACCCAAAGAACTCTACTTCAGTTTAGCACATTTTACACAAGGTAAATAAACTAAATCGATTTTTACAACCACTAAATATTTTCAATATCCACAAATTTTTGAAAGAGTACATGATTCTTTTAGATTCACTTTCTGCTTAACTTCTTTCATATTAATACAAAAAAAATCGCCGGACAGTGTAAAATCTATGATACCTGTTTCGCAAAATGTAAACATAATTAACAAAAACTTTTTAAAAGACATCGTTTTTTGACCTAGTCTATAGTAAAAAACATTTATATTTCCCTCAATTTTTTCAGATCCATACGACTTTATATATCTGTAAACCAAAGCGAAATCTTTTCTTTCGGGCAGTATGTCTTTGTCTTTTTCCTTCAAGATTGTGTAATTTCGTGAAATCAAATTTTCGAAAGTTCTCCTCTGGTTTACGATGGATTGTTCATCTAAGTCAGAAAATTTTGCCTCAACTAAAATAGAAGTGACACCATTTTTGCCATTGTAAGTATTTGTTTCAACATTTATGGCTAGATCGAGGATATCTCCTATTCTGTATTGAAAATTATGCGCACTTTCAAAAAATTTTAAGACAGAAAATCTATTTTTATCTGGATCGATAAAAATTAACTTCATATGCTTACCGCCTTTCAGCGGAATCACGCTTTCCAATGTTACGTTACTGATCTTAAATATGGGCTTTTCGTTGTTTTTACCAAAAGGTTCTAACTGCGAGACAAAGTTTGCTAATTCATAGGTGAGTTCTCCTGAAGATATTTCTGCATCCAAATTAAGTGTGAGTGCAGGAACTTCCTTTTCTTCTAAGTAATCAAAAATATCAGACTTTAGCCTGTGGATATCAGAAATATTTATGTCGAACCCTGCTGCCATTGGATGTCCACCGAACCGAAGCAAATAATCAGAACAGCAAGTATTAATAACATCGTAAATAGAAAACCCTGGTACGCTTCTTGCTGATCCTCGCGCTATTTCACCAAAACTTGTTATTACAATAACAGGTTTTTGATATTTTTCCAAAAGTCGAGATGCGATTATTCCTATTACACCGGGGGGCCAGTCTTTTCCTTCAACAATTATAATTTTTCTGCAAGATAATTCATAATCTACACTAAGCAGCGGCTCTACACAAGCAAATATACCTTGCTCTATCTCTTTTCTTTTTTTATTTATATTTCCAAGCTGTTGTGCTAGTACTTTGGCTTTAGTAATATTACTGCAAATCAAAAGTTCAACCGCTTTACTGGCGACGTCTATTCTGCCTGCTGCATTGATTTTCGGTACTATGCTGTACGTTATTCCAATAGAACTAAAATTTTTAGTACTTCTTTCTGAGCTGTTTTGTTTAATAAGCTCTTTAATACCACAGTACTCTGTATTTTCTATATTTTTTAGTCCATATTTTACTAAAATTCTGTTTATTGAAAAAAGAGGAACGGAATCACCCAAGGTTCCCATCATAGCCAAAACCGAGTACTTTTTTAATAAAGTCTCAATACTAGTCTTATCCTTCTCCATTTCACAAATTAAACAAAAAACTACACCAACTCCCGCCATATCTTTGAATCTAGAGCAACAATCTTTTCTGTGTGGGTCAATCACTGCCACGGAACTAGGCATATGATCCGGGATTTGGTGGTGGTCAGTAATTACTACATCGATCCCTAATTTTGCCGCATAGTCAACTTCTTTGACAGCTGTTATTCCGTTATCTACAGTTATAATCAGATTAGTTCTCTGCGATTTTATTTTATCTATTGCTGAAAAGTTTAGCCCGTAACCCTCTAAATTACGCTCTGGAATATAGTAAATGACATCTGCTCCACGTTCCCTTAAATACAAAACGAGCACGGCGGTGGCGGTAATCCCGTCAGCATCATAATCACCATAAACGCAGATCTTTTCTCTATTTTTTATAGATTTTTCTATACGTCTAACAGCTTTGTCTACATCGTTCAAGTTCATATGCTCAAATATAGAAATATCATTATCGCTGAACAATTCATTCAGAAAGCAGTTCGCAAAAAATTCTCTATTAGATAAAACTTTAGCAAAAGCAGCTGGCATATTGAATTTGTGTGTAAGCGTATGCGTTATTTCATTTGAACATTTTAAAAGGTTCCAGAGTCTCATTTTAAAATTACCCTAAAAACATTTTCGTTTACGTATAAGTGAAGTGCACTGCAAAACACCAAAAAAAAAATTATTAAATCAGCAAACTCCTGAATCACTTAGTCTACTCTGAGTATTTCTCTAAGTTCCTTATAGATGATCTAGTATTAGATAAAAAATAAATTCTGTAATAATTATAGATCATTTTAAATAAAAAGACAAGCTTTTGTTCTGTGGTCTACGTTCTCTGTCGAAAACAAATGGCACATACAGTCTTCCTCTCAATTCATCAGTTCTCTGACATCAAAAACTATTAACAGACTCAACCAACGTCATCGCAAAATATGAAAATTGCGACAAAATACCTAAAATCAAATATTACATAAATTTATAACCGATAATATTAAAATAAACTGGAAAAATGTGAATACAAACAAACTTAAATCTCAACGTGTAACTAACGTGCATCTGCCTAACACGAAAGAGGGAAACAGGCAATAAAAACTACCCCTTTTGTTGATTTCCCTGAGAATTTATATATTTTGACAGCGTTCCTCCAATGAGCGCAAGAACCCCATAGTATGTATGACCAGATTTCATCAAAGGATCGCTCACTGCAGTAGCAATCTCTGCCGACGGCGCCATAATTGGTATATTTTTTATAACCCGCCAAAACATATCCGTAAAATCATCGAAACAGGTTACACTTTCTGACGAAACCGGTTCCGGTTCCGGTTCCTCTGGAAGATTAAGTTTAACCAGCTTTTTTGCAATAAACTTACCAACCTTTCTTACGTTTCTCAAAGCACTATACCCGAGTCCGGCCAAGCCCGTGTTCCAATAGACTTTTTCCTTATTTGGAGTCTCGATAAAACTTATTTCACTACTTACTAAAGTGTCAAAAACGTCTTTTAAAATATCCTCGTTATGATCGCCAAAAAGGCCGCACTTTTTTAACGCGTTGAAAGGAAGTAGTTTAAGTGCCGCAGCTAGACTATCTTTCTCTTCTTTTGTTCCTCCGTATTCAACCTTGCTTTTAAAGCTAAAAGCATCAACCTTTTCTTTACGAAATTCTTTTACGAGGTTATCTAGAAAAAGAGCTACGTGGCGGGTAACATATTCTTCATGTTCCGCCTTAAGCTTTAGGAAATCAAAATTAACTTCGCCATTTGTCATTATGCTCTTAACTTTTTCATCTACGCCAATGGGTATAAATTTGGAGCTAGCAGGGGCCTTTTTACTTTTGGAACTAAAGTTCAAATACCTTTCAGCGAGTTTGTTTGATATAAACAAACTCGCGCCCCATCCTAGTAAAGAGGAAATCGTGTTCTTGATTCTTTTAAATTTTTTGTTATTAAAAATAGAAGAAGACTTTCTGGATCTACTGAACCTATTTTTACTGACATTTTTTTCACTTTTACCCACAAAACTGCTTATACCCGAGTTTTCAAATTTAACGACGTTCTTTGTTGTTGAGTTTTTATTGATTTCTTTATCTTCGATCTTCTTTTCATGTACATCAACCTTGTCACTGCCAACCGAATAGGCGCCGCTAACCATACTTCCGTGCTCATTGACATCTTTTTCGCTAGAAACCGACAGCGAAGTACCAAAATTACTTTTTGGCGCCTCTTCATTGTAAATATCTTCTGGCGTAGTTTCTACGTCTTTTTTTGACGGCATCTTCTCATCGAATATTTCTTTTTTGGCTTCAGTTTCTCTATTGTTTGCTAATTTGGTTTCATCGAGGGTTTCGGTGAGGTGAGCAGTACAAGAAACAGCACTTTGGGCGCCAACGGCCAAGCATATAGCAGCAGAGAAAAACTTAGATTTCATAACACAGCATCCCCCCACTTGGGTACAAAAATTTTTGTTAACATTTTATGTGTCTGTATTATATCAAAAAAATTAGATTATGTCAATAAATATATTACAGTCAAAAACCATTTAAAATTAAAGAGTTTTTAAAATTTGTATTATTTTTTTATAATTTACATTTTTTCAAATAAAAGGTACAATAAATTCGATTCCGTATTTTTACAGAGAGGTAATGCAAGTGATTAAGCAAAAATGTAATTTGAGCTTTAAAAAACTAATTATTTTTGGGGCACTATTACTAAATATTCTACTGTGTGGGTCTTCTTTTGCGAGCTGTAATGAATCTGTTTGCTGCGAAAGTCTTGATGCCATAGAGAAAAGTGAGAGTATAAATGAGGTTAAAAAGGCAGAGAGTAAAGTGAAAAAAGGGAAAAAGATTAGTAATGAAGCTGAGCTTTTAGATGATATGAAAGACGTGGAAAGCTTTTTTAAAAGAGAAGAGTGTGTAGAGCAAGGGGCAAAAAATTTAAACATACAGTTTCGGCTTGCGCAAATTCAAAACGATATCCGTAGAAAAGTGAAGAAAGGTAAACTGGAAGGTCCTATTTTTTCAAAGGCGAAGAGATGTTTAAATTCAATAAAGAGCTATTTTGATGAAGTTTCAAAGTACAACGAAGAAAGAGAGAGTAACCTCGTTTGGAATACGGTTTATAAGGTAGCTTTTTTAACGTCCACTTCTTCATTGGCTTTGCAATACATTAAGGAAGCTTATACAGAATCTGATAAAAAAAAGACCGATAAAAATAGTGACGAGACAAATTTTAGCAAAGACGTTTCGAGCTAGAAATTATAAGTGTTCCCGTTGAAGATTTTTTGCTTATTTCAAAATGTTCTTTCGTAACGTTTTTTTAGTTTTGTGTATTCCTGAATAAATTTATTTTGTTCGTCATTTCTTCTACACTTGAGTTAAGTCATTTGGTAGCTTTTAAAGAGAGAATGTTTGCTAAAAATGTGGTAGAATGATTCGGTGCTGCTTTTTTATAAACTCTGGGTCTATAAAATCATTGAATGCTGCTATTTTTCAGCGGATGAACATAGTATTTTCGCAGATAAAAAGGGGGTGGTCTACGTGGAGGACATGATAAAAAAAATTTTGAGTATAGATAAACTTGCAAGAGATGCAAAAAATAAAATGCAGCGGGAAAACGTTACTTGGGAAGAAACGAAGAAAGCAAGAAAAAAAGAAATTCGTGAAGATTATCTAAAAAGAGCTTACGAAAGGATAGAACACAATAGTTTACTTGAGAAAGAGAGTGCGGAACGTATTATAAATGAAGCGAAAGCTAGGACTGAAGAAAAATTGAAGGAGTTAAGTAAGATTAGCAAAGAAAAAGAAGAGTTTTGGGTAAACGAAATAGTAAAAAGATCTCTAATGTCTGAAGGTTGATTTTGGCTGTATGGGTTTAAAGTTTTCTTTGAATATCTTTTTATCAAAATTACGGGCCATTTATGCGTTGAGAGTTAAGCCCGTAGATTATGATCAGTTGATTTCTTGTAAGTCTTTGGTAGGACTTTTAAAAATTTTAAAAGAAAGAAAATTTTATTTTGAAGCATTGAGAAATATACCAGATAATCTGGAAGCTTTGGACATTTCGGAAGTGGAAAGGGCACTAGAGTTTAGGTTTTTAGATATTTTAGAGAATATAGCAAAGTATGATAGGTTGTTGGGTGGGATTTTTAGTAATTACATCAGTTCTTACATTGATGTCAAATTCATGTTCATTTTTTTCGATAGTATTTTGAAGGCAAAACGGGGTGGGAAGCTTCTTTATGCAGGGTCTGGAAGGAATATCGTTTTTAAGAACTCCAAGTTAAAAAAATTGCCTGAAGCGAAAGATTTCAAAGAGTTTTTTGAAATAGTTTCAGGCGCTGGTTATAAAAATTTGTTTAGAGACTTGGATTTAAGTAAAGAATACTTTTTCATTCAAAATTTTTTTCAAAAAAAGCTTTACGAAGATCTTTATGATAAATTGCTTACAGGAATATGCAAGATAAAGAGAGGCAGATCCAGGAAGGAGCTTTTTTCTGTTTTTTCTTGTTACTTGGAATTGAGGAGTTTTGTGTTTAGTGTACGAGCAAAAAAAATGAATGACAGATCTTTAGATTTTTTGCCGAGTTTTAAAAATTTTGAGCAAAAAATTATATCTAAATTGGGGGAATTAAATCTGGAGTCCGAGTATTTCGAGCTTTTAAATAGTTCTTACTTGGCTTCACAGATTAAGGAAATCAAATATAATTACCTTGAACAGCTTCCGGAAAAATTTTTACTTCTGAAGTGTAAGAAAAATATGCACTTTTCTCTGGACCCGGCTGTTGTGGTTTTGTCTTTTATTTTTCTTTTGAGGATAGAGATTCAGAACATAGTAAAGATAATTGAAGGTATTCGTTACGGTCTTTTACAGAATAAAATAAAGGAAGTTTTGGTTTTATAAATTTCATCTAAAGCGGTTGATTATAAGACTTTTTAGTTTTGGACGACACTTATTTGATAGATACAGATTGACCTTTCGTTGAAGACTTCGGTCGGTTTCTTTTTGTCGCCTTTATTAACATGGAGTGTCTTCTTTGAGTTCTTTAGTTTAAAACGATCTGCAGGCGAAGTATGGCACTTCATCCGGGGAGATTTTTGTGTTCTCGTATTAAGAATTATATATATTATCTGTTTTATGTGTTTGTGAGGTTTCTTTTACAGAATAAAATAAAGGAAGTTTTGGTTTTATAATTTTTGTCTAAAGCGGTTGATTATAACTTTTTAGTTTTGGATGACACCTATTTGAGAGATATAGATTGCCCTTTCGCTGAAGACTTCGGTGGGTTCGTTTTTATCGTCTTCATTAACGTGGAATATCTTCTTTAAGTTCTTTAGTTTAAAACGATCTGCAAGCGAAGTATGGCACTTCATCTGGGGAGATTTTTGTGTTCTCGTATTAAAAATTATATATACTATCTGCTTTATGTATTTTTAAAGTTTCATTTAGTTACATAAACCTGCCTGGTGTGTGGTTTTTTACTTTTTAAGAATTTGATATCGTTTCAATTATTTTTTATGCTCTAAACTTTAGAATAGATGTTTTATTTAACACTTTTTAATGTTAAAATGTACGGCGTAGTAAGTTTAGTAAGTGTTTTTACATCGAACATTGAAAAGTATTTTTGCAAATGTCGGTACAACGTGGTCTGCGTTTTATGTTGAAAGATGTTATTGTGGTTTTGTATTTGTGATTTTGAAATTTAGTTTGCTGATTTAGTGTATCGACCTTTGTACTTGTGATAAAAATTCGGTTTAATGTTTAGCTTGTTTTGTGTAAATTTGGATTTTTTAGTGATTATTGGCTTTGATTGTCGCTTTCAGCTTACTCAGTAAAAAGGGGTGTTTTGTTTGTCGGTTTGTAGCGTTAAGGCAGTAAGCATAATAGGTACCAAGTCTTCTCTGGATTCAGTAGCTAAGGTCTGTGGTAATTCTGGCTTCTTTCAGCCCATAGACATTAAGGACTTTTGCTCAAATCCTGAAGGTTTAGTCCCTTTTAGTGAGCCTAGTCCATATTCTGAGTTTTCTAAACAGCTGGAATCGATTGCCAGCAGTTTTGGAAAAGATCTCAAATTTGCAAATGTTGAACGTTTTAATGCAGGACTTGGGGAAATTAAGGCATTTGTCGGGGATTTGGGGAAACGAGCGAAAGATTTAAGTTCTAAGAAAAATAATCTTATAAAATCCATAACAGATTTAGAGAAAAATTTGGTTTTGATCAAGCATTTTTGCGGACTAAATCTAAATTTTGAAGAAATATCTAAATGTGAGTATGTTACAGTTAGATTTGGCAGACTTTCTAAGGAAAGTTATAGAAAGTTGGAAACTTTAAAAACTGATTCCTATATAATGTTTTTTCCTTGCAGTGAGGAAGAAAATTATTACTGGGGAATTTATTTTGCACCTGTTGAAAATTTAAAGGAGATAGATTCTTTTTTTTCTGGTCTTTATTTTGAGTACGTAAAAATTGATTTTGAGGATTACAGTGCTACGCCGGAGCGAAGTGTTAAGTTGTTGGAAGAGAGGATTAAATCGGAGAAGGAAGATTTAAAAAAAATAGAACTGCTGATGGATAAAGTGTGGGATAGTCAAGAGGAACAGTGCTTAAGGTTCTATACTAAATTATCAGAGTTGGAGACTTTTTTTTCAATAAAAAAATACTCGTATGTCCATTCAGAGAGTTTTTTGCTTATGGGGTGGGTTCCGGAAGAAAAAGAGGTAGTTTTTAGTAATCTCTTAGATTCTGTGGAGGGTGTTGAATATAAGTTTAGATATGCTGATGAAAAAAAAGAAGATTCGCCACCTGTTAAGCTAAAAAATAATTGGTTTTCAAAACCTTTCGAAGCTTTTGTAAAGATGTATGGTTTGCCAAAATATGGCGAGTTCGACCCAACAATGTTTGTGGCTGTTACCTATACTATTCTTTATGGTATTATGTTTGGTGATCTTGGCCATGGTATAACACTATTTCTTGCTGGATGGTTTTTGAATAGATTTAAAAATTTTTCTTTGGCACCAATAATGCAGAGATGTGGTGTTTCGGCTAGTATTTTTGGAACATTATACGGATCTTTTTTTGGATTTGAAAAGGTTCTTAATCCTTTTTATAAATTTGTCTTTGGCCTTAAGGAAAAACCTATAGAGGTTATGTCATCGGAGTGTATCCCAAAGGTTTTGGCTTGTGCTGTACTTTTAGGGGTTGTGCTTTTGCTTGTTTCTATGCTAATAAAAACCGTTACTTCTATTCGGTCGGGCAATATGGAAGAAGGCTGCTTTGGTCCTAATGGTGTATGTGGGATAGTTTTTTATTCTTCCGTATTGGTTGGTTCTGTGTTGCAGTTTGTATTGAATTTGCAAATTTTTAATATTGTTTATATTTCTTTTTTGATTGTTTTGCCTTTGGTTCTAATGTTTTTAAAGACGCCTGTTACTAATTTAATACTAGGGAATAAGCTTTTTTCCGATCAAACGTTTGGTGAATATTTGCTTCAGAACACCTTTGAAATGTTTACTGTGCTTTTGGAGTATATAACTAATACGGTTTCTTTCTTGAGGGTCGGTGCCTATGTTCTGGTCCACTCCGGTTTGATGATGGCAGTGTTCATAATGGCAGATATGTTCCCATCGCTTTCAGCGCCAATATTGGTTGTGGGTAACATTTTTGTTGTTGGATTCGAGGGACTTTTGGTTGGTATACAAGTTCTACGGCTTGAATTTTATGAGATGTTTAGCCGGTGCTTTTCAGGTGGGGGAAAAGAGTTCACTCCCGTTAAAGTTTTGAAATCAGTGCGGTAATTGTTGGGTGTGCTTTTTCTTTTAGTAGGATGCGTTTTTTCGTACCCTAGGATCTGGTGGAGCTTTCAAGATAATGACCCCCTTTTTCGTATTTAAAAAGGATGTGGATTTTGGGTTACTTTGTTGAGCTATGATTGGATCGTACTTTTTAGTTAATTCCTGTTTAAAAGTCTTTGTTCTCCAGTAGTTTTCAAAATATGCAAATTGTGCTATGTATGTTCTAAATTTTCAAATTAAATAGAGGCTACTATGGTAAAGATGACGGCTGTTTCGCGAATTGGAGACAACGGAACTTCTACTTTTTATACTAAAGAGGGAGCAGAGGTGTTTTTTTCTGAGATAAAAAATGAAAAGGAAAATTCAATTGCTAAACTTTTTGACATTAATAAAAATTTGATGTCTAGTATTTATTATAGTTGTTCAAGAAATTCCATGCCTGCAGAGTATCTGTTAAAGATTAATGGCGATCAGTTATTGTTTTGTTTTAATAAAGTTTCTAACGAATTGACTTGCGAAGAAAAAAACCTGAAGTTAAAAAGAGGTCTGTTTGATAAGAGTTTTAAATTTTTTGTTAATGAAAAATTGTTAGTAAAGGCTAAAACTTATAATCTTGCACGAGATTATATTAGAGCTAAGTATCAAATAGAACTGTTTGATGACGGGCAAGTGGTTTTCGCGTGCAGTATTTGTTTAATTTATTTTATTTTAGTTTACGAGTCAGCTACCTATACTCAGGCAAACAACTTGGGGGGGTTTGGAGGAATGTTTGCTAGATAAGTAAATTTATTTTTAGATATTTTTATTGTATGTTTTCAGCAATTTGTGCTGTTTTTATAAACGACAAATTTATTATTTTCAGGAGTATTGTTTGTATAACTAGGATGCTTTCGAAAATAGTTTGGAATGTCCTTGATGCCCTGGAGCACTGAATTTTTAGTTTTCGTGAGTTTTTTCTGTTAATATGCTGATTTTTAGGATAATAAAAACTATATTTGGTTATGGTTATGTTTGAACGCAACAACAGAAACATCGAAAGTTTTGCCCGTACACAATATAAAGATACTGTGGTGATTACCTTTCTAGAAATTGTATAAATTTAATTAAATGACTAAGTTAGAAAAACAAATCACAAAAAATTGACTAAAAGAACGAAATGAAAATGCTTTTACTTGTTTTCTCTTTCTTTTTTTGTACTAGGATGTTTGATAAAGCTTTTCGATTTTATTATTTATAAAAATATGGTACAATATGCGCGTTGCGGTTTATTGTTGTTCTGGTATCGTGACACTTGTTGCTTTTTGTTTTATCTTACAAGGTATGTAATTAGGGGTATCATGGGACGTCGTTTAGACTATTTAAATGGCTTTTTATTGCTCAATGAGGCTCAAAAGCACTTTGAAGATTTGCTAGCTAAAGGTTTGAACCTTGTGCGCGTTCCGTGTCCGTTGTTTGTGAAATCCGGTACGGGATTGCAGGATGGGCTTACGGGTTCTGAGAAGCCTGTGACTTTTGAAAAAGATGGAGAAATTTTTGAAGTAGTTCATTCGTTGGCGAAATGGAAGAGAGAGGCTCTATTCCGGTATAATTTTTCGAAATATATGGGGATATATACTAATATGAAGGCGATCCGGAAAGACGAAAATGTTGATTGTCTACATTCTTTGTTAGTTGATCAGTGGGATTGGGAGAGGATAATATGCCGTGAAGATAGGAATCTAGATTATTTGAAATCAACTGTTGATATTATATATGGGGCTATCGTGAAGACGTCCTCTTATTTGAGTGATAAGTTTTCTGTTCCTGAGTTAAATTTACCAGATTCTGTATCTTTCATAAAAAGTGAGGATCTTTACGATCTTTATCCGGATTTGTGCCCAGGTGAAAGGGAGAGGGAGTTTTGTAAAAACAAAAAAGCGGTCTTTATTATTGGTGTAGGCCGAGAGTTAAAAAATGGTGAACCGCATGATTTGAGAAGTCCGGATTACGATGATTGGGATCTGAACGGCGACTTAATTTTGTACAGCGAAGCTTTGGACGATGCAGTAGAAATCTCATCCATGGGTGTTAGGGTAGATAAAATTTCTTTGATGAATCAACTGAATTATGTTGGTATTAAACAAAACGAGTTGTCTCCTTACCATAAAAAGATAATTACTGGAGAGTTGCCTTATACGATAGGGGGAGGAATAGGGCAGTCTAGACTTTTAATGTTTTTGTTAAATAGGACTCACATAGCACAAGTTCAGGCTTCCTCTTGGGACAAGAGCACGGAAAGTTTTTTGAAACAAAGCGACATAATTCCTCTTTAGAATTATTTGTTAAAAAAGTTCATTAGTAGTTGGTTGTGTATCTTAAGGGAAGTCGTTAATACGTCACGTGTTCTTAGTATTAACAAAGATAATTACTGGAGAGTTGCCTTATACGATAGGTGGAGGAAAGGGGCAGTCTAGGTTTTTGATGCTTTTGTTATATAAAAATCACATCACACAAGGTCAAGCTTCCGCTTGGGACAAGAAAACGGAAAGTTTCTTGAAACAAAGTGACATAATTCTTCTTTAGATTTATTTATTGATAAAGCTCATTAGCGATTGGTTGTGTATCTTAAGGGAAGTCGTTAATACGTTACGTGTTCTTAGTCTTAACAGGGTGCTCCATCTGGTAGTAGAAAATAGAACTATGTGGTAAACCTTAAAAGTTTGGGATACCATTACTTGGGTACCAAAATTATCTTTCACGGATATCAAAGTTATGCCTATGATTTCGTTTCATAGTGACCAAGTGTCTGTATAAGCATAACTTTTGTCAAGAGAAAAGCAGAACAAAAATTCATCCATACAGGTGGACATAGCAGAAAATGACCCATAAACTGTAATTGTACAGCAAGCTACGGTTAGCAACAAAATAAATTACTCGGCAATTTTTACAAAAGTTAAATACACTTCTAATTTAATAATTTAATTTTTTTGTACATTTTCTTGCCCTTTTTCAAAATGATAAAACCACTGGAAAAATCTTCAAAGCCCAAGGACTTAGAAATATCCAAAACTTTGGTTAAAACTTTAGAACCTTGTGTCCCCAATTCAAGTCCATTTTGTTCGATTAAACGCCTGCCTTCACTTTTTGAACTAGTCAACTTAGATTTTACTAGCAAATCTAGAATAGAAATCTTCCCATTGTCAAAGTCAGATTCAAAAATATCAACACTCGGCATATTTTCTGCGTTAATATCCGATCCGAATAAATCCAACGACGTGTTCCGAGCTAAACGCGCCTTTTCTTCCCCATGAACCATTCTAGTCAATTCAAAAGCAAGAGTATCCTTTGCCTCATTAAGTTGTTCCCCTTCTAATTCAGAAAGTCCACGTATCCTTTCAAGAGGTATAAGTGTTAACATTTTTAGGCACTTTATTACATCATCGTCACCAACATTGCGCCAATATTGATAAAAATCATAAACAGAAGTTTTTTCCTCATCTAACCAGATGGCCCCGCTCTCTGTTTTCCCCATCTTTTTGCCGTCACTTTTTGTCAAAAGCGTAAATGTCATGCCAAAAACTTCCTTGTGCGCTTTCCTGCGGACCAACTCCACTCCCCCGATAATATTGCTCCATTGATCATCTCCGCCTAGCTGTAAAATACACGAGTAATTCTTGTTCAAAACATAAAAATCATAACTCTGCATTATCATGTAATTAAGCTCAAAAAAGGTTAGACCAGTTTCTAAACGAGATTTGTAGCATTCGGCGGCAAGCATCCTGTTAACCGAAAAATGCACACCAACATCACGTAAAAACTGTATATAATTGAGATCTTTTAGCCAATCGGCATTGTTAACGACACACGCTTTGCCCTCAGAAAAATCTACGAAACTAGACATTTGACCTTTGAAACGAGAAATGTTGTAATCTATTCTGGTTGCATCCAACATTTTTCGCATGTCAGTTTTTCCACTAGGGTCGCCAATGAGCCCTGTGCCACCACCAAAGAGAATTACCGGCCTATGACCAGCTTTTTGTAGACGCTGCAATATTACCATCTGCAAAAGGTGCCCAACATGAAGACTGTCAGCAGTAGGGTCAAAGCCTATATAAAAATTTATTTTGCCATTATTTATTAAATTACTAACTTTTTCTTTGTTGGTACACTGTGCGATCAAACCTCTAGCTTCTAGCTCTTCAAAAAGCTTCATACAGTTCATCCTCATATGAAAAAATGCAACACGAAACACAACTCACTACACAATTTTCCGATAACAACCTAATTTTTTACAAATATCCTGCAACATATATTCAGCAGAACAAAGCACAGCACTAACTCTACGTTAATTGTACCGCTTTTACTGAAATCGGTCAACTGTAACCGTTATTTGTTAACGCTAAAAATTACGCAGACCAAAGGAAATACGTAGCGCAAATAAAAAAGCCTATTTGCCGGATATACTTACTCTTAATTTATACCCTGCAAAATATATTCACATAACATGTACTGCACTAACTTGCGTTAATTGTACCGCTTTTACTTAAATCAGTCAACTGTAACTGTTTTTCGTTAATGCTAAAAATCACGTATATCAAGGAGATTACGTAGCACAAATAGCAGATTCTATTTACCAAAAATGCTTATTTTAAATTTATAATAAGTTTCATATAAAATGTACGTAACAATTGCGTTTTTGCTGGATGTAATTTCTACAATATACGCGAGAGCTTGACTTTTTTAGTTTAGACGAGCCAAAAAGATAGAGTGCTTTGTAAGTGATTATAGAACAATTAATAGAGGCAACATTAAAAATAAATTATATAAATCTTCAAAACTATGTGTTTCTTTCCTCTTGTTTTTGGTTTTAAAGTTATCTATTTTTTTGATCAGATGCTTTCCATGTTTTCGTGTGCTGGCGTAAATTTTATTCAGATTTAAAATGTCTTTTTTATTGGGATATGTCGATCGCAGTAGCATTTTTTCAGTTTATTACCGTAAGACGGTTTATCCGCGAGTTTTGTTTAATTTTTTAAACTATGCTTTTATTGATTTGTATCACTTTTGTAATTTAGTTTGCTGCTTTTGAGTAAATAGCGTAACTATGCTTATCGAAACTATTTTTTGCAGTCTAAATTTAAAACATTATTTATCTGCTGCTTTCATGTACAATAATTTTTAGTAGCGCCAAAGTTTGGTAAAGGTTGATTAATTAAATTTTTTATGATAGTATTACCCCGTTCAGAGCTTGTTTTTGCGTCGGGAATTTTGTTTTTTAGGGGTGCGCTTATGCCAAATGTGGCTTCAGCTGTTAAAAGGGTCCGTGTTATTGAAAGGAAAACTTTGAGGAATAAGTCCTTTAAGTCTGCTTTGAAGACGCTTTGGAAAACTGCCACGGAGGCGGTTGAAAATTTCAGTGGTAATGAAGACGAGAGGAGTGTGCTTATCAACAAAGTGAGGTCTGCGGTGAAAAAGATGGATCAGGGAGTCTCTAAGGGGATAATTCATAAAAATACGGCTAGAAGAAAAAAGTCGAGATTAGTGCAAAAATATAATTTTACTCTGGGTGATTAGGTTAACTGCGAGCTTTTCTTATTTTTGCCTCGTCTTTTTTGATTGCTGTTAGGTTTTGTGTTTTTGTCTCTAGTTTTGTTGTCTTTGATCTTTTTATTTTTATCGGTAGGACAGTGGATCCGTCAGGTTATCTGCTGTGAATGGGGTTTGCTGACTGCATGCAGTGTGTGCATATTTGTAGCTTGTCGATTTTTCCTTTGTTGGATGTTTGTTTTAAGTGTTTTTAGGAGATTATATGAGAGAAGATATAGTTCTTTCTTCAGATCTTGGCAGTACGTCGTACGCGACTACTTTTGTGAGAGAGTTTTTGTGCCGCAATGGAATAGGTTGTGTGGATAAGTTTTCTATAGTTGTTGATGAAATTTTTTCGAATATTGCAAATTATGCCTATAAAGATGGGAAAGGGAGTGTTAAGGTTGTTTGTGATTATGATGTTCCTTCCAAGATCTTTTCAATGACTTTCATTGATAGCGGTGTAGAATATAATCCGCTTAATGCGCCTGAGCCGGATGTTAAGTTACCGTTAGAGAAACGAAAGATAGGTGGTCTTGGTATATTTATAGTAAAAAAATTTATGGACAAGTTGGTGTATAGACGTAAAGGAAATGAGAATATTTTGACTTTGGTAAAAAAAGTATAAAATTGGGAGGTTTTATGGAAGTAAAAATTGAGAAAGATTCTGATCCTGTGAAAGTTAGTTTGGTTGGTCGTTTAGATACAAATACTTTTGGCCAATTTGAAGCTGCGCTGAATGAGCTGTTTGAAAAAGGAAAGTATAATATAGAAATAGACTTGAAAGACTTGGAGTACGTCAGTAGTTCTGGGCTTAGGGTTTTTTTGGGTGCACAAAAAAAGGTAAGTGCTTCTTCGGGAAATATGGTTATAAAAAATGTAAACGATACGATAATGGAAGTTTTTGAGATGACGGGTTTTTTGGATGTGCTTACTGTAGAGAATGATTGAGTTAGTTATGATCGATGTTTTTAAACGGTGATATGGTGTTTCGTTTGTTTTAGCGTGCCTTAGTTCTTCAATGATGGTAGTGGTTGTTTTTGCGTATTTGACGCTGTTTGGTGCTATGTCAGAGGGTGTGGTCGTTAGTGGTGTGGCCGGTGCGCCGGTAAAGATTTTTGATTAAGTTTACTCTAGTGGATTATTAGGCTGTGGAGTTTGATTCTTTCGGTCGTTTTGTAGAGTTTTTTGTATCCTGATATTTTGAAGTTTTTTTGGTTGCATAGTATAGTGCTTGTAGGTGTGGTTGTTTTTATGGTACGTTTGCTGTTTAGCGACGTTGTCTTTTAGTTGTCTGTTTTTTTAAGTCTTTTGTTTTGAAAATTTTGTTTTTGTGTTTTTGGAATTCAGTTATGTACTTGCACTTTTTCGTGGTACTTCTTTAGTGTTGCTTTTATGCTTTGTTCCTGTGAGCATAATTTTATTTGTTTTTGCTCATTATTGTGAATACAATTTGTCTATTTTTATTAAAATTTACTCTTAAAAGTTCGGTGGCTGGGTGATTTTTTATTGTGGGGTTGATTACATGGGGAGTAAAATATTTAGAGAAAAAAGCATAGAAAGAGTATCTTCGCCGGAGCAGCTTGACGATTATCTGAAGGTTCCTAATGTTGGTATTTGGGTTGTTTTATTAACTTTGCTTGTGATGGCGGTTTCTGTTTTTGTTTGGGCATTGGCGGGCGACATAGTGAATAAAGTTGACACGACGGGTGTTTTTCTAAAAAGTGCTAGCAGTGATAGGCTTAGTGTTAGGGGTGCTGTTTCTTCAGATGACGTCAAAAGTATGACGTTAGACATGAAGTGCAAGATTTATGATAGATATTCGCAAGATAAAGAGTGTATGTTAGGTCATATTACTTACATATCGAAAGAAATTTCTGGTATTGACGTTAGCGATTATCCTGAAGGATGGGTTAGTCCTTTAATAAAGAATAGTAGCGAGTGTGCTAGTGTTTTGATAGATATAGAGGAAGATAACAAAAATGGGAGTAAATATAAATGGAACGATGGTAAAGCATCTCAGAATTTGGCTTTTATGAAACAAGGCGGACTTTGCAAGGTTGAAATAATAAAAGAAACTGTCAAGCCCATAAATTTTTTGTTTTCAGCATGAGGTTTAGTTAATTTTAGATTTTTATATAGTAGTCTAATTTAAGTTGATTTTGTTTGGTTGTTACTTTTATTTTTTGTTTTTCTTTGTTTTTATTGCTTTACACTGTTTCAAAAGAGGTGTGGCATATTGGTCTTTTGAGTATGGAGTTGTGTGGTGGTGCCGGTGTGTTTTGGTACGAATACTATTGTGTTCTTTACTTCGTTATCGCAGCACATTGGTTAGCAAAAAAGTTAAAAGTAAGAGCACCGCAGTTTACAACATCAGTGTTGACATTTTTAAAAGGTTTTCTACATTGGTGATGGAAATGTTTTTGATTTAATGCTTTTTAATACATTTATTTTTAGTGAAGATATATATTTTATTGTTTTATAGTAGAAGAATTTAGTTTGTAAAAACTACCAATTAAGTTGATGCCAAGAAATTCCGTAGAAGTTCCTATAACGAAAAGGTTGTCTAATTTTTCTCCAGGTGATTTTTTTACCCACAAAACGCTGTAGCAGACAGGCCCGGCTGTATTGCTATTGTCGGAAAAGGCTAATTTGTCCTTTTTATAGTTTTCTAAAAAAAGCTTCGGTCCGATTTCCATCATTAAGTGGTATAGCATGTAACTTTAAAAACCAGACACAATACATAGTCGCACTAACCAAGCAGCAGGATTTCCAAAAATCTTTATTACAGAAAATAAATTCCGGAGTCTTTTAGTTTAGTAACCTGTACAGTTTATGTCTTTTCTCTGTTTTATGTTTCTGTGTTATCCTGCGGACAATCTTGGTGCAAACAGCAAAAATAACAAAAACTTCCCACACACTCGTGGCGCTACGTGTAAGAATAGTTTATTAAACTACTTTCTTCAATCTTTCTTATATTGTTTCAAGTATAGTGTTCTTTAAACAAAGCCAAGATCTATTTTTGTTGTTTTTATAAAAATTCACACTAAGGTGAGATTTTTTATAAAACAGTTGATATAATTCGCGCGCTACGGCACTAGTACTCAAATATATTACAAGAATGGGCACACGATAAAGCTATGCGACCGAACATGATTACCAAGCATTATTTATGTCAAAATCATATATTTTATTCTACAAAAAATCCTTAAGTGGGAATATGATTCAGGAAGAAAAACCACGTGTTCGTTGACGTTACAAAGTATTTCTAAAACTGCAATTTTGGTTATATAAAAATTACCCTCAATAACCAAATTATAAAGTCAACTTAAACTATCAACTGAATCAACACAAATTACACCATTGCTTAGGCAAAATATTTAGCAGCAAAAACAAAATGAAGAAATAAACCAACTATGCCTGGGAAACACTATAATCTAAAGCCGTTCCGTTGAAATTTATCTTGCAGCTACCATTACCATATTTTTCTGTATTTTCACCATCTAGCCATCCCTTGGTAGCTACACCCCTTGATTTTACTTCTGCCCCAAGTTCTTTTAACAGACAAATTTTGACTTTAGACGCAGTACCGTCAACATTCACCTCATCTGCGTTTAATAATGATACATCAATATAGCAACCAGTTAGATTCATACAAATCTTGGCAGCATTAGCGTTATGATAAGAAACCTTTGTGCCAACAACATCCAATGTTACGCTTTCCAATTTTTTGGGTACATAAATGGTCAAATCTCTCCTTATATTAGAAGGGCTTTCCCCAGGTCTTACGGGAGCCAAAGTCAGCTTGCCATCTTGTATTTTCCAGTGCAGTCTTTGACTACAGCCAACTTCTTTGCCATGCAAATCCTCTTTAATTTCCATATTGTCCGAATCTGATACCAAAATCCTTACTTCTCCACTAACCCAGCTAATATCCAAACTTTTTACTTCATTTTTATTATAACTGCCACTTCCAATGAAATAACCATCTTCAACCTTAATATCTTGCGAGGCCACAATAGCTGAATCTTGGGGTTTGTTAAGTAAAAAATATCCCAAACCGCCAACAGAACCCAAAGTTACAATCGCAGCAAGTAAAAAAACAGACCAACTCATAACATGCACCCACCTTCAAAAAATGATATAAGACCTCCCGATTTTAGCACGAAAATGGAAAAAATAAAAGTAAAGTCAAGAGTGGTGGTAGAGATAGACATAGTTAGATAATAGTTACGTTTTTACTTTTTTATTTATAAAATCGAAAAAACAAAGATATATTGAAATTTTTGAACTTTTATAAATGTTTTAAAGCGAAAAATAAAAAATCTAGTTATAGTAGATAAAAACATTATATTGCTTTCTTATCTGTTTATGCTCTTTAAAATTGATAGTCACAACCAACGAATGCTTAACTATGCTGTATTTTTAAAACTTGTATAAAAATTAAGACAATGTTGACTGAACTTATTTATATATTTCAAAGAAAGTAGAGTGAAAGTCAGCGCGAGGTAAAGCACTATGCATTGCTAAAATTAAGCTGGTGATTGATGACTTTTAAAAAAGCTGATTTAATGTAGCATTAAGAGAAAATACCTTAGCTCTTTTAAATAAGAGAGAGAATGTTCATCCTTGCGCATGAAATAAAACTATAAGAGCAATTTTAAAACTGTTTTATAAGACTAAAAACTTAATCCATTCTAATGTTATGCTTGATGTTTACCCCATCTATTTTAATTTTAACTCTGCCATCGCCATATTTTTCTTTCTTTTTTCCAATAAATCCACTGGAGACACCATTTGACTTTACTGTTGCACCTAAATTATTAAAAAGAATTATATCTAGACTATGATTGACCCCGTTAACTTTTAATTCATCACATTCGCAAAGGCCAAAATTAAAGTTACTGTTTACTCCACTAATTTTTAGTTTTTTTGCTGTCGCACTTGTATAGTTAACAGATGAGTTAACTACATTTAATAAAATTACCTCCATATTTTTTGGCACATAAAGTTTTAAGTCTTTTTTTACTGCATTGGTTACAATAATTCCCGGCTTTGTCGCTGTCAAAAATAATCTTTTAGCACAGATGCACCAGTGTAATCTTTCGTCATCTCTTACCTTGGAACTGTGTAAATTTTCAGAAAAAGAGAGTGTTTTATCTTTCGATTCAATTATATCAACTTGCCCATTAATCCAGTTTATGTCTATACTGTTTATGGAACCAGCGTCATATTCTGCGCCACCAACAGAGTAATTATCTGGTTTGAATGAATTATTATTTGTCATTGATATCTGCATAAAATGAATCCCCCAAAGACCTCTAAGTTTTAAATCACTGTATGAGATTTATAATCCAACATCAGGAATAGCTAGTCAAGATTTGAAACAAACAGATTGATCTAAGTGCCGATTGTTAAAAGAAGTCGCGAACCTAAATGCAGCAAAGTCACGAAATGACGTACCGAAAGTCTACTCAGAGTGGAGATATGCCCGGTGGCAACTTTACTTTGCAATTTTGGCAATAAAAATAAAGAATAAAAAGCAAGGCAAAAATAAGAACGCGGATTTAAAATTTCTTTAACAAATTTGACATCGCTTGATCAGTTTAATTTAGTTTAAAGGTTGCGGTAGTTTAACAACAACAATTCCATCTTCATACTTTACAGCATAGGGACTTGGCCATATCTTCATTGTTTTAGCAATTTTCAACCCTCTTTGACATTCCTCATCAGTTGGCATCCTATAATTTTTATAACCCAATGTTTTCATAAAGCCCAGTGCAATGTGTGTAACACCAGTAGGATCACCAGCCCAATGCCATTCAAAAAAAGATACTCCTACATTATTTCCGCGTAAACCATTTTTTACGGCCGGGGAAACAAGCATACCATCGAACACCACGGGAATCTCTTTATTATCTTCTATGTCTAATAAATTTATTCTTTCGTCTATTTTATTTGCTAAGGAGACATCGTACTCATACCGCATGTATTCTGCATATAGCATATTTGCTACGCCGTATCCTTGCTTAAAAGATTCAAAAAATGCAATAAAGGCCAGAAAAAGCCGTAGGAGAATTTTTTTATTTAAAAATTGTGTAATAGCAAAAAATACAAACGCTAACAGAAAAGGCATACTAAATTGAGTTCTTGGAACGGCTGGATGACCCAAATAAAAAGAGAGAAAAGCAGGAGAGCTGCACAGCGCAAGAACGGAAAAAGCAAACAATAACTTATTTTTGTTTTCGGGTTTTAAAGACATAAATAGTATAAAAAGGAACATTATGACCATTAAAACATATATTTTTATCCCTAAAAATCCGAAGATAGAACCTAAAATATTTTTTATTATAACAGTGGGACTTTTTTGTCCCCATTCAACCATATTTTCTAAGTAACTCGCCTCGCCAGCACGTAGAAAGGTTTTAACTACTTTATTTGCAAAAAAATATAAAACGTAAGAAAAAGTAAAACTTAAAATATATTTTGCTGCAGCCATCCTGAAAAAGTTTTTATTAAATTTCATGTCTAATACATTGCTTTTGTGCAACACATTAAGTGTATACGTCCAAACAAAAATTGCTAAAACCAATGAAATGTACAAGAACAAAATAGCCTGGTAGCTCCAAAAAGACCAAACTAGACTACACATTCCTATAACCAAATGCAAAATATTATCGGGTTTGAAGATCCATTTTGTAATTAAAAAGGCCGATAAAAATGCCAAAAATATAGCAAAAGAAACCTCGAATGCTTGCAAAGTATAGTTAAACTGCTCGCAAAAAAATGGATGTGTTATAAAAATACATGGTAATATAAAGTTGTATTTAATCTTAATACTAAACTTACTACCTGTATCGAAAAATATAAAACTTAGGAACATCAATAAAGCAAACAGGGTGCATAGCATCAAAAAATTTGCGACAAAAGGATTAAATGGCACCAGTTTTAAAAGTTTTTTAGTAAAGACTAATCCAAATCTGTCTATACCAGTCCAGCTGGTCATCATAAATTTGTGATCATTTAAAATAATTTCTGTATCAGCAGATATGTTATAAAAAAACAGCTTGACTCCATAAGACAAAATCAGAAAAAACCAGATAATCATTGCATCCAATTTGTGAGTCTTTACGTAATTAATAAAACCTAAACCATCAGTTTGAAGCTCATCAAAACTGTCCACAAAATTTTTTATATTATTATTTTTTAAATGCATTATTAATTTATCCTTGCTAAATGTTATTATGAACACCCAAAGACAACCGTAACCAAGTTGAATTGCTTAAATTTGTATACTTAACACATACCTCCCAATGCAAGGAAATATAATCCTACTGAGTGATAGCGAACAATGAATTTTATAACAGTTATTTTAACGTGTCAACGTTACTTAAATACTTCAATGTTGCCCTGCGCAGAGCGATGTAATAGAAGACATGCAAGCTATAAACATGCTAAAATAGAACGAAAATTCCCTGATTTTCCGGTCATAAATACTTTGCTGTATAAAAGCAACAACCAAAACAATGGAAAAGTAAAAAAATAGAAAAGTTCGTTCACTAGAGGCCCAAATTGAAGGCGAAAAAGATGTTAGCATTCTCGAAATAAAACCTACAATGAGTGTAAAGATTGAAATAAAGAAGTGTAATTGATCTCTTAAGCAAAAATATAACGAAAAAATTACTGAAGCTATTAGTAGTATGAATATAAGATCCAAAACAAGAGACGTCGGATCATTTATAGATGCTCCGCTGCCGTATTTACCCATGCGAGAGGTTATCTCCCTTATCCCCTCTAGATCTTGGGGAAATGCTTTATAAAAAATATTAAACATTAGAAAAACAACAATAGGAAAAGACGATATTGCTACGCGTAAGTATCCGCTTTTTTTAGAAATCATACAAATAAGAATCAAGACACTAAAGGCAAAAAACAGCAGTTTACCAGACACTATGAGCTCATAAAAAGTGGAAGAAAACCCTATTTCTAACTTTCTAAACGACGAAAGATTAGTGAAATCAGGGAAATACTGTAATACACTTGCGTGGTATCTATTTGAGTTTCCTGGACAAGTGATAATAAACAAAGTAGAGAAAACGATTATCATTATTGGAAGGAAAAAAACAATTAAGGAGCATTTGTTAAGAAAGCGGTTATATATAAAGAGGGTTGCAACACATAACAACAGTGCTACACACATTTGTTCTTGATTGGAAGCAAAAAGTAGAGAGAAGGTGAATATAGCCCAGTCAAACCAACTCATTTTTTTGTTATCCATCAATTTTTTTAAATACACCAACGAAACTAATCCAAACAGCAGCGGCCACGAGTAGTTTAGAGTAGTTGCAACCCACCCGGTGTTGCAAAAGATGCCCTGAGGAATAAAGAAAATAGAGAAACAACACAAGAAATTAAATTTTTGCGAATTAAGTGTTCCAGTTAGATGAGCTAAACAAAAAGCGGTTAAAGTATTTACCACGGCATTTAAAATGCGCCATAAAACTCTGTGTTTTACAAAAAACACCAGAAAAAATTCAATGATAAATCTTGAAGACCATTCAAAATATCTGCTTTTAAGAAAAGAAAAAACGCTATCTACATTTATGTTTGGTAAAATATTAATGAACCAACTGTCATCACCCCAGCCGACTTTAATACAAAGGCCTTGAAAAAGGAAAAACAAAAAAATAAGAAGAAAAGGAAGATATTTATTCTTTAGTATTCTTAAAAAAATTGAATAAAAGCTTTTTATGGTTGCGTTTCCTCCTTAATTATATAAATAGGCCTTTTCTTTACTTCCAAATAAGTTTTAGATAAATACTGACCAAGTATTCCTGTGCATAAAAGTTGAACACCACCTATAAACATAATAGTGCACATTAATGATGGGTAACCAACTGCCCTGTCTCCAAAAATCAAAGTTTTAATTATTATGAATATTATAAATACAAAAGAGGCAGCACATAAAATAAACCCTAGAACCGACGACACAGCCAAAGGCGCGGTAGAAAACCCGATTATACCCTCTACTGCGTACCAAAATAGTCCCCAGAATGACCATGATGTTTTTCCGGCTGCTCTTTCAACGTTTTCATATTCGATCCATTTGGTTTTAAACCCGACCCAGCTAAAAATGCCTTTAGAAAATCTGCTGTATTCCTTTAGCGAGAGTATGGCATTCACCATTTTGCGACTCATGAGTCTGTAATCTCTAGCACCATCAACTATTTCAGTTTTGGATATTTTGTTGATCAATGAATAAAATTTTCTCGCAAAAAAAGATCTTAATCTGGACTCACCTTTTCTGTTTACCCTGCGTGTTGCAACGCAGTCAAAGGGTGTATCTTTTTTGGAAAGTTCAGCATACATAGAAAGCAAAAGTTTAGGAGGATCCTGAAGGTCTACATCCATTACGGCAACGAAATCTCCATTGGCCTTTTTGAGTCCTGCAAAAATAGCAGCTTCCTTACCGAAGTTTCGAGAAAATGAAGTATACCTAACTCTGGAATCTTTGTACCTTAATTCTTTTACTTTATCTAAAGTACTGTCATCAGAGCCGTCATCTATAAAAATCAGTTCGAACTCCGCACTTTTTTCTAACTTTTTTAAGATCTTTAGGACTTCTTCATAAAATATATGGATTGATTCTTCCTCGTTATAGCAAGGAATAATTACAGACAAAAACATAACTAAAGCGAAAACTTCCTAGATGATTGTTTAAAATTTTACTAATGATTGCCCCAAACGACGACTGTAAATCAAAAAATTTAACGCGCAAACCCCACTGTCCGTTTCAACTCTGCGATTCTCTAACCAACAAGAGGTCAGAACTTGTCCTCCATGCTGGACCAATTTATACAGCTCATAGTAACAGCCTGTTTACGTAAAGTCAACTCATATGAATTTAATTTATGTAGTCCAATTATGGGTTTGAAAAATTGCCACCATTTAGTTTCGCCATTGTGCTGCATGATATTGCTAACCTGATATATAAAGCGCCTTTTTATTCATTGCTTCCTGTGCTAAATTTGACCAGATTTTAAAATTTTTCCTAATCTACCTCTGTGATATTTCGCATGATTCCTTAATTTTGGGCATTGGAACCCAAAACTAGAATGTCATAGCCTCTGTTTGCTTTTTATCTGCCGTTTTATTTTTTCATTTTGTATGATTTTGATTTTTACAAAGATCTTACAGCTATAGTCGAGCGCGTAAACATTTCATAAAACCTTCTTTATCTGACCGCCTTCACATTTCTGGTGTTTTTTGTAAAGTCTAATTTTTAAAATAATTTCCCTTGTTACAAAAAGATTTTAAAATTTCCAAGAGTTGCTTTGCTATCAATAATAAATATAAAAAGTGGCAATCGCTTTTTTCAGAAAACAGCCCGCTAGTCACAGCGGGCCGTAAGTATTCGAGATTTCATTTCTTTCATTTCTTTCATTTTTTAATCTTTTAATGTCCTAATGGCCTATTTTGTTGGCATAACGCTTGCTCAACACCTTTACGCATGCCTAAAGCATAACCTCTTTCAAACGCGTTTCTATTTTCAGCTCTTCCTATATTTTTCCCGGTGTGGTAAACATTATCCAAATCTTCGGCTACTTCTTTAGTTTTGGCCCAGAATACGTGTCTGTCATCGTCATTATCTCTTACCTCCCATTCTTTCCAATGGTCGTCATATACTACTTTTCCTCCGGCTATATCGCCCAATCTTTCAGATGAAAGACCACGTCTACTTTGTAACGACATATGAATCCTTCCAATAAAGATATAATTACAATTTCATGTAAGACATTGAAATATAATTCTACCACACAAATGATAAAAAGTCAACTTTTTTATCTAAATTCTTATTGAAATAAATAAAAATTTAGATGTTTGATTTCTGGTTGCTGTTTTAAAAACATTGTGTTACAAACTCCAATAATGAGTTAAAACAGAAAGTGAAGATCTGTAACGGACGAAGGTAACGCGCGATATGAAATACCATCAACTAGCAGAAAGAAGGAGAGTACATAGTTTGTTTTAATCAAGGTAGTCTTTGTTCATTTGTTGAAGCGATAGTGGACTCCGTCATTTATAGTAAAATGGCTAAAAGAATATATTTTTTACTGAAAATGTCGATTTTTGTATTTTTTAACTGCACATTATTGAAAAAAGTCAAAATAAAATTTAACATTTTCGTCTTGTAAGGCTTGACACTATGAAAATACTAAGATACAATTACTTGGCTTAGTATCGGGCTTTTTGTAACTAAAGTTGTACAGCAATGCGCTGGTGAGTTGTTTTCATAAGAATCATACCCGTCTTTTTTGCTTTTTATTAGAAGCAAATTTTGTTTTAGTCTTAAAAACTAAATGAATGGAGTATTTAGCCCTATGATCGATGGCTTAAAAACTGTTACATGTGGAAGAAGTAAGCGGGTAGATTTTTCTAATATAAGCGATGTGTTAGAAATACCGGATCTTATTGAGATACAAAAAGACTCCTATGAATGGTTTTTAGGGGAAGGCTTTGAGGATGTTTTAAAAGAGGTTTCCGGGATACAGGACTATAGCGGTAATCTGATTTTAAATTTTGTTGGCTTTAAGTTAGATTCCGACCATCCGAACTATAGTATAGAAAAGTGTAAGGAAAAGAAGGCTACTTATTCTGCTGTTTTAAGAGTTAAGGCCAGGCTTATAAACAAGATAAGCGGGGAAATCAAGGAGTCGGATGTATTTTTTGGAGATTTCCCACTTATGACAGAAAACGGTACCTTTGTTATAAACGGAATCGAGAGAGTGATCGTTTCGCAGCTGGTTAGGTCTTCTGGTGTTTATTACAAAAAAGAATATGATAAAACCGGTAAAGAGCTTTTTAGTGCTACATTAATCCCGAACAGGGGTGCGTGGCTTGAGTACGAAACTGACGCTAATGATGTTTTGTATGTCAGAATCGACAAAAATAGAAAATTTCCGATAACATCGTTTTTGCGCGCGTTAGGGCTCGGAACAGACGAGGACATAACTGAGTATTTCGGGAATGATGAAAAGTTAATAGCCACGATGGAAAAAGATACTTGCAGGACTATGGAGGAAGGTCTTTTAGAGATCTGCCGAAAATTGAGACCTTCTGAGCCGCCAACTTTGGATATGGCTAGGTTACAGCTTTCTAATTTGTTTTTTGACCCGAAAAGGTACGATATATCAAAAGTCGGAAGGTTTAAATTTAATAAAAAGTTGTCTATAGCTTTAAGACTTGTAGATAGGACGCTTTCTCGGCCTGTGGCCAATCCTCTTACGGGCGAATTGATGGCTGAAAGCGGAGAAACTTTAACTTTAGAGAAGGCTCTTGAAATAGAAAAAGCGGGTGTAGGTGTAGCTTATATTAAAATAGAGGATAAAGAGCTTAAGGTTATATCTAATGGAATGGTAGATATGGATGGCTTTGTCAGCAGAGATGTTTTTGACAAATGTGGTATATCGGAAAAGGTCAGGTTTGATCTACTTTCTAGAATTTTAGAAGAAAGTGAAGATGATTCTCAGCTTTTAAAAAATATAAGAAGTAGAAAAGATGATCTTGTACCATCTCATATCACGGTGGAGGATATTTTTGCTTCTGTGAATTACATGAACTGTCTCTCTCATGGTGTTGGGACTGTTGATGATATAGATCATCTTGGAAATAGAAGAATAAAACCTGTCGGGGAGCTTATACAGAATCAGTTTAGAATAGGTTTTACAAGGCTTGAAAAAGTAGTAAGAGAAAGAATGACTTTACAAGCCCAAGATGCGGAAACTTTGACTCCGCAGTCGTTAATAAACATAAGACCAGTTGTTGCAGCTATTAAAGAATTTTTTAACTCTTCGCCGCTTTCTCAATTTATGGATCAAAATAATCCCCTTGCGGAGCTCACGCATAAACGTAGACTTTCTGCACTTGGCCCAGGCGGACTTTCGCGTGAGAGAGCAGGGTTCGAAGTTCGAGACGTTCACTATAGCCATTACGGCCGTATGTGCCCAATAGAAACTCCGGAAGGACCGAACATTGGTCTTATTTCTTACTTGGCGACGTATGCAAAAATTAACGATTTTGGCTTTATTGAAGCACCGTTTAGGAAAGTGGATAAAAATTCCGGCAGAGTTACGGACGAAATAGTTTATATGACGGCAGATATTGAAGATGACTTTGTTGTGGCGCAGGCTAACGAGCCTTTAGATCCCGATGGTAATTTTGTTAACAAGAAGGTTGTTGCGCGGTATAGAGATTCTTTTATTGAGGTAGATAAAAAAGAAGCTGATTTTATGGATGTTTGCCCTAAGATGGTTGTATCCGTGGCTACTTCGTTGATACCTTTCCTCGAAAATGACGACGCTAACAGAGCATTGATGGGTGCCAACATGCAACGTCAGGCTGTGCCTCTTTTAACCACAGAGGCTCCTGTGGTTGGTACTGGTATGGAATACAAAGCTGGAATAGATAGTGGTGTTTGTGTTTTGGCAAAAGAAGCAGGCGTCATAAAGAAAGTGAGTGCGAATAAGATACATATCCTTTATGACTCTGGTAAAGCTGAGACTATACCACTTTCTAAATTTCTAATGTCTAACCAAAATACTTGCGTTAATCAGATCCCTGTAGTAAGCGCCGGAGAGAGAGTGGCAAAAGGTGATGTATTAGCCGATGGTCAGGCTACTGATGGTGGTGAATTAGCACTCGGCAAGAATGTGCTTATCGGTTTTATGACTTGGGAAGGATATAACTACGAGGATGCGGTTCTTATAAATGAGAGACTTTGCCGGGATGATGTTTATACTTCCATCCATATAAAGGATTTTGAAGCGCAAGCAAGAGAAACTAAGTTAGGAGCAGAGGAGATAACGAGGGATATCCCTAACGTTGGTGAGGATGCACTTAGAAATTTAGATGAAGATGGAATAATAAGAATAGGGAGCGAGGTCAAGTCGGGAGATATTTTAGTCGGTAAGGTTACTCCGAAAGGCGAGACTGAGTTGACTGCAGAAGAAAGACTGTTGAGAGCTATTTTCGGTGAAAAAGCTCGTGAAGTAAGGGATACTTCTCTTAGGGTGCCGCACGGAGAATATGGTGTTGTTGTAGATGTAAAGATTTTTACAAGAGAGGATAGTGCAGATGAGCTAGCTGCTGGCGTGAACAAAGTAGTAGTTTGTTATATTGCCCAGAAAAGGAAGATTGCTATAGGTGATAAGATGGCTGGCCGTCACGGTAACAAAGGTGTTGTTTCAAGAATTCTGCCAGAGGAAGATATGCCATATCTGCCAGATGGTACTCCCTTGGATATAGTGCTTAATCCTTTGGGCGTTCCTTCACGTATGAATATTGGGCAAGTTTTAGAGGTGCATCTTGGTTATGCTGCCAAAGCTTTGGGTTTTAAAGTGAAGACCCCTGTCTTCGATGGTGCTGATGAAAAAGACATATTTGCACTCTTAAGGAAGGCAGGGTATAGTGAAGATGGTAAAATTTGGCTAAGAGATGGGAGAACGGGAGAATACTTTGATAATCCGGTCACTGTGGGTTATATGTATTACCTAAAGCTGCACCACTTGGTCGATGACAAGATCCACGCTCGGTCAACAGGTCCGTATTCTTTAGTTACGCAACAGCCGTTAGGTGGTAAGGCTCAGTTTGGTGGTCAAAGATTCGGTGAAATGGAAGTCTGGGC
>DFGJ01000029.1:0-61208 GCA_002372375.1 Ruminococcaceae bacterium UBA3753
TACCATTATTGGAAATGATGTTTGGATAGGTCAAAACGCTGTGATTTTGCCCGGTGTACACGTTGGTGACGGAGCAATAATTGGGGCAAATTGTATTGTAGGTAAAAATATTGACCCGTACACTATCGTTATTGGCAATCCATCGAGGGTGCTCAGAAAGCGATTTGATAGTGAATTGATTGATCTTTTGTTAAGATTCAAGTGGTGGAACAAAAGTGTAGAAGAAATAAACGAGTTGATCCCTATTTTAACGTGTAGCAACTTAAAAAAAGTTAAGGACGAACTTGTAAAAAGATTGGGTAGAAAAATTTAGATTTTGGGTGGGGAGTTATGTTGGTTAGTTATTGAACTTTTGTTAAGGCCCAAAAGGTGAAACAAAAGTATAGAAGAAATAAATGGCCTGATCCATATTTTAACGTGTGGTGACTTAGAAAAATTTGAGGTTGAACTTATGAAAAGATTGGGTAGATAAATCTAGGTTTTGTGGAAATTATGATGATTAGTTATTGATCTTTTGTTAAGACTCAAGTGGTGGAACAAAAGCATAGAAGAAGTAAACGAGTTAATCCCTATTTTAACGTGTGGTAACTTAGAAAAATTTGAGGTTGAACTTATGAAAAGATAGGGTAGATAAATCTAGGTTTTGGAGGAAATTGTGATGATTAACTATGGACTAAAGAACAGAGTAGCTGTAATTACCGGGACAAATAATCCGTGGGGAATAGGAGCAACAACTGCCTATAAATTTGCTTGTGAAGAAACGAATTTGGTTTTGATATATAAGAAAATAAATAGACCCTTCGATAATAAAAAGACCAATATTAATGGAGTAGACCGTTATTACGCCGCAAATGCTGGGAATGCTGATGTTGTAGAGAGTAAACTAAAAGATTTAAACGCGGATTATCTTATTTTGGAAAGTGATATTTCTGATGAGGATGCTGTAAAGAAAATTTATAATTCTGCTTTGGAGCGGTACGGAAGAGTTGATATTTTAGTTAATAATGCAGCGGTAGACGATGAGAATGGTTTTGATACAATCGAAAAAATAACGCAGAGTGTAATTGATGACACTTTTGCAGTGAACGTTCGGGGAAGCATTCTGATGATGAGAGAATTTATCAGGAATCGTAGTGACTATGGAAGAATCATAAATATCTCTACAGATGCATCTCAAGTTTTTGCTGGCCAGATTACCTATGGGGCGAGTAAGGCAACTTTAGAAGCACTTACCCGAAGTATTGCTCTTGAAGTGGCAAAGTACGGAATTACGGTAAATTGTGTAGCACCTGGTCCAACACAGACTGGATGGATAGATACTGATTTTGAAAAAAAGGTTATACCGATTATACCAATGGGCGAATTGGTACAACCGGAGGATATTGCGGACACCATTTTGTTCCTGGCAAGTGAGAGGGCAAGAATGCTTACAGGTCAGGTAATAAAAGTTTCGGGTGGACATGCCCTTTAGATTTTATTTTACCGGAAGGCTTTTGCAAGCTTAGAAATTGTGAGCATATTTTCGGGTACTGATCAGCCGGTAGTTAACTATTGTGTCTGTTGGTCTATCTGTTTGTATGGCCGGCACATTAGATGGTATGCGTGTGGAGGCAAAGCAACTTTCACACGAAGATGTAACCGGTGTGGGATACGGCGTTTGTTCTTTTCATCCCACTATTGCAGACGACAGCCGTAAGTTTCTTGACATGCGTCAAAGGCCAAGGCAAACTAGGATGGTGGAAAAAAATAGTGTACATGATCCATGGGTGCAGCTTGCAGTTAAATCGATAGAAAGCTATGTGCGCCATCAGAAAGTAATGGAAGTGCCGGATGGGTTGCCATCGGAGCTGATTGATAAGAAGGCCGGTGCATTTGTATCAATTCACAAGCGTGGAAAATTGCGGGGATGTATTGGCACCATATCCCCTACAAAAAATAGCTTGGCAGAGGAAATTATTCATAATGCCATCAGTGCAGCAACTCGAGACTCACGCTTTGAGCCGATTGATGAAAATGAGCTCTCTCAATTAGAGGCAACGTGGATGTTTTATGTACACCGGAGGACATTACTTCTACGAAGGAGTTGGATGTGGAGCGCTATGGGGTGATCGTGACAAATGGGACACGGCGTGGACTCCTTTTGCCCGATCTCGAAGGAGTGAATAGTGTTGAACAGCAGATATCGATTGCCCGACAAAAAGCAGGAATTGGTCCAGACGAAGATGTGAAGTTACAGCGTTTTGAAGTTGTACGTCATACTTAAACTATATGTGTAAAATTTATGACGTGCATATTTGTGGGACGCAAATGTATCCCACAGTGCTTTTGTGATCTTGAAAGACATTATGGAAGAAATTGGATGCGAGCGTTATGGTGTGATCGTGACAAATGGGCCACGGCGTGGACTCCTTTTGCCCGATCTCGAAGGAGTAAATAGCGTTGAGCAGTAATTGTAGATTGTCGGGGAAAAGTCAGGAATTGGTTACGATGGGGACGTAACACTACAGCGCTTTGAAGTTGTATGTCATACTTAACGGAAGTGTTCGGAGTTTATGTCTTAGTGTACGTTCTTTGGATTCAAGCATATCTAACCGTATTTTTATATTCTTTGAAGATGTCGCGCTGCAACAAGAGTAAAATTTTGCATATTTGTAAGATTTAAAACCGACAGAGTTTTCTCGTACCGCTTTTCACTTGCCTTTTGACAGGGAAAATAGTTATTGAACTTGCTCTGTAAATATGGCGGCCGTGGGCTTAACCATATAAAAAACTGACGTTTTTTCAACATAGGCACGTTACTCAATATCATTTCTTAGCGTTTTTCCTTTTTATGGACCAATACAACTTTGTACTTGTTTCTTTTTAAATTGGTAAATCTCAAGTTTTGAATAGTTTCTAAATACTTTGATTTATTGAAAGCGTCTGCTCAACTATTTAGTTTTCATAATTTTTTTAATTACAGTTTTCTTCAAGCTTTCAGCATATTTCTTATATGTTTCTGGGTTTTTAATATTTCCATTTATATCCTTTTGAACATTAATCTTAAATTTGTTGTCTTTGTCTATACCAATAGTATTAAGCAATTCGTATAAGCCTGGGAATCGTTTGTAGTCGTAATGTTTGTTTATAAATATAACAGGCGTACCTAGCGCTAAGCAAGGAAGAGCACAGTGAAGCCTTGTTGTTACCACTAATTTTGCTCTTGCATAGAGTTTTAACATACTTCGGGCTTCATCAAAGCACTTATTACATGGCGTAGTTTTAGATAATTTTCCATGTTGTGTAAATATTATTTTACTAAAGTAGTAGTTTACCAGTGTCTGTAAGTATTTATCGGCTTCGGTGTAATCTCCTAGTTCATAGTCACAAAAAATAATATTATTTGTCCTTTCGTTTTCAGGAGCTTTATACATAATATCTAAAGTTGTAGTTAAACACCCGGAAAAATAAGTTTTTAATCCGTAATTTGATAGTACACTTTGAGTGTAGTAATCTCTGCAGCCTATTGGCTGATATTTTTTTAGATTATCTATATAACTCTGTGTTATTGCCTCTGGATTGCTAATATGTAAAGAGACAAAGATAGGATTTATATTTTCCGGTATTACAGCATTTTTACTGTTTAAAAAATACCAGCCGTTCATTATTAAATTTAATCTAAGTCCCCTATAATTACTGTAACTGTCTCTAGGAACAAGTTCCAGATTTTCACCTTTAGGCAAAAACTGCATAGCTGCTAAAGACTGTATGTAGTCGCCAGTATTAACGTTTTTAGGCTTGTAGTTTTTTATATTGTTATATTCATAATATAGAACTCCGTACTTTACTTCATCGTCAACGTTGTCAACAATACCGGCAGAAAGGTAGCTTGTTTTTGCTAGAAATAAAAAGATTGTAAACAGAGTTATAAAGTACTTTGTTAATTTCATACTGTTGCCCCTTTTTGGAAACAAAATTTTCAACACAACCTACTAAATTGTTGCTAATGTATCAAATCTAAGCTAAAAACGGGTATTCAGTTAAAGCACTTACTTATACTGTAGGAGGAGAGAAATGATTATTGCTCCATTAGTTTAGTAAATTTTGCATGAAAAATTGTTATTAGTCAAAAAGTGCACCGTTGATTAATAGTTTATTCTTTTTTTACAGAATATAATATTATGTCTAATATATCCACTTTTAGAATCGTTAAAACTATGCTACCACAAACTTAAACTTTTGCGCGTTAGTACCGTTACCTGGCCAGCACCAAATGTTTGTACCATCTTTAATCTCACTGTACCGAACATCCACAAAAAGTCCATTGCACTTTGATTGTATAGTGTAGTAGCCATTACCCACATGTTTTACGTAAAATCTCTGATTATCCCTTCCGTGACGAGAAAATTGCTGAATGTTTGTTCCAGCTTCTTTGCCTTCGCCGTATACATCTATTCTTTTCCCTGAACACATAGGCTCTATTTCGTACTCGTCACCTTTTATATTTATCAGTCTGAATCTCTGGGCATTTGTTCCATTCCTACTCCATAGCCACACATTAGCCTCGTCTTGAGTTTTTGAGCGTTCCACATCAATAGCATAGTTTTCGTCTATACTGCTAACTATATTGTATATTCCATAGCTTACCGGGTAACCATCATTTAGTATTTTTTTATCTACAATTTTTCGGTAGTTATCCCATTGCTGGTAAAACGGAATATTAGTAGTATTCCAAGGTTTTTCGTATCCACAGTAATGTATGATCGCCGGATAACTCTGAGCTTTGTTTAAACCCCTGTGATCGCACACGTCACAATATAGGCTCATCAATTGTTCAAAAGAAGCTGCTCTAGCGTGGCAAATCATCCAGTTATATTCTGGACTAACAAGCTTTATTTTCCCATAGCAAACAGCGTTAAAAACGTCCTGATCTTGTAGCAGAAGCTCCCTGCTAGCAAGAGATGGGATATAGTCGTAAAATTTTCTCTCTATATTGTCTTCTCTCATTTTTTTGTTGTTTATCAGAAGTATTCCAGCATTTACGTATTGGTTCATGTTTTTTATACCGAGCTTTTTATAATAGTAGTTGTTCAGATAACTACCACGAAAGCACATCCCCATGTCTTTAACGCCTGCTATGTAGTATTCACTAATATCCGTACTAAATAAGTCCCAAAGATCTGTTGTTATAACGGTATCTGTATCAATGTAAAGTACTTTGCCGTACTGTTTTAATAAGCTTGGAATGCAACATCTATAATATGTGGCAGTAGTTATATAGCTGGTAAGGTAAGCTTCAGAAAACTTGTTTTTCATATCAAAAGTATCTACTGAAACATTCTTGTAAAGTTCTTGAAGTTTTTTCATCTTTTTCTTGTTTTCCGCATTTACTTCTCCCGAGAGCATAATGTTAAACTTTATTACTGTGTCTTTATTCTTATTTTCACATATTGAAGTCATTGAAACCAACGTGGGAAGTATGTACCTGTTATCCGTTGCCATAGCTATGGGTATAACTTTATCGCCTTTAGAAATATTATAGTCTGTAGCTTTTGTTTTAGAAAAACTTACGAAGCATGTCAAAAAAATTATGGCAATAAAAAACGAAACTAAACCTTTGATTTTGTTACATACCAAAATCTTTTTATTCAATTACGTATCTCCTTAAATCTAAAAATTCTTATTTAGCCTAATTTTTTTACTTTATTCTCATATATTTTGCGATACTTGTCCCATTCTTTGAAGAAAGGAACTTCTTTTGCATTCCAAGGTTTGTCTTTGCCGGCCCAGTGTATAATTTTTGGCATTTTAGCGATTTCCTTCCATTCTTTCTCACTGCAACAATCGCGGTAGAGAGTTAAAATAGGTCCTTTATACAATTCATGGTAATTTTGCGCTGCGTTATAGGTTGGAGATAAAAATTTAATTTTGTTGTAACAAATAACGTTTATAGTATCTTGATCTAGAAGCGAGGACTTTCGTTTCTTTAGAGAAAGTGTATAGTTAAAGAGTTTTTTTTCTAAATCGTCCTGCCTCATTTTTTTAGTGTTAATTAAAAGTACACCTGTATTTATACTTTGGTCTACGTCTTTTATTTCAAAACGTTTAATATAATCTTCTCTTACTTTTTTATTTTTCATTTGTTGATGGCAACCTATACCTTTAACACCAGCAACATAGTAATTTTCTAGACTTGTACTATAAAGCTCCCAAAGATCACTCGTGACAATGGTATCACTATCAATGTATAGAACTTTATTATAAAACGGTAGTAAACTAGGTAAACAAAGTCTGTAGTATGTTGGTGTAGTAATGTGCCCCGTGACATATGCATTAAGAAACTTCGATTTCATATCAATAATTTCTACCTGACATTCTTTATACATCCTCTGAATATCTCTTATCTTTTTTCTATTTTTTTCAGTGACGTCTCCTGAGATCATTATGTAAAAGTTTAAGCGAGTATCGGATTTTTTATTTTCACATATGGATACCATTGCAGTTAAAGCTGGGTCAACGTAGTTATTATCTGTTGCCATAGCTATAGGTATTACTTTTTCGCACTCTTTTTCTGGAGAGACATAGTCGGTAGCGACAGTTTTAAAGCTCATAAATCCAAATAAAAAAACCACCAACATGAAGAAATGAAAAAAAACACCAATTAACTTCCCTAGCTTTTTCAAAAATTTAACCTCCAAAAATTTTAATTTTATTAAATCCTATTTTAATCTCTACATCACCCCTTTGCTCTATTTTATAGTATATTAGTACAAAATATATCTAATACATAAACTAAACATATTCTATTTTAATAAATAAATATCGAAAAAGCAAGATATAACTTTACGGGTACTATGGCAATAAAACTTAAAAATCATGGAGCTTGAAGGCAAAGTATTATAAACTACGTATATAAATTCGAAGATTCAGATGTAATATTATAATTTGTTGAAAAATCTATTTAACTAACGTGTAGTAAAATTTAGTGTAGGACTCGATAATTTTTTGAATGAGATAAATGGGAAGCAAGAGCTCCCCATGCTTCATTTACTTCGAGTGTCCCGCTGAATATAGGACCTGTGCCTTTGATTTTCCTATGCAATTTCAACTTATTTAACGTAGAATGTTGATTATACATATGTACAATTAAGAAGAATAGAAATATTTAACTATTTCTAAAATAACTAAATATAGATACTGCTAGTCTTTTACTAATGCCCTTTACTTTTTCAATATCTTCTATTTTTGCCTTTTTTATATTTTCTATAGTTTTAAAATGTTCCAAGAGATTTTTAGACAAAACCTCACCAACACCGGGTATATCAGTGAGTTGCGAAAATCTTAGATTTTTATTTCTCAGAATTTTATTGTAATTTATAGAGTATCTGTGTACTTCCTCTTGAATTTTATAAATAAACTTGTATGGATTAGAATCTTTGTCTAAATTAAATTCTCTGTACTCATTTGTCAGAGCTTTAGTTCTATGAGTTTTGTCTTTAACCATACCAAATATGGGTACATTTATACTCAGCATTTGCAATGCTGACTTTACGACACTAACATGTCCTTTTCCGCCGTCCAAAAGTATCAAATCCGGTAAAATGTGGAATCCATTTTTTTCACTACCATTCAGTGACTTTTTATACTCTTCAAATCGTCTTGTTATTACTTCACGCATGGCATGATAGTCGTCTTGACCAATAAATGTTTTTATTTTGAATCGTTTGTAAAGCTTTTTATCAGGATGTCCTTCACGAAATACCACCATACCTGAAACAACGTTGCTATCTCTTAAGTTGGAAACATCAAATGCCTCTATATGTTCCGGGAGACTACTTAAATTAAGTATCTGCTTTAATTCTTCCAAGACTAGTAAGTTTTTATTTTCAGTATTTAAATTAACTTCAAGTTTCAATTTATGTTGTAGTATTTCATTTGCATTATTTTGACACATTTTTAATATTTTTAAGGGCTCACCGTTTTTGGGAATTAGAATTTCGACTTTTTTCCCTTTTTTGCTTGAAAGCCACTCCTCTAAAATTTCTTTATAGTCGGTGGGACCATCTAACAGTATTTTTTGAGGAATTTTAGTTTTGTCGTAGTAATACTGCCCAATAAAGTCTGACCTTGCAGACTGTGGTTCATTTAACATATTTTTAAATATGTACTCACTACTGTCACTCAGTCTTCCTGCACAGTAATTAAAAATTTTAAAAACTGATAAGGTAAACTTTTCATTAACTCTGTGTACTGCGAGTGCCAAAACATCAAAATCACTTTTCTCATCGCTTAAAATTACCTTTTGCTTATTACTGTTTAACTTTTTTAGCGTCAGTATCTGATCTCTTATTTTAGCAGCTTTCTCAAATTCTAAATTTTTAGCGGCTGTCTCCATTTTTGACTTTAAATGCTTTATGATTTTACCGCTACCTCTAGTTAAAAAAAGCTCTGCTTGTCTAACTGACTCCAAGTAATCTTCTATAGAAATTTTGCCTATACATGGACCAGAACATTGCCCAATGTAATAATTAAGACAAGCTCGCTTCGGTATATTACCAATCGACCTTAAATTAAACTTTCGTTCACACGATGGTAGCTTAAAAATTTTTAATGTATTGTTTAATACTTGTGTGACAAAACCGATACTTGTGTACGGACCAATGTACTTTGCTTTGTCCTTACTTTTTATCTTCGCGCTTTTTATTCTTGGCCAAGTATCGTTGGTGATTTTTATGTAATAATATCCCTTATCATCTTTTAATAAAATATTGTATTTAGGCTTGTATTTTTTTATTAAACTGCACTCTAATACTAAAGCCTCAAACTCTGTATCCGTTACTATATATTCAAAGTCAAATACTCTGGATACCATCTCCAAAACCTTCACAGTGTGCGAAGATTCTCTTCGAAAATACTGGCTGACTCTGTTCTTTAACTTTTTAGCTTTTCCAATATAAATAATAACACCCGCAGAATCTTTCATAATATAGATCCCTGGGTTTAGTGGCAACTTATTCGCCTTTTCACTAAGATTATGTAAATGTGAAGTCATGATAAAAAACAAGTGCTAAAAAGTATTCTCGAACTAACCGAATATATTTTAACAAAAGAAAAAAGCTAGAAGAACAAAAAATACACTTCAAATATTGTAAACAGAAACGAAATCAATAAAACGCCCGTTTTATTTTAAAAAATACAAAACGAAACCGCATTATTAATAATATTTAACTGGTTCTACAGTAAAAACACAGTTAAAAACAAAACAAAGACAAACGGAAGTGTTTGCCCTTACTATAGACAAAACCAAAGCCGTAGACACAACAACCAAGCTGCTGATTATATTTTTAACTTTGCCAACCAGCAATAATCATCTTGGTGAGAACATTTTTAGAGCTCTACACTTTAATTTACCTGTCTAACTTATATATAGTTAAACAGACAACTAATCTATAAAACAATAGATGAACTACAAAAAACTACCAAAAACACGACTGTCCAAATCAACAAATGGACTTTTGTGACTGTGACGCCTGCAACAAATGAAGTAAAAAATATCGGGTCCACAGTTGACCTAATAGACACGGGACAAACAAATGTAAATCTTTCTGCAAGTATTCTGATCTGCAAAAAATATGGTAAACAAAAACATTCAGCTTACTTGCCTATCTCCTGAACACATCATCGATAAAAATAGGCATAGGACAAATAAGCTTAAATACTGCTGTATCCTGATTTGCAAAAAATATGGTAAACAAAAATACGCAGCTTACTCGCCCATCTCCTGAACACATAATCGACAAAAATAGGCACGGAACAAGCAAATGTAAATTTCGCTGCAAATATCCTGCCTTGCAAAAAATATGGTAAACAAAAATACGCAGCCTACTCGCCCATCTCCTGAACACATAATCGAGAAAAATAGGCACAGGACAAATAAGCTTGAATACTGCTGCAGGTATTCTGATCTGCAAAAAATATGGTAAACAAAAACGCGCAGTTTTTCTACCTACTCTATACACACACCATCGACAAAATAGACACGGGACAAACAAATGTGAATGCCTCTGCAAGTATTCTGATTTATAAAAAACATGGTAAACAAAAATATTCAGATTCTTCATTTGTCTCCTGAACACAACATCGACAAAAATAAGCACAGGACAAATAAGCTTAAATACTGCTACAAGTATCCTAATTTACAAAAAATATGGTAAACAAAAATACGCGGCTTACTCGCCCATCTCCTGAACACATCATCGACAAAAAATGCCAAAAAAATCTTTATCAGCTAGTGCAACAGGACAAAAACGCTAAGTCAAGTCCCCAAGCAAAAAGCAGGACAAAAGCACGGCGCCCAGTACGGATTACCAAAACCTCCACGGACTTACGTTCTCACAATAACCTTGCACTGTTCCCACAAAGACACAGTTCCTTGCAAAAACGTACTGCAAAAACGTAGACGGGCACATGTACAAACCGGACTAGGCAATGGCCTCTTTTTTTAGAATCGAACTCACTGTCTCCGTAGGCTGAGCACCAGTCCCAATCCAAAACTTAACTCTTTCTATGTTTAAGCTAATCCTCACTGGATCTTTCAAGGGATCATAGTAGCCTAATTCTTCAATAAATCTTCCGTCCCGTGGGTATCTCGAATCAGCAACAACGACCCTGTAAAAAGGCTTTTTTTTAGAACCAATCCTCTTTAATCGTATCTTTACCACGAAAAAACCTCCAAAAAATGAAAAATAGAAATTTAATAATTACTTAAAAGCCAAGGACAGCAGCTACGCAAAAAAATTTAGAAAAACCTCAACGACATCCTACTGCCCTTAAAAAACAATCTTCCTTCCCAACTGTAAACAGGCCGCGTATATCCAAGGAAAAGATACAGAAAAACAGCACCCTTTGCACTAAACTCTGAATGACAAACGACAACAACCCACCGACAATAGACCCCTACTACCGAAAACCGACCCGTCCCACGAGAATAAATACAGACATCCAAAGCAAACTGCAGTGAAGGCACGCCACAAACAAAAAACTAAAACTTAAACATTTTACTAAATTTCGAGACAAAACCACCTCGACCGAGCATCAATGCTTCCTTGCCCCCACAAACTGAAGAACCGTTGATCTTTTTTAAGACAATCTTGGTTTGATCAAAAGTCCTAAGAAGTTTGTTCACATCCTCAACTTTAGTGCCACTGCCTGAAGCTATCCTACGACGCCTAGAGGCATTAATCGTTTCCGGATTGGAACGCTCAAACGGAGTCATCGAGCTTATTATAGCTTTAAATTTTTTAAAATACAACTCCCCTTTTTCGCCCAAATTTTCAAATTTTCGAGTTAGCTTACCGAAACCAGGTATTTTAGAAATTATTGATTGAATCGAACCGAATTTTTCTAGCTGATTCAGCTGCGCCAAATAGTCGTTTAAATCGATCTTACTTCCCTTCTCGTAACACTTATACATTTCTTCAAATTCATCTTGTTCGGAAGCTTTTTTTGCTTGCTCTATAAGTCCAAGCACGTCGCCCATACCTAAGATTCTGGAAACCATCCCCTCAGGGTTAAAATCTTCTATGTCGGCCAATTTTTCTCCTACACTTGCAAATTTTATAGGCTTTTCGACCACCGCTTTCACAGACAACGCTGCTCCGCCGCGAGTATCACCGTCTAATTTAGTGAGTACCACACCGGTAACATCCAAGTCGTCATTAAACTTTTGTGCTACATTAACAGCGTCCTGACCAGTCATAGCATCTACAGCTAACAAGATCTCATCTGGAACGATCTTAGACTTTATTAGTTTTAGTTCATTCATGAGGGCTTCATCCACATGGAGTCGGCCAGCTGTATCTAAAATTATAACATCATTACCTTGATCTTTAGCAAGCTTAACAGCATCTTGTGCTATTTCTACAGGATTGCTAGCACCTTTTTCAAAAACATCTATGCAAGCACTATTACCCAATACCTGCAGCTGCTTTATTGCTGCTGGCCTATATATGTCACATGCTACTAGCAACGGTCGCCTGCCCTGATTTTTGAATTTGTTGGCTAATTTAGCAGCAAAAGTCGTTTTACCAGATCCTTGTAAACCACACAACATAATAATGCCAGGGAAGTTCTTAAATGGGTTCAGTTTTGAGTTTTCTGAACTCATCAAATCGATCATCTCTTCGTTCACTATCTTTATAACCATTTGAGCCGGTGTAAGGCTTTTCATAACATCTTGTCCAATAGCGCGCTGTGCAATCTTGGACACGAAACTTTTAACTACCTTATAGTTAACGTCTGCTTCCAACAAAACCAGTCGTATTTCGCGCATAGACTCTTTAACGTCGTTTTCAGATAATTTCCCTTTGGACTTAAGCTTTTTAAAAACGACAGACAGTTTCTCTGCTAAGCCTTCAAACATAAGCATTCTCTCCTTTCTAAAAATTTCAAAAAGCGTCTTAACAAAACAATCCAATCTTACTAAATATACTAGTATAAAGTCAAGAAAAACAGCAACCTAAATAAATTGTTTTAAAATCATATTCATTTATTATTCTAAAATTATAAAAGCCAACTCATTTATTTAAAAATTTTCAGTATTACAGCCATTTTGTTGCTTTGAAGTTGCGTCGATACAAAATTTGATAGATGTGTTAAAACATAAAACGCTAAAAATGAAAGAAAGTACGCTCAATGTGGAACAATTAAAATGCCTAACCATCAATCCAATTATACTTTTCATGAGACGTAGTTTTTTGACGCATCCGCTTGGAGTACTGCCAAATTACTCTTAAATTTATAAATGACACTTTCACTGTCATTAATTTTTGGAAGTTTAGGGGAAAAAAATGCAATTAACTTTAGTACAGAAAGCTTTTATTAATTCATAAAGAAATAGTTTCTCCGTTGTTCTTAGTGAAAAGTTCTAAGTCTTGTGAAAAATCGATGAATTGATCGTATTTTTTTGATATCACTTCCTTAGCAAGATTTCTGGCCTGTAATACGTCTTCCATATTTTTGATAAAATCTCGAGTTTTAAGTTTAAAAAAGCCGTGTTGTTCGAGTCCTAATAAATTTCCGGGGCCACGCTGTTCTAAATCTTTCTGCGCTATTAAAAATCCATCGTAAAAATCTTTTAAAATTTCTAGTCTTTTTCGCGTTTCCTTTGCCTTGGAATCAGATATCAAAATACAGTAAGATTTTGCTGTACCTCTGCCCACGCGTCCTCTAAGTTGATGCAACTGCGAAAGCCCCAATCTTTCTGCATTTTCAATTAACATAACATTAGCGTTAGGTATATCGATGCCGACCTCTATTACGGTTGTGCTGATTAAAATATTTATTCTCCGTTCAGCAAAATCCAGCATGATTTTTTGCTTTTCTTCACCACGCATTTTTCCATGCAGAATTTGTATTTTTAAATCTTTTAGGTTTGTTTTTTCAAGATTTTTTCTATATTCAAAAATGGACTTAAGGTGGTTGTTTGTATCTTCATCGTTTTCAATTAAGGGGCAAACTATGTAAGCTTGATGACCGTCGTTTACATTTTTCTTTATAAATTCTAGTACTCTAGTCCTCTTGGAGCTATCCACAATAAAGGTTTCGACTTTTTGCCTACCTTTGGGTAACTCGTCTAAAACAGATATATCTAAATCAGCGTACAGAATCAAAGCTAAACTTCTGGGGATAGGTGTAGCAGACATGACTAGAACATGAGCACCAGTACCACCCTTATTAGCTAATTTAGCTCTTTGATTTACGCCAAACCTGTGCTGTTCGTCGGTTATAACTAATCCCAGATTATTAAATTTTAAATTCTCGTTTAGCAGCGACTGAGTTCCGACAACTACAGAAATAATCCCACTCTCAACAGCAGAAAAGATTAATCTCTTTCTTGATGTCTTAACAGAACTGCAAAGGAGCTCTATATTTATATCTTTGCCTTTAAATAAATTTAAAAAATTCTCATAGTGTTGCCTTGCTAATATTTCAGTTGGAGCCATAACAGCAACTTGCGCCTTGTTGTATTTAACCATACAAAATATTAAACAAGCTGCAACAGCTGTTTTACCGGATCCAACATCACCCTGAAGGAGTCTTCTCATGGAGACGCCACTGGATATATCTTGTTCACAGTCAAATATGGCTTTTTTTTGTGCATTTGTGAGCTCAAAGGGTAGTAATTTGCTAAATTCTTCCAAAAAATTGTTCCCGATTTTGTTGAATGTAGTTTCAATTTTGTCTTCTTTAGCCTTATTTAAATATGTTTGTAGAAGTAGAATTTCTTCAAAGAATAATCGTCTTTTAGCTTTTTGAAGTGATTCTTCGTTTTGCGGGAAATGTATATTTCTTAAAGCAAAATTTAGTGGGCAAAGACTATATTTTGCTAACAGATAATCTGGCAAAGTCTCTTTTGCCAGGATTTTACTATCAAAAACCAGTTGCTTAGTAAGTTTAGCTAAAAAAGTAGAGCTGATCGTGCCTCTTTTTCTGTAAACAGGGACTATACCTTCTGTTGCATCTATTCCTTTTTTTATATTGCTTATAACTAATTCTTTTTTGCCCAGTTTGTTAATTTTAATTTGCCCAAAAAATAAAAGTTCTTCGTTGTATTTGAATCTTAAAGTATTGAACCGACTCGTGAAATAGGTGGCTTCCATTTGTGTAAAATCGTCGTACAAATGAATCTTGTAAAACATGAAGAACTTATTTTTGGTGAGCCTTTTAAATAGAACTTTGCCAAAAAAAGCCTTAATGCAACAAGAAATAGATAACGGAGCACTGTTCAAGCTAAAAACTTTGGAAAAATCAAGATACTGCTTTGGAAAAGCGCTAATAAGATCTTTGTTGGAGAAGATTCCTGCACCTTTAAGTTCAGTCTCTTTCTTGGGACCCACACCCTTGAGCGAGGAAATACTACCATCTACGAGGAAATCTACCATAGTACATAAAAACTTAATGAATTAAAAAATATTTTTTGTCTGATCCAAAAAGTGCCATGTATTACTTTGAAAAAAGATTTTTTATTAGGAGGTGAAAAACATAAAAGCTGCACAGCGGCTTAAACGATGTGTACACAGAAACGCTAGGGTACAACACTGAAAACAGTTAAAACAGCAACAAACGGCTAAATAGACGCACTAAAGTCAAAAGTCAAGACGACACAAACACGACTGGGATTTTATCATCTATTAAAATAAAATCCAAGTTAATACAAGATGTTTAGAAATCTTACTTAGTGTTTTGCTTACTAAATATATAAGAACAAAGGCGCAGGTTTGCCTTGTGCTTTAAAGTACAATCTTGATTATTATATCTATTTTCAAAATTTTTGTTTTGACGATTTAAGAAAGCTTGATTGTAATCTAATATTGTGCTATCATGCGCTTTATAGCTATTACTTTGTTGAGTAGGGGCGCGATGCGTCCTGCTCATTTGTTTGTTTCTGAATTTTTAGGAGGTTTTGTTTTAGCAGAATGAGAAGTAAAGAAATGTTTGATTCATTGGCTGTTTTAGAAAAAGAAAAAGGTATTCCCGTAAGTTTTGTGTTAGAAAAAATAAGCCGCGCAATAGTTACGGTATGCCGGAATAATTACGGCGGTAATGACGATGTTGTTGTGGATATAGACGAGAAAAAGAATACTTTCGAGGTTTTTTTAAGAAAGACGGTGGTGGAAGAAGTAGATAGAAAAAGTTATGAGATTTCACTTGAGGATGCTTTGAAAATAAATCCTAAGGCAAAAATTGGAGATAAAGTAAATATAAAGCTTAACACTAAAGACTTTGGTAGAATAGCTGTTCAGACCGCAAGGACAATCTTAAAACAAGGTATAAGAGATGGTGAAACAGGTGCAATACTAAGAAATTTTGAGGGGAAAAAAGGTGATACCGTGGTTGCGATTGTAGAAAAAATCGATCCAAAAACTAAAGCAGCCAGTATAAGAATAGGTAATGTAGAGGCTATTTTGTTAAAAAAAGAGCAACTACCTAGTGATAATTTTAAGGAAGGTGACCACATAAAAGTTTACGTGGTTGATGTAAAGGAAGGGACGAAAGGTGCGAAAATTTTAGTTTCTAGAATATGTGATGAAGCTTTGAAGCAGCTTTTTGTAAACGAGGTACCTGAAGTGAACGATGGTACTGTGGAAATAGTTTCTGTAGCAAGAGAACCTGAAGTCCGCAGTAAATTAGCGGTTCTAAGTCATAACCCTAATGTAGACCCTGTGGGTGCGTGTATTGGTCAGCGAGGTATGAGGATAAATTCCATAATAGAGGAACTAAACGGAGAAAAATTGGATATAGTGCAGTATTCAGACGATATAAAGGAGTTTGTTAAGAATGCACTTTCGCCCGCAAATGTCCTGCGTGTTGAAATAGTTGACCAGGAAAATTGTGTATGCGACGCTTTCGTTCCTGAGAGTGAACTGTCTTTGGCTATCGGTAACAAGGGTATAAATTCAAGGCTTGCAGGTAAACTTACGAAATGGCGCATAAATATTAAAAGTTAGAAGTTTGTTGTGATTGTTCGACTAAAATCGTAAATCGAATTTAAAAAATATTGTAGATTTAACACGAAAGTTGTGTGGCCTTTAATCGTAGAAGTGGGGCCGGTGGCTTTTAAGGTTTTATCAGGGTTGGTTCTACGATTGTATGTATAGAAATTTGCTGAATAAAAAATAGAGAGTAGAATCTCGTTTTTTTGAAGTCCATGCGAAAAGTTAGTTTTGGAATTGAGAAAATATATGAAGACAGACTTTAAAGTTGTGGCCTGTGGTCTGAATTGTTTAGGTGGATCTGTTATTGGCGGAAAGGTTATGCGTTAGTTTGTTAAGATTTCACTTTTTGAAGAACAGATTAGAATCTCGTTTTTTTGAAGTCCATGCGAAAAGTTAGTTTTGGAATTGAGAAAATATATGAAGACAGACTTTAAAGCTGTGGCCTGTGGTCTGAATTGTTTGGGTGGATCTGTTATTTGGCGGAAAGATTATGCGTTAGTTTGTTAAGGTTTCATTTTTTGAAGAACGGATTAGATTTACTGCCGCTTTTAGCATTTTAAGGCAGAGTGTTATTTGTTTTGGGCGGTTTTTGTAGATGTCTGTTGGAGATACCTATGTGCTTTTAGCATCGAGTTCTGCGTGAAAGTTTTAAATTGTGTGGATTTAAGGTATAAAATAGGAGGGCGTTATTTTACGAAAACTTACAGGGAACAGTTTGGATGTATACGCGTCTAGGTCGAATGAAGAGCAGATTTTTTGTAAGACTTAGCTACTAGGTGCAGAGGATGAGGTTTTCTTGGACTTTTTCATAAAAAAAACGTCGTTGTTTCTTTGAGATAAGTCGACTCGCTTTTTAAGGTAAACTTTAACTAGGTGATAATTAAATGCAAGAAATAAAGAAAGCAAAACATGAACCATCTAGAATGTGTGTGAGCTGTCGTGTTAGAAATAAAAAAACTGATCTCATAAGGATAGTAAGAGTAAAGGATAAGTGTAATCCAGGGGGATTTTTTATAAAACTTGATAAAAGCCAAAAAAGTGAAGGTCGTGGTGCTTATTTGTGTTACAATTTAGCTTGTTTGAAGAAATTGAAAAAAATGAAGTCCAAGAGCAAGAGTTTTGTAGGTAAGTTGTCGGAAGATGCTTATAAAGATTTAGAGGAGATCATAGGATCGTTTGAAGGATAAACTTCTTGGATTTTTAGGGCTTTGCAGAAAAGCTGGTAAGTTGACTTTTGGTTTTGATGCAGTCATAAGAAAAGCTAAAGAAGCGGGGGATAGTTTGGTTTTAGTGACTAAAGATTTTTCTCCGAGGTCCCTTAGAAGTGCAAAAGAAAAGTTGAATAATTTTGGTGCACAAGTTATAATCCTTGATGATGTTAGCATGGATGACTTGTGCTCTATTTTGAAAAGAAAGACGGGAATAGTTCTTATTGAGGGCGTAAATTTTAAAAAAGGAATAAGAAGGTTGCTTGATTAGTAATTTAGGGGGAACGCTTTATAAATGGTGTTAAAGTACAGGGTATATGAAGTGGCAAGAGACCTTGGGGTGGCAAGTAAGGATATTCTAGAGCTTTTAAAAAAGTATTTAGGGCACGAAAAGAAGCACATGACCGCCTTGGAGTCAGATGAGCTGGATTTGATATTGGATTACTACACTCAAAAAAACGAGGTGGAAAGCTTTGATGAGTATTTTGCCACCAGGCCCAAAGTTAGCAAAAGAGCACTTGAAGACCCAGAGAATAAACTTGGTGGAGACCCGGAAGTAGACGCCGAAAAAATGGGTTCTGATGCTGAAGGAAGTGCAATTAAAAAAGATCAAGATATCTTTATTAAAAAGCAAAAAGAAAAGGGGAAACGTGTAGCGTCGTCATTGAAGGATTTGAGGTCTAAGCTTAACATTCCTGGTGAAAGTTCAACTACTAGTGTTTCAAGTGGCGATGTTTATAAAAGCTTTGGACAGGATTATTCCAAAAAAGTTTCTGATTCCTGGAAGGATGCTGAAGAATTTAAAAAAGACTCTGTTGAACCCTCATTTACTGTTCAGTACGCTTCCGATGTTGCTGATAGTTTTGGTTCAGGGATTAGGATAGATACCCGGTCTGCCAGCGTAGATATTGAGAAATACAATGAAAAGTACGATAAACTGGCTTTCGAAAGTTCCGGGGCGGAATCTAGTCCATATAAAAAGCAGAAGTTTGCTCCTCGATTTTCGCAACGTAAAAAGTTTAGGAAAGGGAGGAAAGAGACTGAAGCACAGAGGTTACAGAGGATAGAGCTTGAAAGAAAGCAGCGTAATCTTACCATAACGGTACCTGAAGAAATCAGCGTTGCCGAGCTTGCAAAAAAACTTAAAGCTACGTCATCTGAAGTTTTGAAAAAACTTATGGTTATGGGGGTCTCTGTAAGTTCAGTCAACGACCTTTTGGATTTTGATACAGCTAGCTTAATAGCAATGGAGTTTAATGCGAAGGTAAAAAAAGAGAGTAAAGTTACTATAGAGGATCTTATAATTGACTCTACTGAGGACCACGATGAGGATCTTATTTCAAGGGCTCCAGTCGTTGTTGTAATGGGTCATGTTGATCATGGTAAGACATCTTTGCTAGACGCCATTAGAAAATCTAACGTAACGGAAGGTGAAGCTGGAGGAATAACCCAGCATATCGGTGCTTACAGGGTAAATGTTTCTGGTAAAGACATAACCTTTCTGGATACTCCTGGTCATGAGGCTTTTACCTCTATGCGAGCTAGAGGTGCGCAAATAACGGATATTGCCATTTTAGTGGTCGCTGCTGATGATGGCATAATGCCTCAAACGATAGAAGCCATTCATCATGCCAAGGATGCGGGGATATCGATAATAGTTGCAATAAATAAAATGGACAAGGAAGAAGCTAATCCGGACAAAGTTAAGCAGCAGCTTACAGAACACGAAATAGTACCTGAAGAGTGGGGAGGCGATGTTCCGTGCGTTCCGATTTCTGCCATAAAGCGCACAGGTTTAAAAGAGCTTTTAGAAATGGTTAATCTTGTAGCCGAACTTAAAGACCTTAAGGCTAATCCAAAAAGAGAGGCTAAAGGGGTAGTTATAGAGGCAAGGCTAGATAAAGGAAAAGGCCCTGTTGCGTCTTTACTTGTACAAAATGGGACTTTGCATGTTGGTGACATCATTGTTGCAGGCACTAGCGTTGGTAGGGTTAGGTCTATGCTCAGCGATGGCGGTGAAATGATTTCTTCGGCTGGGCCGTCTGTTCCAGTAAAAGTTACAGGGTTGGCCACTGTACCTGTTAGTGGGGATGAATTTGATGCTGTTAAAAATGAAAAACTGGCCAGAGAACTTGTAGAACAGAGGATGTACAGAATAAAAGAGGAAAGATTTAACTCTTTGACCAAGGTTACGCTGGATAACCTTTATGATCAGATGGCATTGGGTGAAGTAAAAGAGTTAAAAGTTATAGTAAAAGCAGATGTGGTTGGGTCTGTTGAGGCTGTAAAACAGTCTTTGGAGCGACTTTCGAACGATGAAGTAAGAGTTAATGTTATTCACTCGGCGGTTGGTGCTGTTACAGAAAATGATGTTATGCTGGCTGGAGCTTCTGGTGCCATAATAGTTGGGTTTAACATAAGACCGGATAGCACAGCGGCTGCAAATGCCGAGAGGCTTGGGGTAGATATTAGGCTTTACAGAGTTATATATGACTGTATTGAAGAGATAGAAAAAGCTATGAAAGGTATGCTTGAGCCTAAGTTTAAGGAAGTTATCTTGGGCAAAGCAGAGTGTCGGCACATTTATAAGATATCTGGAGTGGGAGTAATTTCTGGTAGTTATGTTACTGACGGTAAGGTTGTTAAAAACAGCAAAGTGAGGGTTATAAGAGACGGTACAGTTATAGCTGAAGACGAGATTTCCTCTTTAAAGCATTATAAAGATGATGCTAAAGAGATGGTTGCTGGATACGAGTGTGGTGTAGGCCTTTCTAAGTTTAATGACATTAAAGTAGGTGATATATTTGAGTGTTATACTTTAGAAAAAGTTGAGGAATAGGGTTCATTTTTTGTGTCTGTTGGTAAAGTTTTGTGCCAAGTTGGGGCTCTGCTTTAAACTTTTTGGTTAGTGAACCCTCGTCTTGTCGTTTGTGTTTGTTTCTTAATGTGAGGCATTTTCGTTAAGACTTTACAAGCACGTTATGAAATAGATGGCTGGCTGCTACCTACGAGTATGGTATATGACTTTCTAAGTTTAATGACATTAAAGTAGGGGGTGTATTCGAGTGTTATACTTTAGAAAAAGTTGAGGAATAGGGTTCATTTTTTGCGCAATCTGTGGATAAGATTTTGTGCCAAGTTTGGGCTTTGCTGGTTAGTGAGCCCTTATTTCATCGTTTGTGTTTGTTTCTTAAGGTGAGGTATTTTCGTTAGGACTTTACAGGCACGTTATGGGATAAATGGCTAGCTGCTGCCTACGAGTATGGTACATGACATTCTAAGTTTAATGACGTTAAAGTAGGTGATGTATTCGAGTGTTATACTTTAAAAGAGGTCGAGGTGTGATACTATATATAGGTTGGTTTTTGTGCCGGAGTCGGTTTTTTGTTTAGCACCTGTGAAATTTTCCTTCACGGGTAGTTCATTGCGGAGGATGAAGTCTTGACGTTTGTTGCTAGTTTAAAAACAAAAAATTAACACCAGAGCAGGGTTTGTTTTTTTACAAAGACTAAAAGTACGAGCGCAGGGGCACTTCATTTGGCCTTGATGTTGTGTGTACAGAGGTTGGATAATTAAGGATGTTCAGTTAAATTTTCTAAACTTATGTTCATATACTTTGACCTGTTATAAAAAAAGAATCTACTTCTCGTATTTCCTCTTGATTGTATTTATTATTGTTTTTCTAATTTTTTGGGCGTCTTCGTCATCTTTAATGTCTTCAGGTTCAAAAACATATTCGCGCGTACCGTCGTAATCGGTTATGAAATAAAGTCTGCTTTCAGGCTTACCGTTAGAATCTACGTGGCTTGTTTCATCCAAGAACAGGACTTTTATGTCGCTCCCCCTTTGTTCTTTATAAAGTACGTATTTTTTAGCTTTAGGTAATTCAAGGTCTTTTAAAATTTCTACATCTTCTTCGTCTTCAATATCTCCTATGTAAGTATTCTCCGATGGTTCGCCTTTGTAAAGCGCTAATTTATAGTTTCCGACGTTGTCTTCTCGAATTTTTAATCTGTAATCATCTTTAAGATTTTTGGTTGCCAAAGTTTCATTTAAAATACTGATGAAACTTCCTTCACTGCAGTGTTTACCAAAACGGCCAATTACATCATCGCTTAACTTTGCATCATAACCTATGCATTTATCGATTTTTATCAACTTTATAGAGTTGTTGTCAAAATCTAAAACGTGCATTGTATTGCACATTATAGAATTATGTTTTCTTAAAAACTCAATAAATCTTCGTAGTGGATGACCATCTACATACGGGCTTGCATTGTCTGTGATTTTAATATCACTTAGTTTTATATCTGAAAGAAATTCCCGAATTCGTTTTCGTTCTTTTCTTCGATCTAAAAAAAATGCCCAAAGTTTTTTATCAATTTTATGTAAAATAAGTCCTAGTTTCTGAGATAATTCGGTATAGTTTGTGATTTCTTCCTCCTTGGAGTCTATACCATTTTCTTGAAAAGTAACACTAGCTTTACTTGACGACACACCTATTTTTAACGTAGGACCATATAAATGAGATATTGCATTGCCATCAGTTTCTATTCCTATTGTTAGGTAGTCGTCTTTTTTGTCGATATAAATCTTTTGCACATTTTCTGAATTTGTTTTTTTACCAATAAAATTCTCTATTCTTAGCTTAAGTTCATTAAGGTCTGCAGGAGAAATGCTACCAATAAGATGGTTTTTAAAATCTAAATAGCTAAGAGCTTTGCCAGCAATTACGCCTGCGGCTGTCCCAACAGCTAAATGGAAGGTAGGGGAGACGACAACACCAAAAGACCTAGCTATTTTATCTATTCCAAAAATTTTAAATGTTCCTAAAGTAAAAGCACTTGCTAAAATTCCAAGGGCCCCACTAGCAAGAGCTGACCCACTCTGTACTGCTTCTCCAAATTTGTCCATTGACGTAAAAATAGACCACATTGATTCATTTTTTTGTGCAGTTGTTTTACTCAATACCTCTTTAATTGAAACAGCACTAGCCGCATTTTGTATAAGCGCCTGCGCAGAAACACTTAGTAAGCTAGTTGAAAGAAATAAAGTTCCGACTTTTTCTTTCTTATTCATACAAACTCCCTTTTAAAATAAATTTTGTTAATAATAGCATGATTTATTTAAAAAATCAATATAAATTTAATGTAAATAAACAGATTGATAACAAAAAACCGATGTTTTTTAGCTTTTGATTTCGTTTAAATAAATTTGTATTAGATTCTTTGCTGAGCAGTACCAGTCGATATTGTGTCAATGTTTGATAGCAGGCTCATTTTTGAAAATAAAATTAACAAATATTAGCAAAAAGCTTTTATGTAGGAAACAATGCATTATAAATAAAAAATGTGTTAAATATTAATTTCGAGATGTAAAATGCACTGACATCTATAAATGGCTGTTGTGATGTGTGATATGAACAAAAAAGTCGAGGGCGCATTTTTTCTTTACGCTGTAACCGATAGTAAGTACACAAGAAGTGACTTAGGACTATTTTTAAATCAGGTGGAAAGTTCACTAAAAGGTGGTGTAACTTGCCTGCAATTAAGAGAAAAAGGTGTGAGTAACGCAATTTTTTTTAAAAAGGCAGGGGCAGTAAAGGATTTATGCAAAAAGTATAGGGTACCGCTGATAATTAATGACAATGTAGAAATAGCTAAGGCTGTAGATGCAGATGGTACACATATAGGGCAAGATGATATGCCATTAACAGATGCAGTTAAGATTTTAGGGAAAGACAAAATTTTTGGAGTGTCTGCCACTAATCTGCGGGAAGCTCTGATTGCACAGAAAGAAGGTGCTAGTTACTTAGGGGTAGGCAGTATATTTAAAACCGTTACAAAAAAAGATGCTAAAGAAGTGGACGTCGCAACTCTTAGAGAAATTTGCTCGAATGTAAGAATACCTGTTGTCGCGATAGGTGGAATAAACCAAAGTAATATTACAGAACTTAAGAATACCGGTATTGCGGGAGTAGCAATTATTAGTGCTATTTTTTCTGAAAAAAATATAGAAGCAACTGTTAGAAGATTCAAAAAATTACTAAACGAAGTAATATAGAGCTACTTTTTGTAATCTCTGATTAGGGCCAATTTCGGGTGAAAGAACGGTAGAAGTTGTGAATCTTTATCACTTATTTTCTCCAAGTCAGTTTTTAAGTTCGAATTCAAAACTTTTCTATAAAGCGTAAAGTTTTGTCCTGGTACAATTGCAAAAGGGTAATTTTGCTCTGTATTGTGGTTACATTATGGCGGCTTCTTCTTATCAAATGTATTGAAACATTAAATGAATGGGGAATTATCTAAATATGGGGTATAGTTTTCAGAGCTTGAAATACACATTGGAAGAAAAAAAGCCTCAAAAAAAATTAGTAAAAAAACTTGCAGAACTAAACCTAAAAGTAGCTACGGCAGAAAGTTGCACAGGTGGATTGCTTTCGAAAATGATAACAGATGTACCAGGTTCATCAAAAGTTTTTGAATATGGCTTTTGTACGTATTCTGATGCTGCAAAAATTAAAATTCTAGGAGTTAGCGAAAACGTACTGAAAGAACATTCGGCAGTTTCTAAAGAAGCCGCTTTTGAAATGGTATTGGGAGCAAAAAAAATTTCGGAAGCAGATTTGGTTATATCGGTTACTGGCTATGCAGGTTCTGTTAAAGAAAGGGAGTATAACAACGATGTGGGCTTAATTTATATTGGAATTATATTTAAAAACAAAAGTTATATTTTGAATTTAGACTTTAGGGATAATTGTAGTTTAAATAGAAAAATGATAAGGGAACTTAGTGTAAAGCACGCAATTAGTGCGGCACTCGCTCTTTTAAATTCAGATATTAAGTAATTGGTAGCTGTTACAATAGGCCTATATAAAAATTTAGACTTGATTTTCTGTGCACCATTTTTTAGCTTTAAACTGTGAAGGCTCGTTTTGATTTTGCTCAAATGTACCTGTTAAAACGTGAATTTCTCTTGAATCGGTTTTATTGGCCGAAACGTTATGGCTTATAAATTTTGCCGTAAACAAATTGGAACATAAAAAATTTAGCACAAACATCCATAACATCGACCGGGCTATTGGCCACGATAGTTTCTGTTTTTAGAAATCTTTCCAAAAGGGCAGAAATGAGCATGAAAATTCACTTATAAAATATTCTATTAATTTAAGTTTTAGAGGAAATACAAATTAATATAAGGGCACTGAGTGTTTTGTTCAAGCTTGGAAACATTCTCTAGATTTATTTTGCTTGCAGATTATTTTTGTCCATGTCAATGTATAGGCCGAGGGCTTTGTCAGCCTTGTTTGCTAACGGAAAAACCACATTTTCTAGGAGCGTACTTTTAACAAATGAATAGACGATAGCTGCACAAAATGACGACGATGAATCCGCACCGTACATTAAATCGTAAAATTGTTTGGCGTACAGCCCTACCCCCACAAGTGTGGATGTTACTCCTATCTTTTTTTCTTTAGCTTTTTCTTTAACAAAATTATATGCACTATATGCAAAAGAAGTCGTTCCTAAAAGTTTGGACATTATCCCTGAACTTTTTTCTACTGGCTGAATTTCATTTTTAACTTTGCTCCCACGGCTAAACCAGTTAGTAAGAAAATTGGACGCGCTAGCTGTATTTGTTGCTTGGCTTGCTAAAATTGGAGATGCTACTCCAGTCATTATTACTCCTGCCTTGATTTTTTTACTTAAATTGTATTTTTTTCTGTTAGACATGATTTTTATCTCCCCTTATTCCAAATTTATTGATTTTTTTCTGAAGAAGAAAATTTCGCTTTTGCTTTATTGAAGTCTTCTAAGTTTGACAAAATCTTTTCGGATATAGAAAAATTTTCACGATGCCCATCAAAAAATTTTTTTATTTCATCAAAGTAATCATCCCAGAAAGAATTTGTACTTTCTTTAAATTTTTTTATATCAGTAGCTGAAAATTCTTTGTTTTCTGCACTTGTGATAATAGACATCTGTTTAAAGAATTTTCTAAATTTTTCCTGAAAATACTTTGCATCCATTTTAGTCACATCTTCGAATACTTTTTTTGCTTTTTCCTTTTCTGTATCATCTAAATCATCTACAGTTATACCGCTGTCGAATATGCTTAGGAATAAGCCATAATCATTGTATATCTCACATTCTTTTTCATAACATTCCAGAAATTTATTTATTTTTTGTTTAAATTCTTTATTATTATTTTTTTCACACCACTCTTTCAGGCTACCCAAAGTCATAGAAAGGCCTGGAACTTTATCTTTGGCCATAAGGCATTTTGAGTATGCGTAAGTGTCTAAATCTAAAACCGCTGCTATCTGACCAACAAAAAGTTTTAGCGTATTTTCTCGCCGCTCTTTATTTCTTCTTGCTTTTCTCATTTCATACCTTAACTTTGGTACTATCTCTTCAAGAGCGTAGTAGTCGTCTAGATCGAACTTATTGTCATCAAACCTTTTGACAAGATCTCTAAGATACTCTTCGGATGCCTTGTTGGATGATTTGGCTTTTTCTTCTTTAGCGGTTTTTAGTTCCTCATATAATTTATCTATTTTTTGTTTAAATTTTTCATCAGCGTGCTCTTCACACCACTTTTTTAACCCACTTATTGTTGTCTCTTGCGAAAACAACTCTTTGGAAATCGCTTTTCTATATAACGTACTCTGAACACGGGACGGGTTCCAGTAACTAGATAAATTTTCATCTAATAAGTCCATAACCTGACACATAATAATGTCGCGTATAGTACCATAATCATCACCGGCCTTTTCTTTTAATCCAGGTACTATTTCATTTATAAAGTTTTCTACTTTTTCATCTTTTGAATCATTACACCAAATCTTGTAGATTTTTGTTACATACACTCTGGTGTTTTCTTTACTATCCCCTTCATCAACATCCATCATTTTGATAAATTTATTTACTTTTTCTTTGAATTCATCATTAGCATGTTTTTCACACCACTCTTTCAGGCTATCCAAAGTCATAGAAAGGCCTGGAACTTTATCTTTGGCCATAAGGCATTTTGAGTATGCGTAAGTGTCTAAATCTAAAACCGCTTTTATCTGCTCAACAAAAAGTTTTAACGTATTGTCTCGCCTCTTTTTATTTTTTCTTGTTTTTCTCATTTCAGACCTTAACTTTGGCACTATTTCTTCAAGAGCGTAGTAGTCGTCTAGATCGAACTTATTGTCATCAAACCTTTTGACAAGATCTTTAAGATACTCTTCGGATGCCTTGTTGGATGATTTGGCTTTTTCTTCTTTAGCGGTTTTTAGTTCCTCATATAATTTATCTATTTTTTGTTTAAATTTTTCATCAGCGTGTTCTTTACACCAGTTTTTCAATCCGCTTATTGTTGTCTCTTGCGAAAACAACTCTCTTGGAATCATATCAATATATAGCATATCCTTAATATAGGAATCCCAGTAAGAACTTAAACCTGCTTTTTTTGATGATAAATTTTTAAGCTGTAATTTAATAACTCCTCTTATGGCAGCATAGTCACTACCCGCTTTTTCTTTTAAACCAGGCACTATTTTATTTATAAAATTCTCTAATTTTTCATTTGTTTCGTTGTAACCTCCATAGGAAATTTGGTGTATATAATTACTAGTGTTTTGTTTACTATCTTTCTCATCAACATCCATCGTTTTGATAAATTTATTTACTTTTTCTTTGAATTCATCATTAGCATGTTTTTCACACCACTCTTTCAAAGCTTTTATAGTAGTTTCCTCTTTGAAAAAAGTTTTTGTATCTTCGCTTAGTTCATCTTTTACTTCGCTCGTATTGTAACTATTTCTGTAAAAATGCGTACGCTTTTCAATGTCGACGTTCTTATTAAAGCCTACGACGCTATAAATTTGACCAATGATAGTACTTTTTACAATAAGATATTCATCACCTTTTTTAGCTAATTTTTCTTTTAATCCGGGAATTAACAAATTAACAAATTGATCTGCCTCCTTATCATCAGAGTCATTATCAAAATTTTTACAAATTCTACGGAGATACTCCTCAGCATTTTCTTTGTTCGAGACCAGGTTAATATTTTGGTTTTTATCAATTTTTGTTTTGTCAGTTTTTTGTGCTTGTTCCTCGATCGAATTAGCTTTTGATTTATCAGACGTTTTATTCTTGGACTGATTAGGATTAATTTTTTGATTCACTACATTTTTTACGGCTTGATTAGAGGGGGCTTTAATCGGTGCAGTATTTTTGTTTTTTTGTTGACTCGTTACCTGCTTTTTAGAGCTTTCAACTGTGGTGTCGTTTCTATTATTTTTACTGTTTTCTTCAAACAACTTATTTATTTTTTGTTTAAATTCTTCATCAGCATATTTTTCACACCAATTTTTTAGGCCCGTTATGGTAGTATCTTGTGTGAACACAGTGTTTGGAATTTTTGCTTTTGTTAATTTATTTTTAAGAGAAGGGTGCCAGTATTTAGATAAATTTCCTTGCAACAAGAGCGCAATCTGTATTTGTATAACATTATTCGCGACTTTATATTGTTCGTCTGACATTTTTTCTTTTAATCCGGGTAATACTTCCCCAACAAGTGCCATTGCTTCCTTATCATTAGGATCCTTAGCTGCTTTTAGTAAAATGTTTCTGATGTATTGACTTGTACTTTTTTTCCCAGTTTTTTTGTTTACACTTAACCTTATCGCTTTTTTATTCTCAAACCTATCTCCAGAGTTTTCTTTATTTTCTAAAAATTTTTTTAGATTATTGCTAGTGTCTTTGGTATCTAACTTTTTAGTTTCATTTTCTTTTCTTTCACTTGATATCGTTATGTTTCCGTCTGCACTCACCGTACCTGCAGCCTGATTTGCCGCAACCGGAACCACAGCGGCACCTAGCATGGCGCCAGCTTTCAAAGTTTTCCCTATATTTTTTTCGCGCTCACCCACAAATAATCATCTCCAAAAGCTTCAATATTTCAATTAATGTAAATTGTACCAAAAAAATATTAAAAGTCAAGATATTTTTTTATTTTTATACATAAAAACTTTCGATTCGCATTTTCCGGGGTCATGGAATTTACTGTATTATTTGATAAAATTTTAGTTTTAAATTAGTTTTTTAGATGTTTAGAGGAATTAAAGCGTTATATTAAATTAGTAAAACATATAAATATATAATTTAAAGAATATTGGACTTAGATAATAAAGATAGATTTAAAGTTTTAAAAAGGATGACATCAAAAACTGATTTGTAATAGCATAAAGCTGGTAGTTTATAACTAGCACTTGAAAATAATTAAGATGAAGTGGTATTAGAAAAGTATTTTTGAAAAAAACAGTGGTAAATTTCCAGAGAATAGTGATATCGAAAATGTAATCAGCTTTTTTTACTCAAAAAATATGTACTACATATCTTTGAAATTGTTTTAATTCTATTAAATTATCACAAAATTTATTATAGTATTTTACTTTTATTAAAGGACTTCTTTTTGAAACTAAAATATTGAAATTTGAATACATTTATTTTATAATCTTATGTGTATCAATAATATTTTAATTAGTACTCGCAAATATATTTCAGGGGTAGCTGTGCTGTATGAAAAAAGTGAAAATTACGGTCTTTTTGTTTAGTATGGCAACTTTATTTAGTCTTTCTTCAGTGTCTGCAAGTGCGCGTGCTGGTGGAGGTGGCAGTTCAGGATCAGGCTCAAGTTTTTCGTCAGGATCAAGTGGGTCTAATACATCGGGCGGAGTGCTTTTTCCCTCAGGACGTGACCCTTATTACTGTGGTGGTTGCTGTTGCCATAGACACAGAGCGTTGAGCTTTATACAATCAGTTATAGCCTTTGTGTTAATTACTATGTTAGCATTTTTGCCCGCTATTATAAAAAAGTTAAGGTCACGGGTCTACAATCTCAGGATTATAAAGCAACTTAATGAAAAACAAATAAAACACAGTGAAGTTAGTGAAAGAGTCAAGAGTACTTATTTTATTTTGCAAAATGCGTGGACTAACGGAAATTTAGAGCCTGCGAAAGAGTTTTTAACAGACCAACTGTATAGTTCTTATAAAATTAAGTTAGATTGGATGCGGGTAGCAAACAAAAAGAATGTGCTTAAATCAATTAAACTTTTAAATTATTATCCGGTATTTGTAGTTAACTCTGATAAAAAGATTACAATAACCTATTATATAAAAGGTAAAATGATCGACTATACTGTCGATTTAGAAAGTCAGGGAATTATAGAAGGAAGTAATAAAAGCAAGAGTTTTGTTGAGTATTGGTCATTTGTGAAGACTGGAGAAAGAGACTGGCGTTTGGACAAAATTTATCAGGAAAATGATATATATTTTTCAATTAAATAACATTAATTTAATATTACTTGGCAAGGTCAGGGTACGTTTGATGGAATATACGAATGACGTATTGTGCTTGTGAGCTGCAGGTTCAGGTATGGAGTTTAGTACAGCGGGGATACTTAAGGCAACACAAAAAACGATCATACTAGACAAAATCGCATTTTATGAACGCGAGATTTGAATTTTTAATTGTACCTCTAACTTTTTTAATTGTCTTCCACTGAGGGCACTTTCTCCATTTTAGTGTTTTTTGTTTTAACACGTTTATCAAATTTTTGCACTCCAGAAATTAGTGGGTTTTGCGGTTTGAACAAAAGGAGCTAAGTACTTCAAAAATTTAGGAGTTAAAATTGTAAACATTAAACTCCAAAATATGTTACAAACAATAAATATATGATATAATTGATCCAATCAAACGATTAATATCCAAATCACATGACTTACACTGTATAAAACGGTGAATCGGCTAAAGCACTATCATTTAGTACATCGATTTGTTGCCAATAAAGAATTATAAGTATGATCAACATCTAGACTATTCTGTTTACAAAACATAATTTCATCCGATGTATCCGCTCTTAACACCGCTCGTCCACGTACACTCTCGGCACTCGTTTGCTAATAGAGCATATCACTTCGTACGTTATAGTGTCTAAATGTTCAGCTATTTTTTTAATGTGATTTATATCTTTAATTATTTCAACTTTATCTAAAACATTAACAGCTTCGTCGACCTTAACAAATAGCATGTCCATGCATATATTACCAACTATTTTGTAAGCTTTATTGTTTATGTAAACTTCTCTACCAGTATTTTTTCTGATAATTCCGTCCGCATATCCTATCGGAACTACGGCTATCCGTTCTTTAGAGTTCACTTTATAAGCGCCATTGTAGCCAACAATTCCACTTTCTACTTCGTTTATTTGTATAACTTCACTGTATAAACTAAAGGTAGATTTCAAATCAACGTCATTACAACTAATTAAGCCATACATTGAAATTCCTAATCTGCATCCATTTGTGTAATCTTTTTTGGGGTATAACTCTGTTGCCTCACTTGCACCTGTATGTACTATTGGAATTTCTTTAAGATTGATGTCTTCAGTAATTTCCTCAAATTTTTTGTATTGACCCGCAGTATCTGTGATGCTGGTGGGATTATATATGTGAGTATATACCCCTTCCAGTAAAAAATTACTACTTTTTTTTAGAAGATTATATACATTATTAAACTCAGTTTTTCTGGCAACACCTAATCTGTTCATTCCGGTATTGATCTTTATGTGGACTTTCAATCTGTTGGTATTGTCAGTTATACTATTTAGGTAATCCAAACTATTTATAGTTAATGTGATATTTTTTTCTATACATGTCGTTATATACCGAACATCAACAAAACCCAAGCATAAAATGGGAATATCTTTTATGCTTTTCCTTATGGCTAGAGCCTCATCCAGTGTTGCAACCGCCAGGTAATTACAACCAGCATCCACTATAGTTTTGATTGGTAAAATACCACTGTGCCCGTAGCAATCTGCTTTTACGACGCCAAAATGATATCGATAATCGCTATATTTTTTTACCAACGAACTAACATTATGTCTTAAATTTGAAAGATTAATTTCTACGTAAGTGTTTCTGTACAATCTAACTGTTTCCTTTTGAATTGTCAAAATTTACCCTGTAATGATTATAATCTAACAATCAAAATTTGTTCAGATAAAACTTATTTTCGTACACACACAAGAAAAAAATTTTTATAGCTGTTTTGTGGTTACTTTGGCCTTTAAATATGCAAGCATTCTATTTTTTACATTATTTGCAGCCAATGCGATAAAGTATTCAACAATATGCACTACCTATTCGCTGAACACCATCCAGTCTCTGGCACGCTTCAGGAAGATTTTCAAACTCTACTAATGTAATGTCGGGGATTACGAAATGAGTTTTTAGTTCCAATTGCTTACCTAGCATCTGGTCGTTACAAACCATATCTTTTATATCCTTTATATTAGCAGGTACACTAAATTTCCTCCTTTTTAATGTCCGTTCCGTAATACGGTGTTTCAATTGAAGTGCCTTAATATTTTTAATGCTTTCTATCAAATTCTCATATGGGGTATATTTTTGTCCTTTTAAGTATTTTTTCACATAATTATTCATAAACTCTGTGCTAGTTTTAAGTCCATAATAATTACAGTTATATATAAATTGACAAAAATTAGTAACTTCTTCTTTGATCTCTCTATTTCTCTCCTGCCTTTTAGTGCATTCACCAAAATTATTTTTCCAATTATCTCCACTGAGATACACTTCATTTAAATCATACTCAACAGCTAAATTAATGTAATCATTGTAATCTTCAAAGTAAGGCGCAATGCCCTCTTGAAAATACCTAATATTCTCTTTAAATTCACTAAGTCTTCTACTAGCCTCAACTAAACTACCGCTGTATTCACGCAGGATATTTTTGTCCACGTTAAAATCAATCCACCACTGCTTCAAGTAAGGGCCTATGTGGTAGAAAATAATACAAGCCATTACAAACGCAATAGGCAATTTCACATAATTTGCTCTATTTAATTTTTGCCCATCCGGATCTGTATAGTTACCTTTGATTATATTGCCATTTTCATCACTTTGAATCACCGTTCTGTTACTTGATTTTGAGATGTCAGTCTCATTACTGTTCGAAATTATGGGTTTAGTACTATTTCTTGGCTCGGAACTTACATTTGGACCGGGATTTGGATTTATCGGATTTACATCTGGACTAGGGTCTAAATTATGGTTTCTGTAGTCTATACCTGAGCTCGGATTTACATCAGGACCAGGCTCATCGTTACTCGTTGGGCTGTTTTTAAGGAACGACTGTAAATTATTTGGCGTAATCGGTAATTCGGCGCTGTCGTCATTTGGACTAGGGTCTAAATTATGGTTTCTGTAGTCTATACCTGAGCTCGGATTTACATCAGGACCAGGCTCATCGTTACTCGTTGGGCTGTTTTTAAGGAACGACTGTAAACTATTTGGCGTAATCGGTAATTCGGCGCTGTCGTCATTTGGACTAGGGTCTAAATTATGGTTTCTGTAGTCTATACCTGAGCTCGGATTTACATCAGGGCCAGGCTCATCGTTACTCGTTGGGCTGTTTTTAAGGAACGACTGTAAACTATTTGGCGCAATCGGTAATTCGGCGCTGTCGTCATTTGGACTAGGGTCTAAATTATGGTTTCTGTAGTCTATATCTGAGCTCGGATTTACATCAGGACCAGGCTCATCGTTACTCGTTGGGCTGTTTTTAAGGAACGACTGTAAATTATTTGGCGTAATCGGTAATTCGGCGCTGTCGTCATTTGGACTAGGGTCTAAATTATGGTTTCTGTAGTCTATACCTGAGCTCGGATTTACATCAGGACCAGGCTCACTACGCGTAGACCTAAAACTAGAGTAACCGTACACTAAGCCTGTAGCCACTAGACTCCCTAATCCGCCAGCAAGTAAAATTTTTGAAGCAGTATTACTAAAAATGGGGGGGTTGACAGAGTTCGCAGTATCACTCATGTTTATTTGGCTGTTTTTACTAATTCCAGACACTTCTAAACTTGAACGGTTTTCTTCAAAAGTTGCCTCAGAACTGGCACTTATATCAACTTTGTAATTGCTTTTTCCAGACTTTGAAGCCTTTGAACCCGAACCATTCGCCAATGTATGAGTCTCATGGTTAAAATTTGAGTCACCGCCGGTGGAGGTAATTTTTTTAATACTGGAGGCTGCATTTTTATCCGTTTCTGAAAAGCCAACGGCACTAGTAGCAAAACACGTTAACACCAATCCGGAGAGCAACCGAACACTGTTTTTCATAAACAAATTATCTCTCTCTATATATAAACTCAACCTAATTGTAACAGAATTTTTTTGATAAGTCAACATCAATTAAATTTTAGTTTACATAGCGTCCTTTCCCTTCATTTTTACAAAATTTGAATAATCAAGGTGTGGTTTTTAAAATAAAAAAAGCAGACAAAGCTACCAACAACTTTTTTTGTAGCTGTAAGTCCGTTTTAAAAATTGGAATCCGGTACAGAGAATACAAGTCACAGACCAAAAAAGGAGCACATAAGTGCCCCCTAGTCCAAAATCAGCTATGCAAATCTGCCACTTCTCTAGGAACAACAAACTCTGAGTTCAGGGAACACAGGAACATTCCTCTAGTTAAAACTGCTAAACACCATCAGTGTACTCGAGACTTCCTAACTCAGGAACTATCATTTCTTTTGGAAGATCAAAACGTTTTCTCAAATCTATGCTGTTCTTAAAGTCATCTGGATTATCAATTATTTCATTTAGTTCAACTATACCAAGTGGCAAACCGTAATTTTTCTCTGCGATAGTTTTATCCGTAATATTTTTATTTCTTAATTCACGAATGGCAGTTATTTTTTCCTCCAAACTAACAATTCTATCCTTTATCATTTCCGTTTCTTCATAAGCTGTTACAACATCAAAATTCTTATCTTCTACCTGACGCTTCCAAGACAGTAAGAAATTACAGGACTTTAAAAAGTCAAAGAAACCTTTCATTTTTTCTTCATATAACTTCTCAGCTTCATTACGTGCATCGTCTTTGTCCTTACCCTTCGATTCAAGATATCTTACTACTAACGCTTTGTATTGATTGTAAAGATTCATGTATTCTTTGAAATTTTTTAAATAATTAGAATAGTGCTTTTGGAAATACTTAACGATATGAACAATATCTCTTACGTCGCCACTCGCGCCATGCAATAACTGTAGGTACGCTCTCTCTTCTCCTGTTAATTCTTTAATTCCATGTTGCTTAATCGCGTCTTTTGCTTCGGCACTATCCGCCTTATATGCTTCGCCTTCTTTATATATTCGCTCCTGTAAATTGTTTTCTTTATTAATCCATTTAGTAACGATGTCGCTAGTTTTGTCTTTTGCTTCCCCTTGTCCTCCGTGCGCAAAACCTACAAGTGATGCCGGTGCTCCAGCCAATGCTATCCCCGTAGCAGTATTAACTATGCGTTTATTTTTAAACATACAACCACCTCTTTAAAAAATTTTGTAAACATATTATACAATAATTTATTTTAAAAGTAAATACAAAAAATTTCTATTTTTTAAGTTTGTAGCAATATATATATATATATATATATATATAATTTTATTAAAATTCAACAAATATTTAAAAACAAAATAAGAAAGTGCAACTGTAAGGCAAGTTGATTTTGTATTTCACATTGTCTATCCAACTTATATATTGTTCTTTCCCTTATTTTTAAAATATTTTCTACCCTTTTTTTCTTCTGTATCAGTATCGTCATCAATGTTTATTTTTTCCATTTCTTTTATCAACTCTTTGTTATACTCGTTTTTGTTTTTCAGCTTTATGTACTCTATAACGGACTCTATTTCTTTATCTGAAACATAACAACCTTGTATTCTTATGGGTTTGAGGGCGCCTATCGGTGAGAATAGCATGTCTCCTCTGCCTAAAAGTTTCTCTGCACCAGCGCAATCTAAAATAGTTCTAGAGTCTACCTGGGAGGATACTGCCAAAGCTATTCTGCTGGGAATATTTGCCTTTATCACCCCTGTTATAACATTAACAGAAGGTCGCTGTGTAGCAATTACAAGATGCATCCCGGCTGCTCTGGCCATTTGAGCTAAGCGGCAGATGGAATCTTCAACTTCTTTTGGCGATGCCATCATTAGGTCAGCGAGCTCATCAATTATTATTACTACTTGCGGGATAAATTCTATTTCAGGTGATTTACCATCCTTTTGCTCAAGGACCAGTTTATTGTAAGAAGATAGATCGCGTACGTTATGCTTAGCAAAAAGTTTATATCTTTTTAACATTTCTATGACAGCCCAATTTAATACGTTTGAGGCTTTTCTTGGATCTGTTACTACTGGGACCATTAAATGCGGTATTCCGTTATATATCCCGAGTTCCACAACTTTTGGGTCCACCATTATGAGCTTCACTTCGTTAGGACTCGATTTATACAAAAGACTTACAATAAAAGAGTTTATGCAAACAGATTTCCCAGAACCGGTAGATCCAGCTATTAATATGTGAGGCATTTTAGCTAAATCTGCGATTTTAACTTTTCCTTCAATGTCTTTGCCCAGAACTACGGTTAATTTACTTTTTGAATTAGAAAAATCTGCAGAATTAACTAGTTCCTGCATCCTTACTAAGTTAACAACCTTGTTAGGTACCTCAATCCCCAAAGCAGATTTTCCCGGTATAGGAGCTTCTATTCTGATATCCAGTGCTGCAAGATTAAGTGCTATATCATCGGAAAGATTAGTTATTTTGCTTATTTTTGTTCCACACGCAGGCTGCAGTTCGTATCTTGTTACCGCCGGACCTCTGCTGATATTTATGATTTTAGCTTGCACAGAAAAACTTTTTAATATATTTATTAACGCTTCTCCCTTTGCTTTAAGCTCTTTATTCGTACTAACAGAATTATTTTCATTCAAAGAATTCCTTAAAAGATAAATCGGTGGATATTCATAGCCATCTTTTGCAATTCTAGTATTTGAAACTTCCTTCTCATCTTTAACAGTATTTTTAGCAACTTGCGATTTACTGCCTTTTAAATCAGACTGCATATTATTTTTGTCAGTTAGTGTTTCATCCACATCACTTCCCGTACTTGTATTTTCTTCTACCGAACTTTCGCTTACCATTTTCATAGGCATAAATTTACGAATGGAAAACCTAGGTAGTTTTTTTAAAAATTTTGAAACAAAAGCTGCAAATATACTTAAATCGATGTTAAAAAATAAAAAGATTGATAGTAACAGCACTAATATGGAAAAAACTTTTGCACCGGTCAGACCAAAAATACTAGAGAAAAAAATTCCAAAAATTCCACCAATTGCACCTGCACTCCTATATTCAGTGCCTAGCGTATACAAAGCTTTAGTCTGTTCCAAAAAAGTACCACTCAAGTTTTTTAGGTTAAAAAACAAGCAAATTAAGATCGATGCAAAAAGTAGCGTAAGTACACCAAGAATTAGCTTTTTTTTGAAATTAAAGTCTTTAGCCTTCGTGGTATTTAAAACAGACACATAAAAAAGCAGCACAGGCCACAAGAAAGAGGTTACACCAAATAGGCCTAAAATAGCACTGTGAGTAAATTCCCAAATATTCTCCCCTTTAACTACAATAAAACTGAAAATTAATATAGCTAGCATAAAAAAAGCAATATTAATTAACTGATTTTTTGATACAGTGTTGCCCTTATTTTCACTTAAAGTACTAGTATCACAACTTTTTTTTATTCTTTTTTTTCTAGCTCCTTGATTTTTACTTACATTTTCTTTTCGCAAAATTTATGTTCTCACTTTAATTAAAAATACACTTTATAATTTTATCACTTGTTCCCCTACTATGGAAATAGAGTTTATATGTTTCAAACTTTTTTATGGGCTTTATCTGTGAACAAAAATAGCTTGTTTATTATATCTACTTTTATATATTTATATACATAATTATTAAAATAAATATATAAAACAAAAATGCATAGAATACTGTATTGACATTTTTATTTGTATGTGATACACTAAAATATGTGAAATTTAAAGGAGGCTGGTTTATATGAGAAATTTTAATAAAAGAAGGTTAAGCAAAGCTCTGAAAGCGGGGGCTATGCTGACGAGTGCGGCGGTACCGGCGGTGGCTATTCCGGCACCTAATTCAGTCAATGCACATTTTGAATCTATTAGTTCAATGTTTTATAAAGTTGTTCCTTGTTTAAAATCTATTTCCGGTAATAATGGTAAGCATCTAATCCCGGTTATAATAGGTGCCGGACTTACGGTGGTTTTGGCGAAGATTTTTGGGTGCGCTCGAGGTTCTTCGAAAGACAAGATGGAGCGGGTGTTTTCTCAGGCATTAGGTGAGAAAGCGACTGATTATTTGGACATGCTTGATCCGATTTCTGAATGGTGGGTAGCTTTGGAGAGTATGGTCGACAGGCAGAAAGGGCTGAAAGGCGCTCCATCTGAAATCACCTTGGATTTTATTGGCAATTATGATTTGAATGCATATCTGGGACTTCAGGCACTTTTGGCGACTGTAAATGGTTTTGAGAACGGTCTGTGGGTGTCAGACACTAAGATTGAATCTGGTGGGCATACGCAAGTTAAGTTTAATTTTATGACTCTAGATGATTATATAACTCTGCAGAAAGAACCGACTGGCATTATTGACGAAGAGGTTTTACATAAATTTCTTGATAAGGATGAGGAGATAAACCGTGCGCTAAGCCGTGTTACTGAGAGTACGAACGGGACCTTTTACTCTATTTTTAACCCTTCATCCTTTTTAACTGTGGCCTCAGACCAAAGGAATGCGAAAGCGTTAGATCTTGCAAAAAAAAAGATAAGGCTTCTAATGCGGCCGGGCAACACTACTTTATCAGAAGAAAATAAGCAGTATGCAGGGAAAATACTTAATGCTTTAGAACGTTTTGATGGTAAGGTGAAAGGTGAGCTAAAAAAAAGGAGAAAAGTTCAAAAGAGGGGTAAAAAGAAAGATAAACTAGATAAATCTGAAAAAATTAGACTGATTATTAATGATAGAGAGTTTTATGAGAAGACGTGGAAAAGTTGCATTCGACGCCTTAGAGAAAACAGGTACTTAAACGTTGGAGAGAGGGAGGGGGACTATTTTTTAGCTAGAATAGTGCTTGCTGGTCATATAATTGCGTTGAATAATACAAATAATGTAGATGAACTTAGCAAGGAAAAGTGGACGGGAGAACTCCTTGGTACGAGAAAAGAGTTGGATGAGGTTTATTTAAAAGCTGAGAAGGGCGTAGGCAAGAGATTTTTTGGGCAAGAATTGCAAGAAGTTGGAGTTTTGTCTCAATAGGAACACTCACTAAATTGGTTTGATTTTCCTTAACTGTGGCTGCTGTGGCAGTTTTCTGATTACTGCTATAATAGGCTGCTGTCAGTTTGTACGTGGTACCTTTTGCGCTGTTTAAAAGAAAACATCATGGATTGCCCTGACTGCTTCTTCCCCGTCTTTTTTATCGACTACCACTGTGACCTTTATTTCACTGCTTGAACTGCTGAATATATCGATTTGTGATGTGTATAGTGCTTCAAATATTTTAGCTAGTACGCCCGGGTGGCCTGCCATAGCGGCACCTACGGTGGATATTTTTGTGATGTTTTCTTTAACAACTGTTTTGGCAGAGCTATCAAAAGATTTTAAATAATTTTCTATTATTTTTATACAATCAGAACGATCTTCATTTTTAATCGTAAAACTAATATCCCTTTTTCCATTTTTTAGAGTATTTTGCAGAACGCTGTCTATATCTATATTTTTAGACGACAGTTTGGAAAAAAGTTTAAAATTAAGATCAGTTTCATCCTCTAAATCAAACACAGATATCAACGTTAAGTTGTCGTTTTTAGTAATACCACTGACTATTCTTTTTTCCATATTGCTTGACTCCTTTACAATGGTTCCAGGTTTTTCTGAAAAACTAGACAGTACTTCTATTACAACGCTGTGTTTTTTACCTATTTCTACAGCTCTATTATTTAAAACTTTTGCACCACTTGTTGCAAGTGAAAGCATTTCGTCGTAAGAAATTTGATCTAATTTTACAGCATTTTTTACATAATGTGGGTCTGCTGTGTATACTCCGTCAACATCTGTATATATCTTACATATATCTGCATTTAAAGTGGAAGCTATTCCAATTGCGCTAGTGTCTGATCCCCCTCTTCCTAAAGTTGTTACATCTCCGTATTTGTTTATTCCCTGAAATCCGGCCACCACTATAATATTTTTTTTATCTAGTTCTTTTTGCAACCGTGTCGTATCTATCTTAGATATAGTAGCGTTTCCATAAACTGAACTGCATTTTATCCCTGCCTGCCATCCAAGCAGTGAAACAACTGGGTACCCCAAACTCTCTATGGCCATTGCCATTAGAGCGGCAGATATTTGCTCTCCTGCAGAAATCAAAACATCAATTTCTCTTTTGGAAGAAGATTTATTTATTTCCTTAGATTTGTATATAAGTCTGTCAGTTAAGTTGCCTTGCGCAGATACAACAACGATTACATTGTTACCTTTTATATAATCATTTATAACTTTTTTGGCAGCACTAAATATCAAGTCATCGTTTGCCAAAGATGTTCCACCATATTTTTGTACTATTAGTCCCATTTTATCATCTCCAAATTATGTTTTTCTCTAAATAAAACTAACATGTTTCGCGAACACTTAAATCGGTACCTACAAAAGTATTCTACTATAATCAAATTTTATTGTTAAATTAAACTCACATAACAAAAAGTAATAAACCTATATTTTAAACTTAAATTACTTTACTTTATACATAAAATCACAAGTTTCGTCACACTAAAATTAAGTTTATCAATATTATCTAAAATTTAACTTATTTATAGGATTTTTAAAGATTATACTCAATTTTTTAAATTTAAAATTTTGAAACATATCATCAAATACCTACAATGTGTCCAAGGGTCGAAGTAATCTAAATAATTCACAATGTGGCCTTTATTTGCAATTATTGTTTCCTTGATTTTCTAATTTTTAAAAATGTTAGATACAGTAGTTACCTACTTTATAAATGTGATGAACTACATCTTTAATTTTACTATAAAGGGTCAGGCAACATCAAGTTTGCGCAGTTTCTATTTTCATTTTTTAGATTCCTAAATTCAAAGATTTTTGCTCATTTATAATTTTAGCATTTTAACTAATTCTTTAGTTTTGCATAAGAGATTCTTAGAATAATTGTAGAACTCTATTTGCTACAAATTTTGTTCATAGAATAATTTCATTACCTTTCTTATGCTACCCATCATCTTTCCCTTCTATAGCTGATTCTTCAACGTTTTCGTCAATTTCTTGAAGGCTTTCTTCATCATTCTTGCTGCTACTTTCCTCACTAAATTCACTATGAGTTTTAGCTTTCTCCTTACTAGTAACGACAATCTTTTTGTTGCCTGAATGTTTTTCGCAGTATTTAGGCATATTTTGCTCAGTATAACGAGCTTTTTCTTTAATAGGACACTCATCTACAGCTAGCATACCAGTTTCCTTACAGTAGTAACGCTCTTCTGTGACAATTTTTTTATCGTCGTTATGATCTTGATTAAACACTTTTTTGCTTCCCTTTTTGTTCATATATTGACTCATAATTTCTTTAAAAACAGCTTTTGCATAGTGAGTTGAAGAAATAGGTGCCGGTATATCATAGCCTGTCCAAGTTGCGTTTATTGCAACCGGCGTTGCGCCAACGAACCAACTGTCTTTATGATTATCTGTAGTGCCAGTCTTTCCTATCACATCTATACCACTTATAGCAGCCGCTCGTCCGGTACCGGATGTTACTACTCCTTTTAAAAGTTTGTTCATTGCAAGTGATGTTTCTTGCTTTATAACTCTTTTACCCACTTGATTTCTGTTATCTAAAAGGACTTTCCCGGAATTGTCTAAAACATAGTGGTAAGTATAAGGTTTATTATAAATTCCCCCATTACAAAAAATTTGAAATCCCGCTGCCATTTCTCTTACGGTGACCCCTTTATGAAGTCCACCCAGTGCCAAAGCTGGAGATGAAACTAAGTCAACTTCGTCAAGATTGCTGAAATTTAATTTTCGAGTTAAGAAATTATAACTATTTCTGTTAGTCAATTTTAAAAGCAAATTGGCAACTGGTGCGTTTGCTGAAAGTCTAATAGCCTCACTGAGTGGCATATTACCCTTAAATCCGCTATACCAATTTCGTGGTCCACTTTTACCAGGCCCGTAATAATCTTTAATTGGAGTATCGTTTACATTTGACGACGAATTTATTAAACCAAGGTCCATAGCTGGAGCGTAAACAGAAAGAGGCTTGAGTGCTGAGCCAGGCTGTCTTTTGGTGAGTGTAGCTCTACAAAGTATTCTGTTTGCTGTTTTTTTGTTTCTGGAACCAATTATCGCTAGAACTCTACCATCTGGCGCCATCATAAAAAAACCAACCTCCATCTTTTTATCGCCAGAAAACATAGCAGAATCGCAAATTACTTTTTGGGCAATATCCTGAGCAGTAGGATCCATAGCACTGTAGATCTTAAGGCCTTGTGTATACAGCATTTTTTCGGCTACATCGCGTCGCAACTTGTATTTTATTGAAAGATCATTAATAACGTCATTGAAGAGGGCTTCTGTATACCAGTCGTGAATTTTTATATTTTCATTTTTTCTAATACTCTTTTTTGTTTTAAATGTCATTTTTCTGGATTCTTCAATAGCTTTTCTATATTCTTCATCCGTTATTTTTCCCTGACTCAACATTTCGGTGAGAACCAGTTCACGCCGCTCCCGGTTATTTTCCGGATTCAAAAGCGGAGTATATGCGCACGGATTCTGAGTTATTCCGGCTATTGCAGCACATTCAGCAACTGTGCATTTGCTTATATCTTTATTAAAGTAAAGATTTGCTGCCGCTTCCACTCCGTAGCAGCCACTTCCAAAATTTACAGTATTCAAATATAGCTCTAAAATCTCGTCTTTTGAAAATTTTCTTTCAAAATTTAATGCACGTATTATCTCTTTGATTTTCCTTGTTATACTAACGTCATTTTCGCCGGTAATATTCTTAATAAGCTGCTGAGTTAAGGTAGAACCACCGTAAACTTTTTCGCCGCTGGACAAACTTAAAAATGCTCCGAACAAACGCTTTGGATCTATACCAAAATGACTATAAAACCTCTTGTCCTCTATTGCAATTATGGCGTCCTTCATTGCTTGGGGAATTTTTTTGAAGTCAACCCATATGCGGTTTTCATTAGTGTATGCTTTTGTATGTTCTTTTGTTACACCACTAACATCGTCCGTAACATAAACCGTACTAGATAGATTGAGTTTAGAAATTTTACTATCGTAGGGAAAGTCTTCAGTAATAGCTCCAAAAAGGAAAGCAATAATAGGCCCGGAAGTGAAAATACTTACAATAAAAAAAATTAGAAAAAATGTTTTAATGATTTTTTTAGTAGTATACAAAAAAACCGATCTCATTTTTAGCCCTCTAAAAAACAATTTTGAATAACAAAAACTTCTTGGGAGATAATAACGTTCAAGACATACCCTTGTATTTTAATACATTTTTTATTTTATTGAAAGGAAACAATCTTGAAAAAAATTTTCATACGAGCAAGTTTATTTGTTTTTGTTGGTATCCTTTTGGTAGTTACTTCACTTTTTATAGGTAAGAACATAAATAATGTCAAAAAGCAAAAAAAAGTTCCACACAGCCAAAGTATTTCCTATATCGTAAAAAATTTCCACGGGAATATAGCGGTATTTACTAAAAATGTTAGAAATCATCCTTTTCGAATTACCAATGTGTACACAAATAGGTTGCCTAGAAAAGATCAACTGATCTTAGAACAAGGCATAGAAGTAGAAACTCAAAACGAGTTAAACTCTCTTCTTGAGGATCTTTGTAGCTAATTAAAGAAAAACGGCAAAATTGGATAAACAAATATTATTGAAACGTGCTTGTCAGGATGGCGCAATAGCGATTATGTTTGATTTTTTAGGTGGAAGCAAGCAATACAACCAGACTTTGACTAATAAGATTTGGCCAAAACTAAGAGTAAACTTTTCTTAAAGCGACTTGAATTTCTGCGGTATTGTTCGACCGACTTAATGAAACTTGGTCAATCCATATACGTATAATCAAAACCTAAAAAAAATTTATTAAACAACTCCCATATTACATCATTTAATCGGTGCTTTAACTAATAAATCGGTTCTTAGCACTTTCCTTGGCAGCCTTCTTTACAACATCGATTAACAATACGCATATTTTATTTTTTTGTATTCGAAAGTCACGCCTTGCAACTACGCACATCATGTTATACTTAATCTTATGTTTTTCCTAAAGCATAAGATTAAGACTATCAATTATCTACGGGCTACAGGCGAAATCACCACGGTTACCTGACACTAGGCAACAGAGCTAAAAAGTGAGGGGAGAGAATAAGAAAGTACAGACATAATTACTCCGGCGCAAATAATGCCCAGCGCTATTATAAATGCTGAACGCTTAATATCTAACTGCAAAAGCGAAGCAATTAATGCTCCCATCCATCCACCAGTACCCGGTATAGGCAAAGCTACAAAAGCAAAAAGTCCCCACTCTTTATATTTTACAATTTTCTTACTCTTATTTTTCGCACGTAATTCAAAAAAATTTACCATCGTACGCAATCGAGTCTTTTTTAACATAGAAAAAATCTTATTTATGAAAAGTAAAATGAAAGGAATAGGTGCTATGTTACCTAAGACGCAAATCGGAAAAGCAAACTTCCAGTCAATATTTAAAACACTGGCAGCTATTAACCCGCCACGAAGCTCCAAAAGTGGTACCAGAGACACCAAAAAAACCAACACCTCTTTTGAAATGCCAAAAGAAAACGACTCTAAAAAACTTGACAACAAGTCAGTCACAAAATCATCCCTTACAGAAAAGGCAAAAACAATAAACGTGCTACAACATATATAATATGTGAGAAATCAAAGTTTACGCCAATAAAAACATATCTCACCTGATCGTACTTGAAGCAATAAAAAATAACAAGTCTTAATTAATTTTCTTTATGCAAGCAAAAGCCTACCTTCGCCATTCAAAATGTGTAGCCAAAGCAAACCCGCGGAGACCTTGTATTTAAGGTCCCCCCACACAAGCAACGTAGTACTTCGTATAATCAAAAGAGAGTGCTTAAAAGTCCAGTCCGCACTATTTATTATTTTTTACTGCGTAAAATATTTTCAGCTTTATCTAAAGCCTCATTTAAATTGTGCTCCACAAACCAACTAGTATTTTTTAAATAGTCTTCAAACTCTTCGTATTCAACTCTAGAAATGTCCTTTTTCTGTTCTTGGAAGTGATTTAAAGCGGGGTAGTAACGGAGAGCTATACTGTCTTTGTCAAAATTCAAAAATATCGACTGCCTACCATCGCTATACTGGTCAATCATAAGACCGTACTCTATTTTACGCATCTCCGATACATCAGAAGAAGATGGTACGCAATCTTCACACTGCTTACGCACTTCGTTCTTTCGTTTGTGAACGTTATCAAAGCACTCAAGCGTACTTTCAGAATTATAGCCAAAGGGATTATATCTACAGACTGAAAACACTTCCCCAACTATTTTTTTGGACTTATCCATAACGTCAATATAATTCACCGTCATATCCAAAAGGTTACCAAACGTCCTATACTTTTTACTCGACTTGGCATCTTTAAAATCAAACCTAGCACGTTCAAACAACCATTTGTCTACAGCTGGGAAAAACACATTCTTTACAAAGACTCGAGAAAGTACTGTATGTTTTCCAAACAGTGGAATACAATCAATAAGTGGACGTTCGCTAAATGGCTCGCAACATTCCCAAATGCTAAAATCAACTTCAGAACTGTTCTTAATAGGGAATCTTCTTACCAGCTCACCATAAATTGCTTCTTTAGTACCGTGAACTCTGCCATTATATATATCTTCGCACAATTGCTTTATTTCCATGTTACCGACTTTTTCCAATTTACTACCAGCGTCAGCGCATGCCACTAAACTTCCAACACAGCTTAAAATGCACGAACTCGCCAAAATCTTTTTTGTAAACATACTCAACCTCCATAAAACAAAATAGAATAACATTATTATAACAGCTTTTCATAAAATATTAACTGAATTATTTTATTAAAAGAGTGTTATAAATTAAAATTTACGCGAGCGTCCTGCAGATCTAATTCCAACAGCTTCGATACCCCTTTTTGCTGCATGGTAACCCCGTACATAGTGTCAGCCTGCTCCATAGTTCCTCTTCTGTGAGTTATAACTATAAACTGTGTCTTTTCACTCATCTTTCTTAGGTAAAAAGCAAACCTTCTTACATTTACGTCGTCAAGAGCAGCTTCTATTTCGTCCAGAACGCAAAAAGGTACCGGATTAACCAACATTATTGCAAAGTAGATAGAAATCGCAACCAAAGCTTTTTCACCACCAGAGAGTGATTCTATATGTGAAACTATCTTACCCGGTGGTTGTACATAGATGTTTATTCCTGTGTTCAAAATGTCTTCCTCATTTACCATAGAAAGTTCGGCTTTGCCGCCACCAAAAAGTTCTTTAAAAACCTTATTGAAGTTTTCGTTAATCGTAGCAAACTTGCTTTTAAACAGATCTTTCATCTGATTTATCAGTTCACTGATCAGTTTATTAAGTTCTCTTTTAGACTTTTCTACATCTTCTACTTGATGTTTTAAAAATGTGTAACGTTCATTTACTTCTCTATATTCTTCTACAGCAGCTAGATTTACGTTACCAAGGTTTCGTATTTTAAGTTTTAATTGCGCTAAAATTTTATTGTATTTAGATGTTTCTTCAATCTTTTTAAAGCCTTTAATAGCCTCTGTTTTAGTTATTTCGTATTCATCCCACATTTTTCCTACTATTTCATCGTAATTTTTTTGTAAATTTTCTATTTTGTCTTCAAATCTGGCACATTCTAAAGACATACCCTCTTTAAGCCTTGTTATCTCTCTTTCCTTATTTCTCAAATCCGTCACTTCTTTTTCTAAACTGATTCTTTTTTTCCCTAACTCGTTAATAGATTTTTCTAGATTACTAAAGTCGTTCAAATCCTTATCTATTTCTTCCTTAAATTTTGAAATAAGCTCTTTTTTTTCTACTATGTCTTTTTCCAAAAGATTTTTTTCCTCTTTAAGATTTTTAACTTTACTTTCACCATTAACTTCACTGTCTACTAATACTTTCAAAGAGTTATTATTAAGCTCAAGGTCTTTAACTATAGTCAAAATATCTAAATTATATTTATTAATGCTATTGTTTAAACTTTCTTTTTTCTTAGTTTCCACATTTATTTTTACGTTTAATTGTTCAAGTTGTTCTTCTAGCAATCTCAATTGGTCTTTGTTTTCACGCTTACTTACTTTTGCTTTTTCACTGGCATTTTTTAATTCTTCTATTTTATTCTTAATTTTTTCTTGATCCGTTCTTAGATCTTCAAGATTCTTTCTTGCAGAACGCACTTCATACGAGCAGTTATTGTGATCAGTTTTAAGTTTTATATTTTTTTGATTTTTAGAGTATATGTCGTCTTCTACTATTTTCAAGGTGTTTTTTAAATTTTCTTGTTCTGCTAATAGCCTTTTTAATTCTTCTTTTTTGGAGTCCAAGTAGACTTTACTTTTTCTTGTCTCCGCTTCTAGAAGATTTATCTCTTTATTTCTTTGAAGAACGCCTAAATTTTTACTGGCAGATCCTCCCGTTAAAGATCCTCCAGCATTAATAACCTGACCGTCCAGAGTAACTATTCTATATTTGTAAGAAAATTTTTTAGCAATAACGGAGGCATTATTTAGAGCATCGGCGATCACTATCCTTCCGGTTAGATAGTAAAAAATATTTTTAAATTTATCGTCAAATTCACATAAGTCACTTGCTATACCTACGAATCCAGCGCAATTTTGAAGTGAACTTTCTTCTAATTTTCTACCACTTATATTGCTTACCGGCAAAAAGGTGGCTCTTCCGGCTTTTTTTTCTTTCAGAGTATTTATAGCTGCTTTAGCATCTTGTTCTGTTTTTGTGACAATATATTGACTTGATGGACCTAAGGCAGTTTCTATAGCCAAAGAGTACCGGTCTTGAACTTTCAAAAGAGAAATTACCGGTCCGAAAATTCCGAAAAGTCTTCCCGCTTTGCTTTCTTTCATAACAAACTTTATGCTGAAAGAAAAACCTTCTAAGTTTTCTTCTAGGTTCTTTAAAAATTCTGCTTTCCTGATTTTAGATTCATTTTCAAGTTTCAATTTATTTATATCTTCGCGTAGAAGTTCTACTTCTTTCTGTTTTGATGTTAAATCTTTCTTTGCTTTAGTCATCAGTTCAATTTTTTCGCTCAAACTTTCTTCCGACTCTTTAACATTAGTTTCTATCTCTTCAAATTTTTTTAACAAGATCTCTAATTCATCATTTTTTGATTTAATGTCTTTTTCAATTTTCAGCAATTTTTCTTCTGAATCTCTGATGTACTCTTCTGAAGTTATTTCACGTGCTTTATCTAAAGCATCTTTGTTATTTATTTCCAAAATTGCCTTGTTAAGATCTGTTATTTCTACGGATATATTGGAAATCTCATTGGTGACTCTTGTATTTTCGTTCTTATATTTTAAAAGTTCCTTTTCTTTAAGTTCATTACTTTTTTGCAAAGAATTTATCTTATCTAGCAGCGCTTCTTTTTTTTCTTTTGAGTCCGAAAAAGAGCTCGTTATTCCATTTATCTCTGAAACTATACTTTCTATTCGGCTATGATCGTGTGAAATGTCGTTCTCAAGGATCGATATTTTGTTAGTTTTTTCCGCCTTATTTTCTTCAAAAACGGAATTCTTCCTGGTTTCTAGGTCAATTTTTATGTTTAACTCATTTATCTGTTCACGTGCTTTTTCAGAGAACTGTATAGTTTCTTCGAGATTCTTTTCGATTTCACTGTACTGCTGTTTAGCAATTTCCTGCTTACTTTTTAATTCGCTTAGATTGGAAGAAAAATTTTCTAAATCGTTAAGCCAAAGTCCTATTTGAATATCTTTTTGTTCTTTTGCTAATTTCAAGTACTCTTTAGCTTTTTCAGATTCTTTAAATAGCGGGCCAACTCTATCTTTAAGTTCACCTAATATGTCGTTTATTCTTACTAAATTTTCTTCTGTTTTAACAAGTTTTTTTTCAGCTTCTGACTTTCTATACCTGTATTTAGAAATACCTGCTGCTTCTTCAAAAATTTCCCGTCTATCTTCACTCTTAGATGAAACTATTTCGTCTATTTTTCCCTGGCCAATAATTGAGTACCCATCTCTACCAAGTCCAGTATCCATAAAAAGTTCATTGATATCTTTAAGTCTTACTTGTTCATTGTTTAAAAGATACTCACTCTCTGTTGATCTGTAATATCTTCTTGTAAGTACCACTTCATCTTTTTCTAAATTTAGTCGTCTGTCCTTATTTTCGATAACAAGCGAAACTTCAGCATAACCCTTAGATTTCCTATCTACCGTTCCATTAAAAACAACATCCTCCATCTTTGAACAACGAAGTAACCTTAAAGATTGTTCACCTAAAACCCAACGTATGGCATCACTGACGTTACTCTTGCCACTACCATTTGGACCTACTACAACGCTGATACCCTTTTTAAATTTCAATACAGTTTTTTCTGGAAAAGTTTTAAATCCCAAAAGCTCTAAAGACTTTAAAATCACTCTTTATGACTCGCTTAAATATTTTCATACATCATTTCTTGACATTATACATAAAAATACCTTTTACTTTAACACAAGTTTGAAATTGGCACTTAAGCTAGAAAGTTCTGATGAAAATGTGAGTTTTGGTTCAGTGAGTTAGAAATTAAATTTTAGAACAATCTGCTAAGCTTTGTTTTGAAAAATGAATAAACTTATTTTATTTCAGTAAAAATATACTCTCTTCTGCGCTCCTAGTTGCAAAAGAGAGAAGCTTCTTTATTTGTGTATCACTCGAGCCTAGCAAGGTTATGCTTTACCGTTAGTTTTTATTTCATAAAGTGTTAGATTTTTTCTTAGCTACAGTTATAATAGATAGGGATGCGTGTTCGTCGATTCATATGATGTAATTATAAATTCAAGTATTGGAAACTGAACTGTTTGAGACCGTTTAAAGATTTGTCTGTGTTTGTAAAGCAAGAAGATCTGAAGTTGGTTTTTTGGTCAGACAGGGTAGTGCTTTGGACTGTATGTTTTAGGTTAAAAAGTTTGTAAGTTTTTATCTATTTGCTGCGTTAAAGTATCCAGAATTGTAAGGGCAGTCATAGAAGATGTCAAAAGAGTACTTTTCATTGATCAAAAGAATTTTACCGAAAAAATTTGGTAAGAAAGAGCAGTATTTGGCATTTGTTAAGACATATGGTTGCCAGCAGAATTTTGCCGATACTGAAAAAATTTGCGGAATTTTACACGCGAGTGGTTTTGGCTTTACAGAAGATGAAACTATAGCGGATTTAATAGTTTTTAATACTTGCGCTATAAGGAAGCACGCTGAAGACAGATTTATTGGTAATGTTGGTAATGTAAAAAAGTTAAAAGAAAGAAATAAGAATTTAGTTACGGTAGTCTGTGGATGCATAACTCAGCAGGAAGAGTTTGCAAAGTACGTAAAGAAAACTTTTCCTTTTGTTAATTTAGTGTTAGGGACTGATTACATAAAAATCTTTCCAGAGCTTTTATACAGGGCTTTAACTAGTAGAGCGTCTGTCTGTTTTAACGAGCTCGACAATTTACCAGTAATACAGGAAGATGTGCCTACAAAAAGAGCTAATAATATAAAGGCATCTGTGCCGATTATGTATGGTTGTGATAATTTTTGTTCATATTGCATTGTCCCGTACGTAAGAGGTAGGGAGCGTAGCAGAAAACCTGAAAACATCATTCTTGAGGTAGAGGACTTAATAAAAAATGGTTACAAAGAGATTTTGCTTTTGGGGCAAAATGTTAACTCTTACGGAAAGGGTTTAACGGAAATTATAGACTTTTCTGAACTTTTGCGACGTATAGATGAGATTCCTGGTGAATATTGGGTAAGATTTATGACATCGCATCCAAAAGATGTTACTAAAGAGCTTGTAGATACCATGGCCGATAGCAAACATATTGCACCATATTTGCATTTACCTATTCAATCTGGAAATAACAGAATTCTGAGGAAAATGAACAGAAAATATACCAGGGAACAGTACGAGGAAATAGTAAATTACATAAGAATTAAAATCCCGAAAGTTTGTCTTTCAACTGATATAATAGTTGGTTTTCCGGGTGAAACTTATGAAGAATTTTTGGATACCATCTCTCTAATTAAAAAAGTTGAATACTCATTGATTTATAGTTTTATATACTCTAAAAGACCGGGAACTCCTGCTGCCAAAATGGAAGATTCTGTTCCTTATGAAGAAAAAGCAAAGAGGCAAAGTTACCTGATAGAGTTACAAAAACATATAACTGAAGATTTATTTTCAAGGTATGTGGGGACTTACCAGAAGGTATTGGTTGAAGATCTGGACAAAAGTAATGAGAATGTTTTTATTGCAAGAACAGGTGGGAATGTACTTACGAAAGTTTATAGTAACGGCAAAGATGATTTGTTAGGAAAATTTGTTAACGTAAAAATTATAGACAACACTAGAACTTATTTGGTTGCTGAGGTTTAAAGTTCAAATTGATAAAAAGATATGCCTTTTGAAATATTGTTTTGGTATGTTCCGAAAAAGGTATGTTGGTATTACACAAAATAAATAACGGTTTAATTGTTATTTTCTCTGTTTAAATTTAGATGAGTATATAGTATATTTAATATAAGATTACTTTTAATCTTACATTAAATTTTTTTGGAGGATCTGTTCGATGTTAGGGGAAAAATTGGTAAAGGGACTAGGTACATTTTTGCTGGGAGCCGGTGTAGGGTGCTCACAATGTTTCGCACAGGTAGCTAAAATAGATAATTTTAAGAATCAGAAAAAAGATTACTGTTTAGGGTGTTTTTGTACTTCTAGTGAAAAAATAGGTAACATAATTGCCGAGAGATTAGAAAAAAGCTATATTCCACTAATACAAGAAAAACTTAAAGAATGCGTGGACATAGGGGAGAAAGAAATAAATAAATTAGACAATGAACTGTGGGAAATAAACACTGATTTGGAACGTATTATGAGTAGCCTAGTGAATGATGAAAGTTATGGAATTTCAGAATTGTCAAAAAATAGGGATATGTTTATTAAAAAGACTGCGGCAATAAAGAATTATGATTCTACGAAAGCTGTAGAACGTACATTTATCCGAGACCTCGAAAATCTTTTGTATTTTGACGATGAAATCACCCAAAACATAAAAAAGTGCATCGCGAGTAAAGAAAGTACTGTACTGTGCAATAGTTTAATAGGAAAATCAGAAGTTTACCTGAAAAAAATTGCTGATGCAATTAGTTCTTGCTCTAGAAAGATACAGCAACATGCCGAAAAATTTAATGGGGAGTATGCGGAAAATAGAAAAGAGATTTTAGGTGGTGCGTGTAAGAAAAAATGCTTGTTATTTTAGTGCCGGGCTTCTTAGAAATCTAAATGAAATATTGGGCGGATTCTATCGATCCGCTTTTTTTCATATTTTTTACTGACTAATTTGCATGTATATATAATATCAGCTCCTATAAAAAATGAATAGGAATAAGCTTGCGAGGTTTTTTGCTCATAACAAAGACAATTAGGTATTAGTGCTGAAATTACAGGTAGTTTCAGAGCTCTTACGATTTTGAATATTATAAGCAACAAAAATAATTGCGATCGATTGCAGTGGACTGAAAAGTTCAAAGTACAAATGACGGGAATAGATATATTTTTAAGTATAAGATTCTTAATTTATTTAATTTACTGAATATATCAATGTATTTCGTAAAATAAATTTAAAAGTATTTCTTATTTGTTGAGTTTATTGATCTTCGATATCCCCAGTATTTGTATTGAATATATTTTGATTTTTTATTAAAATTGGGGTTAAGTGAGCTTTTAGGGCTACCTCATTTTTGATTGTGTTTGTTGTCTAGGTTTTCGCTTATAGGACACTTTAATTTTAAATTATTCCGGTGTAATTAAGGATATTATATTTTGGGTTTTTTTATAAAAGCGCCAAGAGGCACAAGAGATATACTGCTGCATGATAGCTATATGTGGGATTTTGTTCTGAAAACGATGGAAGATCAGGCAAAACTTTTTGGGTTTACTAGAGTTAGGACGCCTGTCTTTGAGTGTGAAGAGTTGTATGTTGGGTCATCTGGGGCGGGTAGTGATGTGGTCAGTAAGGAGATGTACACATTTTTGGATAAATCGGGTCGACGACTTGCGCTAAGGCCAGAGGGGACTGCGGGTGTAGCAAGGGCCGTAATTCAGGATGGTGCTTTGTCTAGGTACCCTCTTCCGCTGAAAGTTTTCTATATAATGCCATGCTATAGGTATGAGAAACCACAAAATTGTAGGTACCGTGAATTTACTCAGTTTGGGGTGGAAGTATTCGGTTCGGATTCTTGCATGGCTGATACAGAAACGATGATGTTGGCGTTTTCTATTTTTAGGGAGCTGTGTTTGGCAGAAAAGACGGTTTTAAAAATAAACTCTGTTGGGTGCAGCAGATGCAGGGAAGGTTATATTTCAGCTATAAAAGGATATTTTAGCAAGAAATTTAGTTACTTGTGTGATGACTGTACTACAAGGCTGAGGAGTAACCCTATGAGAATTCTCGACTGCAAGGTTGATACTTGCAAGGGAATTGTTAAAGGAGCCCCGTCTATTCTAGACTTTATTTGTGAGGATTGTGCTGATCATTTTTATGGTGTAAAAGATTGTCTTAATGCGGTTGGTATAGACTATGTTGTAGATCCCAGTGTTGTACGTGGGCTCGATTATTATACCGGGGTTGTTTTTGAATTAGATTATAGAAGTAGCAGTGGAACTTTTGTGACGATTTGTGGTGGCGGAAGGTATGACACACTTTTGGAGAAGTTGGGTGGTGGCATGACCCCGGCACTAGGCTTTGGAATAGGCGTAGACAGACTTTTAGTCTCGTTGGAAGATTCTGAGATCGATATAAAAAAAGCCCCGGGTCCAGATATTTTTTTTGCATATACTGACCGTCAGTGTGCAGCCTTTTGCTTAAGTTTGGTAAAGGAATTGAGATTAAGAAAAATTTGTGCACAATTAGATGTTAAAGGAGATAGGTCGGTGTCTGCTCAGATCAAATATGCAGCTAAAAAGGGAGCAAGGTTTTTTTCTGTTGTTGGAGGTAATGAACTTTCTGACGGTAAGCTTATTCTAAAAAATATGAAAACAAGTCAGTCTTTTACTTTAGATATAGGAGACGATTTTTGTGACAATGTTTTGAATTTGTTAAAAAGGTCGGACAGTATTGCTTCATTATAGTTGTTAAGTGTTCATTTCTTATGTTGGCTGCTTGTTTGCAGTATTGAAAAAATGTGGTTTGTATTCATGACATTGATAAGATGAATCTGAAGCCTTTTAGAGATGCTTAAGATCGGACAGTACTCTATTTCAGTATAGCTGTTAAGTGTTCATTTCTTATGTTGGCTGTTTGCAGTATTGAAAAAATGTGGTCTATATTTGTGACATTTATAAGATGGATCTGAAGCTTTTTAGAAATGCTTAAAGATCGGACAGTGCTCTATTTCAGTATAGTTGTTAAGTGTTCAGCTCTTATGTTGACTGTCTGTTTGCAGCATGAAAAAATGGGGTTTATAATTTGTGTTATTGGTAGGATGTGTCTGAAGCTTTTTAGAAATGTTTAAAGATCGGACAGTACTCTATTTCAGTATAGTTGTTAAGTGTTCAGCTCTTATGTTGACTGTCTGTTTGCAGCATGAAAAAATGGGGTTTATAATTTGTGTTATTGGTAGGATGTGTCTGAAGCTTTTTAGAAATGTTTAAAAATCAGACAGCATTGTTTCATCAGTATAGGTGTTAAATATTCATTTCTTATGTTAACTGCTCGTTTGCAGCATTGAAAAAATGGGGTTTATAATTTGTGTTATTGGTAGGATGTTTCTAAAACTTTTTAGAAACGTCTAAAGATCGGACAGTGTTGTTTCGGTACAGTTGCTGAGCCTTAAGTTATTATGTTAACTGTCTGTTTGCAGCGTGAAAAAATGGGGTTTATAATTTGTGTTATTGGTAGGATGTGTCTGAAGCTTTTTAGAAATGTTTAAAAATCAGACAGCATCGTTTCATCAGTATAGGTGTTAAATATTCATTTCTTATGTTAACTGCCCGTTTGCAACGCTAAAAAAATGAGGTACGTATTTATGACATCGATAAGATGAATCTGAAGCTTTTTAGAAACGTTCGTGGAAAAAATGCAGGAGTTGCGTGTTGCTATAAGTTTGGAGCGCTGGTTTCTTTCCTGAAACAGATGCCGAGGAGGTTTTGCCCCCGAGTTATTCTTTGTTTTTGTGCAGGACTTTTATTTATTACATCAGCGAAACAGTTTTTGTCTTGACTTTTGACTTTATTTTCGTTAAATATAATACTGTTGAGTGCAGTGTGCGGGAATAGTTCAGTGGTAGAACGTCAGCTTCCCAAGCTGGATGCCGCGGGTTCGAGTCCCGTTTTCCGCTCCATCTTTGTGGTGTAGTTAGGTGTGTTTCTTGGTTTCTTGTTGAGTCAGTTTTTTGCTTTTGTTGTGGCTTTGTTTATGTTGCTGATTGTTTTCCCGTGTGCCGCTATTTTGCAGTTGTTCTGTGATGTGTACTTGTTTGTATACGGGTCGTTGGCTTGTCGCGAATGTTAGGTTGTTTGTCTGTTTCTGCTTTGTGGCAATTTTTATTTTTTAGGCTGTAGATGGTTAGGAAAATATGAAGTTTTGTATTTGTTTGAAAATTTTGAAATTATGTAAGTTAAAAGGGTCTGAATTATCTAGGCGGGAGTGTAATTTCGAAGTTGACATTCTCCTTTGTTTGTATTAACATTAGCAACTGTTGTGCTTGTGCTTCATTGACTTTTTCGGATCACGCTAGAATAGCTCAGCAGGCAGAGCACATCACTCGTAATGATGAGGTCACGAGTTCGATTCTCGTTTCTAGCTCCAGTTTGCATAGCTGTCGGCTTGTTTTTTAGTAATGACGGTAAGTGTGCGGCAGCTTGGTATGTGGTATGGATCTAAGTGGGTGAGTCTTGGTAGTGTTGATATAGGATGGTTTTAGACTATATTTTGGCTGTGGGTCCAAGGTAGCGTGGAGTATGGACAGAGGTCAGAGAGTGATGTTGCAGTTCAGCGAAGTATAATGCAACGACTAAAGCTGTAGTGCCGCCGGTTTTTCTAGTGATGGAGGACTTTTTCTATTTTCTTCGTTTTGGTGTGCGAAAATTGGTTGTGTGTGTTAAGATGTGAAATGTTAGGAATGAAAAAATTCTCCACCATGGGGACTATTAGAAAAGTCGGAATCATAATAAGTAGTTTGACTCCTCTGTTCATATGGTGTGGTTTTGTTTTCTGTGTTGGTTTTCAGTATTGCCTCGATTTTGAACCTTTGGCAGTCCAAGCTTTTGTACCGGAAAGCGTGTATTGAAAAATTCAGTGGCAGCGGAAGAAAGTTGTGGGCCTTTTCACAAAAGAAGTAAACAAGCAAGCAGTATGTACGTTTTTTACAATCTTTAAAACTTTACTTTTTGGGGGGTACAAGAATTAAATAGGCACGTTAAAATGTGAAAAACTAAAAAGTGCCAAAAATGTGGATCAATTAAAAAATTTAAAGGTGGTTTTCCTCATAAAGAGTCAATTCTTCTGTTTATGAAACGTAGTTTTGCTCAGCATGTCCTCTTTTAGTGATGCAATTCTTTAGATTTAAATCTTATTAGTGTTTTCCCACAATGTCTTTAATTCGAATTAAAATTTTTGACGCACTTTTTTAAAAAATAATATTGTAACCGCACTTACGCCAGTCTAAATTTTATATGAGAGCTTATTCAAAAATTCTTTTGCCCTTTCGCATTTCGGTTCTTCAAAAAATTCCTCGGGTGTTGTATCTTCCAGAATTCTGCCATCGTTCATAAAAATAATTCTGCTAGCGATTTTTTTAGCAAAAGATAGTTCGTGGGTAACAATAACCATAGTAAGGCCAGTCAAGGCTAAGTCTTTGATAAGAAGAAGAACCTCAAGTATCATTTCAGGGTCCAAAGCCGATGTTGGCTCGTCAAATAGTAGAACCTCAGGATTCATTAAAAGTGCCCTAATAATAGCTATCCGCTGTTGCTGACCACCTGAAAGTTTAGCCGGGTAAACGTCTTTTTTGTCTGCTAGCCCTATCCGGCTTAATAACTCGATTGCCCTTTTTTCACTGTTCCTGATCTCACAATTATAAATCAATTTTGGTGCCAACATGATATTCTCTAAAACGGTTAAATGAGGAAATAAATTGAATTTTTGAAAGACCATTCCCACTTTTTTTCTTTCAGAGTTTAAATTTTTTTCAGAAGAGTTTATATCAATACCATTAAAAATAACATGTCCAGAACTTGGTTTTTCTAGGCCATTTAAGCAGCGTAATAGAGTACTCTTTCCAGATCCAGAAGGTCCAACGATAACTACCTTCTCACCCGATTTAATTTGTAAACTAATATCCTTTAGAACATCTATCTTAGAATCAAGGTCGGAAAATGTTTTGCATAAATTTTCTATCTTAAACATGTAAAAAATCTCCTTAAGTAATTGATTATAAGCAACGAGACTTTTTGATTTTCTCTAAAACTTAAGTAACTCAGTACGATAGTTTTATATAAGTTTTCAATTTTAAACTTACAAGCACTCTTCCCACGTAATTAGTTGTAACCAGACTTTTTATTTTTCTTTAAAACTTTAAGTATCCCAGCATAACTATTTCGCATTGATCTTTAATTTTAAGTATACGAAAACTTCCTTATGTAATTAATTATGAGCAGGCCAAAATTTTTAACTTTTCTTTGAAACTTAAGTGTACCAGTAAAATTGTTTTGCGCAAATTCTCAATTTTAAATATGGGGAAATCTCCAAGCGTTAATTAATTATAGCTGGTGGAACTTTTTAATTTATATTTGAAACTTTAAGTAATCCATTAAGTCTGTTTTACATTAATTTTTAGTTTCAAACACACGAAAACTTACCTATGTAATCAATTATGAGCAGGCCAGAATCTTTGGACCTTAAGTGTACCAGTAAAATTGTTTTGCGCAAATTCTCAATTTTAAATATGGGGAAATCTCCAAGCGTTAATTAATTATAGCGGGTGGAACTTTTTAATTCATATTTGAAATTTTTAAGTAATTCATTAAGGCTGTTTTACATCAATTTTCAGTTTCAAGTACACGAAAACTTCCTTATGTAATTAATTATGAGCAGGACAAAATTTTTAATTTTTCTTTGTACTTTAAGTGTGCCAGCAAAATAGTGTACCATTAAAATTGTTTTGCGCAAATTCTCAATTTTAAATATGGGAAAATCTTCAAGCGTTAGTTAATTGTAGCTGGTGGAACTTTTTAATTTATATTTGAAACTTTAAGTAATCCATTAAGTCCGTTTTACATTAATTTTCAGTTTCAAACACACGAAAACTTTCTTATGTAATTAATTATGAGCAGGCCAAAATTTTTAATTTTTCTTTAAAACTTAGGAATCTTAGTAAGGTTGTTTTACATTAGTTTTCAATTTTAAACGCATAAAGATTTTTAACATGATCAATCGTAAACAGCATGACTTTTTAATTTTTTTTCTAAAATCCTTAGTAAACCAGTAAAAATCAGGGTCAAAGATAAATAAATCAGCGCTACCATAACAAGTGGAGTAATCGCTTCATATGTGCGGCTCTTTATGATATCTCCGGCTTTGGAAAGATCCATCACCCCAATGTAGCCAACTACTGCTGTCTCCCTTAAAAGAGTAATAAATTCACCAAAAAGGGAGGGTAAGACATTTCTTAAAGACTGCGGCAAAATAACATAACGCATAACTTTACTGTAAGTAAGCCCTAATGAAAGGCCGGCTTCGAATTGCCCTTTATCAATAGATCGTATACCACTCCTTATATGTTCTGCGACGTATGCGCCCGAATTTATTCCAAATGCTATACTTGCACATACAACTTTGTTTATACTAAATAAACTCAAAATACCATAATAAAAAATAAACAATTGAACGACTACCGGTGTACCACGTATCACTGTTGTATAAATTTCGGCAAAAATCTTAAATATTTTAAATTTTTTTCTAGTACCTAGTAATTTTAGAAAAGCTATAAGGATCCCTATGAGTATTCCTATTACCGCAGCCAACAGAGTCATAATCAAAGTATTTTTTATACCCTCTGTTATGTACGGAACATACTCTTTATACTTGGACTTAAGATTTTTTCTCTCATATGAATTTAACGGTAATTCTACGCTGTAATATTTTTGTACTATTTTATCTAGTTCACTTACACCGTTTGGCTCAGATACCCTTTTTAATTCAGCTATACATTCGTTTATTTTGCTTAGAAGTTCGTGATTCCCTTTTTTTACAGCGAAGCAAGAGGTTTCCTCAGTTAATTTTTCGTCTATAATGTGTACTTTATCTTTAAGCGCAGACGAAAATTTCTCAGCTGCAAAACCGTCCACAACAACTGCATCAATTTGGTGAGATAAAAGATCTTGTACAGCGTCGGCAGATTTATTAAAACAAAAAACTTTTATGTTTAGTCCTGAAGATTTGCAAAACTCCTCACTAGTAGTTCCAGTTTGAACACCAACCTTTTTATTGGCTAAATCTTCTTTTTTAACTATATCACTACCGTTTTGTACGATAATCATTTGTGAGCCATTAAAGTATGGGTCAGAGAAATCTACACTTTTCGCACGTTCGGGTGTGGGTGTAAGCCCAGCAGCGGCGAAATCACAAGTACCATTCTGTACATTAACAAGGACAGAATCAAAAGATCCATCTTGTATTTCTAATCTGCAGCCTAATTTTTCTGCTATTCTTTCTGAAATTTCTACATCTATACCTACGATTTTACCGTTTTCATAAAATTCAAAGGGTGGAAATTCTGCATTTGTGCACATCTTTAAAGTAGATGCTTCCCTGGCACAAACACTAGCTAATGAAAAATTTAAAATAAAAAAGGCGAAAAATAAAAATTTTAGCAAATTTTTACTAATGTTCATCATAAACAAACCTCATCGGGTAATACGATATTCAGATTTTAGCAATTCGCAGTTTAATATAAAAAATACTTTCAATTTATAAAATCGTTTAATATATTTTAAAATCCTCGAGCCTTTGCAGCTCTATTTTTTCTTAGATATTCAGTACATCTTAAAAAGATGGAACACAGTGAATTTGATAATACCTTAAACTCAGTCAAATATCCCATAAAACCTGAAATTATCTTTGAACTAATCGTCAGTAGCCACGCAACCATTTTATTTACTCCTAAAAAGATCAGATAACAAATATTATTAACCATACAAAAAACTAAAAATTTCTCAGGTTATTAAAAATCCAAGGCTGGATATAACACCAAATCTACTCTGCCCAACAAAACACCAGAAGAATAGGTCTTTTTCGTACCCGTGAACACAAAAACAATCCCCACTACACTTACTTTTCATCTTATAAAAACCGCTGGGTACTAGAGCACCAACTTTAAAACTTAGATTAAGAAAAATTAACCGAAAATCCGCTTCTAAAAATCAAATCAAAAAATATACAGCTATCCCAGACTTTTACAGAGAAACGACGCCAACACTGTTCCTTAAAACGCCACAAACAAGTCCTTCCAAAAACTATAGTTGAACCTAAACTCGCCCGTGAATAATAAAAATGAACCAAAGAAACTACTAACCTACAACAATGGTTTCTCTTTTATCCAGCGATCTTCGCACGTCAATAATTCGCTGATTTCTGGATCCTTTAAATTTCAAGTCCAAACTTTTTTCTCTTATTTTAAAAGGCCCATCAACTAAAATATCCACATTTTTTATAAAGCCCAGCCTTTCCGGTGAACTATCCTTCCCATCAGTCAGCAAATCTTCGAAAATATAACCAGTGTAAACCATAACGCTCAAGCCAATCCTATGTATTTTTTTAGTTAAACAACAACACGGCGCTGATTGCCAGAACGGCTCACCGCCAGAGAACGTTACCCCATCTAGGAGAGGATTCTTAGAGATCAAATCGAACAGATAATCGACACTTACGAGTTTTCCACCATTAAAGTCAAGTGTCCGAGGATTGTGGCAGCCCACACATCTGTGAGGACACCCCTGCACAAAAATCACGAACCTAACCCCAGGGCCGTCCACAATGGACTCTTCTACAAAACCCGCTAAGCGCAACTGCTCCACAAATCTAAACTCCACAAGAAGCCACTTACTGGTAGACACAACGGGACTTGAACCCATGACCTCTCGCGTGTGAAGCGAACGCTCTAACCAGCTGAGCTATGCGTCTAAAAAGGCTGGTGACCCGTACGGGATTCGAACC
>DFGJ01000029.1:61277-115180 GCA_002372375.1 Ruminococcaceae bacterium UBA3753
CGCCGTGAAAGGGCGATGTCTTAACCTCTTGACCAACGGGCCACAACAACTGGTAGCGGTAGTAGGACTCGAACCAACGACCTTTCGGGTATGAGCCGAACGCTCTCACCGACTGAGCTATACCGCCCAAAACTTACAACCACGCTCAGATTCTATCATAAAAAAACTTTTTGTCAAATAAAAATTCGCTAAATCTTATGTAGAAGATTCAAGTGAAGTCAGAAAATAGGACAGAAATTAATCTTAAACGTTAGTCAATATGAATGTCGAATAATTTCAGTTATCCAAGTTATTAGATTTAACAAAAAGTATATTTTCTTAATATATAATCGAATAAAGTCAGTATTTTTTGCTCACAATTTAGAGCAGTTTTTTGATATTTTACTTTTTACATTTTTCTTAATTTAACATACGTTGTAAAAGTGTGGAGGGGGCTTAGTAATATTCGAAAATTATATAGAAAGTAAAAAACTAAATTGATATATTTAGGTTTAATAAAGATTTACTTAAATTCATAAATTCAGGTTTTTACTGTCTAAGTAAAACAAAGGTAGAAGAGGACATGGATATAAATTACGATTATATAAGCAAACAAAGCATACACATATTTAGAAAAACAGGCATTCATATAGTGATGTCTTAGGTAGTAATAGCCAACTATATTCTTGTCAATCTATGATGATAGAACTACAGAAACCTTATGCCAGCCCGGCTTTTTTTAAATTGAGATTGTGCTCTTTTAAAGTCCTTGCATAATAAGCCTTTCCATCTTTGCTATGACAATAATAGTAGTAATTAGTTCTATTCGGTCTAAGTGCTGCATTTATGGCCTTTAGGCCGGGATTACAAATAGCGCCAATGGGTAAACCGTTATTTTTGTATGTATCATACGGCGATTCAAAATCATTTGCTAAATCTTTTGGTATCTTTTCTTTACTTCTGTAAGGGTACCACACGGTAGCATCTATACAAAGTTTTTCTAGACCGCTTTCCGATTTTGTTATTTTTCCATTGTGAATGCTCAACCTATTATGTATAACTGAAGAAACATTGTACATATCCTTTTCGTTTGCAGCCTCTGCCTGAATCAAAGATGCTATACTTATTATATCTTGTAAATCAATGTTTTTTGTTTTAGCCTCCTCTGCGATACTTTGTGAATTGCCATAATCACTTTCTTCAGATATTTTATTTTTGTAATTATTAACAAGCTTTCTAACAATATACTTAGGTTCTAGATTTTTATATAGCTTATATGTATCCGGGAATAGGTATCCCTCCGGCTTGTACACAAGTTTACTGTAGTTTTTGAGCGATATTATTGTACTAAAATTGCTAAAATCACCTTTTTTGCAGTAATCTAAGAAAGCGTCTTTTTTGCAGACGCCGTTTTTGTCCAAAATTTGTGCTATCTCCAGAATATTTTTTCCCTCAGGAATGGTAACTTCTACAATGTCTGAATCTAACCTATTACTGTTTTGACCTAGATAATTTACTATTGCGGAATAGTCCAAATTTGTTTTTATTCTAAAAGTACCGCAAATAATATTTTTTCTTTTATTAAAAATAGTTAAATATGTGTCAAAGAATTCTGGTTCAGTTATAACTTTACTGTCAAAAAGCAGTTTTGAAATATTTGCCTTATCGTCTATACATACATTCACAGACTGCTCCTCACGATTCATCGCTAGCATATCTATCATTCCAAAAACCGAAAATAAAGATAACATTCCTGCCAAGCAAAGTACCATAAAAATCCAAACACGTCTGAAAAAACGGTGCTGCTCTACACAAATCTTTGCGGTAAACTTACTGTTCTTATTTCTAGCTACCTTTTTTTTATACTTTTTACTAAAACTGCTTACATCATCTACTTCTTTTTTTTTCTTCATTAAAGATATATCCAAAATAAAAAATGTACTTCTAACAAAATTAAATTCTAACAAATATGATGTAAAAACACAAACATCGTGTTATATACTGCGAGCCGTCAACAACTACAAATACGAACAACCAGAATTATCGGTTCCCGAATTTTTTTAAATACTAACAGCGAAAATTCTCGTCCAAACGTTACAAATAAAAGATGTTTGGGTAACACCCCGGTCAAAAGTTTTTTGAAAAGCAAACAGCCAAATAATCAAAAAATGTGCAAGCGGTAACAAATAGTTTTATAACAAAAACATCCAGAGGCGCAAAGACACCTGTACTTTGCGAAACGAACTAAGGAACTAAAAAAACAAAAGAAAATTTCGCAATTTGTGTAAACCAACCGCGCCTTTGAGCCTACATTTTAAACGTTTCTTGCCACTCCATGACAAAAAGCATCCTAAGGAAGTACTCTTCTAAGAGTACTTCCTGTTGGGCACTCCTTTTTTTCCCCCCTAGGCCACAAAACTGCTACAGCGGTTGCTTGAAAACTGCACTGGATGCTCTTTTTAAAAAATCTCGGCCATGCGGTTTGCTATTTGTTCTAACAGGTATAACAAAAAAGTTTACTTACGAATTCCAGCACACAAAGCGTAGCACATTGATTTTTTTAAAACATCACTAGATTTCTCCTCTGAAAGCTCACTAGCCAAAGTATAGCCGAATTCGAGTGCGGCGCCTGGTCCAATAGCAGTAATTATTTTACCATCTTTTACAACACAATCACCCAGCACCTTAACATCAACGTCTTTGAACCACTCCTCTATTCCCGGGTAACAAGTGATGGTTTTCCCGGATAATATTCCAGCCTTTGCCAAAACAGAGGGGCCTGCACATATAGCACCGATGATACCCCCGCTATCATAACAATACCTGACTGCTTTCAAAACAATATCGGACCTGGCAAGTCTTTTAGCACCACCGTATCCCCCCGGAACAACAACAGCACCGATGGTAGAAAAATCCAAGTCTGTATCCATAATATCTGCCGTAATCGGTATTCTAACATTTCCGGAAACAACTTTACTTCCTCCGACGGCAACAGTAGTTACCTCTAACCCTGACTTTCTTAAAATATCTAAAGGTGCTACCGCTTCTATCTCTTCAAAACCCGGTGCTAAAAAAATGTAAACCACAAAACCTACCTCCAGTATTAGAAGAATCAAAGTGTGAAACCAATATAAGGGTTACCGTCATCTAAAATTTTAACGCCCTCTTTTAATCCTCTTATCATACCACAATATTGTACTTTTTCTTTAAGGATACCTTTAAAACAACCTACAGGTACTTTAAAAATATATTCCTTGACATTTTTAAAGGTATAAAGAAGATTAAAAAGCAACCTAAATAAAGTATTTTTCGTTAAACAAAAAAGTTCGCTGATCTCAAGAGTATGTTCATTCCTTAAGCCACAGACTAAAAATCCTTCCTCAAAAACAAACGCTTTTCCCCCGCAAAGTTTGTTATATTCTAAAGCATAATTTATATGATCTTCACTCCAGCGTATTCCACCTGACTTTGCGCACATCTTTTTTAGTAAATCATATATTCTGCTTGTTTTTTTATTAAAATCGTTTTCCTCAGTAAACTCAAAATGGTGTTTTTCTTTTAGAAGGCTAAAAAGTTCTCTTTTATTCAAAATGAAAAAGCTTTCCTTAAAAAATTTTCTGTAACCCAATTTTTCATAGAATTTATAAAGTTTTAGATCTTCTGGTTTTAAAACGGAAAAAGTTTTTCCCCTATTTTTGGCAATCACAAACGAATAATTAATAAGTGCTGACATAAATCCGCGTTTTCTGTAATCTGGCAAAGTAGAAGCTGCATAAACATAATACGCTTTTTCACTGCAACGGCCATACACCAACTCTGTATCCATTAAATGTAGAGCTGACACCACTCTGTCGTCTACTTCATAAACTAGACAGTTGGTTGAATCAAACTTTTTTTCAAAGAAAAAATTAACCTCATCTGGCGAAACACTAAAGCATTTTTCAAACAAGCTCTTTAGGACCGGTATATCAAAACGGCTAGCCAATCGGCATTTTTTAAAAAAATTGTTCAAAATACAAAACCTTAAAAAATTGAGCAAAAAACTCAAACTACCCTTCGTCTTAGTTTAGTATATTTCATGCTTAAAAGGTAGCTTCAATAATTAACAAAAAAAACTATTACCATTTTTACGTTTCAATAGGTGGACGCATTCTCCATGTGTGCCTTTAGTTTTTATAAAAATAAATCTTCTCTATCTTTGCCCAGATATATCGCTTGATATCTTCTCAGTAAAAATTTAGGATGGTAAGAAAGCTTAGATTTCCTAAGGCCTGGAATGCCCATGTCTTCTTCCCTGTTAATGTAAGTGTAATTCCTTAGATTTCTCTTAGCAAATTCATTATTTATAACAGAATAACTACCGTCATATTCTTTAAGGGCTTTTTCAAAATGGATAACAAAAACGTTTTGGCTTATTTCTTCGCCTGAAGTAAAAGCTACAACTTTGCCATCTATCTTTAATATGCCAGACTTAAAGTTAAAATATTCATAGTTATTAAGAAATTCTTTAATTGCGCTGCTTTCATAGTTTAAACCCTCTTCGCCTGTATCCCCATTGTCTTTAAACCAGGAATCTATAAAAAGCAAAACCTCTTCTAAATTAGTTTCTGATACATCCTCATAACTAAATTTATGTAATTTATTAAATTTAGAAATGTGGTTTCTCTTACTGTGAAATTTTTTCCCACTTAAACTTATTAAGTCTGAACTTAAATATATATAATCTTCGCTATTTCTCTGTTCCATGAACTTAAATTGACCAGTGTAGATACCTTTTAGATATTCTAAATCTTCTTTTGTTATACCTGTTAGAACAAATGGCAAACCATACGATCGAGATTCTTTAAAAAGAGCATCCAGTGCGGTTTTTAAGCAATCGCTATCGCAGTCTTGTGGTCTAAGAGGGAAGGCGTACCCAACAGGAACACTCTTAAAAGAGTACTTCCTTAACAGACAATTTGCATAACTACACACTTTGGTTCCAAAAAAATTCCGCCAAAGGTAGATACTTCCAAACGTATTCTCGCTACCAAAACCACTGTAGCCATCCAAAACCTTATTTATCCATTTTTTATCATCAAAGGTGGGAATATGGAAATCTAACATAAAACTTATTTAATCACATCCCAAACTAAGTCAAATACGACCTTACTTATTTTATCCACAGACTTGACTTTGCCTGTTTCTTTATCCACACAATCTACCACTTTCCATCCAAATTTCTTTGAAACGTACATAGCGGCTTCTCTGCATTTGTAAAGCCTTTCTAAATTTCTTTCATATAGATCTTTTTTATTTTCGTTTCCATCATATCTCTTTAGTATCAGTTCCTGAGATTTTTCAACAGGCATATCCAAGTATATAACCATGCAAGGCCTTGGCAAACCTAACTTATTATATTCATAATCCAAAAGCCAATCCAAGTAAGAGCCCCAATTTCTTTTGTCAAGTCCGCTAAGCTGATAAACAGCGTTCGATGTTGTGTACCTGTCCGCCACGATTATTTGGCCTTCATCTAAGTATTTTTTCCAATTGCTAATGTAGCTCACATATCTATCGACTGCAAAAAAAGAAGAAACGGCATAAACATTTTCCTGTTGTGTTTCAAAATTAAGCTCTGAATTCAAATACATTTTTGCAAGCGCAGAAGACTTGCTGTTGTAGTTGGGGAAACTTATGTCATAAACAATCTTATTGACGCTTTTTAAATTTGACACAAGACTTTTAGTCTGTGTGGCCTTACCACAACCATCCAAGCCTTCCAGGGAAAATAGTTTACAGTCACATATGTTCATAATTTGACATTTTAAGAAATTTAAAAAATTTTGTTAATATAAATTGGAATAAAAGATCATAAACATTTAAGAAATTAAAGGAAAGTTTTCTACTTTCTATTAATTTTGTCGGAACGAGTTCCTCCGTTAATGTCAAAATTTTATGCAGCAATAATATTTAGCATAAAATATAAATATTAGAATTGTGGATGCATTATAAAAATTAACGTAAAAGAATGAAATAATACCCCGTATTCACATTAACACAACAACAAGCACTTGAATAAGACAGCGCTTTATCTTGTTACAAGTTCAATTTATTTTGTATAAATAACTTTTTCCAAAGTACCATCGCTACATCTCTTTTTGCGAACTGATTCTTTGCCAGTCTTACACTTTGTTTGTAAATCCTTTTCTGAAGTTAAAATTTGTTCTCTAAATCTGTCAATTTTCCTAAAGTGCTAAAAACAGATACATAAGAAAAACTACGCCTCACAAAACAGAAAAGTCGAACTTTTGCCCGCGAAAATACTTTTAACTTTTTTGATAAATTCATATTTTAGAGTCCAAGCAACACACATTATGGTAAACCTACTAGATTTTTTGTAAAGTTTTGAAACATTACTTGCAAAAAAGGAGCATTTAATCCTTATTTATCCTATCCCTCATTTGCACAAGTATTGCTGCTTTTTCACAAAAAATGCTTTAAGTGACTAGTACTTTAGATATTTTTAACCCAAAGCGATTCGTATTTTAACAAACTCACCCTATTTTCACGCCGCCTACATTTTAATTATTTAAATACACTTTGGCACAAAAAACTAAATGTTAAAATCGTCAAAAACTTTTAAAAAATAGAAAAATGAACTCATAACTATTGATCTGAATAAATAAAGTACATCTAAAAACAAAGTAGTAAAAATAATTTTTACATCGTATAACTAGTGCTGCAAGAACAAGCTCTAGACGAAGTACCCCCGCTCTTAAAGTGCGGAGGAAAAGCTCAAAACTAGGTATCAATCTATACTATAGCACTCGCGTATAGATAAACTTACACGCCGCCTTATAGGGTCCAAATCTATTATTTTAACGCGTACTTCGTCACCAGGGCTTAGAACATCCTGAGGGTTATCTATTCTTCCTTCAGAAATCTGCGAAACGTGTATCATACCTTCTACACCTGGCATAATTTCAGCAAAAGCGCCAAAATCTTTAACAGCAGTAATCTTACAGGTTACAATTTGTCCTACTTTGTATCTGTCAGCAAAAATTACCCACGGGTCACCTAAAATTTTCTTGTAACTTAAAGAGACCCTGCCTCGCTCTCTATCCATATCTTTAACGAGTACCCTCACCTTTTGCCCTATCTTTAAAACGTCGGACGGAGAAGCCACTCTATTCCAGGAAATTTCAGAGATGTGTATCAAGCCTTCAGGGCCTCCCAGATCAACAAAGGCACCAAATGAGGCAATTCCGCTAACGGTCCCTTCAATTATATCCCCGATCTTAACATTATTCCAAAAGTCTTCATTCTGTTCTTTACCTTTCCCGGGATTCACAGCGTCACATGAACCTATTCCTCTTTTTCTGGCTTCATCCAACTCAATGACCTTAAATTCTACGCTTTTACCTTTAAAGCCTTCTAAAGGATTTCCCCTCGAGGCTCCACTTAACGACGCTGGTATAAAAATCTTTATACCATTGCAAATTAACTTAATCCCACCGCGAACAACTTCCGTAACATTAGCGGTCAGAGTCTCTTGATTATTATAAGCGTCAACGATCTTACCCCAACCTTTCGAAAAATCAACTTGTTTTTTTGAAAGGATCACCGATCCCGTCTCTTCATTAAAATTCACAACTGCTAGTTCCAACTTCTCGCCAACGTGTACCAAATCGCTCGTGTTTTGACTCAAGTCAGTAGTAAGCTCTGTTAAAGGTACAACCCCATTATATTTCCGACCTATATCCACCTTAATCTCATTCGGCAAGAGCTCTGTGACCGTTCCCGTCAAAATTTCCCCGGTAACAATATCATTTTCATTAGCCTTCGCATTATCGACTGGAAAACCTGCCAATTCCTTGTTTTCTGCGTCACTCTTAATTTCCAAATCCATACTTTCTCCTTTTAAAATCAACTAGCATATCTTTTATTTCTAACACATCTTCATAAGGGACTGACGCCCCAGCCGTTACACCTACTACATCACCGGCCTTTATTCCAAGATCATCACAATTCAAATAGTCAGGTTCTTCTACAAAACAAGTTCTACAATATTTTTCGCAAATATCCCTTAATTTCAAAGAATTCGAGCTATTACACCCGCCCACTACGATCATGAGGTCCGATCTTTCAGAAATCTTTTTAGCCTCTTGTTGTCTTAAAGCAGTGGCTCTGCATATTGTATCAAAAATCTTGAAATCACAATTAAATTTCTTTAACAAACTGCAACACTTGGTCCACTCATCAACTGAGAAAGTCGTCTGAGCAACGACAACACACTTGTCTTTAGCACACTGACCATTTGCCAAAAGAGACATCAGTTTTTCGCTGCTCTCAAAAACGTAGCAAGTACCGAAACAATTTCCCATTATTCCCTGAACTTCACAGTGACTCGAATTTCCAGCAACAAGTAGAGAGTAGCCGAGTCTAGAATATCGCGCAACAATAGAGTGTATCTTCTTAACAAAAGGACACGTGGAATCTACATAATCTACACCAAGTTTTTTTACCCTATTCAGTACATCACGGCCAACACCATGAGACCTCAGTACCAAGACACACCCATCTGGAACTTCCTCCGGGGAATCCACCACTATTCCACCAGCATTTTTAAACCTCTTAATCACCGAAGGATTGTGAACTATTTCACCCAAAGTGCAGCACTTTTTGCCTGATTCTATTACACCAAAAATAGACTTAATGGCCAAACTAACACCAAAACAAAAACCAGCATAACTGGAAACAATCACTTGCATCTATACAAAACCTTGCTACCACCTCCAAAAAACAATTCAATGATTGATTACTAAAACAACTCGCATTATAGAACACATTGCTTTAAAAGTCAAACGAATTGCGGGTAAACCATTTGTGCTTAGTTCGGAACAAAAAAGTTAATCAAATTTAATTCAGTGCGATAAAAAAATATGGTCTTAGAATACTAACATCCGGACGTTCTTAGAATTATTGTTCGTCTAAATTGCCACATGAATTTTTTACATGGTTTATGCAGTTGTGTGACGAAATCAACGTCGTACTTTGTAGCTCGTTCCAAATGGAGAACAATATTGCGTATTTTACTTAAATTTTTACGCTATAAAAGATCAAAATATTTTTTAGTGATGGCAAGATTTTAACCAGCTTTTCCAAAATTTACGAAACGACCATTTGAGCAAAGGCTTTAGTACCAAAACTATTATCACAAACTGCGACTTTTCCTTGTTTCAATTAAAACTCAGTGTTGTTTTTTATTCCTATAGGGGAGCAAATGGAACCTTCCAGTAAAAATTTTATTTTTTTGATTTTATACAGCAGATGCGATAAGTAATACGCTGCGTTCATGTGCCATCTACACGAGTAAAGTATTTCTAGTATATTTAATCACTAAAAGATATTTAACATTCACGGATTCTACTTTACTTAAAAGACGAAATCACTTAGTAGTAATGTCTTTTAGGTAAAGTCTCCAAACCTTTTAGGCAATAACAAAAACGAATACGCCAGGCAAAACTCTATTTCATGAATAAAAGAATTAAGCTGTCTTTTATGCTTTTGACTTTTTCAATTACCTTTGTTGTGGGCACTTTTTTCATTTTTAGCATTATAAACTACAATACACAGAGCCTATTTTTGTACTGCCTCTTTCTAAGTCCACATTATAAATAAGTGAGGTGGGAAAAACTAGTGCTATTTTGTACCTACCATACACGAAAAATCTGATCTCGCCCGCTATCCAGCTTCCACATCCTTTCGAAGGAATTTATTTAAACAACGTGGAGCATTATTTGAAATTATATCAGTGCAAAAAAACTAATCAGTAGCACGTACACAAATAAGCCTATCTTTCGCACTTAAGACTACACTTTTCCCTTTAGTGGAATCCAGAATCAGCTGTCCGTCATATGAAATGATACCGACGATAACTTCAGATTTCCTTCTGGGCATATCTTTAAGATCTCGACCTATGAACTTCGGGTCAACTTCCCTTACTGTAACGCCAAGGGTGTGAAGTCCAAAATGGACCTGTTGTTCTGAATTTTTACCAGTTAATGCAGATATAAAAGATCCGCACGCTAGATTTGTTGGGCAAATAGTTTTTAGACCTAGGTTATAAAATGCTCGCTCACGTGCTGGAGAATTTATTTTTGCTACTACGTTATCGACATAAAAGAATTCTTTAACAATCTGGCTTACTGTTATATTCAAATTATCGTCTGAAGTAACCACGGCAACAGAATCACAACTTTCCACACCTGCATCGCGTAGTACGTCCATATTGAGGGGAGTACCTAAAAGAGTCATACCATCGAAGTCCGGATCTAATTGCTTAAAAGAATCCGGGTTATGATCTACAACGGAAACATAATGCCCTAAACCAAAGAGGGTATTAACAAGCTTTGCACCCAATCTGCCACAACCAACAACAAGTATATTCAAAAAACTACCTCTAACTGCCTAGACGTAATGGATATAACAACCAAAATACATATCAAAGCCCGGTCATTTTAGCACTTACAAAAAGCAAAAGCAAACTATTTAAGATTTCAAAAATAATCTTATTATCTTAGTATTAAAAAAGTGGGTAAAAAGTCCTACGTTTCTTATCTTTACTAGGGAAATACATCCAGTACTTCACATTTTCAATATACTAAATTGTGTATATCTTATAATTTGCATACACTCATTTTAATATGAAGGGATCTAGATATGGAAACAAACAGGGTCTGCAATCATCAGATAATGCCCTGGAGAATGTAAGTGGAGGAGTATATCGTGGCGACATAGGTTGCAAAATTTACAATAGTGAGGGCAACCTCGTAAATACAGTAGAATAGTCAGACGTTGAGAACGAAAAGCCTAACCCTACAGAGCTTCGCATAGCCAAAGGAAAAACTTTAACACCTTAGGGAATACAGCCACTTTGATAAAGATGGCAAAAGACGTAGTGAAGACGGGGCCTAAGGAACCTTTAAAACGGGTAGCATACAATGCTTTTGTTTAAAACAAAATGGACAAAACATTTCACAGACTAATCTGTCTGGACTACATATCATTATATCGTCTTAAGTTCACTATGTCTAGGATAAAAGTAACCAAACGAAATTTGTTGTTTTTGAAAACTATATGGATTTTCGTAAAGTTTGCTGTTGCGAATTAAATTTATTTTTTGAAGTTATCCCAGTTGCAGTTTTAGTCTAACGGTTAAAATTTTTAATTATTATAAAAAATCGTATTATTTAAATAATACGACTCCACTACTAACCGTAGAATTTAATCAATTTGAGCTTATATTTAGTAAAATTTTTACTAAGTTTGCTTAAGTTTTTTTACTTACTGAAAAACACTTCACATTTGGTGTTCTGAAAACTGTTTACTCAAATTATCAAGTTTCTTGCTTACACAAAAAATGCATTTTGCTGAATATTTTCAATAAAGTCAGCCTTGCTTAACAACGAAGCTGGAATTCTTAGTTAATCTTTTCTTTTTTTATTTTAAAAATCTTTCTTAATAGAAAATTTAACAGTTTTGTACCTCTAAAAACTACTACTTTCACAAAAAATCCTCCTTAGCACTTAATTAGACATATTGAAACTAAAATAAGCAGTAAAACCAACAGTCTTATTACGATTTTTAACGGCAAAAGATATGAAACTGTAAGACCTGTAACAAAAGCAAAAATCAGTTTCCCCTGCCTGCGATAGCAATTCATTAACCGATATTAAGTCACCGCCAATCTTAGTTATATTTGCGAATTAAAATTCAGCTACATAAAATAAAATTTCTTAATAATCATATTATTAATGCTTTGCAAAATAGGTGAATTTAATAAGTTGAGAAGCATTTAATTTTTACGATGTTATACAAACGTTTAGGGATGCTCCTTCAGCTATTAAACTCAAATCTTTAATATTTTCATACATTAAAAAATTCTTGTAATCGTAAAATCAGATCACAAGAACTAAAAATTAGGCTGTTTCGTTCCAAATCTTTAATAGTAAGCGAGTTAACCGCCTCTAACCATTAGGTTTACAAAGCTTTCTCGGATTATACTCCTACACCAATGCTAACCGCTTCTTTTATTTTGTCTATATAGCCTTTTTTAAAAATGTCGCACGTTGCTTTGTCGCATCCAAAATAGTCTCCGTCGTTCAGGTATGCCGATCCCTTCAACCTCCGCCACACTCAAGCTTGTAATCGCAATCTCTGCACTTTCCGTTTTTGTCCATCAGGTCTTTCAGAGTACTTTTGATTAGTGACAAATAATTTGAACTATTCAGCAACTCTTTTAAAGGAGCATTTTGGATGTAAGTTTTAGGAATATTAAAATCTGCACCACCTGTCAAAGGTATACATGGCAACAACTGACCGTTAGGCGCTATATACATAGTGTTTTTTGCGTGGAGGTAAAGCTCTCTCTTCAAAGCTGTTTCTTTCTTTCCACAATTATTTTTTACAGAGGTAAGCTCATAGTTTTGTGAACCTTTCCTGCAGTAAAAAAATCCTCCTAAGTGTAAAGTTATAGGTGAGCCCGCTTTTAAATACTTTGGAATGTAATCTAAATACACGTTGTGAGCTTCTTCTGATGTTAAGTTTAATTTACCACATTCTCTCATCCACTCGCCAGAGTCTGCAGCAAGGCTTGTCTTTATGCTATTGACCCCGTGTTCTACAGGCAGGTCTATGCTCTCTTCTAAAACGTTCTTGTTAAGCTTATGTAAACACATGCCAACATCTATGCAAAAATTTCTTGAATGTAAAAGGTCAAAAGCGCGAATGCCATTTTCTCAGCGCCTTTAATTCCCCGCATCCAATCGTGCCAGCCGATTCCATCGTAACTTATAGAAAACGATGGCTTCATTCCACGTCCTTCTAACTCATCTAATAATTTATCGTTAACTAAAGCACCATTCGTGTAAATTTGCACAACAATTACGTTATTTTTCTTAAATGCATCAAGTAATTTCAAAAAGTCGCACCTGACTAAAGGTTCTCCGCCGGTAATACTTACCTGATTTATTCCACAGTCTGCTAATTCGTCTATGACCCGCAAACACTCGCTGGTCGAGAGCTCACCAAATTTACTTTCCGGCGCACTAAGAAAGCAATGACGGCATTTGTAATTGCATTTTCCGGTAATGGACCAATGGGCGGTCTCGATGCGCTGATTGTTAAAATATTTATATTTTTGTTGTGGTAAAACCTTATCCCCTTGTTTACAAAGAGCAATAATCGGACTATGGCGCTCCAGCAATTTTTCTACTATTTTTTTGTGAATAGGGAGCACATATGAGGAGTTATCTAAATCAGTAAATCCATCGCAGAAAGAAAAGGCTTGAAACGTGATAGGGCTAAGACATTGAGATGACCCTGTAGATAAATCTGCTATGGCATAAGGTGCGTCTTTATATCCTCTCAGGGCAAACCTACTTTTTAGTTTACAAAACATAAATTTCTCTCCTCTTACTAAGCAGTAAGACACGGCAAACATAGCATTTTTTATTAAGACAAGATATAAATAAAAACAAAAAACACAACTATATAAATCTTCTTTACTAAAAAGAACTTACACTTCCCAGTTACAGGTCACCACATTTAGGCCACAGCATAAAAAGTTTTAATCCTCGCAAAAAGCAAAACAACTTAAAAACAGAACTTAATCTAATACACGTTTTCTTTTTATGTCCCTCCCATTAATGCAGCCACAAATCTGGGTATTTTGAATCAAACCGCAACCAGAGCTTGACGTCGAATCGCCACCAAAAATAAAACCGCAATATTTTGAAGCGCGCGAGTCCCCTCCTTTAATACACTTGTACGCTACAGCTTGCCCTCCAGCGGCTTGCGCTAAAAAGTTACCAGAAAATTCTTGTCCTTCCTTTGGCTCTAATCCTTTTTTATATTCAAGAAGATCGTCATAAGTAAAATTAAAACCTTGTTCCTTAACTATAGGTAGAATCTTGTCATCAAAGAGTTTTCTCGGTTCTAATTCGTTCATACTACCAGCATTTTTTTCTGCCTCGGCCAGTTTCTTTCTTAACACTTCGTCTTTGGCAACTTTATCAAAAAATGCACGAACTTCACTCTCTGCTATGTCGAAACCTCTCAATTAAAAATACACCAAGCGATAAATAAGAAGCACTATAGTCTTATTATAACAGTTTTTGTTTTTTAGCAAAACATAATATATTGCTTTTTTACATTTTTATAGTGACCTTTAGAAATTTTGCCAGAAGTGCAAAACGAGGTTTTGGGTGGACAATTCTTTCGTGTTTAGATATCTAAAGTTTTTTCTATATAGTTGCAGATCTTATTAGCTCATCGCCAATTCTAATATGGCTTTCGCACCTTTATCGTAATTAACAAATACTTAATGAGATAATTAAAAATTTTGATTTGTAGCATTACCCTTAAAAAAGTTACAATCTTCCGTGTTTGTTCTGTCTTTAATAGTTGGCTTGTGGTCTGTTTAATAAGGTTCTGATTACATTTTTGTTTTTATAACTCTTTTTGAATTTTTTGTACCTTTCTTGCCTAATGTAAAATATTTTAGATTTGTATTACCTTTTTTCTTGGCATTAGTGTACATATGTATAAGGCTTATATGTTTCTCTATTGATCTAAAAAATTAATTATTGAAAAATAGTTCTTAAAGTTTTAGAATGAGAGTATTAGCGTTAAATGTGGGGGTGATTTGTTTGAATCAAAGCGGGAGTTTTGGACTAGCTAATATATTGATGATGGCCGTGTTTTTTGTTGCTATTTACTTTTTGCTTATCAGGCCGAATGCCAAGAAAAGGAAAAAGGAAGACGAGATGCGGCGTTCACTGAAGGTTGGCGATGAAGTGACGACTATAGGTGGTATAGTGGGAAAGATAGTTGGAATAAAGGATGGTGCCGATACTTTTGTTATAGAGACCGGTGTGGACCGTAGCAAAATAAAGATTAAGCGCTGGGCAATAGCTAGTTGCGAGACTGTTAGGGCGGACAAAGTGGAAAAATCGGGTGAGCACAAAAATACTGGTGATAAGCTTGAAGCTGCGAATTAGGTATTGTTGAGGAAGCGCATATTTTTAACGTGCCCTAAGTATATATTTATCATATTTTATAATACGGGGCGTTTTTTGGTGAGAGCAGAGACTGGCAGTTTTCTTAAAGAAACAATTTTTCCTTACATCTTTGGAGAGTTTTTAGGGTTTGGAGCTTGCCTTTTGTTTTCTGCCATTTTCTCTTTCGTTTTGTCTGCTTTTGTGGTCATTGACGTGATTGCTTTAAAAGCCGTCTCATTTTTTGTGCAGTTACTGTGTTCCTTTGTTGTCGGTTTTGTTGTAGTCAGGTTTAAGAAGAAAAATGGTCTTGTTTTTGGCGGCTTAGCAGGGTTGTTCTTTTTTGTTTTGCTTTTCAGTATCGGCAGTATTTCTGTGTGTCGGAGTGTTTCTGGGTTCCTGTTAGTTAGGTTGTTGTTTTCGTTTGTTTCGGGTTCAGTTGGTGGTATTTTTTCGGCCAATGTGTGCCGTTAGTTAAGTTTGATGAGATTTTTTAGGAGTTTTTTTATGCGTCATATAAAAACATTGTTCGAAGGGGCTTTTAAACCTGGAGCGGAAAGTTGTCTGGGGGGATGTGGTGAATGCCCGTCATCTTGTCAATCCGCTTGTAAAACCTCCTGTACAGTTGCTAACCAAAAGTGTGAGAAAATTGGTGCTCACCTAAAGGTTAGAGCAAAGAAGAGTAATTAAGGCTGTTTTTGATTATGGTACATAAGTATAGACTGAACGGTTTCAATGTAGTTTTAGATGTTAACAGTGGTTCGGTGCATTTAGTCGATGAAGTTGTGTACGATCTTTTAAGTTATTTGAGCGCTGCGGATTTCTGTCAAAGTTTTGAAGAGATAGAGCTGGGAAAACTTAGGGATGTTCGTGGTGCCGCTGATCTTAGAAGTGCGTATTTCGAGATTCTTTCTTTATGGAGGGCAGGGCTTCTGTTTTCGGAGGCCTTTGGTGTATCCGAGGCGGATTTGGAAGAAAAATTAAGTGGTTCGCCAATAAAATCGATGTGCCTTAATGTTGCGCATGATTGTAATTTGCGTTGTAGGTACTGTTTTGCATCTACAGGTGATTTTGGTGCAGGTCGTAAGCTCATGAATTTAGAGGTCGCTAAGTCCGCTGTAGATTTTCTTTTGGAAAGGTCTGGCTCGCGACATAATTTGGAAGTGGATTTCTTTGGTGGCGAGCCTCTTTTAAATTTCCCCGTTGTAAAGGAAACTGTGCTTTATGCTAGGAGTTTAGAAAAAGACAAAGACAAAAAATTTCGTTTTACTTTAACTACTAATGGACTTTTGCTTGATGACTATATTATTAATTTTATTAACGATGAGATGGACAACGTTGTTCTTTCGATTGACGGTCGTAAGTTTGTTAATGATGAAATGCGTTTTGACGCTGCTGGATTTGGAAGTTACGAGAGTATCGTTCCAAAATTTCAAAAATTGGTTTCGCACCGGTCGGGAAAAGATTACTACGTTAGGGGCACTTTCACCAAGAAAAATTTGGATTTTTCAAAAGACGTTCTACATCTTTATTCTTTGGGCTTTGATCAAATTTCTATAGAGCCCGTTGTTTCTGATCTTAGTAATCCTTTTGCGATTACTGAAAGTGATATGGCCGATGTAGAGAATGAGTATGAAAATTTGATGAATAAGATGATTGTTATGCGGAAAAAAGGTAAGTGTTTTAATTTCTTTCACTTTATGTTTGATTTCGGTAACGGCCCGTGTATCACAAAAAGGATGAAGGGGTGTGGCTGTGGGAATGAATACATAGCAGTGACGCCGGATGGTGAGATTTTTCCTTGTCATCAATTTGTTGGAACAAAAGAGTGGTCAATGGGTAATGTAGTCAAAAAGTCTTTTAATGATGGACTAAGGCGCGAATTTATTAAGGCTAATATCTTCAGCAATGAAGGCTGCGCTGACTGTTGGGCAAAATTTTTTTGCAGCGGTGGGTGTAGTGCAAATCACTTTAAGTTCAATGGGGACATTAGAAAACCTTATGGTTTGGCCTGCAGGTTGCAAAAAAAACGTATAGAGTGCGCTATATTTTTGAATTTAGTTGGTAAATTAGGTAGTGCCATCGGTTGAAAAAGGGATGGGTTTGGTCCTAGTTTTAGTTGAGACTTAATTAAGAGCAACTGCAATATTTGTGAGGAACTTATTTCTAAGGTGGGGTGGGTTGTTCGGGACGGTGATTCTGGTGGTGGTGATTTTGTTTGGTAGTTTGTGTTGTTTGCATTTTATGTTCTTAGGTGTTTTTTGTACTAGGTCTTGTATGGCTGATACTAAGTAGGTAATTTGAGGATGGTTTGTGCTATAATTACCTGTTTCTGAGTTGATGTATCGAGTATGTTATGCGGGCTTGAGTGTTTTGATAAAGTTTTGCTCTAAAACTTTTAAGGTGTTGGGCATGTTTTTGTGTTGAGTTTTAGTCGTATATTTAGAGTGTGCAGATGTTTGGCATATGTACTTTTTGATTGTGTTTGTGTACGTTAAGTAATAAAGCTTAAGAGTTTTCTATTTCGTTATTTAGTTTCTTTGGAAAGTGTTATGCCCTTGCAGTGATTGGATATACGCGTGTTGAAATGTAAGATGCTAAATTGAAGAGAAGTGCTTCTCAGATTTGGGCGGATAAAGAAGTTAAAAGTTATAATCAACAGCTTAGTCGTTCTGCTCGCGGAATGCAGTTTGGCTAACGTATCTATTTTTAGCGCCGTATGTGTTGTGTGCTAATGAAAGTAGACAAGGTTCGCTCACTTTCTTTCTCTGTTATTAGTGTGTTCCGGACTTACTTTGTTTAAATTTAAGAGCAGGTTTATTTGTGGTATTAATGTTTTGTAATGGTGCAGTTTCCTTAAGTGCTGTTGGTGATGTCTGGATTTTTCTGCTTTTTCCAAGTTGTTGTCTTGTCTCGGCACAGTGGTTACGAGAGTTCTTGAAATAAGTTCCGCTCAGATCTTTTGGATAGGGTCATATACTAGCAGGGATTTTTGTGTTCGATTTTGATATTTTTTGTGCGGATTAAAAATTATATACTTGAAGCTTTAAATGCTGATTGTTATGTTTTACTATGCTTGTTCGCTCATTGTTTGAATAATTTTTTATTGGAATTCGCAGTTACATATAGAAAGTCGTCTCTGTGTGTGCTATGATTTCGGGAGATTCGTAAGCGGAAAAATTTAATCTGTTTTTTTGGGTCTTATTATGCTGAATGAAGATTATGTTATATCAACTGACTCCAGCGCGGATTTTATCCCTGATGACATAAAAAAATTGGGAATAAAAGTTTCGTATTTGGAACTAACCTTTGATGGTGTGTCGTATTTTAAGGAATCGGATGTAAAACCTGAGAATTTTTACAAAGAAATAGTGAAAGGAGTTATCCCAAAAACAACTCAGACAACATGTATAAAGTATAAAAATTACTTTGCGTCTATTTTAGACAGTGGTTGTAGTGTTCTGCATATATCTTTTTCATCTGGTTTAAGTGGGACTTATGACCAGGCGCTGATTGCCGCCAAAGAATTGAATGCAGAGTATAAGCAAAATAAGGTTTTGGTAGTGGACTCTTTAAGTGCATCAGTAGGGCAAGGGCTTTTGGTTTATTATGCATGTATGAAAAAAAAACAAGAAAATCTTAGTCTGGATGATCTTTTTTGCTGGGTAAAGAATGAGAGATGCAATATAAATCACTTTTTTACCGTAGACGATCTATTTTACTTAAAGCGTGGTGGAAGAATTAGTAAAACTGCTGCAGTTATGGGCTCTGTTCTTTCAGTGAAGCCGGTGTTATCGCTGGATGATTATGGTAAAATTAAGGTTGTTTCCAAGGTAAGGGGTTTGAGATCAGCTGTAGATTACATAGTTTCAAATATTAAACATCATCTTTCTGCGGACAAGCAATTCGGTAAGGTCGTTGTAGCGCACACGCATAATCTTACTGGAGCTTCGTATTTAAAAGATTCTATAAATAAGAGTTTAAATACGACAGATGTAATAGTGCGATATATAGGCCCTTCAATTGGAGCGCATCTTGGTGTGGGAACAATTGCTGCAGTCTGTCTGGGTAGGCCACGTTTTGTGTAGACAGTTTAAATACTGTTTTAATTTCTGAACAGGTAGGTTCTTGCTGCCGATTATATCAGTAAGTTGTAGTATGTCATATTTGGCGAAGGTGAAGGCAGATTTTTTCGACGTAAAGATCTATTTAATTGTAGATATAAAAGCTTTTATTAATAAATAACATTGTTGTAGATGTGTAAAATTATAATAGTAATTTATTTTAAATAGACGTAGTGCCTATTGTAAAGGAGTACAATAATTGCTATTTAGGTGATGTACACATAATCTTTCACGTGTGTGGTCGCGTGTCTTTTTTGCTAATCAGTGTTTATTTTTATGCTGCTAATAGTTATTTTTCTGTGTATACGTAAAACACAAGGCATTTGTAGAGTTAAGAATTAAAAAATGGAATTAATTTATCTTGCATGTTGACTTTTCTTGTCAGGGGAAGGTACACTGCGTGGAGGTGTACGTAGATGATTCTCTGTAATTTTAATTTTTATGTAGGTCTATCATCTTAGCTTTGAAAATTGTTGTTTAATTTGTTCAGTTTATCTTGTTTTAGAGAGTGGGTTTCATTTTGGTTCAAAGCAAATTAATAAAAAATGCGAAAATTTACACTGCAAATGAAGAATTTGAATTGTTAGATCCCGGTTATATATTTATCAATAAAAGTGGAAAAATAGAATCTGTGGGAACTATGGATGATTTGCATTTAAATAAATTTAATGAGACTTTTAAAGAAATTGATTTGTCAGGCAAGATTGTTTGCCCTGGGTTTGTTGATGCACATACTCATTTAGGCATATGTGAGTCTCTACTGACTTTTGAGGGAGACGATTCAAACGAAGTTGGTGACCCGGTTTGCCCTCAATTGCGCGCGATTGATGCTGTAAATCCTCAAGATGTTGCGTTTAAAGAAGCGGTACGAGCAGGTGTTACTACTGTTTTGGTTTCCCCGGGCAGTGCCAATCCTATTGGCGGAGATATTTTGGCCATGAAAACGTACGGCAAAATTATTGATAAGATGGTAATAAAAACAAGAGTTGGAATAAAATTTGCGCTTGGTGAAAATCCTAAAGGTTCGTATAGTGAGAGAGATGAATCACCAATGACAAGGATGGCAACTTCCGCTTTAATACGTGAGGCATTATACGAGGCGAAATGGTATTACGAAAGCAAACGAAAGTCCGCTACGGACGATTCAGGTAGTCCAGACTATAACATAAAAAATGAGTCTATGATCGATCTATTAAGTGGTAAAACAAAAGCCTTTTTTCATGCTCACAGGGCTGATGACATATGTACAGCCGTAAGAATTGCTAAGGAATTTAGTCTGGACTATGTTCTGGTACATTGTACCCAGGGAGTTGTTTTACAAAATTTTTTGAACGATGAAAAAGCAAATATCTTGCTAGGCCCTATTTTTGGGGATAAGTGTAAGCCAGAGCTGGATCTACTTAGTAGTAAGACGCCACATGTTCTGACTAAGAATAATGATTTGACAATTTGTATTACTACGGATCATCCTGAGACGCCAATTCAATACTTGTTGTTGAGTTGCAAAGTTGCCGTAGAGGAGGGATTGAGTGAAGAAAATGCCTTAAAATCTATAACAATTAATCCCGCAAAAGTTTGCGGTATTGATGATAGAGTAGGTTCAATATGTAAAGGGAAAGATGCTGATCTCAATGTGTTTTCTAGAGATCTGTTTAAGACGATGTGTCTGAAGCCAGATATTGTATTTTGTTCGGGAGAAATAATAGATTTTGGTGAAAAAAATAGATGAGCAGGTTTTGATTACTTTACAGCAAGATACAAGTAAACAAGTCTAATTGCCGACACAACGCAGTTTTTGGGGAAATTTAGTATTATATGTTTGAATGCACGGAAGTGCAGTGGAGAGGGTTCTTCGAGAATGTCAGGTAACCATTTAAGTACGCTGATTATAATATAAGATGTATGCGATTACGGTAAAGCTGTGATTGCAAAACGCGGGTGTTATATTTAGCACAAGAAATTTTTAGCGTTGGGTTTTATTTTGTTTTACGGCCGTGATGCATAATAAAATACTTTTTTTACAATAATTAACTTTCTCGCTCACCGATTTTTCGATCCCCTTCCCGCCGGAATAAATGCAAAACTTTTCGACAGGATGCTGTCATTCGATTCAGATAGATTTTAGAGTTCTTAAGAATTACAGCATTATGTTTTCTGACCTTCAGGTGACTGATTCTGTCTTCACCTTATTATTATATATAAAAATAGAATATTATAGCTTTTATTCTCATTTTTAGTGCGGTTTTAAATTAATTCGTTTTCCTATGGTGTTCTACACTTCTTAAAGTATTTTTTAATGTTTAGTTATTAAAATACTGTTGAATATTCTAGAATTGTCTTGTATTTACTAAATTTAAAATTGTAAAGAATTAGAATTTACAAAAATAGTGTACAATATTAAAAAACACTCTGTATCTGGAACAGTCGATCTAGCACATGGACTTGGCCCAATTGGATTATGTTCTCATTTTATATTCCGGATAATGTTTAAATTTATTCACAACCGTTGTGGAAAGTGTAGCTAACAATTATTAGAAACTATTTAGAATTCAAAAATTGACACGTTGAGAAAGTGGACTTCGAATAGCGTTATTTGAACTTCCTCAATTTTTCAATTTATTTTTGATATTTTAGTTATTAAAAAGAATTAAATATCCTATACATTATTTAATTTAGAGAGATTGTTCTATAAGATTTGCGAGTTCAAAGTCTTTTAAGTCGTTCCCATCTATAACTAGTACTCCCATATTACTTGCTCTTTTATAGAATTTAGAAAATTTTTTATCTATTTTTGCCAGTGTTACCAATATAACCTTGGAATATTTACCACCGAAAAAAGATGTATACATGCACAGCTCTTGCAAAGCTACTGATGTTGGCTCTGCTATTTTACATGAAAGAAAACAAGGCCTGTTTTTATAAAAAAATACCACGTCGATCTCGTTTATAACATGTACAAAGTCATACAAATTATTTTCCCAATTAATTTTCACGCTTATTCTAACATCACGAAACCTCTGACTCTGTATAAGTTTTATGTAACAATAAAGCTCAAGCCAGCCACCGAAGTCTGTAAAATACCTCTTGGAAATTTCATTCATAAAGCAAAATGAGACTGTTTCATCACAAATGTCTAAACTATAAATTAAGCCTAATTTTTCTGCTTCAACTAAAAAAGATTCATCAGAATACGCCACTTCCAACTTGGTGTCTTTAATCTTTTTTGGTGCCCAAAAGAGATTAACGTTATCAGTTTGAGGATATCGGTTTTTCCCCGTCTGTAGGTAACAACATAGCTTTTTCCATTCTTCAATTTTTTCAAAAATTAAGTCACAAAAACTTAAAATATTAGAATACATATTTAGTGGTGGTATAGGATGTGTGTTTCCGCTAATACTAGCTCCATTCGCTAAAAATAAAGAACTGGCAGTTATAATATTAGGAATTTCTTCATTTTCAAGCAATTTGCAGCCTTTTATGTTTTCAATTCTATTTTTCCTTAAGTTTAGTTTAAAAATAGGGACAAAATTCTTAGCACAAGCTAAATATGCTCCTATCGCGCCGAGCTCACTTGCCCCTGTTATGTTTAAGTAACAACCTGGGTTTCTATGTATAACACTTGAAAAAGTATCAACAGTGCTGCCTAAATCAGCAGATTTAAAAACCTCATGCTCAAAAATTAAGTCAGGGTTTTTATATACACATGCTTCTTTTAAATTTTCGATTCTTCGTAACTTATCATCTGAACCATCATAGATCAAAACAACTTTACGCGGCCTAAAGGACAAAACGGCAACCAAACTGGAAATTCTGTCCTCATTATAAAGCTCTACTAAACAATTCACTAAACAATACCTGGGAATACATCAATTAAAAAAGGCTGCTGATTATCAATAAAAAACAGGACAGACCCAATACAAAGCTTAAAAACACAAGCCTCTGGGTATCCCCCATTAGATCCAACACTTCACGAAACTTATGTACCAATTCCATAAATAATCCCCTACATCTGCTTTAAAATCCAATTCTGCCTACCCACGACCTTGATAAGCTCAAGTTGCTGCTCACCCCAGTACATATCCTCTTCTTCATCTTGATAATATTCTTTTAGCATATCAAACGTAGTGTAGTCCTCCCTGGAGAGCTCAACTAAAGACTTAAGCCACGATAAGCCATTTTTCGAAATTTGCAAATCATACTCAAGCCACTCAACAGGATCATAGTAGACTCCTCCCTCCTTTTTACTTTCTAGCTTAACCTCCACTCCCAGATCGAGCAACCTATCAACACACTTATCAACGTAGCCCCTTTCCTCACTTGCGTGCTATGCATATTTCTTAGCGAGTTTCACCAACCCTTGACTGGCAAATATCCTAGACTGGATTGCGTGGCCATCAGCTTGTTGCGCTAAATCTGTTACAATAGTCTGCAACCCTTGAATCAATTTGTGCACACCTTCCACCGAAGTGCACCTCAACAAAAATTACAGTCCGACAACACACGCCCAGTGTATCCAATTATATTTTACATGTCAATAATAGGGTTGACACGTGACAGTTCACGAAATGGGTAGTTTTGGCAAAATTACATTTCGTGCTGTCCTTGCAAAATGTTTAATTGGCTAAAGCCGAACTCACTTGTATAAAAAATAAACTGGAGTTTGTAATACGATTAGTGCATTTTCCACATAAAACTTATTACTGCCCAAAAAGTGTAAATTATGGCTAGCGATTTGACCACTTTATTTACAAAAAGCGAGTCTAACCAATTTCCTCGGTTTTGAAAATGATTATTGAAGCCTATAGTTTGTAATTTTACATGGCAATAATGCTAAAATATCATGATTGCTTATGTAAGTTTTGCAAAAGCTAACAAAACTTTACCTGTTTTGTTTATAAAATTATTTGAACATAAATTTTGCCCTTTGTTTGTGTCGTTGCACTTTAAACGTTGGTTAGTTATACTGCGATCGGTTAATGTAACGCTCAAACACTTTTGTCACATTACTTTTTGATTTATGAGTTGTTTACTGTGTCTTTTGTTGTTTTTTGCATTACAATAAAATTGCGGGATTTGGTGTCGTTGCGTGGGTGTATGTTGTATAAGACTTGTATTTAGCTCATGACCACTGAGCCGTAATTATACATCAAGGTAAAATTAGGTTAAGGTCCGTTTGCTATTTCGTCACTATGATCGCAATTGTTTTTTAGAAAGACTACCAGTTATTTTATCTTATCTGATGAATTTACTTTAGACTAGGTTACTTCAAGTATTAGGTTTTAATATGAAATTTAACAAAAAACAGAAGTTAATTACTTTAGTTGTAGGTAGTTTGCTGATTGTTGCCGCACTTTTGATCAGTGTTTTAGAAAATTTCGGCATGATAAGCTGGCACGATGTTTATAAAAGTGTCGGTATAAAAGAAGTGACGGATGTATCCAACACTTGTGAAATGTCTGTGCATTTCATAGATGTTGGTAAGGCCGACAGTATTTATGTGAATTGTGAGGACAAGGATGTTTTGATTGATGCAGGTGAACAAGATACATATAACATTGTTCTTGAATATTTACAAAAGTTGGGTGTAAAAAAATTAGATCTTGCAATAGCTACACATCCTCATAGTGATCATATAGGTGGGTTCCCAGAAATTCTTGATGAACTAAAAGTTTCTAAACTTCTTATGCCTAAAATAAAAGACGAATTAGTGCCTACCTCAAGGATATATGAAAAGTTTCTCTTAGCCATAGAAAGAAATAAAGTACCAATTAAATTTCCTTATGCTGGTGAAACGGTTAACCTTGGTAACCTAAAGATAGAGGTGATTGCACCCAATGGATTTTATGATAATATAAACAATCACTCTATAGTAGCGAAGCTCACATACAAAAATGTCAGTGTTTTGCTCACCGGGGATGCTGAAAAAGAGTCTGAGCGTGATATTTTGAATAAAAACTATAATGTAAAGTCTAATGTACTTAAGGTAGGTCATCATGGAAGTAGAACATCTAGTACTAGGGAATTTTTAAAAGCAGTTAACCCGGTATATGCGGTGATATGTGTTGGAGAAGATAAATACAATTTGCCCAAAAAAGAAACTATAAATAAATTGAAGGACTGTGGTGCCAGAATTTATCGGACTGATCTTGATGGTACGGTGGTTTTAAAAACTGATGGAGAAAAAATAGATTTTATAACGAGCCGGCAGTAAGGTATTTATAGTTTGTAGGTGTAGTTAGATTTTAGTTGTATCCAGTTAGTGTTTATATATTTTCGTGTGCTTTTATTTTTTACTAGATTACAGCTATTGAAAATAAAAAATATATTTTAATAATAATTATTTTTAAATAAAATGACAGGATGGAAATAAAATTTGTCCTCGATTTTTGAAATCTTATTTATAGGAAAAGGATAAAGACAGCTTTTTAAAACGAATGTAAAGATTAAAATGTAATAAATTTGAGAAATAAGAAAGATTTCAAAGTCTAGTTGTAATTTAGTAAGTAAAAAATTGTAGACACAGTTTTTACATAATTCTAATGAAAGTAAATATTGATTAAAGGCAAGTACTAGAAAATGAATTAGATTTAACGGAACAAAGGTGTTTAAAATGGTTTTGTCTCTAAATTAGTTTAGTATTAATTTGGTTAAAAGTTATTAGTTGTGCAATTTTGAAAAGTCGTCAAAAATAGCAAATAATATGTTGAAATTGCAAGTGTTAAGTTTATTGAAAGCGTTTAATGTTAAGATCAGTGATAATTTATTGTTAAATTTTTTTACTTTTTTACACATGTTTTATACGAAAAAAGTGAATCCATTTGTGATGGAGACGGTGGTTTTTTTTAAGATAAGAAAACTTTCTTATTGTTTGGTTTAATGTATAATATAGTTACTATATTGATAAGCGATTTTCAATTTTTTTTAAAGAGTTATTAAATGTTTGTTGACTTAGTAAAAATAACTGTAAAATCCGGTGATGGTGGCAACGGGGCTGTCTCTTTTCACAAAGAAAAGTATATTGCACGTGGGGGTCCGGATGGTGGGGACGGCGGTAAAGGTGGAGATGTCGTATTCCAAATGGATGATCACCTTTCTACGCTGTCAAGTTTTCGATACAAAAAAAAGTTTGTAGCTAAAAATGGTCAGAGTGGTGGAAAAAATAACACTACAGGTAGAAATGCTGACAATATAGTTATAAGGGTGCCAAAGGGAACTCTTGTGAGTGACTACAAAACTGGAAAAATCCTTGCGGATATTTCAAAGGCTGGAAGTGTAACGTTGTTGAAAGGTGGTAAAGGCGGGTTTGGCAATGCGCATTTTGCTACGTCAGTTAGACAAGCCCCAAGGTTTGCAAAGCCTGGAGAGTGTGGTTTAGAGCTTGAGTTGCAGCTGGAGCTAAAACTGTTGGCAGACGTAGGGCTGGTAGGTTTTCCAAATGTTGGGAAGTCCACTTTAATTTCCGTAGTAAGTGAGGCAAGACCCAAGATCGCTAATTATCATTTTACTACGCTTTCTCCGATTTTGGGAGTTGTTAGACATAAAGATACATCTTTTGTGATGGCGGACATACCAGGTTTAATTGAAGGTGCTCATAACGGTGCAGGACTTGGTATCGATTTTTTGAAACACATTGAGCGTTGTAAGATTCTTTTACATGTGGTAGATGTTTCTTGCGTCGAAGGCAGGGATCCCGCTGCGGACTTTAAAGCGATAAATATGGAGTTACAAAAATTTGATGAAAAGCTTTTGCATAAACCTATGATCGTAGTTGGTAGTAAGTGTGATTTGACCTCGTGTGAAGATGTAGACTCTTTTAAAAATTATGTAGAGTCGCGGGGATATGCTTTTTATCCGATAAGTTCGGCCACTAAAAAAGGCTTGTTTGAACTTTTAGATGCTTTAGTAGAGAGGTTGGGGCGTACAGACTTGCCCGAAGGTCGCGATTACTCTGGAATTGAAGATTTGGAAAAACTCCGAAAAATTAAAGGGAGGGAGTTTCATGTTTTTAAGTCGGGTAAAGTTTATGAGATAAGATCTGCTTGGCTAAATAAATTAGTGAGTATGCTAGATTTCTCTGACAGCGAGTCTTTGCTTTATTTTAGGAATATTTTAGAAAAATACGGAGTAAATTCTGAGCTGAAAGACTTGGGTGCTACGAGTGGCTCCACGGTCAAGATAGGAGAATTTTTTTTCGAATTTACGGAATAAAGATCTGGCAGTATGTACTGAGAGCTGTGTGTGATGGGTTTCGGCAGTTTGAAATTTTGAGTCCATGAATTTTTGGGTTATTTTTGGTTGGGTTAAATTTGATATATACTCGTTATTAGATGATGTACTGATTTTAAAAGCATAAGTTTCAAAGTATGCTCCAGTGCCGTGGGTTTTACCAGAAAAGTTTTCGCTTTTTGCATCATTTCCTACTGGGCTGGTAGTGTGGATGTCATTTATGTGTGTTGCCGCTTGAATTTAGTTGTTTGGTTTGTTATACTGTGAATAAGCTTCCGCACGAGGTTCCAATGTGTATCGCGGCTTGGTTGGGTTGTGGCTGTTTTGGCTTTATTTAATTTTTAAAGGTTGGCACTGACTTTTATTTTTATTTTATATGAATTTGATCATCTATGTAAGTGTTGCCTTTTGGAATAAAGCATAAAAATGATTTTCTGTTAGAATTTACAATAAAAGTCTTCGAGTTGTTAAAAACATGTTAGCTTGTGTCACAGGTAGGTGTGGATTTTGTTTTATTTTAAAAACTATTGTGTGGTACTCTTGTTGTGATCTTTGTTTTTGTCTAATTTTTGTTTGGCCCTAAATTTTGTTACCTTTATTTGAGAATACAGCTGGACTACTTTTTTCGTAAGATTTATTATGAGGTAAAATTCAAATTGTCTGTACTGCTTTGTCAGTTTAGTTTCAAGACAGTCTTTAGGTTAGATCTATAAATTGGTTTTTTTTGGTGATTTGAATCTGATTGATAGGATTTTTTCAAATGATTGAGGAAGAATTGTGTCTGGATTTTTTGAAAGAACAAAGTTGTTGGTTGGTGACGAGACCTTAAAACGTATTGGGACGCAAAAAATTGCCATTTTTGGTTTGGGCGGAGTTGGAACCTATGTTTTAGAAGCTTTGGCTAGGCTTGGAGTATCCAATTTTTTACTAGTGGACAAAGACAAAATTGAAATAACTAATATAAACAGGCAAATTTTGGCTCTAAACTCTACCATTGGTGAAAGTAAAGTTGCTGTCGCTAAAAATAGGATTTTAGATATAAATCCCAAGGCAAAAGTGGAAGTTGTTGAGAGATTTTATAAAAATCAGGGTGATGTGAAAATAGATGACTGTGACTTCGTGATAGATGCGATGGATACGATAAGCTCTAAACTTAATTTGGTGGAAGACTGTAAGAAAAAGGAAATAAGGGTAGTGGGTTGTATGGGCACAGCTAATCGTTTGGATCCAACGAAATTTTTAATATCAGACATTTATGATACATCGATGTGCCCTGTGTGCAAAATTATTCGGCATGAGCTAAGAAAACGACACATAAAAAATCTAGATGTTGTATATTCTACAGAAGTCCCCGTCAGAATCTCAGCAGATAAAAATTTAGGAAGTATATCATTTGTTCCGTCGTCTGCAGGACTTTTGCTGACGTACTTTGTATTTAAAAATATAGTATAAATTTATAAGTTGGTGCTAAAATAGTAGTGTTATTAGGACATTTAGCGGTTGAAATAATTTATTTTGATAACCGCTATGCTAAAAAGTAAACTGAGTTGAAATTGGTTTTAAAATTTATTTTGTTTTAAGAGAATTATTTTTCTTAATAAGTAATAACTCTGAAAGCCTTTATACTATATTTACTTTTTTTGAGTTACTTGCATAAAATATAAAATAATAAATAGCATCATTATCTTACTGTGTTTTTTATTTCCTTATATTAGGTTTTATCTAATTTTATATCTTTTAATTAAAAGATTTTAATCGCAGGCCTGGCTGCAAATACTTTGCTTTCAACTCCTAAATGCAGCGTACTTTAGTACTAACTTTAAGAAGCTCTAATATTCTACCAGATAGTTACTGACAGTTTTTTATGTATCATTATAAACATTTATTAAGCTTACCGCTCTGTGTATATTTTGCATATATACATGTTAATTAATAAAAAAGTAAATGGCACTGCCAGTTTGTAATTGCGAAACGGATCCACAGTGACTTTGATTGTTTGTGAAAACTATACGATAAAAATCAAATAAATAAATTTCTATCTTATACTAAATTTGCATAAAATTAAACATATTTTTATAAATTGTGTTACCTTAAATAAGTACCAGCCGTCTTTTCCAAAAGGTTTGCTGTGTACTCGATAACTTTAAGGCAAACAGTTTCGAGTATAGCGTGCATATATCTTATGGGTATAGATAAAAGTCCTGTTTCCACTCCACCCTTCGAAACCATATGTGGTCAGCGTTGGTTCCTGGTTTTTTGCTATGTTACCTTAAATAAATACTAGCAGTCTTTTCTAAAAGCTTTGCTGTGTACTCGATATCTTTAAGGCAAAAAGTCTCGGACATAGTGTGCATATATCTTATGAGTATAGATAAATGCCCTGTTCTCACTTCACCCTTCGAAACCGACATTCGATCAGCGCCGGTTCCTGTTTTTTGTGGCATAACCTCAATTTGAAAAGGAATCGCATTATCTTTTGCTATGTTACCTATGTTACCTTAAATAAGTACTAATAGTCTCTTCTAAAAGGCTTGCTGTGTATTCGATATCTTTAAGGCAAACAGTCTCGGACATAGTGTGCATATATCTTATGGGTATAGATAAAAGCCCTGTTTCCACCCCACCCTTCGAAACCGATATCTGGTCAGCGTTGGTTCCCGTTTTTTGTGGCATAACCTCGATTTGAAAAGGAATCGCATTGTTTTTTGCAATATCGATCATATCTTTATAAACCTTTTTGCTAAGGCAGGGAGACACTCCTATCATCGGTCCACTTCCCATCTTTCCTTTGCACGCTTCATCTACATTGGGCTGCTTAGCGAAACTTACATCAACTGCTATAGCTAGGTCCGGTCCCAAATTAAATGTTCCTGTTTTCGCACCTACTGCATTAATTTCTTCGCCGTTGCTAAGCAATATACTGATCTTTGTGTTTTTTAAATTTTCTTTGTTTAAAATTTTAGCAAAATGTAATAAAGCCATAACCCCAGCACGATTGTCGATAGATTTTGATACAACAATATCATCTAGTAGTGGCTGTGATTCCGATGCAAATATGACTCGGTTTCCCAGAACTACCAATTTTCTTACCTCCTCCTCGCTCAGCCCTGTGTCGATAAAGAGCTCCTCGTTTTTAAAATAGTCTTCATCCCTTTTTTCAATGTGAGGAGGAGTTGAAGATATAATTCCAGAAATATCTCTGCTGTCTGCAAATATTTTTACAAATTTGCCAGGTAGAATTCTGCTATCTATTCCGCCACAAGACGAAAATTTAAGAAAGCCTCCTTCACAAATATGCGTTATAATCAGACAAACTTGGTCAAGGTGAGCATCTAAAAGGATATGATATTTGGCATCTTCATAACCAAGTGTTCCTATTATGTTACCGTTTATGTCTTCACGGACCACGTTGGCAAATTTTTTCAGTTCTTCTTTAGCTGTACTAAAAACACTATTTTCTTCTCCCATAGCTCCAAATCCATTAAGAAGATTAAAAAAAACATTTTTGTCTATTTTTGATTTCAAAATTATCTACTCCTACTTCCTAGATGTACGTATATTCAGTATTTTATCAAAGTAAATTTTTAAAAAACAAGTTTTAATAAAAGATAAAATATACTAAAATTTAAATATTACAATGTGTAAATGATAATATAATTTTTAAAGATGGAAGAAAACAGTGTTTAATTTGAACTTGAAAGATATATCAAACTTTTTGAACTTGGATTTAAGTTCTAAAAAAAAAGAGCAGCTTGGTAATGTTGCCATAAGAAATATCAGTATCGATAGCCGCAACATAAAGGCAAATACTCTTTTTGTTCCTTTGGAAGGAGAAAAAAAAGACGGGCATTTGTTTATTGCAGATGCTTTTTCAAACGGTGCAGTTTCCTCTTTGTGCAAAAAAGATTTTGAAATTACAAATCCTTTTAAGCTAGGGAATTTTCCTCTGCTAAAAGTGGACGATACACTTTGTTCCTTGCAAAGAATAGGTAGATGTATTAGACAAAAATTCAATGGTAAAATTATTGGAATTACTGGAAGTTGCGGTAAAACAACTACGAAAGAATATGTATGTGCGGTTATGAAGAGTAAGTTTGATGTTTTCAAAAATGATGGAAATTTTAATGGGCAAATTGGTGTACCTCTCACGCTTTTTAAACTGGATAATACGGCCGATTTTGCTGTTATTGAAATGGGTATAAGTAAGTTTAATGAAATGGATATTTTAACTGATTTAGTGTGTCCTGACATAGCAATAGTTACTAATATAGGGCATTCTCATTTAGAGTATTTAAAGTCTGTAGAAAACGTTTATAAAGAGAAAATCAAAATATTTCGCAGATTTAATAAAAATTCTGTTTTGTTTATTAACGGTGATGACTTTTATTTGAAAAGATTGAAAAATTTGAATTTACCATTCAAAACATTTACTTACGGTATAAAAAGTCAAGACTTGGATTTTAGAGCGATCAATGTGGAGCAAAGAAACGGGGTAACCTATTTTGATGTTATACACAAAAATAATGTCTTCAAAGGAGTGAAAATTAATTCCCTTGGTCAGCGTCAAGTTACAGATGCTTTGGTTGCAATTGCACTAGGCATGTTCTTTGATATTGATTTCGCCGAGATAAAGTTATCTATTTTGCATGCAAGATTTGGAAAAAATCGACAAAGTGTGAAATGTATAAGTTTAACAGCTAAAAATAATAGCGTAATACACGTTAAGTTTATAGACGATTGTTACAATGCTAATCCAGAATCGATGATTGCATCAATTAGCGTTTTAAACGGCATGTACAAATGCAATCGAAAAGTAGCAGTACTTTCAGATATGTTGGAGCAAGGAAGTTTTTCTGAAGACTTACATAGAGAGCTGGGTAAATTTATAGCTAAGACGGACTTAGATATATTGATTACAACTGGGGCATATTCTTTAGTTACAAATCGAGTTGCAAAAAAATATAACAATAAACTTTGCTGCTATCACCTAAATAGCAATGAAGAAATATACAAAAAACTTACAAATATTTTAAGCGATCAAGATATTGTTCTTTTCAAAGGATCGAGGGGCTTTAAGTTAGAAGAAATTATAAGTAGGTTTATTTGAAAACTGTTTGTGCATTGATAAAAGATATGATACAATCAAAGGCGTTTGAGGTGCTTTTTAGAATAATTATGATTGTTTTATCTAAAAAAAGGCGTGATAATTGTGACGTATATACGATGTTTGCTAGAAAATATCAATAATCTTCTTTCGGTTATACTTATACCTCTGCTCATATTTGCTGGAATATATTTCACTTTTAAAACTAAATTTATGCAATTCAGACTATTTGGTGAATCTCTTAGGGCTTTAGCATATAGACCAAAAAATTCGTTAGATAAGGGCTCCAGTCCATTTAGGTCGCTTATGATATCTATGGCCTCAAGAATAGGAGTAGGACAGATTGCAGGAATAGCGTTTGCGATATCTGTGGGTGGCCCAGGGGCAGTTTTTTGGATGTGGATAATGGCTTTGTTCGGGAGTACATCCGCTTTTGTAGAGAGCACTTTGGCACAGGTATACAAAGTAAAGGACGCGACTTCATCTGGATTTAGAGGTGGACCGGCGTATTACATAAAAAAGACGCTGGGCAAGAACTGGATTTCTATGCTTTATTGCATATTTGTAATAGGTGCATATGCGTATGGTTTTAATATGTTGCAGGCTTTCCAACTAACTTCATCGTTTGAGTACTACATTCCGAATTTTAAAAATAGCCTTTATCCCCTCATAATAGGAACTGTTCTCTGCCTCATAACAGCTTTCGTAATTTTTGGTGGGACTCAAAAAGTGTCTTTTATATCTGCTTACATTGTTCCTTTTATGTCTATAGTATATATAATTTTGGCTTTGAGCATTGCTATTAAGAATTTTTCAAAATTTCCTGGGGTTTTTAAAACCATATTAGACGATGCCTTTAGTGTAAGGGCAATTGCTACTGCTCCCTTTTCTATGTCGTATTTGTCTCCGCTGATTCACGGAATAAAGAGAGGACTTTTTTCTAATGAAGCAGGTATGGGAAGTTCACCAAATGCTGCAGCTACCGCTGACGTCCCACATCCCGTTGTTCAAGGCTTGGTGCAACTTGTTTCGGTGTTTATAGACACCATGTTAATTTGTACCTCCACGGCCTTTATAGTATTGCTTTCTGGTGTAGACTTTAAACAAAAAATAAGCCAAATTTTACTTGTTCAGAGCGCGGTCAAGTCGCAAGTTGGAGAATTTGGTGTTCATTTAATTATTTTTGCTATACTCTCCTTTGCTTTTACATCTATTATTGGAAATTATAGTTATGCAGAAACTAACATTTTGTATATAAAAAATAATAAAAAAATTTTAAACATTTTTAGAATTACTTGCATAGTGACAGTCTTTATAGGTTCTTTGTCCGGTTCTTATGTTGCCTGGGGAATGGCTGATCTCTTTATGTCTTTGATGGCGATTTTGAATATTTTGGTGATAGTAAAGGTGAGTAAGATTGCGGTTTTATCGCTTAACGATTATTTGAAGCAGCGAAAAGGAGGAAGATTTATAGATCAACTTAGATTTAATGCCCAAAAAGTAGGAATAACAAATACGGACTTTTGGTATAATTAAGATTTTTTGTCACGATGTTTTTATTATCATCTTGGTCGATTTGCTGAGATTTTAAAGCTGTATGCGGTAAAATGGTTTAGTGGTTGTGCGCGTATTGGAAAACAAAAGTGTGGGCAGTACCATTTTGGTGATTATAGGGTATGACCTATATGGTCAAAATAAGGTCTTTAAGAAATTAGTTTTGCTATTGCTCTAGAAAATTACACAAGAATAAAATAACAAAGTCAATTAATACGTTTATCTTGTCGATAGAGGCTTCCACGTTTGCTGCATTTTTTAATACGAATATATAACCCACCAGATCCCCTTGTGTAGCAACAGGGATTATAAAGGCCGCTTCTTTTTCCATGCCTTCTATTGGATGAGTAGGGACCTCATTTTTTTTTACAGTATAAACTTTATTTTGTGGTAATATATCTAAATTAAAATCGCATATTCTTCTGCCTAAACACTCTTTTTTTGAAATGCCACATGCAGCGATAACGTTCTCTTTATTACAAATTACAATTGGTAGATTAATGGTTTTATATAAAGTTTCGCATAAACTTTTAATTAGTTTAGATAATTCACCTATTAAAGAATATTTTTTGAATACTATATTTCCGTTAGTATCAACAAAAAGTTCCAGGGGGTCTCCCTTATTTATCCTTAGGGTCCTCCTAACTTCTTTTGGAATAACTATTCTTCCCAAGTCATCAATTTTTCGGACCATCCCTGTTGCTTTCAAACATTAACCTCCTAAATTAGTATTTGGATTTAACATATTTATAAACTTTTTGCACCGGGCCTGGAAACCAAAGCAGATAAGTAGCCAAAGAATACCGCAGCTGCTATTCCGGCGGCGCAAGATCCAAGTCCACCAGAAAAAATTCCCACTACGCCTTGTTTTTGAATGAATTCAACAGTACCTTTCGCCATAGAATAGCCAAAACCTATTATCGGTACTGTGGCACCTGCTCCTGCAAATTTAACGACCTTGTCATAAACACCGATTCCTGTTAAAAAGACACCTGAACAAACGAATGTAACTAGTATATTTGCCGGTGTAAGCTTAGCTTTATCTATTAATATTTGAGCAATAGCACATATTATTCCCCCAACAACGAAAGCCTTTAGGTACTCCATGTAGTTTTATTTATCTCCTTTCAATAAAAGTTCTTATGGTATAACAGAAATTTTTATTTTTAAAGTGAGTTCTTTAACAATACTATTTTTTTACTTAAAGTGTTATTTATACATTAAAAATAATTACTTAATCGATTATATTAAATTTATGTTGTTTTATACGAAGTTTTGATTTTCTTTTAAAAAATGATATTTTAACCGCTGATTGTGATATATTTTTAATATACCGTTCATAAGGTGAGGAGGCTATTTATGGATAGAAATTATGATGAGTTTGACAAAATAAAAAAAAGTAAAATAGAGGTGGAAGCTACGGAGTGTTCTAAAGAGATCGAACCTTTAAACATGGTACAGGTGCCAGATGAGGAAAAAAAACGTAGCAAGATGCGAAGATTTTTATGGGTGTTTGCTACTTTAGTACTTTTGCTGATAATTTTCTTTACTACTTTGGTATTTTCGGTAGGTAAGACTGGATTTAATTTTCAAGGCTTTATAAAGAGGAATAACAGTGGACAAAGTTCAGAAATTTCAGAAGATGTACAACAAGCGATAGTTCCACCTCCAGTGAAAAGAGAAGGTGCTTTGTCTGCTGATGAGATATATAAGAAAGTTTCACGCGCTGTAGTGGGTGTTATAGCGTTGGATGATGAAAATGTTCTCGGAAGCAATGTTGCACAGGGCACGGGTTTTGCTTTCACAAGGGATGGCTATATACTTACTAATTCACATGTTATAGGGAACAAAATGAACAGTAAGGTAAAAGTTATTGTTAGCGATGAAGCAGAAGAGGAGGAGTATGATGCCAAGATAATTGGTTTCGACGCTGCTAAAGACGTTGCTGTATTGAAAATAGATTTGGGAGATAAAGAAAAAAAAGGCAAGAAGAAAGAACTCATTTTTGCGGAATTAGGAGATTCAGACAAAATTAGTGTTGGCGAACAAATTTTAGCACTCGGTAACCCTGGTGGTATGGAACTTTCTAAAACACTGACGAGCGGTATTATTTCTGCTAAAAAAAGAAATTTAGGCAAAAAATCTAAAGATGCTGTTCAATTTATACAATTTGATGCTCCTGTAAATCACGGCAATTCGGGAGGTCCACTTCTTAATATGACGGGGCAGGTCATCGGGATAGTCAGTAGAAAGATTGGTGACATTGATAAAACATGGGAGGGGCTGGGTTTTGCTATTCCAATAAATACAGTAAGAGAAGTAGCTAACAATATAATGAAGGGTAGTTATAGTAAAGGCAATGTGAAACTGGGTATAACAGCACGAACGGTTTCTAAGTGGGAATCCCAGGTGCATGATGTTCCCCCTGGCACCTTGATTATACAAATATCTGAGAATAGCAGCCTTAAAGGTAGTGACATAAAGAAAGGCGATATAATTATAAAAATTAATGATACGAAGATACTTGATACTGAAACTTTGAAAGAAGAGCTTAGTTTGCATAAGCCGGGAGATGTTGTTAGTATTACGGTGTTTAGGCCGTCGGCTTCTTGGAAAAGTACAGAAAGTGGGACCACATTTACCACCAAGATTACTTTAATTGAGGATAAATAAGGTTTGTAAAGTAGTTTGTTGTGACTATATTTTTTACCTTTTTATGTGTAGTTGCTAGTTTTCGATTTTCTTAAAGTGATGTTTAGCATATTTGATTTGTGTGATACTTTTGTGGCTGTAGTTCACGTGCTGTGATATACGAAGTGTTCAAAATTAGGAATGACTTTATACTAACTAAAATTTCGTTAATTTGATATGTTCATTAGGTGTGTGTTTTTTAGTTTAATAACGCTTTTTAAGAAAATTTAGGCAATTTGCTGTTGTTGTAGCCGTTTTTATTTGACTTTTACAGTCAGAACAGTGTTTTTTTGACATTTCTTCGATGAGTCTTTATGCACAAAAAAATAAAAAACTTGACTTTTTATTTTTTTTATTATACAATTAGTACACTGCTTAAGGTTCTTAAGTCAGTGTTTTATTTTTTATTTTTTAATTATATTTATTTGTGGAGGAAACTTTGTATGAAGAAGTCTTTGAAGAAAGCTAAAGGTAAGGAAAACAAAAAGGATAGCAGCGAGTTACAGAAATTGTCTAGTGAAGAAACAAAGGACGTTTCAGGTGGAGCTGTTATGCGCAAGAATTCTCAACTTAGGTAGTGTTGGCGTGATGTTCAATCTTTTTTGGGCTATTTTCTTTTTGTTTGGTTGCACTTTTTTGGTGCAGCCCTATTTTGTGAGAAATGAGGTGAGACATTAAGGTGTCTTTTTTTGGTAAACTGAAAAAGTTTTTTGAAAAAGATAAGAGTTCCGAAGGTAAGTTAAAGTCTAGGGCGAAAAACTCTCAAGTTGATGTCGGCAGTAGTATTTCTTCTTCCGAGGTTAGTGACGACTCTCTAGGTAGTGTTGCAGGTGGTGTTTCTAGGCCACAAGCTCCCAAGGTTAGGTAGTAAAAGCATGGCTGGATGCTTGGTAATGCTTTGTTTTAAAAGATTCAGTCATGCGGGTTATTTTGTGTTGGGAAAATTTGGAAATACTGGCTTTGCTTGGAAGATTACTGGTTGTTTTTTGTTAAAATAAAAATTGATAGTTGCTGTGTTTTTTATTGTCGGCTTCGATTTAGCTGTTCGAGTGTAATGCTTGTGCCTTCAAGTGTGAGTTGTTGCTGGGATATACATGAAATTCAGTTAAGTGGTTTTGTATTCTGATTTTTGAATGATTTTGTATATTGTTTTTTTGTAGTGTCTCGCACGTTTTTTGATCGGTCTGTTTGTGCTTTTTATACTACTTGATGGTTTGGTGTTTTTCAGCCCGAATTGGTGGTCTTCTCAAGTTTGTGAGGTTCTGTGGTTGAGCGTTGTTGTATGCACAGAGCGCGGTGGGTGGTATCAAAAAATTATATACTGTGGTTTTTTGAATGTTTTTGAGCGTTGTAATTAAGTTTTTGTAGTTCCTTCAGTGTATGTATGGGGTGATATTTTTCATTAATCTGGTTTTTATGGAAGAGGTGTAATTTGGTGAGAATAAATAATAAGCCTACTCAGAAAAAACAGAATGTGAAAGTTTTTGCCGGTGCCTTAGTTTTTGTATTTGTAGTTTTATTAGGTGGAATTTTAGGTGGAATTATATACGAACGCATCAAGGCACCTGAAGTTGCATATAATAAAATTATAAATACTAGTGAGCTTAACACTGCGGATGCAGTTGAACTTGTAGCGAATTCGGTTGTGGATGTTTCTTCAGAAAGTAGCGTGGGTAGTGGGGTCGTATACACAAAAGATGGCTATATAATAACCAATGAGCACGTTATTCGAGGTGCAAAGAGAATAACAGTTAAACTTAAGGATCAGTGCAAAGAAGTAGCTAAATTAGTAGGCGTTGATCAAAATAACGATATAGCTCTTTTAAAAATAAATAAAAATAACCTTTCTCCCATAAGTTTTGCAAATTATTCTTCAATAAGACTGGGGGAAACTACAATAGTTATAGGCAACCCTCTGGGTGAGTTAAGTGGAAGTGTCACTGATGGAGTGGTTAGCTCTAAGGAGCGTTTAGTTAATGTTGATGGAAAACAAATGAAACTTATGCAAACTTGTGCGGAAATAAATTCTGGAAATTCCGGTGGAGGGGTTTTCAGGCTTAATGGGGAGCTTGCTGGATTAGTGGTAGCGAAGTCTTCTGGGGAAAATTTAGAAGGTCTCGGTTTTGCGATACCATCAGATGATGTGAAAAAAAGTGTAGAAAAAATAATGGAAAGTTCAAAATTGTAAGGATTACATTGTGTTGAATCAAATAAATGCAAATTGCTTTTCGTGAAACTACGAGGAGATGCGCCCTTTGGTTTGTGTTTCGAATTTTTCGATTTGCCCTAGGTATGGCTGACTACTAGAATGAGAAAAGAAGTAGATTTTGTGTGTAAAGTTTGCAAGTCATTTGATTTGTAGTATTTTTATATAATATAACAAATTAATCCGGAATGATGTAATTGCATAGTAGTAATAGAAGAAGATTTCATTAATCAAAACTACCAGCAGTGTTATATTTTGGGGATATTATTGATGAGATAAAGTTGTTTTTGATTGATAACTCCCTCTACTTCCAAGGCGAATCTGCCCGAAAGTGGGGGAACTTTAGTCTTTGTGGTAGAACTCGTATTTTTGCCATATCCTATAATTTTGTTGTCGCTGTTTTAAGCAATTTAAAATTGGCGCTTCAGAAAAATCAAGTGCTCGTTTGTACCTTCTACTAGTTTTTTTATAGATGTTGTTTGAAAATTGTGCTGTTCATAAAAAGATATAGCTCCTATGTTTTTCTCTAGAGCCCATAAACGGTCCGCATTGTGCTTTTGTATAGCGTAATCTAATAATATTGAACCAATACCTAAATTTTGAAAGATCGGCTCCACGAACAGCTTTTTTATTTCAGTATTTTCAATTTGAATGAAACCTTTTATTACTCCGTCGTCATAAACAAATATATTGCTGACAAAGTTTTCATATTCCTTTGCAACTGTGGGCACTTGTAAATCGTTAAAGTAATAAATGTCATTCTTAAAAAATGGATAGAAATAAAGCCTAAAATTAAAAACCTGCATTTCAGCAATACGTACAGTGTCTTCATTTTTGGCACTCCTAATATTTTTATTCATTAAAGCTCCGAATTCATAACTTGTTTTAAACTATTTTCATTAAAAGCATCTATTATCTAATGTAATTGGTCAAACATTTTAAACCGAACATAACTTAAGAAGTTTCCATTAATAACTGGTGATTTAAAATGCTAAGGCGTTCTAATTCGACAATACGTCCACTATAACAGAGCATGTAACCACCATGGAGGCTTGTTGTAAAAATATTTGGATTGTTTTTTCGGACATAAATATAAAACCCATAGATTTCTCGACTAATATAGTATTAATACGCAATTGGTTTGAAGCGACTAAATGAATGGCGCGCCAGGCAGTACAATTAATTTTTCGTGTGCATCACATAAAACTAAGTGTTCACAACATTAAAATTGGCAAACTCCAAAATTTTACTAAAAACTGGTGAGTTTACTTTTTCTTTTTTTGGAAGATGAACGTAGATCTTATTAACATAATCAGGTAAGCACTCCAACTTTCTCATAGAATTATACAAATTTTTAGCTTGTTCGCTAGTATTATAGACTGAACCGTACGTAACACATGCGACATCTTTTATTTCAGATTCATCTTCAATAAAACAAAGGGCAGCAATATTTGTTTCCTTTTTTTCGTTAATATAGTCTGAAAAACTACAATGAACATCGTCAATAGCTAAAATGTCAAATTTTCGTTTTAATCTATAATGAGTAACCTTGTTGCTCAACTTTATATCAACGTTATCCAAAACTTTACGTATGTCTCTTAAAGAGATTGCGCCAAGGCGTAAAATTTTCGGGGTATTCTCCACTAAAGAGATAACAGTAGACTCTATACCCAGAAATTCACTGTCGTCTCCTTTTAAAATGGCATCAACTTTTTGGTTCATATCATCAAAAACATGTTTAAAACTAGTTGGGCTAATTCCTCCAGAAATATTGGCAGAAGGTGCTACGACGGGGCTTCCCAATTTGTCAATGACCTTGCGAATTACTGATCCGCTAGGAAATCTTACGCCAACATGTTCGGTTTTCGCCGTAATCAAATCCGGAACTTTTTTTGTTCTTCTAACAACTATCGTCAACGGACCAGGCCAAAAAGCTTCTGATAGCACAGTGACTCGTCTGTCTAAACCAGTTGCTAAATCTTCAAGCTGATCAAGATGTGAAATATGCACAGTAAGCGGATTATCAAAGGACCTTCCCTTAGCTGAAAATACAGAACGAATAGCTCTCTCATTGTACATATCGGCAACTAAGCCGTAGACCGTCTCTGTGGGAACAACAACCGTGCCACTATTTTTTAAAATCGCTACTGTCCTATCGATATCCCCGATCTTACCTGCATCTAAAAGAAGTGTTCGCACTCACAAATTACCCCCTGAGTTTATTGTAACTGTTTTTTGTATAAAATCAAAGGAAATTTGCGGTTTGTTTAGAATGAATAAAAAAACTTTTAATCAAATAAATTTATGGTAATACTATAAAAAAACATAAATTTAGTATTTTTTTAAATAATATATTTACTTTTAAAAAATATCGTGCTATAATTAAAGCATAAATTTTTTTAAAGGAGTTTTCACTTATGTTTGAACGTGGTAGATCAAAAAGCTATAAATTGGTTGCGGGGACGGTGATGTTGGGTACAATGGGGACTGCATCTACGATGAGTGCAAGCGCTGTGCCACAAAATATTAATTATAACAGTAATAGTGGTAGTTCTTGGAGTTCTGGTCTTTTTTCGTCGCATCCTTGGTTTGCAGCAGCTATTACTGGTGCATTGGGAGTTTATGCATTGTACAAATTTGGTTATCTAAGCAGAATGTTGAGCTGGGTGGGCTTATCTGAAAGTGAGTCTGCTAAAGCAGGAAGACTTCACAGGCCTTTTGTGACAGAAACTGAAAACAAAGGCATGGATGTTAAATCTATTGTAACTGTTGATAAAAGCGGAGACAAATATCAGAGCACCAAAGAGAGAAAACTTTATGATTTTTTTTATAATAAGTGTAAAAAATCAAATGGTAAATTCCAAATTTCTAATGACATATATTGCGTATGCGACATTTCTGACAATAATAAGGGTGATAGTGTGCTGCGTGTATGCAATGGTGGAATTAGTTGTTTTTTTGTCAAACAAAATCACGGAAAAGTTGCAATTCTTTATGATAGTAAACAAATAACTTCGGAAGTTTTCATTGATTTTTTCAACAGTAACTACGACGACGTGAAGCTCGTGGAACGCGAGGGTGAATTTGTAGTCGAAGATAATTCCTCGATTCAGAGTACCAAAGAGAGAAAACTTTATGATTTTTTTTATAATAAGTGTAAGGGATCAAATGGTAGATTCCAAATTTCTAATAACATCTATTGCGCCCGCGACGTTTCTGGCAATAGTGTGCGTGTATGCAGAGGTGGAGAAAGTTGGTTTCTTAGCAAACAAAGTCACGGAAAAGCTAAAATTATTTGTTGTGCTAAAACAATGACTTTGGAAGATTTCATTAATTTTTTCAACACTAACAACGATGGCGTGAAGTTTATGGAACTCGGGGATAACTTTGAAATTGTGCGTAACTCCCCGGCTAATAATGTGAATATTAACCAGAACAACAATGTGAATGCGAACCAAAATATCGCGAACAACAATATTAACAACATGAGTATGTTGAATATGGCAAGGATGAATCAAAACAATATGTTCATGGGAAATCTGAACAACATGAACAATATGATGAGTCAGAATATGAGCAATAACATGAACATGAACAATATGAATAACATGGTGAATCAAAACATAAATAATGCGGCTATGAACATGAATAACATAAACAACAATAATATGGCTATGAACAACAATATGATGAATCAGAATATGAACAACATGATGAACCGGAACATGAACAATATGAAAATGGTGAACAACATGGGTATGGGATTGAATATGTATCAGAATAATAGTTACGGGAACAACATTATGAATCAAAACAATATGAATGTGAACAACATGATGAACATGAACAATGTGAATAACATGAATAGAAATCAGAATATAAATTTTAACAATAATAATATGAACTTGATGAATAACATGGGTATTGGAAATTACAAAAACAATATTAACATGATGAATTTTAGCAACATGAACAACAATATGAATATGGTGAATAATAATAACTAGTTAAAGTATGGACATATCACCACTTGACAGGGTTTGGTGCTTGAGTTTGCCCTGTTATGGTTTCTTGATTGTTGACGATCATTAAGGAATGTCTTACAATATTCGAGAGGGGTATTTGTAGTTGGAGAAGAAAGGTATGCCGAGAGCTTAGAGAGTGTGTGGTTTTTCATTTCGTAGCAGAGGCGTGAAAGTTTGGAAACTTTTTTGTGGCAAACGGAGCAGTACTAAAAAATAACGGTTCAGCTTTTGCTGCTCTAGCGTTTTGTAGGTATTTTGTGTTCTAAAGAGTTTAGCTATATTACTGGTGATTTATTTTACTTGTTTTCAATAATAGTATAAGGTGGTAACTTTTATTTTGCAAAAAAAACAAGTTAGAACGCGGTACGCTCCAAGTCCCACGGGCAATATGCATATAGGAAATTTGAGGACTGCACTCTATGGGTATTTGATAGCAAAATCTTCAGGTGGAAAGTTTATTTTAAGAATAGAAGATACTGATCAAAGTCGTTTTTGTGAGGGGGCTGTAGATCTGATTTATGACACTTTAGATAAAGTTGGAATAGTTTGTGATGAAGGGCCTAAGAATCCGGGTAAGTTTGGACCATATGTTCAGAGTGAGCGACTGGATATTTATAGAAATCATGCAAAAAAGTTACTAGATTCCGGTGATGCATACTACTGTTTCTGTACAGAAGAAAGGCTGCAATCTCTTAAAAATGATGATGAATTCGCTGGTTACGATAGGCGCTGTCGAAATCTTAGTCCGAGTTTAATAAAAAAGAAACTTCATGATAGAGTACCATACGTAATAAGGCAAAGGGTTCCGTTGGAGGGCTACACATCTTTTGTAGATTCAGTTTACGGAAGTGTAACGATATGTAATAAAGAAATAGAGGATCAAATTCTTGTAAAGGCAGATGGGTATCCGACTTATAATTTTGCAAATGTGGTTGACGATCATTTGATGGGGATAACGCATGTGGTAAGGGGTTGTGAGTATTTAACTTCTACACCAAAATATAACCTTTTGTATGAATCTTTTAACTGGGAGAAGCCACTTTACGTTCACCTACCGCTGATATTGGGTAAAAACAAAGACGGCAGTACGGAAAAGCTTTCCAAACGGCATGGTGCAGTAAGTTTTAAAGACTTAACTGATTTGGGTTATCTGCCGGGGGCTATAATAAATTATGTAGCATTTTTAGGTTGGTGTCCTGTAGAGAATAGAGAGATTTTTTCTTTGGAAGATCTTGTAACGGTTTTTTCGGTAGAGCGGATTGGCAAATCGCCAGCAGTATTTGATTACGATAAACTTAATTGGTTTAACTCAGAGTATATAAAACTTATGTCAGACGATGTTTTTTATAATTTGTCAGAGCCATTTGTGAAAAAAGCTCTTAAAAGTTCGGATTATAATTTCAGAAAGATATCCTCTTTGCTTAAGGGCAGAATTTCTAATTTTAGTGAGATAAAAGAAAAAATAGATTTCTTAAACGAATGTTGCGATTACAGCAAAGAACTTTTTATAAATAAGAAAAGCAAAAGTGGTTTAGAAAGTTCGCAAATTGTATTGAAAAAGAGCATGGATATTTTGGAAAAAATAGAAAACTTTTCACACGAAAGTGTTTTTGACAACCTTAAAAAGCTTGCATCAGATTTAGGCGTTAAAATAAATACAGTGATGTGGCCTATCAGAGTGGCGCTTTCTGGTCTTTCAGCGACGCCTGGTGGTTGCACAGATCTTTTGGAAATCTTGGGTAAGGATGAATCTTTAAGGCGAATAAAAAAAGCGATTGGTATGTTTTAATAGGGATTGTTTGAAATTTTTATTAATTGGAAATAAAACGACACAGGTTGCCTTGCATTGAGATGACCGGGATTACAGTGGTTGCTGTTGGCTTTTTTGGGTAGATTCTTTAGAAACTTTAGGGAATAAGACTCTTTAAATTTAGAAGACAAGGATAAATTGATTTTGGAACTTTGTTTTATCTAAGGAAGGGTGTTCTGTTTTTTAAAGATACGTGAGTGGCAAGATATAAGATTTTGTTTTTTGTATAAATTCTAAAAAATATGTCGTTTTGCTATTTTTTGAGATTTAACAAACATAAAGTTTGTGTATTTATATAGTTAATAGTTCTTGCTCTTAGATGGTTTTTGCTGTATAATTAGGGCACTTAGTTGTTTTTGTGTAAATAGGGTGGTGTTGAAGTTGAATTTAAAAAGTTACTTTGGAAAAGTGTTCGCTGTTTCTGCTGTTTCTAGTTGCGTGCTAAATTCTTTGAGTTCCAGCTGTGCTAGTGCGTGGTGGCTTTGGGGATCGCAAAAAAGTGCTGATAGTACTGCTAAACAGAATAATTCTACGGATGTGTGCAGTGAGACTAAAGCTCAACAAAGTAGTGCTGTACCTGCACAAGATATAGGTGTACCTGAGCAAGGTGACTCTAAAATTGTGCAAAGTGTTGGTACTGGTAAGGGCGAGTTTCTCTTTTGGGGTATTATGGGCGCAATTGTTACCATGCCTGTATGGGAAGAGCACTTATTTAATGGGATAGAATGGATAAAAAATAAGATCTTTGGAAGCGATATTGACTATATAGAGAAGCATGGCAGAGATCCCGTGGCCCGTGAAAAGCTGGGCAATTTGTTATTTAGGGCTAGAGAGATAAACTGTGATACTTTTGACCTTATGTACCAAAAGGTACTTTCAGATAGGGTGGTTCCCGGCGTGGACACTATGCTCATTGTACTTAAAGAGGCTGAAAAACGTTTAGAATTATTTAATGAAGTGCGCCGACTTGTGCAGTCTGATGAGGTAAATAAGAAGATTTTGTACATTGCCAAAAAGGCAGCTCGCTGTGATGATTTTAGTTGTAAAGTCACTCCTAATTTTGGTTTAAACACTTCACCCACCGTTTTGACAAATTTAGCTACAGGGATTGGAATGCGGGCTTTTGATAGCTTGTTAGATGGGTCTTCTGGTAAGCATGGCGATTATAGTTACAATATTTTTGAGAGGAAGTGTTGGGAAGAGCAAATTAGACGCGAGAGAGATAAGCGTGGGGATTTCTATTTCTTTAGTAAGCCTTTTGGTGATGTGTTAGGTACTCTTAAGACATGTGAATATAATCTTTCTGAGTCATTCCGTAATTATCCGGATATGAAAGAACCGCTGAATAGTGTTATAAAGTCTTTGAAGGAGCGCCTGCAAAAGTTAAAATTGGCTCCAGCCTCGCCTCCTGAAAATGCTGGGGAAGAGTACCTGGTTGCCCTCCGGCTAATATTATTTAGACTAAGTGAGCTTGAAAAGCTGGTGTTTGGTGGGGTTTCAGAGCAGTGCGCTTTCGCTCCGGGGTTTGTTTCCTTTGAAGGGGGTGGTGTTCCAAAAAATAAGAGTGTAGTTTTTGTAGATCGTCTCAATAATGAGTATCCTGACTTAAATAGGCAGTTGGATTTAGCTGTGTGTGAGATTGGGTGTCTTAATAACGGTGAAGAGCGTACATACATTGATGGTGTTGGTGCAAGTTGCTACGAAAAATGCCATAAGCAGAAAACTTGTGGTAAGAATACTAGGGATATAAAGAGGTAGGGTAATAAATAAAAAATCAGTAAATGCGATATAACTATACCGAATCGAGATGTGTCTAGACACTATCAGGAAGTTTTAAATTTTTTTTTCATAGTATCTTCGAAGTTTGTAATTTACCGTTTATTTGAGTAAAATCTAATTTATTGTTGAGTGTAGTTTTAGATTTTGAACTTCTTGGTAAATTTTAATGTATTTGCTGGAATTTTACGGTTATTCAGTAGCTCGGTAAATCGGAAAGTGGTTCCGCTCTTTAGTAATTTTATTTCTTGCGAGGTTTTTTGGTGGGAGAGGGAAACAAGGTCATCAGTGATAATAATTTTTTAAAGGATATCCTTAGAAAGGATTTTTTTGAAAATACAGATTATAAAGGAGTGAGAATACATACTAGGTTTCCCCCTGAGCCAAATGGCTATTTGCATATTGGTCATGCGAAGGCAATTTGCATAGATTTTTCTCTAGCGCAAGAGTATAACGGCATTTGCAATCTTAGGATGGACGATACTAACCCGGGGAAAGAAGAAAAAGAGTATGTTTCCAGCATAAAAGAGGATGTTAGGTGGCTAGGCTTTTCGTGGGAAGGCGGATTATGTTACGCCTCTGATTATTTTGATTTTATGTATGACTTTGCTGTATCACTGATAAAAAGGGGTTTCGCGTATGTCTGTAATATGACTCAGGAAGAGGTAAAGGCTAATAGAGGCGATACAAAAACACCGGCTAAAAGCTTTTATAGAGATAGACCAGCGGAAGAAAGTTTAGATCTCTTTGCGAGAATGAGGAGCGGAGAATTCCCCGATGGTGCTATGACTGTGCGTGCAAAGATAGATCTTTCTTCAGGAAACTTTAATATGCGAGATCCGGTTATATATAGGATTTGCCATAAAAGTCACCACCGAACCGGCGACAGGTGGTGTATATATCCAATGTATGATTATGCGCACCCTATAGAGGATGCCCTTGAGGGGATAACTCATTCTTTTTGTACGTTAGAGTTTGAAGATCACAGACCTTTGTACAACTGGGTAGTGGACCATATGGAAAATTTAACTATAAAGCCAAAGCAGATAGAGTTTGCTCGACTTAACGTTACCGGCATGGTGATGAGTAAAAGGAAATTAAAAAAACTTGTTGACCTTAAATTAGTAGATGGTTGGGATGATCCTCGTATGCCTACAATTTGTGGCCTTAGAAGAAGAGGATTTACTCCTTCGTCTATAAGGAATTTTTGTGAAAAGATTGGCGTTTCTAAAGTTGCCAGCACAGTTGATTATAAATTTTTAGAGCACTGTCTTAGAAATGATCTGAATCTGCACGCTAATAGAGTTATGGCTATTATTGATCCTGTTAATTTGATCATCACTAATTATCCTGATAACAAAATAGAGGAGTTACTTATTGAAAATAACCCAAACAATGTTTCTTGTGGTAACAGAAAGGTAAAATTTTCTAAGAATCTTTATATGGAACGTAGTGATTTTTTAAAAGAATCGAAGAAAGGCTACCATAGATTGTTTCCCGGTGGCAAAGTTAGGTTGAAAGGTGCTTATGTCGTGGAATGTATCGGTTATGATTTAGACGAAGACGAAAAAGTAACAACTGTTTATGCAACTTACGATCCGGAAACCAAAGGTGGTAATACAAGGGAGGGTGAAAAAATTAAGGGGACGATTCATTGGGTAGAAAAAGAAAGTGCTATTGATGCTACAGTTAAGATATATGAAAATCTGTTTTTGGCTGACATTATCCCTGACGATTTTGAGGAGGTTTTAAATCCAAACTCTTTAAAGGTAGTAAGTGGCTGTAAATTAGAGGAAAGTTTAGCAAGTGCAAAAATTGGGGAAAATTTTCAGTTTATGCGCCAAGGGTATTTTTGCCTTGATAATAAAGATTCAAGAGAGGGTTCTTTGGTCTTTAACAGATCTGTTGCGCTTAAGGATAGTTATAAAGGATAATTTTTGGGAAATTGTTTGTAAATTTCTATGTTGTTACAATATAGTTCTTTTCACTTGCGGTTCAAAACGAAATGTGGAATTTGTTTTTTCAGTGTTTACGAGACGTACTTCAGTTAACGTAATTTGTGGAAAATAAGTTTTTGTTAGGTGAAAGAAAACACGCGGTATATTTGTTAAGCTTAATTGAGCAATAAAATTTCGCAGACCACAGACATTATTTATACAGGCTGATGTGTTAAATGAGAGTACGGTCTTTAACGCGATTGATTAGTTTTTGGATCAGATACAACTGCCGTTGGCAAAATGATACTTGTAGACATTGTGTTAATGCAAGTTAGGGTAATGTAAGTTAAAATTTCTAGAGCGGTATTTACTGCTGTTGGAGTTTTTGCGTCAAGTGGTCTACTTGTGGTATTTGTTTGTAAGCAGCCAAAAAGGAACATGTATCCCGGTATTCAAGATAAAAAAGTACATATATTAAGGCTGGTCTAGAGTAATGTAATTTTATTATAACGTGAAAAGCTTTTCAGATTAAAGTCATAATATAACGGCCGTACGAGATAAATTTGGTTCCTACAAGCGCGCGTTTTGATCGGTTTATGTGATAAACTCAACGCGGTATCCTAACAATCAGCTTAGCTTACACAAAAACAGGAAACAAGAAAAAATATATGGCAAAAAATTTCTACAGCATTTTGTGTTTTCTAAATCTTAAAGCTCCGAGCTACTGTGCGTCCCGCATTCAACATAGGCACGCGCTCTTACGTAAAATATTATGTACGAGGACTTAGGATGCATTCTAATTTTTATACACAAACATCGAAAAATATCTGAGGAAGAATATCATTACTGTCTACTACAAAGTCTGAATTTAACAGCAGGAAGGAGCACAAACGGCGCTAGCAACTAGTTTTAGCTAATTTTATAAAAACGCCAAAAAGTGGACCACTCTCCTCCGAAAAATCAAGTTCAAAAATAAGAAAAAAATTATCACAAAAGAACTGAATAAGCTTCTTATTTGTTAAAATGCTTTATTTTCCTTTTTTATCTTTGAACTAATAGTGATCTGTACTGGCTTTTTGTTGTTGTCATGAATAATAACTGGCTCACAACCTATCTTAACCGTATCTTTGTTAATGATTAACTTTTGTGCGGTTGGGTCGTCAGGAAGTTCATACATGTATTTAGCCAAGATCTCTTCCATAATCGCCCTTAACCCACGCGCACCAGTTTCTCGTTCGATTGCTTTGTTCGCAACTTCCACCAGGGCCTCTCGCTCGAACTCTAGTTCTATTTCATCTAAACTAAAAAGTTTTTTATATTGCTTTAAAATTGCATTCTTTGGTTCACACAATACTCTTACTAAATCATCTTTGCTCAAACTGTTTAAGTGGGTAATTATGGGCAACCTGCCTATAAGCTCAGGTATCAAACCATATTTAACTAAATCGTGCGGCAGAACGTCTTTTGCCCAATCAGAGGATAACTTTTCTTTTTTGGTTACCACCTTTCCTCCAAACCCCATAGTTGACGATCCTCTTCTACTTTCCACAACCTTCTCGAGTCCTTCAAAAGCGCCACCGCAAATAAACAATATGTTAGAAGTATCCATTCTCATGAATTCTTGTTGAGGATGTTTGCGCCCTCCACCTGGAGGAACACTGGCTATAGTGCCCTCCAGAATCTTCAGTAAAGACTGCTGCACTCCTTCTCCACTAACATCTCTAGTAATAGAAGGGTTCTCTGATTTTCTGGCTATTTTATCAATCTCATCCACATATATGATACCACGCTGAGCTCTTTCAATATCAAAATCCGCAGCCTGAATTAGCCGGAGCAAAATATTCTCCACATCTTCACCAACATAGCCAGCCTCTGTAAGAGTGGTAGCATCAGCAATGGCAAGAGGTACATCTAATATCCTAGCTAAAGTCTGCGCCAGCAAAGTCTTTCCTACCCCCGTAGGTCCAAGCAACAAAATATTACTCTTCCCTAGTTCAACGTCATCATTAACTCCAAAGTACACTCTCTTATAGTGATTATAAACAGCTACAGATAAATTTTTTTTTGCTTCCTCCTGGCCAATAACATAATCATCCAATTTTTTCTTAATTTCTTTTGGTTTTGGCAGGACCTTAGTCACTACTTCATCAACGGTCGACTTATTAGATTTAAGATTAATCTTTGCACGCTCTAAGTCAGTATTACCATCCTCTTCTAAAATAGATACACAGAGACGTATACATTCATCGCATATATAAACTCCAGGACCGGCAACCAATTTTTCGGCACTGTCTTGAGACTTATTGCAAAATGAACATACAACCCTTCCGCTATTTCCCAACCTTTTAGACATACAAGAAGCGCCTCTCTTATTTACCACTAACAGTTATTGTGGTGTAAGTCTGACAAAAAAATCGCGTCAACAACAAAGTTACTGCAACCGTGCACAAGAAAACAAATTTACATACAAGTTAGCGTGCAACAAGCAAAAGCTAAAAACTATTGCTAACAACAACCAGCCTTTATTTTAACATGTTTAATCTAAAATTTAAACCCTAATTGATACTCCGGTGCTAATTTTTTAATCAAGTGTGCACCAATTGCAGTGACTTCAAGATAAATCGGCCTCAGCCCATATAAACTGAAAGTGTGAATCTTAAAGCGAAGTGGAAGCACTAACAATAAAAAAGAAATGTGCAGAGTAAAGCGCCATGCGCATTCAGCCATTCACCGAATTTTTGGGAAATTCGATTTTCAACACATTTCTTCTATATGCACAATCTTTATAAATATTAAAAACAATCCGCAATTATATTTTTTGCAATTTTCTCGGCATGTTTCCCTGAAATATCCTTGCCTGATGACAAGTTAATCGCAAAGTATACTTTTTTACCATTTTTTTCATAAAATCCGACAAACCAACCATTATTACCGTTTCCGCTTGTTCCTGTTTTTCCGTACAATAATCCATCGTTTATGCTTTCTTTTTGCATAATCTTTTTTAATATTTCTATGTTACGACCATCAATAGAAAGCTTGTATTCAAACAAATTTTTTAAAAAGCCAGTTTGCTCCATAGGTGAGATTGTTAGTGATGAGTCGAGCCAAAAAGGAATCTCTGCTGACGTATCTTTATTTCCGTAAGAAATTTCATTTACAAAATCTGTTAATTTTTCTTTTCCGATTTCATTTGCTACTTTTTCAAAATACCAAACTGCAGATAAATTAAATGCTTCTTTCAAACTCAAATCTTTATTCCACTCATCAAAATATCTTTTTACGCCATCCCACTTAATTACTGTGTTCTCATCTTTCAGCACACCACATTTTAGCCCGGCAAGAGTAGCTACGATTTTGAATGTAGAACAAGGCGATTTCCGAATACCTGTTGATTCATCACCGTACACATAGCACTCATTGTCTTTAAGAAAAACTGCACATCCACCATTGTTTTCAAAATATTTCGCATAGTCCCGTCCTACAATATCATAGGCTACCGCATGGCATTCAAAAAATGTGACAATTGACACAAAAAAACAAGTGACAAAGCGAAAAACAAATTTTTTCAAAACGCTACCCCTAAATCCAGAAAGATTTCCCACCTTATTCCAATAGTTTACCGCTCTCCACAAAAGCTGCAAATTGCCCTGCCAACAAGCTATACGTTATATAAATATAAGAGAAAATTAGAGGAAAAACAAAACACAGGAACCTCACCGCGATGTAACATACACGAGATAATAGCAGTTTATCATAAACGCATAAAAAACACAAAAAAACATGGTCATGGTATTCACCAGTTTTTCAGATTTTCCGGGACCCCGATTTTCAGCCTGCTACTTCTCCATTACTTTTAATCTTTATGAACATTGATATGCTTTTCTTAAATATCCTTAATATGCTGACAAGCTGATATAACATGGGGTGTTTATGCTTTTTCCTAGCATAACCTGTCCCCGTATCTTTATATGTTGAGCACAGACAGTTCAAACAGTTATTTAAGAAATAGACCCGCTCTTTAAGAAGGAAACCTTAGCCACGATCAAGTCAAAAAGGAATCACTGCTGACGTATCCTTATGACCACTAAACATCCCCGCTACTACTAAACTAGCTCTGTTCACCTCTTATTATTCATTTTTCTACATTCATTGGTACATGTCCTAGAACTCAAACCGCCTCTGTGCAAGCGATCTATCTCACACTCTGCTAAACATAATTTCTCTTTCGCATTTAAAGCACCTTCATCTTCACAAGTCTCAAGATCGCAGTCATGAAACTCACACTTTCTGCCACCAATGCTGGTAGGTTTACACTTTCCACCCCACATTAGTATTTCTAACCTCCTTAAAGGCCCTAGTATATCTTTCTTCAGTTCATCACCCAAACCGCCGAGGAGTTTCTTGCTATCAAACCACGACACATCATCTAACCGTTGTTCAAGCAATTCCATCCTTTTGCGCAATTCTCCTTTCTTCAGCCAAAAATCACAATCTTCCTTCAATTTCAAAACGCCTCGAAACGTAATGTGGTCGCTCACCTTACCATCACCACGTTCTTCCTCTTCAGCTACTTCAAAAATCTTTCTATTCCCCTCGATAGCCAGAATTCCGTCATACGCATCTTCTAACCTCCTTAATTTTTCTTTAGCTGCACGCAATACTCCGCGCATTAACCGTAAATTATTTAAGCTTTCTTTATAAAACCTATCTCTTTCGCCGCATTTCCTTTGTGCCTCTGTACTAAATAGCTCCCCTAGCACCTCTTCACGCCTTCTTTCTTCATGCCTTTTAGAGATATATTCAATGTTTCTGCTGAAAGCTTCTTTTCTCCCTTTATCTTCTTTCCTCTCTCTCATTGCATCATTTAGCATCAACACCAAAAAAGTGCCCACAGCCGTGATGACGTTAAAAATAAACAACTGCTTTTTCTGCTCTTTTACCTCTTTGTCAAAGTCAAGATCAACCCCCTCCACAATCACGGAGCTAAACAGCATACCGGGCATAGCAACTAAAGAAACCGCTTGAACACAAGCTTTTTTAACAAACCTCACTTCTGCAACAGCCTCCCTAAAAACTCTTCCGCGATTCTATTATAAAACGAAAGTGAAGAAAAAACAAATATTTACGGCTAGACACCATCTCTACAATGTTGCTCACAGAATATGCACCCAACAAAATAAATACTAAATACGAATCTGTTCACAAGACAAAAAATAGCGACTAGCCCTGCAAACAAGCCACACAACCTCTTTTAGTACACAGAAACTTAGAAAATACCGTCTAGCACAATGGAGGACACAGCACGAAGAAGCCAACACTGCGCCACGCTATTAACAAAGAACAAACCGCGCAAAACGCACAAAAATTAGGCCACACAAACCGCAAAAACTGTGGAAACAAGCGAACTCGAACCGCTGACCCCCTGCTTGC
>DFGJ01000029.1:115250-116049 GCA_002372375.1 Ruminococcaceae bacterium UBA3753
ACCCCCAAAAAACATCTGGTGAGCTGTCGGGGATTCGAACCCCGGATCCCTTGCTTAAAAGGCAAGAAAAAGCGGAACAACAGTTGAAGAAATCAAAACCGGAGTCGAAAACTACAACAAAGAAATCAGTGCTAAAAATATTGATCAACAATACGTAAAGCGCGGTGACATTTGGTTTCGAAATTAGGCGTCGGGAAGACGAATATGAAATAATGAGCCCTTCTAACCAAAATACAAGCTCTAGCTATAACCTCGATGACTACTACAAAAATATGGACACTTTTCTTGGCACTGAATCACAAGAAACATCTAGGAATCCAAATGATGTTTTAGCGAACTTGTTTAAAAAGTGTGATGTTGATTACCGTGTAGAACAAAGAAAAAAGCAATTGGAAAAAGAAAAAAAGCAAAAGGACAAAGATAAAGAGTCCAACACAAAACACAATTCACCCTCTAATTGCGACCCAAAGAAAATAAACGATGCTGTGAAAAAACTTAGGTATGAACGCAACACTTCTTCTATTTTACCGGAAATTACCTGGCAAAAAATAGCTGAAGACGTAAAATATCTTTCTGAAAAAAATGTCGAAGAAGAAGGTGGCATACTCACAAAGCTTTTCCCTGAAGACAAAGAGTGCATAGATACCTCTTAAATTGCTTCTAAAGGGTTAATTTCGAATTTTTCGCCTTAACCGGTAGAAAATTATTTAACCCATCTACAGAACAAAGACACGTTTAACGGCATTTAAATCAATTTTAGGAAAGTGCTTTTTCAAAGGTGTTTTTATGGAAAAGATTT
>DFGJ01000004.1 GCA_002372375.1 Ruminococcaceae bacterium UBA3753
CGCAGTTGCAAAGCACCGTCTTGCCTTTAAAGTGCTCTTCATAAAATTTCATCTTCCTTTCAATATAAGTACTTTGTGTATAAAGAGAATCTCTTTTTAGCCTCTTGGCCCACTTTAATTTTTCATTGTGTGGCATTTATGCTTGCCTCCTCTTGGTTTGAAAATTTTAATATTTTTAGTGATTATTTTTATATGATTTAGCCTATATTTACGCAAAGCCATAGCGGAGCCACAAGTCTAGCGACGGTCCTCAATTTAAAATTTACACAAGAATAAAAAAGGCAAACTGAACAAAAAAGAGAAGAAATAACTCCACCTATTAGTGACCCTCTTCTGAGGGCCCTTTTAGAAGGCGAAACTATAACACGCGAAAAAGCCACGACGTTGCCTGCGGTTGCTGGCAACGTTGATTTTATATCTAACATGATTGCCTCCACGCCTGTACTTTTGTACAAACGCTTGCAGGGCAAAATTATAAAAAAAGACAATGATACAAGGGTGACGCTGTTAAACGGTGACACCGGAGACACTTTGGATGGTTTTCAATTTAAAAAGGCGTTGGTCGAAGATTATCTACTAGGTAAGGGCGGATACGCTTATATACGTCGGTTTCGAAACGAAGTTACGGGTCTTTTTTATGTAGAAGACAAACATGTCACAATCATGAAAAACTACGACCCTGTTTTTAAAGAATATAAAATCTTAGTAAACGCTAAAACATACAGACCACATGAATTTTTAAAGATTTTAAGAAGAACCAAAGACGGATCAAGTAGTGTTAGTACTGTTGTTGAGCTGTCTAAGGCATTAGAAACGGCTTATCAAACACTTTTATATCAACTGGGACTTGTTAGAAGCGGTGGCAATAAAAAAGGGTTTTTAAAGTCCATAAGAAAACTTGGGCAAGACGAAATAAACATCCTAAAAAAAGCATGGAAAGACCTTTACGCTAACAACGAAAACAATGTTGTTGTACTGAACAACGGTCTTGAATTCCAGGAAGCAAGTAATTCTTCCGTTGAGATGCAATTAAACGAGAGCAAGCACACTCTGCAAGCTGAGATAGATAACATTTTTTATATAAAAAATGACTTTTACGAAACATTTAAGCAAGGCATTTACCCAATAATTAAAGCTTTTGAAACGGCTTTGAACCGGGACTTGTTGCTTGAAAAAGAAAAGAAAAATTACTTTTTTGAGTTTGACATTAAAGAATTGATAAAAGCCAACGTTCGTGAAAGATATGAGGCTTATAGGATTGACAAAGATACCGGCTTTTTAACAATTAACGAGATCCGTGAAGCTGAGAATCTTGAAACTATAGAGGGTATGAACGTAATAAACGTGGGACTTAGTTCGGTTTTGTACGACATAGACAAACACATATACTACACGCCCAACACCAATGCGACGGCTGATATAAGTGATACAAAGTCAGAAGAAGTTAATCCTGAAGGGAAGGAGGTGCAGGAAGTACAAAATGAATATACAACTTAGAGAAGAGCACCTTGAAGTAGACGGATATGTTACCGCTATCGAAAGATTTTCAAAAGTTCTAAACAGTCGCTGTGGTAAATTTAAAGAGATTATTCGTGAAGGTGTATTTAAAAGAGCAATACATCGTAATGACGATATACATATTCTTTTAAACCATGAATTTAAAAAAGACTTAGGCTCAACTAAAAAAGGCAATTTATTCTTAAAAGAAGACAATGTTGGACTTAGAGTTAGAGCCAAGATAACGGACCCTGAGGTCCTTAAAAAAGCCAAAAACGGCGACTTAATTGGTTGGTCATTTGGATTTAAAGATGTTGACGTCAAACAAAAAATGGACGGAGACATACTTGTTAGAGACGTGAATGACATAGATCTTGTGGAGGTTTCTATTCTAGATAGAACCCGTTCCCCGGCCTACAAAGGCAATACAATAGAGCTTTCTACGAGAAGCGAAAACGGGGAAGCTGTGTTCTTTAGTGAGCCTCTTTTTTACGAAGAAGAGGTTAAAGAGGAAAAAGAAAAAATAGATTACTCACATTGCGAAAATTTAATTAAAGATATGAAAGGTGAAAAGTAATGAATTATAAAAAATTAGAAGAAGATAAAAATGAGTTAATCACAAGGGCTGAGAGCATTTTAAAAAATGCCAAAGAGGCAGAAAAAGAACTAACAGAAGAAGAAATGAAAGAAGTTAAAGAGCTACATGAACGTGCTCAAAAAATTAAAGAGGAAATAAATTTAAGGGAGGAAAATGAAAAAATGTCAAATGAACTTAAAGAAGACAAGGAAACAAACCTTGAAACAAGGGCTGAGGAGAAGTCTCAAGAAGCTCTAGAGAGAGAAGAATTTTCTGATTTTATTAGGGGAAAAGTGGGCCTTAACAAAAGAGCAGCTTTAACGAACATGACATTTACAGACAACTCCGCTGTTGTTCCAAAAACTATTGTAAACGAGATTATAAGAAAAGTTTATGATATAAGCCCCATCTTAGAGAGAAGTACTAGATATAACGTTTCTGGGACTTTAGAGCTTCCATATTACCCTGCGTTAAATGACGGTAATTACGACAACATAACCGTGGGTTACCAGAGTGAGTTTTCTGAAATAACAAGTACTTCCGGAAAATTTTCGACCATTGAATTAAAGGGTTACTTGGCTGGTGCTCTAACGAAAATCTCTCTTTCTTTGATCAACAATGCTCAGTTCGACATAGTAAATTTTGTAGTTAATGAAATGGCTTACCAAATAAGCAGATTCATTGAAAAAGAGCTTATTCATGGCACAGAAAACAAAGTTGCTGGTCTTTCTACTCTAAGCAACACGTTAACCGCCGCGAGTACAAGTGTTATATCGGCTGACGAGGTTATTAAGCTAAAAGACATGGTAAAAGATGAATATCAAAACGCCGGTATATTCATAATGTCTCCCTCTACTAGGACGGCTCTAAGGTTATTAAAAGACCAACGTGGTATGTATCTCTTGAATGATGATATTTCTACACCTTTCGGCACAAACCTTTTAGGAAAACCTGTTTTTGTTTCAGACAACATGGACGACATGGCTGCTAGTAAAACTACAATTTTCTACGGTGATATGTCCGGACTTGCCACAAACTTTAGTGAGCAGATCAATATTCAAGTTCTAAGAGAACACTATGCTCCGATGCATGCTGTTGGTGTTTTGGGCTTTTTTGAGTTTGATTCAAAGATTGCCAATGAACAAAAAATAGCGAAACTAGTAATGGCTGCTTCTTAACCTGCTAAAGGTTGGTGATACTATGAAATACAAAGCTTTGACCTCCTTTAGCGGGGTCATATCTATGAGTAAAAATGAAGTTCGGGAGTTAATTAACGAGGATTTAATTAAAGATTTAACAAAAGCTGGTTATATCATGCCTTTAATAGAAATAAGAAAGGGCAAGCCGGCTAAAAGAATAAAAAAAGGAGGTAAAAAATATGTATGTAAAAACCCTTAAGCTTTTTACTTACCTAGACAACGGCAATTTGTTTTCGCCTTCTGCTGGTAGTATTTGCAATGTTACTGATGATTTAGGTAATTCGTGGATAGAAGACGGTTTAGCTGAAAGTTATAATTTAATAACTCCGACTGGAACTAAGACTATTACATCAAACGGAACGGACATAGATGTTTCAACCTATGCCAAAGCTGATGTGACGGTTCCTGGTCCGACAGGAAGTTTAGAAATAACAGAAGACGGAACCTATTATGTAACTGCATATGCTCAGGCAGTTGTAGTGGCGTATGAATGAAATTACCAAAATAAGCGAGATAACCTACCAAGACTTGGTGTATTTTCTTCGCTTGCCTGACCAATCTTCAAATGATGATAAAGCTATAAGCTATCTAATAATTATTTTTATTTCAATTACAGCATCTTCATCAATATAACTAATTCCAGCTCTTATATTCATTCCTTCATCTTCAAAATCCTTTATTTTCTTTGAAACATTTTTATTAATTTCTCCGAGTTTTATATAATCACCTAGAGAACGTACTAAATATTTCTCAACGCCTTTATGGTATTCTAAAGTGACTTCTGCGTGCTTATCAACAAGTGGTAAAACAGATTCCCGATCATAAATGTTTGACTTTTTTGTTCCAACAAGTCGAGTTTCTATCACATTAGCACTACCATCGTCGTACTTTTCATAAAAACCAAGATCCATCTCTATCTTTCTCAAGTTTTCATCAACGTAAGTAATTATGCCACACACCTGTTTCTTGATCCCATCTCCACCATAGCTTGGGATCATTCGTTGAAAAATAGATCCTTTAGGCACATATCCAATAAAGATATCGTCATATAATACTTTTATTGCATTAGGATCAAACTTATTGTTCGGCTCTGTTTCAAATTGTAATTCATGCTCCAATTGAATTTTGGAAATATCAAAATCACGATATTTTACACCTTTAACTTCCACACCGTAAGCATACCTTAAATACCTATCTTTGTCATCAAAAAACGGAAAATGCCTATTCCAACCCACCTTTCTTATACTATTATCCTTGACAGTATTAAAGCTAGCGTTGCCGTCGGCATCTTTAATATTTTCGTTACCATTCACAGATATTCCAGTTCCTGAGTCAGTATTTTTTGAATCAACAGTTTCTTTTAAGCATCTTACAACATCAATAATCCACCCAATCCCAAATAGTCCACCTGTAAATAAATACAACAGCCCCTTGCCTGTTTGCTTATTTATAAATTTATGTACTCCAAAAATTCCCAAAAACAGCGTAATTAAAAAATTGACTAGTTTGTCATTACTGTGCATGTCTATACCACCTTTATCGATTATATTAAACAATTTTTAATTTGTCTATTTCTAAAACATATTTAATTTATACATGGTTAGCAAAAAGAAAGCATGGACACATCTTTCACAGCTGATGATGTGCTTAACAAATACGCGGATTACTAAGATTTTGGTGTTTACTCCAAGAGCAATTATTTGAAAATTGCCGTTTAAGCGGTGATTTATATGAGCCCGAAACAGGGTATTACTACAAGACTTTAAATTTTTCATATTTAAGAGGAGGATATTAAAATGGTAAAAATTGGTTTAACTAACTTTAGATATTCAATTTTAGACACAAGTGCCGCTACGGAACCCGTCTACAGTAGTGCAAAAACTTTAGGCAAGGCAATAAGTTGCAACGTTGAAATAGAAAGCAATGACGCGAGTTTATACGCTGATGACACGTTGGTAGAAACGGATACGTCTTTTCAAAAAGGGACTGTAACAATTGGAATAGACGAAGAAGATATTACGACTATGGCTGATCTTTTGGGACACGATGTTTCTCCAAGTAGCCCTTACATAATGACTAGAAAATCCAGTGATATTGCGCCTTACGTAGGTTTAGGTCGTATAGTAACCAAGATGATAAACGGTGTTTACAAATACAAAGTTGAATTTTTGTACAAAGTGAAATCTTCCGAGCCAAAGGCTGAGAATAACACTAGAGGTGAAAGTACAGAATTTGGTACATATGAGCTCGAAGGGACTATAGCTGCTTTAAGTGATGGAAGTTGGTCTATAACACAACAGTTTGAAACAAAAGCTGCGGCTTTAACGTATTTAGAGAGCCTTTTAGCGGTACCGACGCCGTAAATATACGGGCGTAACCAATTGTCGGAGCCAGTACCGTTTAGTTTATCTGTTAATACATTGTTCATACGTTGTTCATAAAAAGCAAAAATAGATACCATTTTAACCGGCTGAGCTCTTTAAAATCAAGGCTTAGTGTGGTATAATACTAGTAGGTAACAAGGGTTGTCCTCGTGGAATATCCCTCTCCCCCGAACTTAAAATTCTAGTTGGGAGCAGGTGATGCCATGAAGCGACTGTTTTGGAAGCTCTTTTGTTGGATGATTAATTTTTTGTCTAAAAAAATAGGCTTCTCCCTCGAGTTTGAGAAAGAAGTCAAAAAACTAAAAATTAACTTTCACAAGGACTAACCAAAACCCTTGTTACCTTCCTATTATACCACAAAAAGCAAAAATAGATACCAAAAGTGTTTAGGTGTTATTCTAGCTGTTTTAACAAAAAAAGCCCGTGGAATATAAATTTGTTAATAGTGGAAGATGCTACTTGTTGCTGTATTATAAAAAATTTTAGAAAAGGATTTTTATGAAAGAAACTTTTGAAACTATAGATTACAAGGGGAAAAAGTACCCGCTAACAATAAAAAAATTTAACAACCTTTTTTCGCATTACAAAAATATGTTTGACTTAGAAATGCAATTAAAGGCTGCGAATATGACATACAGAAAGTACTATTCAAAAATTCAAAAGCAAGATGAATGGTTCTAAAAGAGGGGGTGAATTATGGCCGGTAATTTAGGAGGCGTAATAAAACTAGGCGGTGTTTGTGAGTATCAAAACGCACTTAGAAATGTTAGTCAAAGCCTTAGAGAAACAGGGAGCGAGCTTAAGCTGATAGCTTCGGAGTTTGCTAATTCTGATCAAAAAGAAAAAGATCAGATGAAGACCCTCCAACAACTGACTGATGTTTTAAATAAACAAAAAACCGCCTATGAAAACCTGAAAAAGGCTTACGCTTTAATGTCTTCTACCTATGAGACAAACCGAGCAAAGCTGTCACTGCTTAACATCCAATATGTTACAGAAAAAGCCAAACTGGATGAAATAGGTAAAGCCTTAGGGACCGCGTCTACAAAATATAAAGAGCAAGAAAAAGTTGTTGCTGACTTAAAAAAAGAGGTTACAAACGCTACAAAAGCTCAGGAAACAAACCAAACTAACTTAAGCAAAACCAGAACTAAGCTGAATGAAGCAAAATTGGCATATACAGAAACAGAAAACAAAATCAAAAACTTTTCTGAAAGCGTCAAAGATTCAGGAGAAAAGGCTGAAAAAGCGGCCAACAAGGGATATACAACTCTTAAAAGTACGGTAGCAAACGTCCTTCCAGATTCTTTTAAAAAGTTAACTAATATGATAACCGGTCAATTCTCGGCTGCTATTGACCGTGTCGACACTATAAGAGCATTTGGTACAACTCTTAAAAGTCTTGGTTATACAGAAGAAAACGTCACACAAATCACAAAAGATTTAGTTAATGGGATTGAAGGTTTGCCGACATCTTTGCCGGGAATTATGCAAATTCAAAAGCAATTTTTAGCTTTAACAGGGGAGTTAGAAAAATCTACGAATTTAACTCTTGCCTTAAATGACGCAACTTTAGCTGGTGGCCAAGGTCAAGAAATTGCTAACAGTGCCATGACACAGTGGTATCAAATCATCGCTAACGGTAAGCCGGATTTACAGTCTTGGCGAATAATTCGACAAGCATGCCGGCACAATTGAACCAAATAGCTGAGAGTCTTATGGGAGCCGGTAAAAAGTCTGCAGATTTATACACCGCGTGGCAAAAAGGTAACATCACCACTGAGCAAGTTATAGATACATTAATACGTCTAGATAAAGAAGGCTCGGGGAGTGTTTCTTCTTTTGAAGAACAAGCAAAAGGGTCAAGCCAAGGAATAAAAACTAGCTGGGAAAATGTACAACTTGCAATAACAAAGGGGCTTGCTGATTTAATAGACGAAATTGGTAACGAAAGTATTACTAGTTTTTTAGATAATTTAAAAACTATTATAAGAAATGTTTTCAATGTGGTTAAAACAGTATTTGACTATCTTTTGAAAAATGGGAACCAGGTGGCTGCTATATTAACTGCTATCGGTGTTGTTCTTGGCCCGTTGCTTTTGTTTTCTAAAGTAGGGGCTGCTATGAAAAACTTTAATGATGCTATGGATGGATTTTCTAAAATCCAAAAAATATTCGTCCCTCTTTTGACAAACATAAAAAATCTTTTTTCAAACCTTGGCTCTATTTTGGTAAAAGCTTTGGCACCGGCTATTAATTTAATAAAAACGGCTTTTTCGGGGTTATCAACTGTTTTTGCCGCAAATCCTATAGGGTTGGTTATTACTGCAATTGGACTTTTAACGGCTGCGTTTGTTGTTCTTTGGAACAATTGTGAAGGATTTCGAAACTTTTTCATTAACGCTTGGGAGACTATAAAAAGTGCGACAAAGACTGCTGTTGATGCAATTGGTGGATTTTTTAGAGGAATGTGGACAAATATTCAAAGCGTCATGGCACCATTTGTTTCTTTTTTCCAAGGTATATGGAATGGCATAGTTGGTGTATTTGCAAACACAGCGAACTGGTTTGGCAACATGTTTTCTTCCGCATGGAACCGAATCACGAGTGTCTTTTCGGGTGTTTGGAACTTTTTCTCTAATGTTTGGGATGCTATGTGCGCACCTTTTAGAAATTTAGGGAGTTTCTTTTCCGACCTTGGGGGAACCGTCTGGAATGCCGTCACAAGTTTAGGAAGCGACATGATAAAAGGTATCTGGGAAGGAATAAAAGGTGCTATAGATTGGTTACATGAAAAAATACAACAAGTAGCTGGCGGGATAGTAGATGCTTTTAAAGGCTTTTTTGGCATAAAATCGCC
>DFGJ01000016.1:0-15798 GCA_002372375.1 Ruminococcaceae bacterium UBA3753
CTGCGGTTAACAGCCGCATGCTCTACCAACTGAGCTAACGAGGAACAACAAAACCCTACTGCATGTAGTATAGCAAAAAATAAAAAAAATGCAACACAAAAATTAACAAAATGATTTTGTATTTATCAGCCGCTTAAAATTTATATTTCAAAATTAAAATTTTAGCGTTATTAAACATAAATGCATGTTTAATTGTACTGCTCTTTAAGCCAAACAATTTAATGTGATTTCAGATAGTTTTACTGTACAATATTTTTCGTTCTTTTGACTAAAACTCGAGTATCTAAATCTATTTTTTTATATCATATTTGCAAGATTCTATATCTGCTTCTAATTTTCAAATAAAACTATGATATTAAAAAGTATAAAAAACTGACTGTAGAGGCTTTCAATTATATTTTACTATTTTTCTTCCTTAAACCTTTAACACGCCTAGGCTAATTTTAAAAGCACCTGATTTATTTTGTTAATTGACATAATAGCAATGCTAGAGTATAATAGAGCCTATGATTTGCTCCGAACGGAGTTAACTTTAAGTGTCGTTTGTTTTTGCAAGGAGGGTTTGTAGTGGCGGTACCAAAGCGTAAAAGTTCTAAGGCAAGAAGAGATAAAAGAAGGTCAAATGTTTGGAAGATTGGTTTGCCTGCACTTAGTAGGTGCCCTAGGTGTAAAGAGTTTAAGCTGGCGCATTGTGTGTGTGAATCGTGTGGGACTTACAAAGGAATGACAGTTTTCAAAGTCTGAGCATATGCTGAAGTTAGTGGTGTCGTTTCCATTTAAGCTGCATTAAAATGTGTGGCCTTTGTTTTGTAGAGTTGGTGGAGGATTGCTTTGTGGATAATGTAGTGGTTGTTTTCGGTGGGATGTCTTCTGAGTACGAAGTGTCTCTAAATTCTGCAGCGTATTGGGTAAAGAGTTTGCGTGAACAGAAAGATAAGTATAATGTTCTTCCAGTTGGTATAAACAGAAATGGGTGCTGGTTTCTTTACAGTGGAAACGAAGAGGATATAGCAGAAGACAAGTGGAGCAGTAGACACGAAAATTTGAGGAACGCATTTATCTGCCCATCGCGAAGTGAGAGTGGCCTTTTTGTCTATGATGAAAAAAGTGGTACATTTAAGGTCCAAAGGGTGGATGTGATCTTTCCTGTTCTTCACGGAAGAAATGGCGAGGATGGCACAGTTCAGGGGCTTTGCGAACTAGCAGGAGTTCCTTACATTGGCAGTGACGTAGGCTCTTCAGCGGTCTGTATGGACAAAGTTCTGGCCAACACTTTACTTACAAAAAATAAAATAAAAAAGGCCGATTACATTTGGATTACATGCTACGATTACTTGGAAAACTCGTCTGTCATCTTGGAAGGTATAAAAAGTTGGGGTGGGGGTAAGTATCCGCTCTTTGTTAAGCCGGCGTGTGCAGGATCATCTGTTGGTGTTAGTAAGGTAATTAGAGAATCAGAAATAAAAAGTGCTGTCGAGAAGGCCCTTCTTTACGATACAAAGGTTTTAATAGAAGAGGGAATAAATGGCAGGGAGATAGAGTGTGCCGTTCTCGGTAGTGACACAGAAATTTTTACGTCCGGCCTAGGTGAGATCTTGCCATCTAATGATTTTTACGATTACGAATCAAAATATATGAAAGACTCGAAACTTAGCTTGGATGCTTACCTTACTTCCGACCTTACGTCTAAGATTCAAAACATTGCAAGAAAAGCGTATAATATTTTAGGCTGTAGTGGTCTTGCGAGGGTGGACTTTTTCGTGGAAAATGAGACAGATGAGGTCTTTCTTAATGAAGTCAATACACTACCGGCCTTTACTCGAACTAGTATGTACCCAAAGTTAATGAGTAAGGCAGGGGTCTCCGTTAGCGATCTGCTAGAGAAGTTGATTTTTTTTGCGAAAAGGAAGAAAGCGTTTCGTGATGCAACTAAATAGCTAACGTCTTTCTGTTCGTGTTTTTAAAGGAGTTTTGCGTAGGTAGGTTGTTGGGATTTTTACTACGGCCATCGGGGATGTTTGCCTTTTTTGGTAACCGTTTCTTTGTATAAAAAGTAGATGCTGCTTTTCGTTTCATTTGGTAGACCTAATTGTTGTTTTGCTCTTTACCTTTATGTCATTTTTATAGGATTGGTGTGTCTATTCATAAATTGCTGTGGTAATCTGTCGTCTTTTCATCTCAAAAATTGCTTTTTTATGGCAAATGAGATGTTTTGGCGGAAGTATTTCTTTGCCTGTGCGGGAATACAATGTAAGTCAGAAATAGATTGTTATGTTTGCAGTTTTTGATATGCTTTGCTTTTACTCGTGGGAGTAAAGTGATGGTTTGCATCATAGAGCGTTGAGGTTTGTTTTTTTTAGTCAGATATTGTTAATCTCATTCTGGAAGCTTCAGTTACATTTTGTTGAAAAATTTGTTTTTACTACAAAAGGAGGGGAAATGGTATTTCGCGATAAAACGAAACAGCTTGTTGCATTTTTTGATTCAGGCGTTGGGGGTCTTACGGCTGTTGCTGAATTTGCGAAGCTTACGTCCGGGGTTGACGTTGTTTATTTTGCTGATACTTTCAATATGCCATATGGAAATAAGTCTGCTAAAGATATAGAAAGGCTTGCAATTTCTGGGCTATCTTTTTTGAGCAGTTTTAATCCTGATCTTATTGTGGTTGCTTGCGGGACAGTTAGTTCCGTTTTGAATTATAACAAGAAAGATTTAAGCCAAATTATAAATGCACCAATTATTTTTGTCATAGAACCGTCTTGTACCGCAGTCTACGATTTTTCTAAGAATAAAAGAATAGGTGTAATGGCGACATCTGCTACAGTTAATACAGCAAGCTACACAAAGGCACTTTTAAAAATAAATCCTGCTATTAAAGTTTTTGAGGAGCCTTGTCCGGAATTGGCCCTGCTTATTGAAAACAATTTGTTGAATTACGATGCATGTGCTTCTTCTCGAGTTGATAGTTGTTTTTCGAATAATAAAAAAATTCCACCAACATCTGCTGAGTGTAACAAAAGTGCACTAAAAACTAAAATGAATATGAAGGCGTTGGAGTGTGACAAGGACACAGTAAAGTTTAGTTTTACGAACAAAAGTTTAAAAAGATTTTACAATAACGGCAGTTTAGATTTTTTTGATAGACCTAAAGATGTACAGCTAATTAAAAAGTATTTAAATTTTTTTTGCGACAAGGGTATTGACGTGTTAATTTTAGGCTGCACTCACTATCCCGTAATACAGGACTACGTCGCGAATTTTTTTGAAGGGAAAGTAAAAGTTGTTAACTCCAGCCGCGAAGTTGCTAAAAGTGCGACTCGGGCTTTAGCCGCAATGAATTTGGTTAAGGCTAGTCATGACCGTGGAAATCTTACTATTTATGTATCCGGCGATGGGGATAGTTTTTATAAAAAGGCCAAAAGTATTTTATATACAGACAATTTCAAGGATATAAAAATTGCGCATGCTATTTGTTAGAGTATTTAAAGGTTATTCAAGCTGGAACAGAACTCCATATAGTCGTGTGTTTACTTGTGTATGCAAGTTTTATGTAAACAGAATTGCAAATTAACTATTAGTGTGTACTTGATTTGAAATTTTTTTCCTGAAATGATTGAAATGAGCTGAGCCAATAAAGAAAACGGTCAACTAAATTCGTGTGCCTTGTTGCCAAGTTTTCAAAGCCGTAAGCTGTCTCTTACTTTTCTGCGCACTTATTTTTAGTGCAAACTAAGAAGTCTTTGTGTTGATATCTTTCTAAGTATTATAATTTAATTCGGTAACAAAAAAGTTTTAATTAGGGTGTAAAAACGATGAATCAAATAGAAAATTTTTTGGATAATTTAAAATCATTAATACAAAAAAGTATTCTGTTTTGCGTGGAAGGCGGTAATTTTCAGCAAATAGACTGTGTTCCGGATATAATTATAGAGGTACCAACAAATAGTAGTTATGGTGACTTTTCTTCTAATGTCGCCATGATTTGCTCTAAGCTGTTTAAGATGCCGCCAAGAAATATTGCACAAATAATTTTAAATAATTTAGACTGCGGTTCTTTGCCGATAGCCAAGTGCGAAATAGCAGGACCAGGTTTTATAAATTTTTTCATAGATGATAGGTTTTATACCGAGGTCATACTAAATATTTTGAAGAAAAAGAATAATTATGGAAAATGCTGTATAGGTGGCGGAAAGCGAGTGTTGGTTGAATACGTTTCCGCCAACCCCACTGGACCGATGCATATGGGCAATGCAAGGGGCGGAGCCTTAGGAGACTGTCTAGCCTCGTTACTAGATCTAGCTGGGTACAAAGTCAGCAGAGAATTTTACATAAATGACGCTGGGAATCAGATAGCGAAGTTTGGTCATTCTCTGGATATTAGATATCAACAGATTTTGAATAAAAATGAAGATAATCCACCGTTGCCTGAGGATTGTTACCAAGGACCAGATATAAAAGAATTAGCCCTAGATTTCTATAATAAATATGGTGATGTGCTTTTGAAAAAGGATGACACCGTTAGAAGAAAGGAACTGGTCGACTTTTCTTTACCCAAAAACATTCAAAAAATGAAGAAAGATTTAGATAGATATAATATACATTTTGATAGATGGTTCAGTGAAAAGTCGCTTTATGATAGTGGCGAAGTTGACATTACAATAGATGAGTTCAAAAAGAGAAAACTGACATTTGAAAAAGATGGTGCGCTGTGGTTCAAGGCAACCAAGTTAGGTGCAGTTAAAGACGAGGTTCTGGTTAGAAGTAATGGCGTACCCACTTATTTCTTAGTGGATATCGCCTACCACAGAAATAAATTTTTAAATAGAAATTATGATATATGTATAGACCTTTGGGGTGCAGATCACGCTGGTCATGTTGACAGGATGAAAATGGCTTTGGATGCCGTAGATATTGATAGTAATAAATTGAAAATAATAATCTTTCAGTTAGTTAGATTAGTAAAAAATGGTAAGACTGTAAAAATGAGTAAACGATCTGGACAGGCAGTGAATCTTTCTGACCTTTTGGATGAAGTACCAACAGACGCTATACGTTTTATATTTAACATGAAAAGTGCCAATTCCCAGGTAGATTTTGATTTATCTCTAGCTGTTGAAAAGAACATGGAAAATCCCGTTTATTATGTGCAATATGCACATGCAAGAATCTGTAGCATAATTAAGATGATTAAGAAAATAGAGAAGGATTTAGAAATTGAGAAGATTGTTCCTATTGTTGGTGTTTTTAAAACCGAAGAAGAAAAAGAGCTGATAAAACTTTTGTTCAACTATAAAGAAGAGATTATTTCTGCTGCAAAAGAGTACGATCCTTCTAAAATAATGAAGTACTTACTTTCAGTTGCTACATCATTTCACAAATTTTATAATTCGTGCAAAGTAAATTGCGATAACCGTGATCTTATGCTAGCTAGGCTTGCTCTTTGCTATTGCACAAAAATTGTCATAAAAAATATTTTAGATGCATTCAAAATTTCTGCACCGGAAACGATGTAGTGGTTACCTACGATGCGATGTTCACATAAGATTTTAAAGCTTTTCATGTGTAATGTGCAAACAAAGCATTGCAAAACGGAGAAAGTGGTTAAGAGTGACGGAGTATTCCCCTCTGTAATTAACTTAATGAAAAGTTCAACCGATAGTCTGCTATTGTGTTTTGATCGGCCGTAGTGTCAGGCTTTCCGCAGAAAAGCGCTGAAAAAAGTTATCCCAGGAAAATCGCGGAAGTACTAAAAACAGATATGCCAGGCAAAGGCTACACTTCATAGGTAAAAAAATTTAGCTGCTGTTTACATTTTTAACTTTTTTGATCGTTATTCACTGACGGTGTCTCTCGGTACTCGAGTTTTCCGTTTTACAACATGTCTATTAATTTTTCGTGGTCAAAAACACGTTCTAAAAAGACTGTACTGGTTTACTTGTAGAATTTAGCCCGATGTTGTTGCGCAGTTTTTAATAATCGTTAAAAACATTTCTAGATTTATTTACTTAGATGGCATCTTTTTAAAACATATCTATTAATTTTTTTATTGTCAAAAACACGATCTAAAAAGACGACTGTACTGGCTCGCTTACAAAATTTAATTCGTTGTTGTTACGCAGTTTGTAACAATCGTTAAAAACGTTTCGGAATTTATTTACTTAGTTAGATTTTTTACTTTAATATGTCAAGCGTGTGTTCTTTCACTAAAGGATCAGTATAAAATATAGGCAAATAATACGAGTAAATTCACGTAAAATTCAAAAGGTATAATAAAAAAATAACATGGTAATTTTTAAATCTTCTTTTTATAAAGCTTGCAGCTTAAGTCTAATGTTTAGAGCTACCTCAAAAAATAGTTTGCATCAGTGGAGTCTGCTCAGACGTAATATTAAGGTTTAAAAATCTTCAAATTGACTCATTGTTATAATCTCAAAAACTATCGAAAACTGTATAATTATTTGATTGCTAGCATTGGGTCTAATATAGTAAGATAATGATATAACTTAATTTTCAGTCGTGTTTTTCTAAAAAGTCATGGGTTGATTTTGGTACTTGGAAAGTGAGTCTAAAAAATGATCCTGGAGAATATTTTTTATGATCGAAGTAAAAAAAATATCTAAGACATATGGTTCCAAAAAAGCAGTAACGGAAGTAAGTTTTTCAGTAAAGCAAGGTGAAATTCTTGGATTTTTGGGTGTAAATGGAGCAGGAAAATCTACAACTTTGAACATGATCACAGGTTATGTGTGCCCCAGCAGCGGCGATGTTGTGGTAGACGGTGACAGTGTAATTGAAGATCCACTTAAAGCAAAGAAAAAAATAGGTTATCTGCCGGAGCTGCCCTCGCTGTATTTAGATATGACAGTTCTGTCGTATCTAAAGTTTTGTTGTGATATAAAAAAGGTAAAATTAAAAAATAAGTTAGATTACATAAATGATGTGTGCAAGAAATTAGATATTTTAGATGTTCAAAAAAGGATAATAAAAAATTTGTCTAAGGGTTATAAGCAGAGAGTTGGATTAGCTGCAGCTCTTTTAGGTGAACCGCGAGTTATTGTACTGGATGAACCTTCTGTTGGGCTTGATCCTAGGCAAGTTGTGGAAATGCGTGCTTTAATTAAAGAACTGGGTAAAAAACACACTGTTATATTGTCTTCGCATATTCTTTCCGAGGTACAGGAGATCTGTAGCAGAATACTGATAATTAACAATGGCGTTATAGTAGCTGATGAATCTACTGAAAATGTTGTGCAAAAGTTATCAAGTAAAGGACAAATTTCATTGAAAGTGGAGGGCCCGAACGAAAAAGTTTCGAATTTGCTTGAAAGCGTGGAAGGCATTTGTGAAGTTACTACGAAAGGTAATGCGGGCGAAAACATCTTTGAGTATAATCTTAGTTTTGGAAATTTACCTGAACTACAAGTAAGAAAAAATATATTTTTCGCTCTATCGAAAAACAGATTTCCGCTTTTGGAAATTTGTGCATCTGATTCTAGTTTAGAAAGCCTCTTTTTAATGCTTACTAGTAACGCTCCAAAAGGAAGAGCTCAAAGATGATAAGCAGCAAAATGATGCGCTTTTTTTCGTTATTAGGAATAAAGTGGACGAATTGTGACTACTAAATGGGTGTAGCTTCTGTTAGATTTTGCTTTAGGAAATTTGTTTTTATTACGTATAGTTTTATAATATGGTGGAATATGGAAGAGGGTGGTTGATTGTGTTTGCTATAATAAAAAGGGAGCTTTTATCTTATTTTAGTTCTGCTGTAGGTTACGTTGTTCTCTTTATTTTTTTCTTATTTTCGGGATTTTATTTCTATGCCACGTGTTTAATGGCCAACTCAGCCGATATGTCCTATGTTTTTAGTAATTTGTTTACAGTTTTAATATTTTTAGTTCCGATAGTTACTATGCGCCTTATGAGTGAAGAAAAGAAGCAAAAAACTGATCAGTTGCTGTTTACTTCGCCTGTTTCTTTGACGTCCATCGTTTTGGGTAAATATCTCTCAGCTATGCTTGTGGTTTCGATCTGCTGCTCTGTAGTTTTAGTCTACATTACTATAGTGTCTTTTTTTACTGTGCCCAATTTTGGTAATTTACTTGGAAATATTTTTGGTGTTTTTTTATTTACCGGAGCATTTATAGCCGTGGGATTGTTTCTTTCATCTATTACGGAAAACCAGATTATTGCCGCTATTAGCACATTTACAGTGGGTGTATTCGTTTTACTTTTAGATACTATAGCTAAGTCTATACCATTAGCTAGCTTATCTAAAGCATTACTCGCGTTCTCTTTCATGCAACGGTACAGCGATTTTACGTCTGGAATTTTATCTTTAGAAAATGTGCTTTTTTTTGTAAGTTTCATTTTTGTTTTTTTGTTTTTAACGGTTCGATTACTTGCAAAACGAAAATAAATCTTCGGTATGTGTTCTAGAGCCTAATCTTTTAGAAAGTGATTTTATTTTATGCAAAATTGTGCAGAGGATAATTTGTTACAAAAAGGAAATAGTAAACTTGAAATAATTTTTGAGTCAGCGAAAGGTAAGTCAAATAAAAGGAAATTTTTGAAGACCAGTCTATCGGGCTTATTTTTGACAATAGTTTTAGTATGCACCTTATTCCTAAATATCATTGTGAAAATTTTGGGAAACAGCTATAGCTTAAAACTAGACTTAACCAGAAATAAGTTATTTACAATTTCACCATCTGCTGTGAATTTTATAAAAAATATTGAAAAAGATGTAGAAATAATTGTGCTTAATGAGGAAAATAGCTTTGCCGGAGTTGACAAGTATTTTAAGCAAGCAAATGACGTGCTAAAGCGTTTTTCTCAGATTTCGAATAAAATAAAACTCAATTATGTTGATGTTATAAAGAATCCCACGTATTTAAATTCTCAGAATTTTTCTTCCGAAAAGTTATCTGCTAATAGTGTAGTTGTGAGATCAGGAAGTAAGTATAAAGTTGTTAACGCAAACGATCTATTCGATATCACTTACGGATACTATGGCGCACATGAGATTACCGCATCCAAAGCCGAACAAGAGTTAACTAGTGCCATCTTATACACTGTGAGTGATAATCAAAAAAAAATAGCGTTTCTTACTGGTTATGAGGAGCCTGAGCATTCTGCTTTTACTGATCTCTTAAAGAAGAATAACTACAATGTCACAGAAGTCAACCTTCTAAACCAGGATATACCGTCTGATGTCTCAGTTGCCATAATTTTTGGGCCTTCACGGGATTATGACAAAGCAGGAGTAACAAAATTAAACAATTATTTATCTGTTGGAGAAAGTAATTTGTTGTGTGCACTAAATCCACAGGTTACAAGCTCTCCAAATCTATATAATTTTCTGGGTCGTTGGAAAATAAACGTGAAAGACGGAATTGTTTACGAAACAGATGTTAGTAAAATGACATCTAATCGGCAGATTTTTGAAGCAATAAGCGAACAGGTCGAAGGTAGCTATACTAAAAAAATTAAGGAGTCTAAGGTGCCGGTACTTATGCCTGTATGTAAACCTTTGGAAGCTTTGGACTCAACTTCTGTTAAAACCCTTTTACAGTATTCTAGTAAATCTGGAATTATACCACAAGGAGCTGGTGAAAATTTTGACATTAAAGCGCATATATGTGGGCCAGTACCGGTAGCTCTAGTCTCCGAAAAAGTTGATGACGAAAAAAGGAGTACCGTTACTGCTTTAGGTTCATTTGTTGGACTTTCTGACAATTATATATTGGCAACATCTTTGAATAATTCTTCTTATTTTGGTTGTTTATTAGATAGTTTAACTAAAAAAGAAGATTCTGGAATAAGAATAGAGCCGAAAAAGATTGACAATGAAGAGCTGGGAATAAATGGGAAGCAAGCAAATGTATTGGGTCTGAGTGTAACTATTTTGCTACCTTTGTTGGTGATTATGGTGGGAATTTTTGTTTTTTTCAGAAGGCGAAGTATGTAAATATGCTTTTTACTATTATATTTTTCTAAAATTTATTTTACTTATAATTCTATTTTTATAATTTTACAATAAAAACAGTCTGTTTAGTTGTGCAATATCTGCGAAGGCAGTATTTTGCTTTCTTACTCTAAACGACATCCCAGATTTGATAGCCTGTTAGGTATAAATACTTTTTTCTCTTTTACCATCAGTCAACAAATGCACCCTTTTAGTTTAAGTTAATTGCAATTTGGGCAATGTTTTTGCCTTGTGCGTATAATTGTTACTCTATTTAAGAGTATGCCCGTTTATTTTGAACTAGTTTAAAAATAAGACTTACGCAACTTTTCAGGGTCAGAGTAACAGTATTTTGTGAAATAAGATATTTTTATTGTCAAAAAGTCACAAAGAACAAGTGAAAACACAATATAATCTTCCATCGCTAAAACAATTTGATTGTTAAAGTTCAGGCTATCTCTCATGGAGTTTAAAAAGTAGGGATATAAGCAAAATATACATACTATATGTAAATCATAGTAATTTTATGTCAAATAATATAAATTAATTTAACTGTTAATCAGTTCCGGTTTATATATTGATAAATCTTCTACGGTAAGTTTTATCATATGAATAATAGTTAATGAAACGAATCTGTCTTTTTATAATTTAGATGGTCTAATTACAATTTCCTTGATAAATAAATCAATTTAGGGTATACTTACCAACAGATATATTTTTAAGAAAGGTTGGTTTTATGTTTAGAAATGGTATCAAGGTAATAAAGCACACGACTTTCGGTGTGATTGTGGGACTAATTTTGGGTGTGATTTTCTGCTGTTTGTTTGGATGTAAAAATAAGAAAAAAAACAGGGCCAGCAGAGCTGTACACGCGCTGGGTGATTTATTGGAGCAAATACTATCAATATTTAAATGCTAGTCCTTTATTTATACCACCTTGCTGAAACCGCCAACTAACCAACCTTACTAGTTTAAAGATGATCTTTAGCTTTTTTAATTTGTGTCATACTAAAAATTGTTCACAACATGGAATATGATTACAGGTGCGTAACATTGATTCTTAGTATCAATTAAATTTATGTCGTTGTTTTTAGTTTTTTTACGTTAACAATTTGGCGATTGCAATTTTATGTGGTTTGGCTGGCTTTTTCTTGAACGCTTTAAATATTTTTAATCTTTTAGGAAGCCCTGTCTTTAGTCCAATGTCTGCGCTGTTGGTAACATTCATGTAGTTAGTTTATCGCCAGCGTCTGTTTTGTTTACCTTTAGCAACAGTAATTTGAACTGTGAACCACATCACAGATTTTTTTGTTAGATAGCCGCATTGCAACACTTATTTTTGATTACTTAGAAAAATTATCCCGGAGATCAGAAAAATGCATTATCAGTGAACTATAAAATGATTTTATAATCACTTATGGGTTTTGATTTTACATTTCTTTTAGCGTGTTTTCGATTGAACCTAAATTTGCAGCGCAGACTCTTTATTCACTTAAATCAAATTTCTTCCTTATTCTTATCTCTATTTATGGCAAACATAACTGTTAGAAAAACAGGAACCGAGAAATTCACTTTGCATAACATGCAGGACTAAAACTTTTTATTATCGACTTGCATTCTTGTTGGTTTTGTCTAGCACATCCCTATAATACCCGTAAACATTTGCGACATAGTCCGTACTGCTGGCTTATTTTAAATTTAAGCTGTCCAAGATGGTAACTTTTTTACTTTTGTAAGTGCGTTTATAACAAACACTATGATATAAATGCTCGAAACTACAAATGCAGTATATCTAAGCCTTGAAGAAATACAGTCACATTTTAAAATCTGTATCCGATGTGTGCGTATAAGTCTTAATCTCTACTGCTTGTAACTATTTCACCACTCAAACCTTTGTACATTTTCAAAACATCCTTGTGATAGCAGGAATAACATAAATTTATTTACAAGAATAATGTTTATTTGATTAAATGTTTATCTATAAACTCTTTGCTAATTTGAGAAATTTTATCCGCTTGCTCGCGATGCAGATAATGTGTACCTTCTAAAACTTTAATGTTCTGAATTTTAGGGTTGGATATCATGTTCTTGTTTATATCTACCCAAGAAGTTTTCATATCTCCTTGTTTTATCATATCGTCTACCGAATCAACTTGTTCTGTTGCTAAAAATGCAAGTACAGGGAGATTTCTTGGATATTTTACATTCGCAAGTTCTTTGGAATTATCATAAAATTTATTCCATTGATCCACAATAGAAACATTTGCACCACCTAATTCTTCTGATGCTAATTTTTTAAAATTGTTACCTTGCCAACGTTCAAGTTGTTTTTGAGGTAAAGACATATCTATTCCAATTATTCCTTCTACTTCATCGGAATACTTATCAGCATAATATAAACTATAAAGCCCAGACATCGAATGAGGCATTAGTATGTACGGAGGAGTAATATCCAATCCGTTCAAAACTGTACGAATCTCATTAACTATGTTGCTATTTGTTCTCTCATTTTCTGTTATATCGCTTGTTCCATAACCAAAATACTCCAAAATTACAACTCTAAATTTATCGCTTAATTTATCGGCTAAAGATTTAAAATCGTTTATCGGATCTTTTGTCCCCCAACCACTAAGCATAACTACCGTTTTATCTCCAGAACCTTTTGTGTATACTTGCACGGACCCTCCACCAATAACTACTGATTCTCTTATTCCATCTCCCGCAAATACAAAATTGACTGCAGTTAACCTGAAAAGCAACACTATCCCTAATAAACAATTTTTTATTTTCAAATTTAACCTCCGACTGTACTTTTATTATGCTATGCATTATTATAGCATACAATATTTTTATAGATTTTTCAACTTGATTTATATCTAACTTTTATTTTTAAGTGGTATTATAGTTGTATCAATAAAAGTAACTACTCAACGAAAATTTGAGATTAAATCTTGCAACATATTAAAAAATTTACTTACATGGTATCCATCACAAACAGCGTGATGCACCGAAATAGAAACCGGTAATAAAAACTTTCCATTATCTTCAAAGAAACGTCCAACCATAACAAATGGAGGTAGCCATACTGCATCGTTTGTGGGTGGGCAATCAAAACTTGTAAAACTGCTCCACGGAAGCATACTCATGTCAAAACAGTTGGGAGGAAATTCCCCTTTGGCAGCCATACTGCGTTTTTCACCATAAGTATTTATGTCGGCAATAAACCTATCGTAAAATATTTTAAAATCATCTGAGTACTCTGTCCACAATATAGAAATTCTTTTATCGCTTTCGTGAAACAGCGGAAGCAGAAGATAAATTACATCGTAAATTCCTAAATTACTATCTTTGTCGTAATTCATTTTGAATTCATAGTTTGTATTTAATCCTTTGAAACAATATACGTAAATACAGGATAATGTCTAAATTTATTCTTTTAATCATTCTAATCAGCTTAGTAGCATTGATGCTCATAGTCATATTTATCTTGCATCTATTTTTAGTCGTAAATCACAGATAATATTCTTTTCTACCCCGATTATTAATATCAGTTTTTTTAAGACTTACATTATTTCAACCTCTAAAATCTAAATTAACACGTATCCTTACGGCAAGGAACAAAAAATAAATCAACATTGTCTAATAGTTCCCGTAGGTTTGTCCAAAGTGCCTCCATCGTGACTACAAATAATAGCGATACAGACACAAATATCTGTATCACCAAAGCTTCGAATTAATCAACGAAGAAACTTTCTATCTCTTTTTAGATCCTTCTACGGCAAAGGCTAAAAAAGCTTACAGCATTATCTCATATCCCCTGTAGTTTTGTCTAACATACTTTCACCGTAACCATAAATACTTGCAATATAGTCTACATCTTTATCTCCGCGACCACTTAAATTAACTAATATTGTACCTTTTTTATTATTCTTTGCTTCTTTTATGGCAAACGCCACAGCATGGGCACTTTCAATAGCTGGAATTATCCCCTCATAATGCGAAAGATTAAAAAAGGCTCTGACAGCCTCGTCATCACTTACAGTCCTATAATTTACTCTGCCGGATTCCTTTAAGAATGCGTGCTCTGGTCCAACTGAAGGGTAATCCAAACCACTAGCGATAGAGTAAACGGGCAACGGATTCTTGTTTTCATCTTGAAGCATTATGCTTTCAAATCCATGTAAAACTCCGAGTTTACCAAACGTAAGTGACGCTGCATTCTCTCCGACACTTTCACCCCTTCCGAGTGGCTCAACCCCAAAAATCTCCACGTCGTCATCCAAAAATGGTACAAAAATTCCCATAGCGTTGCTACCACCTCCAACGCAGGCACACACGGAATCTGGTAATTTACCGGTCATTTCCAGAAATTGTTCCCTTGCCTCAACGCCAACTACAGTTTGAAAGTCCCTGACCATCAGCGGGAAAGGGTGGGGCCCAACTACTGAGCCTATGCAGTAAATTGATTCTTTGTAATCTCTAACATAAGATTCGAAAGCCGAGTCCACAGCTTCTTTAAGAGTCTTTGCACCTTTGCTTACGCTTATGACGTCAGCACCCAATATTTTCATTTTAGTCACATTCGGTGCTTGCTTTTCAATATCGATTTCACCCATATGTATTTCGCATTTTAATCCAAAATAAGCAGCTGCCGTAGCTAAAGCGACACCATGCTGCCCGGCACCTGTTTCAGCAATCAGCTTTTTCTTCCCCATATATTTTGCTAAAAGACCTTCACCCATGCAATGATTCAATTTATGTGCACCGGTATGATTTAAATCTTCTCTTTTTAAGTATATTTGAAGATCACCATAAAGATCTGAAAGCCTTTTGCAGTGGTAAACAGGTGTGGGTCTGCCTTGAAAATGTCTCCTTATCTTACGGAGTTCGCTTATAAATTCGTAAGATCCTCGTAATTTTTGGTACGCTTCGTCGATTTCGGTAAAAGCTTTCTTTAAATTATCGTCAAGATAAGCTCCACCATATCTACCGTATCTACCATTTCCATCTGGGTAACGCTTTACATAATTTTTAAAATCCATAAATCATTTCCTCCAAAAATTTTTATCATTTAAATGCCTTATACGCTTTTTTAGACAACACTAAAAACAAATATATCAAACAAAACTATACTAAATTTGCAAAAAAGGATCTGTTAATCACCTAAGCCACCTTCATCTTTACTTTCACCTCTAATTAGAGGGAACCTTCTTTCATCAATAGTATTTTGTATTTTAACAAGTCTTCCCACTTTTCCATAACCTAACCTGCTTTTTTAAAACTTCATAACCCTCAAAAAACGAAATATCTTCTTCACAACACACATAATTAACCTAATAACCGCGAAACTTGTAACCACAAAACTTGATACTCAAAACACTAAAAGAAACCAACCATCTTTACAATAAAATGGTCAACAACGCAACAACATAACGGTTCAGCAAATAAAAAAATGCGCAGTCAGACGAAAGTAAACAAATCGAACTAAACTAAATAAAGAAGACTCTAAATTCATTTAAAGCGAAATCCCAAACAACAACCCAGAGGCTACTGGCCACGAGTTCCACCAGCCCACACTTACAACCGCAAATGGCAGCCACAGCAACCGAACAGACTACCACACGAAAAGGTTTACAGTAAAGCCAGCAGCACCTATATGTTAAAAACTCGCCATAGTAAGGTAAAAACCAAAATACAAGCCGGAATAAGCAACCACCAAAACCTTGTTCTTATAATGCCAAAAACAAATGAGCTTTTTTCAGAATACAACATACACAGTACACCAGAAAACAAACACACAAAGCATGGTCGGAGTGACAGGACTTGAACCTGCG
>DFGJ01000016.1:15890-16392 GCA_002372375.1 Ruminococcaceae bacterium UBA3753
GCTACCAACTGCGCTACACCCCGTACTGCTAAAAATGGGCACTGCGCTATTTTAACTCTAATTTGCACTTTATGTCAACTAAAAAGTAGTATCAAAAATAGTCTGCAAGCCTTTAAAACTTTTTGTCTATTATGTCATATTTTAAAAGAAGCAACGCTTAAACTTATTGAACACCTTTTTTTCCAATGTGCGTAAACTTTTTTTAAATCGCTGCTGCATTTTATATTTTCAGGTGAAAATTTCTAAAAAAGTTTTAAAGTTTACTTGGATTAATTTATCTTACAATTTTTTAATAATCTAAATATATATATGCGTTTTAAATAATTAATTTTAAAAAATATGTTTAAAATTGTAATAATGTTCGTTGTTATTTATTTTTTGCAAATAAATGCCTTTTTTGTAAATTTAGTGTTGACTTTTTTCAGCGACAGTGTTAACATGTTGGGGTGACGTCTAGGAGGCGCGGGTGTAGTTTAGTGGTAGAACTCTAGCCTTCCAAGCT
>DFGJ01000048.1:0-7524 GCA_002372375.1 Ruminococcaceae bacterium UBA3753
CGTATTATTTACATCTGCATATGGAGTATTTATCTCTGCATCTTTTGAATCATCTTTCTGCGGCTTATTTCTCAAAAACGAGTACCAATTATTTAAAGTAACAGCTTGATTGGCAGCGAAACCACTTTCCATATCGTTATCTTGGCTTCGCTCTGAATTCAAGTCGTTATCTGGATTTTCATTATCTTCATCAGCTATTCGGGTAAACAGCCAAGGATTAAAGTAAACAAAAGCAGCTAAGCCACTACCAGCCACACCAAACGGTGCTAGACGCTTAACAAGATTTCCAAACACCATTCCTTCATCAGTTTTAGTTTTATCGTTCCCAGAATCGGAGAGCGGGCTCGCTGAGCTGTCCTCTCTGTTCTTAACTTCATCAATCCTTTCTGAAGTTCTACTTGTTTTATCCTCTTGCGAAATTATATCCTGAGACGAATAGTTCGCGTGCACATTAACTACACCCGAACTCGCTATTCCACAAATGGAACTCGCCAACAAAAATACTGAACTTATCCTTTTATTAGCCACAACACAACCCCCACTAAGCAAAGTAAAATCCTCGCATTAGTTATGGATATATATAATATTTAGATTATAACAGAAAAAACTAAAAATATCCACCCTCAAACAAAAACATACAATAATATAGTTTTTAATTACTTTTTATAACGATATACACGAAAAGTTAAAATTTAATAAAAAATAAATACAGATCAAAATACAACTATTCAGCAAATTTACTCACTAAGCATCGCCAAACAAAACACATTATTTACCTAAAATATCTCTCTTCGATATCATTAAAACTTTTTATAATATGGTTTTACGGGTTTTAAAATATAAAATATTTGGATCATCTAAATTGTGTAACATTATTTTTTCTTAAAAAGTTGTTAAAAAAATAAATTCTTGGTACACTAAAACCTGCGTGCCTTTAATAAAAAATATATTAAAGCGAAGGGTACTTCGCGTGTTAGATAGGCTAAAAATCAAAGATTCAAAAAAATTTAACAATATAATGCTTTTTTGTGTGGTACTTGTGCTGACCGTTCCACTTCTTAGAAGGGGACTTGTTCCAGGTCACGACTGGGTGTACCAGTTAAATAGAATTCAGAATATTGGCAACGGATTAAAACTCGGTCTATTTCCAAACAAGATACATGTTTTTTCGTTTAACGGATACGGATATGGTAGTGGCCTTTTTTATCCTGACTTTTTCCTTTATCTGCCAGCTACATTGATGTTTCTGGGATTGAGTTTGAATGTTTCTTACAAACTATTTCTGTTGCTAGTAATTATCCTGCTAACCTGTTCTTCGTACTTTTCCGGCAAATATATTTTCAAAAGTAGATTAGCTGGAACACTGACGGCTGTTTTTTTAGTCACTTCTCAGACGATCGTAACAAATATGTACGTTAGGTGTGCACTGGGTGAAACTTTAGCGACTATTTTTATTCCTATCACCATAGCGGCGCTATATAACATAGTCTATGAAAAGTTTTCAAAGCCACATCTTTTAATTTTGGCCTTCACGGGACTAATATATACTCACACGATCACACTTTTTCTGACAGGATTAATCTCTTTATTTATAATTTTAGTTAATATGAATAAAGTATTTGTTCTAAAAAAAGGAGGTAGTAGACATAATCTCAATATCATTTTAAAGACATTTTTTTGCATATTTGTCACTTTAGCGCTAAGTATAAGCTATTGGATGCCCATGTTAGAACAGTTTTTAGACGCAAAGTTTTACGTAAACAATTCAGCATACAAAGTAAGCAATCTGCTTACTGACTCTACCGTCGACCCCCGTACATTGTTCCTCGAAAGAAACACAGTGGGGTCTATGTTCCCTATCGCTTTTATTACTGTTTTGCTAATTGGTACATTACTGGGTCTAAACAAAAAAACAAATTGTTTACATCAAGCAAAGAAGTTTGTAATCTTTGGGACTGTTTTAGCTTCATCTACATTGAATTTTTTTAAAAAAGTTTGGCGTATTTTAAACTGTACTGCCGTGACCTTTATACAATTTCCGTGGCGATTACACGTTTTTGCCGTAGTTTTTCTCTCATTAGGTATAGCAGGAGTTTTAGAGTTTTTGACAAAAAATAATGAAGATAAGAAACATTTAGTTTTAATTTTACCGATTTTTAGTATGTTATGTTGCGCTTTAAGTGTCAGACTCATATCTCGTAGTGTTATTAAATCTTCCAGCGACATAACATCTTACGCTATTTATGGAGGAAATGAATGGCTTCCCGAAGATACAGATATTTCTAAATTAACAACTCCAACTACAGTCTATGGTGAAAATGGTAGTGGAATTGCTTTAAACAAAAAAGAAGGAAATAAAATAAGTTTTTTAAGCAATGGCAGAAGCGTTTATTTCGACGTTCCTCTTCTTTTTTACAAAGGTTATAGCGCATATTTGTTAGATAAAGAAAACAAAAAGTACGAACTAAAAATTGATAAATCTATTAACAATAACCTGGTTAGAGTCTTTAATGAAAATAGACTAGAGGGAACTATACATGTATTTTATAAAGGTACAAAGATACAATACTTATCTTACACAGTAAACACTATTTCTTTTTTCGTTTTGATCGTTTATGTATTGATAGAAAAATTAAAAAAATACAAAAAGATAAATATCTGCGCTGCTGAAAGAGAGGTTATATCAGTTTAGGTTTAAACCAAAACTATGCACACATTAGCTTAAGGTATTATCTTAAGTGCTTTTCTATATCTAACTTTAGGCTAATGTACACAAAATTATGTAAAATATTAAAATCTTTTTATTGCTTGTTAAGATAAACAGCCTACAAAACCATGGATTAAACTTTTTAATAATTACAAATTGTTTGTGTGGTTTTAATTTTAAAAAGGGTTTAGGTTCCAAACTGTGTTAGAATGTTACAATGAAAACTATAGAAATAAAAGGAAACGACGCTGGACAACGAATTGACAAGTTCCTCACAAAAACCTTCAAAAATATTCCTGTTTCTTTGATATATAAAAATATTAGAAAAAAGAATATAAAAGTAAACGGCAAACGTACCAAGCCAGAGTACAAGCTAGCTCTCGGAGACGTTCTGTGTATATACATGAAAGATGAGTTGTTGACAACGATCTCTTCTTTACGCGACTTTATGAAAGCACCTTCTAAATTAGAGATAATTTATGAAGATAAAAACATACTTTTAGTAAATAAACAGCCTGGGCTAATAGTTCACCCAGATGAAAACTACCACTTTGACTCTTTAGTAAACAGAATAAAGCATTACCTGTTCTTAAAAAAAGAATATAACCCGGAAAATGAATTGTCGTTCACACCGTCCTTGGTAAATAGATTAGATAGAAACACTGGCGGCATTGTAATAGCAGCAAAAAATGCCCACTCCCTAAAAATTTTAAATGAAAAAATGAAGAATAGAGAAATTCAAAAATTTTATTTGTGCGTGGTGGCGGGGATTTTCACCAGAAAAGAAAACGTACTAACCGCATACTTAAAAAAGGACGAAAATAAAAATAAGGTTTTTATTTCTAACAATCCGAGGCCAGAGTTTAAAACAATAAAGACTAAATATAAAGTTTTAAAAGAAATCAACGGAAATAGTTTGTTAGAAGTTGAATTATTGACAGGAAGAACTCATCAAATAAGAGCACATATGGCACACATTGGTCACCCAATAATAGGTGACGGAAAATACGGAAAAAAAGATCCGAAAATTAAATACCAGGCTCTTCTTTCTTATAAATTAAGATTCGTTTTCGACAAAAGTAGAACAAGCGATCTAGATTATTTAAATCGAAGAGAGTTTTTTGTAAAATGTGGACTAAACGAATTAAGCAATAAAAAGTAAGACAGCACTACTAAACCTAGCCTCCTTCTTGTAATTTACTATAAGTATGTGAAAAGAAATTCTTAGCTATATTTTAAAACCAAAGTTCATATAAATTGGTTAAAAACTTGAATCTTTCTGGTTTTAACTGTTTGTTAGTTTGCCGTCACATACTTAAAACTAAAAGCAGCATGAGATATGACACATCCTCACGCCACTGACTTTTGGTAACATGTGAACTGCGTGTTAAACTAAAAAGCAAGTCATCATTCGTCTGAAATGGTCAAAAACTTAAAAATTTCTGGTTTTGATTTTTGACCAGGTTACTGTTATACACTTAAATCTAAACGCAGCATGAGGTATGATATATCCTCACACCATTGGCTTTCAGTAATACGTAAACTGCGTGTTAAACTAAAAATCAAGTCCATCATTCATCTGAAGTGGTCAAAAATCTGAAGCTTTCTGGTTTTGATTTTTGACCAGGTTACTGTCATACACTTAAAACTAAAAGCAGCATGATAAATGATATATCCTCACGCCACTGACTTTTGGTAATACGTAAACTGCGTGTTAAACTAAAAAGCAATTCATCATTCTTCTCTATCTACATGAAAGCACATAATGAAAACAAAACTAATTCTCGTTAAGCGATTGAATGCCGTCATTATAATTGAGAATGTTGTTATTCATTCCTTCTTTTGACATATCTTTTATTTCTTCATCAAGTTTCATTTCATAAAGAGGCTCTCCGTTACTGATTTCAGAGAAATAGAAATCTTTATTATTTTTTAAACTATCGCCAGAAACAAACCGCGCAACTGCTACGAAGAATTTTCTATCTGAATCGAGCTCACCAATCTTTTTTAAAAATTTTTCACTACTAAGCCACTCATGTTCAGTCCCGTGGCAAGTCAACAACAACCAGCCATCAACTTCAAAATCTTTTTTTGTTTCGTTCCATTTGTACTTAGGCTGAGCACAATAGCTTGTTATAACATTTTTGTCACCTCTAAAATTTTTCACGTCAAAGCTAATTGCTGCCATGTACATTTTTTCTGTTTCTTGTCCTTCTTTATTAATACTAAGCTTAAAATCATTGGTCAAACTTAGCTTTTCAGGATTATAATGATTCCTCAACACAAGTGACTTTTCTCTATCATCAAACTTCAATACTAAGTGCTTAGATTTATCGCCAAGCAACGAAAGATACGGTATTCTTTTGCCCGTACCCCATGTGCCGGGATCCGCTACACCGAAAGCCTCTACCGATCTTCCTATTGCTGCCTCTTTACCTTCATCGCGAAATCTTATACTATCTCCCTTCTCGTCCACTGTGCCTAGCAAATTTGTTTCCATCTCATTCAATGTGAACTTCCGTTCAGCCTTCTCTATTTCATCTTTATCATTCTTTATATCTACCTTTCCTGATATATTAAACTTTCCTTTTAAGCCATTTTTACTAAGATCATTTTCTGTCAATCTTAACAATACCCCAGTGGAGCGCTTAAAACGCTCAATATCCTTTTTCTTTTGCACTTCAGTCATGTCCTTCCACTCCCACTGGTAGCCATTTTTACGATCGCTTAAAATTTCTTTACCTATGTCTTCTACCAACTCTTCTGTTTTAGAATTCACTATTCTTTTGTAAAGTTCTATATTTTCCGGTGCCATAAGTCTGTACGCAGCAGCGTTGATTTCAGACTCATTAAATTCCCAATAAGTTACAGGTATCCTCTTGGAAAAATATTTAACTTTTTCTATAGCTTCTAGGTCATCTATGCCATCATGCTTTTTATCTATATCTTGTGCATGCGATTTACAGCATGACGAGCTATTAAAAAATCCGACAATATCATCTAACCAGCCTGCATTCGCCCCCACACTATTAACGGCTCCGCCGACCAGTGCAGAACCCGAAGCCAAAACAGCCGCGCCCTTTGCCAAGCCATTACCTCTACCAAACTTTCTTTTATTACGTGCCATATAAACACCTCCAAAAAATTATTAAAAAGTATGCTAATTATAAAACAGATTACAGAAAAAGTCAACATTTTCTTATAATTTATATTTTGAATTTTGTTCCTTAACACAAATATATGTAACTAGAGAACATTTTATAGCATAAAATAGTTATTTTTATCACAATTTAACTAATGTTTATTATTCTTTAGTTATTATTCACGTTTAATTATATCGTGGCCTTTAAAAATTGTTGACCCTTTATTTAACACAATAAAAGTCTTGATTATCTCTTAGACTCTCAAAAGAAACGTACCTCGCACTTATTTGAGCCCTGGCATTCTCACTAAGACTATTCATTTCTTTCACAAATTCATCTTTATTTAACAAAATATGCTTCCCTCCATGACAGCTTAACTTTAGCCAGGCGACAACTTCAAAATTTTTAGTCTCATCATTCCACTTATACTTTGGTTGAATACAATAGCAAGAACCGTCATACCCTATGTCTGCTGCTTGGTAATTGATAGCAGCTAAAAATTTTCTGTTTTTATAGTTGTTATCAACATTACCAAGCTCACAACCACCTTGTTCCAAAGTATATATTTCGTTAAATTCTCCATTTTCTATACTGTTTTTTAATTTTTCTTCATCAAATGGATTTAAAACAAAGGAATTAGAGTGAGTATCAAAATTTAAAAGCATATACTTCGATTGGTCTCCCAATAGAGAAAAATATGGGATTCTTTCATTCGCTACACCTATATTCAATGCATCTTCAGCACCAAACGCTTGTATGGTTTTCCTGGGCTCTGTCATCTCACCTTTTTGGCGAAATCTTATATTTTGCTCGCCATCTGTCGCTATTCCCAATAAACTATTTTCCATGTCGTTTAGCCTATCTGTTAATTCAACATTGCCGCCTATATCCGGATCTATCTCACCAGCTATACTAAATTTTCCGTTCACATTATTCTTGCTAAGATCGTTATTCGTCAACCTACGTAAAGTCTCTGTAGATCTTTTAAATCGATCCATCTCGTTCCTTTTCTGATTTGGCGTCATATTATTCCAAATTTCTTTATACTCTTCTACACCGCATCCATTAACTTTTTCTTCCATAATTCTTACTAATTCATCGGTATCAGTTTGTGCGATCACTTCAAATAGACTCGCATTTTCCGGCGCCATAAGCGTATAGGCACCTGCATTTATACCACAGTTGTTCGCCGTCCAAAACGTCACCGGTATTCTATCTGCAAAAGGATAGTTCCCTTTATTAACATCTGCTTGATCATCGTCTTCATAATCAAAATCTTTATCAAATAAGCTAAAACTGTCGTCCTCCTCGTTCTTTTTACTGGCTTTAAAACTATCAAGCAACTCTTTTTGCGCTCTTATGAATGCCTCATCGTTTGCTAACACGTCTAAATTTAGATCGTTATTTGTTTTATTTTTGCTTTCTTTAACCTGGTTTTCATCTTGCTTTTTGGTTCTCATGTTTTTATTATTTTTGCTCTGTATTTGCCGAAACGCTTCTTCTTGCGCCTTTATAAACGCCTCATTGTTCGCCAATACACCTAAATTTACATCATCTTTATTTTTGCTTTCTTTAACCTGGTTTTCATCTTGCTTTTTGGTTCTCATGTTTTTATTATTTTTGCTCTGTATTTGCCGAAACGCTTCTTTTTGCGCCTTTATAAACGCCTCATTG
>DFGJ01000048.1:7590-19862 GCA_002372375.1 Ruminococcaceae bacterium UBA3753
ACATCATCTTTATTTTTGCTTTCTTCATGAGATCCGTTCTTATTATTTTTTCTTTTTTGTGCTTGGCGAAATACTTCTTCTTGCTCTTTCATTAATTCAACATTATTTCTTAGATCGTATAAATTTATATCATCATTTACTGCTTTTCTGCTATCATCAACTGTCTTTTTCACTCTTTTGTTTTCTTTTACGGCTTTATTTCTGTTACTGTTATTCTTACTTCTTTGTGCCTGACGAAGTACTTCCTCTTGCTCCTTCATTAAATCGGCATCCTTTTTTAAGGAGTTTAAGTATGAATCACTATTAGATACATCATTTGCCTCCTCAACCTGATTTTCATTTTCTATTCTGATTCCCCTTTCTTTATTATTCTCCCTCTGAAATTGCCGATGCGCTTCTTCTTGCGCTCTAACGTAATCCGGATTTTTGGCAAGCTCATCAAAGTCGAAATCCTTTTCTTCATTATTATCATTCTTCAATTTCATTTTATCTAATGAATTATTTACAAGATGGTTCGCACTTTTAGTTTGACTTTCTTTAGGCCCAAATTGATCTGCATTCGTTAAAGTGCTACCAGCAACACCCCCAAGAACAGACGAACTTGAAACCAAAACCGTCATCGCTTTAGCGGCCCCACTTCCACCAAATCTCCCGCGTCTGTGATTAAAAAAACTGTGTCTCATGAAATCTTACCCCCTGATTTACTAAGTACTAATTAAAAATTATATATAGTATATATTAAAATTTTTAAAAAGTCAATAATTTTATAAAAATAGTATTATTCGATTTTTTATTTTTCTCTTTTTTAGATTGAATTCGTAAAACAAATATTGTAAATTTATACAACTAATAGTATATTTGAATTTAATTATTAGTTGAGCTCATCCATTTTAATTTTCTCGGAGAATCTTATGCTTTTTATCAAACTTACAAAGAAAAGAGTTATAATAACGATTTTTTTACTATTTTTATCGATATTAATGGGATTTTTGGTAACTTATTTTAAGAACTGTTTTTGGAAAAAGCCTTCAGAAGCAGAAGTTAAGTACGCCGCGCCTATAAAAACTAATGATTCGAAGCAAGACAGTCTTAGTACAAGTGAGCGCACAGACGCTGACACACAAAAAGTAGAACCCTCAAATACTAAAAATTCAGCCCAGGAGAGTACTATTTCTGACGAAAGTACAAATTCATCCGCACAAAATATGTATAAAAGCAATAAGACTAATTATATGAACTCTAAAAATTCATATGAAAAAAAACAGAATAATTCAAAGCATGGCGTTCCAACAAAGGTCCCCGAAAAGCCGAAATCTGATATCAAAGACAATCAGCGTGAGAATTGTGCTTCTTTAGGCAGCAAAAATTTTTCTACTTGGAACAAAAATTGTGAGTGGAATTTAATTTTGTTAAATGACGGAAATGCCATACCTGAAGGAGTAGTACCGCATTTGCGAGATTATGGAGGGGTAAAAGTAAACGCTGGAATACTCGCAGATCTGGATGCTATGATTAAAGCTGCTAGTAACAATAAGATAAATCTGTGGATTTCTTCATGTTATCGAGATATTGATCATCAAGATTTTCTACACAAAAGAAAGATAAACTTTTACGTGAATAAAGGTAATTCTAGAACTAAAGCTGAAGAACTAGCCAGCAGAGTAGTGGCAAAACCTGGAACAAGCGAACACAATCTGGGGCTGGCGGTAGATTTCAATGGTGTTAGAGACGATTTCTATTTAACAAAGGAATATGATTGGCTAGTTCAGAATGCCGAAAATTACGGTTTTATACTTAGGTACGACAAAAACAAACAAAACCTGACCAACAAAATATACGAACCCTGGCATTTTCGTTATGTTGGAAAAAGTCACGCCAAAGAAATAAGAAAGCAAGGCCTTTGTTTAGAAGAATATATTGAATCTTTGGCAAGTAAAAACAGTGGTAATTAGTAGTTATGTCAAGCAAAAAGCAAAAGTATTCTTTCGGAACAAGATGCAGTTGTTTGATTCAACCAAAAAAGTTTGCCAGCTAAATTTAGATTTTTGAAGTTAAACTTTATAAACGCTCCAAACACTTAAAAGAAACTCCGAAGATAGAAAACTACAAATAAAAATATCCTATGAATCCCGGAACACTGTCCTTTATTTCTTGCAAAGAAGAAGAAAATTAGATATGAGTATAAAAATGAAAAACAAAAACCACAATAACGTTTGGTTACAAAGCCATTAGAGTTTTCTACAATCAGCAACTAAACTTTTCTGTTCTTAAGAAATTCTGTAGTCACGCACGTTTTTGGCATTGCCCGCGTAAACAATAAAACGCCATTTATACACACCAAACTTTACTTCGTCCCCACACCAGGATTATGATACCACTTTAGGCCCAGCTTATGGCAAACATACTGCTTAAACAGCTCCAAGTTTGCACTATTTATCAAATTAGACAAATAATAAACCTTCCCTAACCGGTCTTCGTTTTGGTATGAATGAATAGCCTCACGGTCACAGTCATCTATCTTATTTTTCCGACATTTATCATAAAACTCATATACGTCACTATTCACAACTGCTAGGATATTGTCTACAGGTACTAATCCTTTCAAAAGGTAGTGCCAAACACCATAACTTACACATGCAAAAATAGATAAATTAATCATGCTCTTGACATACCATTTGCACAAAGAAACCGGCAAACCAGCTAAAACGTCATAGCACCACCCGCATACACTTTTTACTCCGGATATAAGAAAACTAAACTTACTACTTTTTTCTTCGCATTTATACAAGTCGCTGCTTTTAACTTGACTGGATTTCGACTCATTGCTCTGTAAGCTTACTCCTTTTTCATTCCCTTTCTTATCCCCCGACGCATCATCCAACACAGGAACGTCGACAGCACGATCAGCTGAAAATTTTGCTACCTTATCACTTAATTTCTTTATTTTTTCTTCTATCTGAGAATTCTTTTTAATGATAGAATCAGATACGTTCAGCCCTCTCCCGAAGCCAAAGAGCATAGAGAACAACAAGCCTATCGACGTAGCTACCGCTTCCATAAAAATCCCTCTTTCATAATTTTAATAAAATATCCCAGATCCATCTTTCTGGTTTTGCACAGTACCAACACTTTTTTCTAATTTTTCCCCTGTACTTTCATTGTCACCAAATTTGGCCTCGATAATCTTTTCGAGATCATCGACTGACTTCTCGAGTTTCGCAATACTCTCTTGACAGCCACTCGTGCCCGCTATAAATCCCAAACCGCAAAACACATTAGGGCTTAATAACAAATCTATAACGAGCCTAATAAGTGCAATAAAGTCACTCATGGCAATTTCCTCCTAAAACATCAAAAATACGCACCTTAATAATCCTCCTGCAAAAATTGTATAAGCAAAACACAACTTAAGACCAACAATATGATTATACCAAAAAGTGAGTTCCTTTCAACACCGAAAGGATTATATTTTTAACCTTTCAATTTTTTATTTTAAACGGCACAAACTCGGTAGTTTATTTCCGACCCATATTACTAAAAATAAACAGCCTAGAAAACAAACTAGGTTTAACGAAAAAACAGGGACAAAAACTTAAATATATTTTTACAAATCTCATAAAATATCTACTTTTTCGAAACCATCATGTCTTTCACCTTAAGCAGCCTAATAGCAGTGGACAATTCTTGCTCTTCGATCTTCATAGTTATGTATTTTATCGCTTGACTCGCCTTAGGTATAACAACATGCTCCAATGCGTTCACCCTCCTATTAGATTTTTGTAGCTCAATAGAAAGTATTCTACAAGCACTTTCATACTCTGCTAATTTCAACATATCTTTAAAAATACTCAGCAGATCCTTTACTATATCGTCCAGTCCTTCATACGTCATCGCCAAACCGTACGGACAGATATTCTCATTATATTTGTCGCTAACACTAAAGCTCGGTATAGCAAGATTCAATATATGCTTATACTTAACACTAACCTTCATACGCTCTTTAGAAAACATCAAAGCAGCAGTTGCCGCACTTTCGCCCATATACGCCTGAACAACAAGCATATCTTTATTTATTTTTCTTAACGCTCCATCTATTTTTTGGCGCAAATGCTTTGTTATTTTTACCAACGCCAAAAACTGTTTCATCATCTCGTCACGCTTGTCCTTAAGAAGCTTGTATCCTCTTCTGGCAACTAAAAGTTTCTTCTTTTGCTTTGTAAGCTCCATCCTTGTTGGAATTACAATTTTTTGTGCCAAAAGTACTTTTCCTCCTTAAAAACTCTACTGAGAACAAAACTAGAGCCACAGCACAAGCCGACCCGCTAATTTCTAACTTAAAAATTAAACCAGGGGAATTTTAACACACTCTTTTACAAAAAACGATACCTTCTGTTATTAGTAATAAACATACGAACAACAGCTCGACCCCCAGGGACACTAAAAATATTTAAAAACATGCAGCAGTGAAAACTCTCTAATTTTATAAGTTCCCAGAACTGATAGCCTAACACGATTTTTCACAAAAAACAATCCCTCAAGCTGTCGCGATGGTTACATAAACGAAAGCAGACCACAAAAACACTCAAAACATCTGAAAATATGTGCACGCAAAAACACTAATTTTATTAGTTTTCAGGGCAGCAATCTAGCACACTTTTTTTACAAAAGACCAGTCCTAACGCAGTCAGCGGCAGCCACACAAGAAACAAAAAATCCTGAAATATCCAAAATATCAGAAAACATACACTAAAAACTACTATATTTTTATCAGTCTACTTTTCAATAATCCAAGCACACTTTTTTACAGAAATAAAACTTGATTCTGCTGATGAAGGTTACATAAACGAAAGCAGACCAAAAAAACACTCAAAACATCTGAAAATATGTGCACGCAAAAACACTAATTTTATTAGTTTTCAGGGCGGCAATCTAGCACACTTTTTTACAAAAGACCAGTCCTAAAAAGGGCAGTGTCAACCACACAAGCAACAAAAAAATCTAGAAATACCTAAAATATATGAAAACACACACCAAAAACTACTATTTTTTTATCAGTCTGCTTTTCAATAATCTAGCACGCTTTTTTACAGAAATAAACTTTGATTCTGCTGATGAAGGTTACATAAACGAAAGCAGACCACAAAAACACTCAAAACATCTGAAAATATGTGCACGCAGAAACACTGATTTTATTAGTTTTCAGGGCGGCAATCTAGCACACTTTTTTACTGAAACAAGCTTTGATGCCGTCAATGATGGTTACATAAACAAAAACAGAGCCACAAAAACACTCAAAACATCTAAAAGCACGTACCCACGGAAGCACTGACTTACTAGAATTTTTGGCAATGGGATAGCTTTATTTCTCAATAAAAGCAAGCATCGCCACTATCAGCAACAGAGACACAAACAGTAACATGACCCCAGGAAAAAAACAAAACATTTGAAAACACATAATAAGAAAAACCGCCTGATATCTTAGTTTTCACATCAATTAATAACTATAAAGCAAAAACAGAAATCAATTTGCCTTTTATAACATTTTTTCAGCACTTAGCCACCTCTAGCATTCTGTAGGCTCCATTATACTGCTCTAACTTTTTTGTAAACCAACTCTATTTCATATATAACGTGCATAAAACCGCATTCTTAAAATATTCCTTTATTATACCCGTTATCCCAATTTTTGGTTGCATATTGTAAAAAATAGTGGTAAAATCGGGGACAGTTCAGTTTAGAAGGATTTGATAGCTTTGAAATATATCTTTGTTACTGGCGGTGTCGTTTCTGGGCTCGGGAAAGGTATAACTGCAGCCTCTTTGGGTAGACTTTTAAAATCAAGAGGATACAAGGTTGCTGCACAAAAAATTGACCCTTACTTAAATGTTGACTCCGGTACAATAAACCCTTACCAGCATGGTGAAGTTTTTGTTACAAAAGATGGCGCAGAAACGGATCTGGATCTTGGTCATTACGAAAGATTTATAGATGAGGATCTTTGTGAATATTCGCACTTAACTACAGGAAAAATTTATTGGAATGTTATAAATAAAGAAAGAAATGGTGAGTATTTAGGCAAAACAGTACAGATAATTCCACACATAACGGAAGAAATAAAAAAACGTATATATTACATGAGCAAAATTTCGGATGCCGATGTGGTTATAACAGAAATTGGCGGTACAACTGGAGATATCGAGAGTCAGCCTTTCCTAGAAGCAATAAGACAGATTTCGCTCGAAGTGGGACAAAAAAATTGTGTTTTCATACATGTTGCTTTGGTTCCATATATAGAGAGTTCAGGAGAGCAAAAGTCCAAGCCGATACAGCACTCAGTAAAAGAATTAAGATCTATAGGCATAATTCCTAACGTCATAGTTGCCCGATGCACTGCACCTTTGAGCGAAAACATAAAGCGTAAGATCTCTCTTTTTTGCAACGTTAAACCAGATTGTGTAATTGAGAACACTACCGTCTCCAGTTTATATGCTGCCCCTCTTATGTTGGAAAAAAGCAATTTTTCTAGCATTGTTTGCAGAGAGTTGGGACTCGACTACAGTAGACAGCCAGATCTAAAAAACTGGAAGACAATGGTGAAAAAAATAGAATCTCTGAGAGATACTGTAAGAGTCGCCATAGTTGGGAAGTACATAAACTTACACGATGCATATTTATCAGTATTTGAAGCCCTGAGGCATGGCGGATATGAAAACTCTTTAAAAGTAGATGTAAAGTGGATTGAGGCAGAAAGCGTTACACAAAGCAGTGCAGAGGAGCTCCTTAACGACTGCGATGGCATACTTGTACCAGGTGGCTTTGGTGACAGAGGAGTTGAGGGGAAGATCTTAGCAACTAAGTTTGCCAGATTAAACAATGTGCCTTTTCTGGGATTGTGTTTGGGAATGCAAACAGCAGCAATTGAGTTTGCCAGAAATGTTCTTTACCTACCAGGCGCCTCCTCTACAGAATTCGACGAAGAGGCAGAGGAACCTGTTGTTAGTTTGATGGTGCCGCAAAAAGCCATCAATAGAAAGGGTGGTACTATGCGTCTTGGCGATATGGAATGCAAGTTGATCCCTGATACCTTAATTTATGAGATATACAAAAATACCCAAACCATAAGTGAAAGGCACAGACACAGGTATAGTTTCAATATGAAGTACAGAGAAATGTTCGAACATAAAGGCATGGTGGTTTCTTCTTCTTCTGAAGATGGTCTTGTAGCAGAGTCTTTAGAAATCCCTAAGCACAGATTTTTTATTGGGGTACAATACCACCCCGAGTTTAAAAGCAGACCAAATAGAGCACATCCCTTGTTTAGAAGCTTTATAGAAGCATGCTACAATAAATAGAATCAGCAAAATAAGACATACGATAAAGAAATAGGGCCGCATGTAAAATAGCTTTAGGAGCCCCATAAACGTTGTGCAAGTAGGGAATATCAGCTAAAAAACCTAGATATGTGCTTCGATACGCAAGGCACCAAAAACATAGCTTTAGGCGCTATAAAAACGTTAAGTAAGTAAAAAAAGGTAGCTAAGAATTAGATATGTGCGTTGAAACTCAAGTCGCTAAAAACGGAGCAAAGTAAGCAAAATGTGGGGCGATAGAAGAGTTATAATCATAATTAATAGCTCAAATTTTTGTTAGTAAGATGTAATTCCGTCGGATTTATTTGTTTTTAACATTGCCCTAAAATTGTAGTATAGCGAAGCTAGGCCTTTGTACCAAGCGTCCCCTAGCTCTTACCGGACGGTATGCAAAATATCTCTAAGGTAAACTGTCTTTATAAAATTTGGGGAATACATGACTTAAACTAGCTGTATTTTTATATTACTCCAAAGCAACAATGTAATCATCAAATCTAGTATCCAAAACTTTGCAGCACTGCTTCTCGTACAGCTTTTACCCTAGTGAGATTAAGCCTTTTTAAGTTTCTTTGTACCCAGCGTCCCTTAGCTCTTACCAGACTGTATGCAAAATATCTCTAAAGTAAACTGTCTTTATAAAATTTGGGAAATACATGACTTAAGCTAGCTGTATTTTTGTGTCACTCCAAAGCAACAATGTAATCACCAAATCTAGCATCCAAAACTCTGCCTCAACTCTGCCTCGCTGCTTCTAGTATAGCTTTTACCCTTAATATAAAAACTAAGAAAAGCGAGAAACAGTTATAAGAGCGTAAATTCAAATCTTTTGACACTGCAGTTCCAATCTATTCTTCACTTATTACAAAAACTTTTAATTAGTATCCTACGTTCACTTTAATCCATACCTATAAATTAGATAAAAACATATTTTTTGATGTTAACTAAAAACAAAATAGACTAATTAACAAAACGATTCATATGGTACTGCAAAATACGAAACTTTTAAATGCATCACCCTAGCAAAAATCAGCATCTCAATTTGAACTTTTAACTCCCGCAGTTACCAAATCATTACACTAAGCCAATAACTATACTTACATACTTTTATTGCAATATATTAATTATATTCTATCATACAGTTTTTACCCATTGGACTAACACCGTCGCATACATATATCAGTAATTTACCTGTATAAATACTAATTAAGAAGCAAAATATAAAAGTAACAAAAAATAAAAAGGAAGTGAAAATTAAAAGTTTTCAAATAGTTTTCAACTTTAAACGTTGAAAGACGTTGAAAGAATTTAAAGGAAAAATTTGTCTTTTTTAATATTCTTTTTTTTTGACAATTTTTCAACAATCTAAAAAAGAGAAAAATCAACAACTCTACTTCTTATTTAAACTTTAAACTTTTCAACAGTACCTACTACTACTACTAAAAATAAATATTAAAGAAACGACGCTCAAAAAAGTTCATTATAGTTTTCTATATAAAATAAGCTATCGAAAAGTAAAAAGCGCCTCTGTTAACACACAAAAGCACCAAGATAATCTAAATTGCCTTTTTTCAAATACTCTAATGAAAATCTGCCTCTACAAATAACTTTCAATCAAAAGATTTTACAAACTTAAACTCCCAAATGTATACTCTCAAAATCTAGCAAATAGTACACACCCCAATTTTTAACTGTTAAAGACGTAAAACTAATCACTTCTTTGACCATAAAGATGAGAAACCCCAAGATATCATCGAAGAAACAGCATATACAGTAGCAGACGCGACATAAAGACCAACTTTTGCGGTAACCTTGGCAGTGACACCTACTCCACTACTAATCAGATCAATAGATTTGTCCAGAAGAGACATCTCCTCGGATTTGTTACTGCCAGTTTCGTTTTTGCTTTTAGATGCTTTATCTGAAGAATTATCACTTGTACCTGATTTAGCAGATACATCTTTACTTTCTAAATTTGCAGCATGTACCGCGTAAGGGCTGGCTGGAATAACTTTCGGTGGTGTTTCAGGAGCAAAACTCGGATACATCTGCTGATTATAATTATTGCCCTCACTATAATCTAAATGGTTCCCAGAGTAAGAACCATACCCACTATCTGCAGTTTTATCCCCTTGAGGGTTACTTGTGCCTTCAAAGGCTGATGCAGGTGCAGGAACACCACCGTCGACTACAGTGTGCTCACCTGAAAAAGTGTTAATTCCGTTTTTGTTACTACCTTTATAGACTTCTTCTTCAGTTGGTAAATCAATTTCTTGGTTAAATTTTCCTTCACTATTTATATTTTTTTCTTCTTCAAATTTCAATATGCCGATGAGTTCCTCTTTCGATAATTCTTCTAAACCCTGCCCATCAGATCCAGTAACACGCTTCAACCTGTTAATAAGGGCACCTTTTGATACGTTATTTATACTAGGACTATCAGTACACGTGCTGGCAAAAGCTGCAGCAGTGGCACTAGATGCAACGACTCCAACGGTAGAAAAAACTTTAGAAAGGTCAAATTTGTTCATATATGATACCTCCAAAAAAACTAAAATCGAAAAATACAAATAAAAAAGCGGAAAAAAATCACGTACTATAAAAACAAGATAACAAAACTAGAATCAAATCTAAATCTAAGAAACGTCAAGGCTACAATAATAAAAACAAAGAATTCAAACGAACACAGAACTAAAACTATGAAAAATGAACTTAAGCAACACCACACCGAACAAAAACAGACATAAAGCACGAGATATATTAAAAAAGCAAAACAAAATAGTAAAAACTAGATTTAGCAAAGCAGGTAAAAAAACAAAAAAAGGAACAACGGCATGAGCCGCATAGAAAAAGGTCAACGGTGTTATTATAAAGCAAATTATTCAAAAAGTCAACAAAATAATATACTGATATAGTGCTTATAAATCATAAATAATGTATATAATAACAATTAGCGAAGCCCATTTTCAATATTAGAAAAAATTGATAAGTAGAGCTAAAACCAATGAAGACATTAAACCTCAGTTTTACGAGGATACCAACATCTTAGATAAACATAGATCCGCAAATTTATCGAATCCCATTTCAATTTTTGAGGCAAAATCATTCGAAACTATAGCTCTGTCCAAGTGTGAACCAATCACCAGGACCAAAAACATTATTCAAAACCTGATTAGTTTCTCCGTCTTGAATAACATGTGCCTCCATTCCTAATGCAAAATATTTTTCCACATCATTTTGCGAGACTTTCTTTATTGAATCAACAAATTCAAAAGAATCGGTAACCGTTTCTGTAAGATTATCCAAATACACCCTACCCACGTCGGCCAAAACTTCACCCGACAGAAAAGCAACTTCTTGACTTTTTGAAAGACGTCTACTCCACTTTTTTATTATCTTTTTTCCTAAATAATAATGAGCATTTCCAAACAACAGCCTACTCCCTTCCTACCTACAGGACAACACTTAACATAAACCGCCTTTTCTATCAAACAATCTAACCCAAGCATAAGCGAGAAAAACGTCAGCCTTAAGTAAAAACAACTAAAACAGCATCTTACAAGGTACATGGCCGCTAAAACTGGTGCGAGTAATGGGACTTGAACCCATACGTCGAAGACACACGCCCCTCAAACGTGCCTGTCTACCTGTTCCAGCATACTCGCAATAGTGAGACAAACGAAACGCTCAAATTCTATACCCATCTTCTTAAAAAGTCAAGAATTAACCTGTAAAATATAATCTAAAAGTGAAACGTATGAAAACTAACTTAAAGAATCTAAGCAGATAGTATAATATAGCAGCTATAGTGCTCCATATTTAGTGACCGGAAACATTTTACTTTTTATTAAAACTTGTTATGTTACACTTTTAATTGAAAGTTTGTGTTATGAGCTAAATTGAGAAAATCTTGAGCAAGGAAGAGCTTATAAGTTTGTAGACTTAAGCAAAAAATAGTTAAAAAGATACATTGTTAATCAAAAAGCGAGGATGAATTTGGAAGTTTTTGAAAAACATCTTGCACTTGCCGAGTTAAAAAGCGTTCCGATCCTTAAAAAACATGACATCATTGTGGTAGGATTTTCCGGAGGTCCTGATTCAACGGCATTACTCCATTTTTTGGTTAAACTGAAAAAGAAGTATGAGTTGAAGGTAAAAATCATTGCTGCGCATGTTAATCACATGTTAAGAGGCGCTGAATCCGAAAGAGATGAGGTTTTTGTTAGCGATTTTTGTGAAGAAAGAGCAATCAAGTTAGAAGTTCTAAGAATAGATATAAACAAAAAATCTCAAAAAATAAAAAAAGGATTAGAGGAAACAGCAAGAATAGTTCGCTATACATTTTTCCATAAGTTGGCAGATCAGTCTAATGAAAGTGCAATAGCAGTGGCGCATACACTTACAGACAGTATAGAAACTGCTGTTTTTAATTTTACAAGAGGGACTGGTATTGACGGAATAAGAGGAATAAGCGAAGTAAACGGTAAAATTTGGAGGCCTTTTTTAAGCTTAACAAGAAAAGATACAATAAAATACTGCAAAAATCACAAATTAAATTTCGTTACAGATTCTTCAAATGATCTTCTATTGTACAAGAGAAATATAATAAGACATAAGGTCCTACCAGCTTTTGCAGAATTAAACAAGAGTTTTGAAAACAGCATTTCAAGAACTTTTGAGTTGCTTAGGGAAGATTCAATTTTTTTAAATGATTTAGCTAAAAGTAAAGTCAAGGAATTTAGAATATCATATGATAAGTATAGTCTAAAGGAACTACGCAATCTTCCTTTCTCGATTTTGTCTAGGTCAATAAGAATTATTATAGAGAATTTTTGTAAAAAAAACAGTTTTGAAGAAGGAAGTTTAAGTTATAAAGTAGTTAATTTAGTAATAGAAAGCATAAAA
>DFGJ01000009.1 GCA_002372375.1 Ruminococcaceae bacterium UBA3753
CACATCTTCCACCAGAGACATTAAAAGAAAATCTTCCACTTTTAAAACCAGCTAACTTAGCCTCATTAGTTGAGGCAAACAACTCTCTGATATCAGAAAAAACTCCCATATAAGTTACAGGATTAGATCTAGGTGTTCTTCCGATCGGTGACTGACTTACATTTACCACTTTATCTAAAAACTCCAGACCTTTTATCTCTTTTACTTTTCCAGGCACTGTTTTCGCCCTATTAAGTTTTTTAGCTAAAGTTTTATAAAGGACATCTATTATTAAGGAAGACTTACCGGATCCTGAAACACCTGTTACACAAACAAACTGTTCCAGAGGAATATTTACACTAACGCTCTTTAAATTATGCTGACTAGCACCCACAATTCTTAGATCCTTTCCCCCTTTTCTGGGTCTTCTTTGTGGGACTAAAATAGACCTTTTACCGCTTAAATACTGCCCGGTCAAAGATTCTTTACACTTTTTTATTTCTTCTATTGTTCCTGCGCACACAAGTCTGCCGCCATGTACTCCAGCACCTGGACCAATATCCAGAATATAGTCGGAAGCATACATGGTGTCCTCGTCGTGCTCAACCACAATAACAGTGTTACCTAAATCTCTCAGTCTTTTTAAAGTAGCAATTAATTTATTGTTGTCTCTTTGATGCAGTCCAATACTTGGTTCATCTAAAACGTACAGTACGCCTGTCAGCAATGAACCAATCTGAGTAGCAAGCCTGATCCTCTGATTTTCTCCACCCGAAAGAGTTCCGGTCGTCCGCGAAAGAGTCAAGTAGTCAAGACCAACATTTTTTAAAAATGTTAGTCGATTTTTAATTTCCTTTAAAACATCCTTAGCAATCATCATTTCTTTCTTAGATAAAGTTATATTTTCCATAAATTCCAAAATCTTTACTACAGACTTTTCACAAAGATCGCTTATATTTATGTTGTTGACAGTGACAGACAAACTTTCTTTACAAAGCCTTTTACCCCCACACTCCGGGCATGGGCATGCAACCATATAAGTCGCTATCTCTTCCTTAACCCAACTGCTTTGAGTATCTCTGTACCGTCTTTCAAGATTATTAACTATACCTTCAAATCTAGTTTCGTAGTTTATTCTGTTACCGTTTATTGTTCTGTAAATCTCTATTTTTTCTTCTGAACCATAAAGTATGATATCTATTACTCTTTGAGGAAGGTTTTTCACAGGCTCATCCAAAGAAAAGTCAAATTTTTTAGAAAGGCTCTCCATATACATACTGGCAATACTGTTACCGTCGAGTGCCCAGCCCGAACCTTTTATTGCGCCGTTTCTTATACTTAAATTTTTATTAGGAATAATAAGACTTGTGTCTATATGCATAGAGAATCCAAGACCTGTACAGAGTTTACATGCTCCAAACGGATTATTAAAAGAAAATACTCTAGGGCTAATTTCCCCAACACTAACTCCATGCTCAGGGCAGGCGTAGTTTTTAGAAAAAACTATATCTTCTTCTTTTTCACTAACTACGTTTATAGTTACAAGTCCACCTGAAAGATTACATGCTGCTTCAACGGAATCTGCTAGCCTGGAACGAATGTCATCTTTTATTACTAATCTGTCTACTACTACCTCTATAGTATGTTTTTTGTTTTTTTCCAGAGTTATTTCTTCCTCATCCAGACTATAAACGGAGCCGTCTATTCTGGCCCTTACAAAACCATCTTTCTTAATCTTTTCTAAAACTTTTGCCTGCGTACCTTTTTCTTTCTTTACTACGGGTGAAAGTACCTGTATCTTAGTTTTTTCTGGCAGTTGTAAAATTCTATCCACAATCTGGTCAATCGTTTGATGCTTTATTTCTTTGCCGCAAACCGGGCAATGAGGTATACCTATTGAGGAGTATAGAAGTCTTAAATAATCATATATTTCTGTGACAGTTCCAACTGTAGACCTGGGATTTTTAGAAGTAGTTTTCTGATCAATTGCAATAGCCGGTGAAAGACCTTCAATATAATCTACGTCTGGTTTTTCCATTTGCCCTAAAAATTGCCGCGCGTACGCTGAAATGGACTCTACGTAACGCCTCTGCCCCTCAGCATAAATAGTGTCAAAGGCCAAAGAAGATTTCCCAGAACCAGACGGCCCCGTTATCACCGTTAAACTATTTCTTGGTATTTCTACATCTATGTTTTTTAAATTATGCGATCTAGCGCCTTTTATAATTATTTTTTGTTCCATAACTTTTTAGACCTAACATATTAATTTGTTATTGTAACACATCGAGAATAAATTTTTAAGAGAAAAATTAAAATATGATCAAACAACAAAAACACTTGACAAATTTCATATTATTTATATAATATTACTAGATATACTCTTTTTAGTATATCGGATTTCTTTTTTATATGGAGGTGTTTTATCTATGGTAGTTAGAGTGAATGGAATGACAAATTTTGATCCAGAAAGTGTTAGTTGAGGTAAAATTGGTTACAATGCCGCAAATGGTACGTGGAATGTCTTTAACGATGAAACTGGGGTAGTGAGCAACACAAATCTAAGCCGCAAAGATGCTGAAGATTATGATATAGCTGTTAATAATCGGGCTACTCAAGAGCCAAGGATAATGTCCGACGAGGATAAATGGTTATACGCACATAAGGCGCACGATTATCTTCGTAGCATTGGAGCTAGGAGAGGTCTTAACGGAAGCTGGCTTAATCGATACTACAAATAAAACAAAAAATAAGAAAAGAAACACAAAAAATTGTAGAAGTTTTTTATAAAATACTCTACACTTGCTGTTTAAATTTTAGCAGAATACACTGGATATCAATTTTCGTCACCGATGATTCTTTTTAATATTTCTTGCAACGTTGTGTAGATTGGTTTTTCTTGCCTACAATATTAGCTTTTGAATTGTAGTGTATTAAAAATAAAAACTTTAGAAGTTAAATAAAATATTTTACATTTCTTAATGTTATATATATAATATATATAATATATATATGGTTATGGGTAACAATAACAGAAATTTGTCTGAAAAAAATTTAGGAAGTGCAAGTGGAGGAATGGATTCCGCTAGCATTGGCGGGTACATACAAAAAGGTTGCATCAGAGTGCCCAACGCTACCGAGGGTTATAGCGAGCCAATTGCCTACAGAGTGGTAGACAACAATGGGAACGTATCAAATATTTTTGGCTCATTAGATTCAGCCAAGTGATACGCCAGTGAGATGGGTGTATCTCAAAGAGTTGTATCGGTCGATGAAGTCTTCAACGCCTGATTTAAGATCCACCGGTGGTAACAAAAACTTTTACACTAGAACACATGAAAACAACAGACGCTATTGCTCAGTTTGAGTGATAACACCCGCCTTGTTGTATAAAAAGCCTTAAAAAAATATAGAACAAAACACAACTCAGAATAAAGTAAGCCAGTGTACTTTTGTTAACTTGCTAAAGTATTCATTGGCCTAGTGGCAGTGTCTATCAAACTAACGCTCTCATGTATAGAAAATGTTAATAGTAGCAAAATTAATAAAAATTAATATGTTCATTGAAGGCTAAACATAAAAACGTGGAATTCCTTGGCAACAAAAAAGTGAAGAGAGAACTACGTAAACCAGAATCAACATCTTTAATGCCTGGCATAAAGAGTGCCAAACTAAAGAAGGTTTTCTGTAACCGAGTGGTCGCAATGTCACCATTGTGCTGTCCACTAGTGTCTCTGCGTCTACATTTTTTAAATTGTGCGAACAAGCGACTTTTATAACTACTATTCTTTGTTCCATTTTTAATCCTGCCCATATACAAAAATGCCACTAAAGTATTAAATTGTAAAGCTTTAAAAAATTCAGATAAAAATGCAAACATTTTTGTGAAAAACTTGACATTTTTTATAAATTGTTTATAATAATTGGTGATATGGTCTTTACTGTATCAATCGATATTGTTGTGAAAAGAGGAGACTTTTTATGAATAGCAGGAGCAAAAGTATTGAAGATGAAGGATTAAAAAATACAGACGGGGGGATAATACTGCGTGTGCCAGTCAGGGATGGAAATGCGGTGTACGGTGTGCTGAATGAACAAAACGAACTAATAGCTCCCCCGGTTGGTAGTTTAGAATCAGCGAGAAATCTTGCAGATTACTACCATGTGCAAGATCAGCGTGTAATTGACGTAGGCAACCTGGAAGAAGTATATAGATACGCTGTCGAAAAGAAGAGAGAAGACTATTATCGCAAAAAAGGCATGTAGCTAAGTTAATTCTGTATTGTTTGGTATTTTAAAAATTAAGAGGAGGCAAAAAATGTTAGTTAGTAAAAACTAAAGGGATAGAGCTTTTAGATAATGGCGTTAAAAATAAACGCTGGAGGATACGTAATTAATAGTTTATAAAGGAGATTTCAATGGCACTAGCCTTCCCGATATGAATGTTTTGAATTTAAAGAGAACGATTGTAAGCAGTTAAAGGAAGGGGATTACCACCTATTACCTAATTGGTTGTACATTACAAGAGAATTAGATGATATGTTTAATTCGTCTTGTTCTGGTGTAAATGCATGATAGACTACCTTAGCAGAACTTTTGTCTCGGAGCACAAGGGCCCTGGTATATTCATTATAGATGAAATTGACAGCTGTTCATGAACAAAAAACAAATACTTTCTATCAGTAAGGTGTGTTGTTTAGAAACTCTTTGCTTTTTGTCATTTTAACTTCCTGATATATTGTTTTTTATGCAAAGCTCTGACGCTAAGAAGGCTATAGTAACGGCTAGGTTTTAAAAATATTTTAAATTAACGATTTATATTTTAATATTTATTTGTTAAAGTTAAATAATATTTAAAACAGAGAAGGGAACCTGGAATGGTCGAGAAAGTGTTAAGTTGCAAAGAGTTGTTGGATGAAGAGTTACTTGAAGCGAGTAGGAAAGCTGGTGACATTTGTTCCGAGAAAAAATTGCGGAGCGGTCTGTTTAAAACATCATCAGTAGAAGCAAAAAAGCGAGTTATAAATATAGAGAGAAATAAGAATAAAAAAAGCCTTTAGTTCCTTGTTTGTTGATTTAAATATGTAATTTTCTTGAATTAAAAATACAATTAGGTGTTCAGATTTCCGCATAGTTTTAGATATTTAGTGCACAGTACACTAATTGATTCAAAGATTTATTAACAGCAAGAAGTGTGTTTTTGAATGCGTTGGATGCCAAAAAATGTTATTCAAAGAGGTAAAATAATTATGCGAAGTAAAAATGGTTTTAAAGTAGAAGATAGCGACTTAAGTAAGGCCAGTGGGGGAAATACCGTAATAACCGGTGAAATAAAAAAAGGTAGGTACGGTAACTTTTTAGCTACTGTTCGCCACGAGGTAAGGGATAATGGGACATTTTTAAATAACTTTAAGCAAAAAACTTTTATGACTGAGGATAAAGCACTAAATTTTTTAAATAGCAAAGTGGATGAGTATAAAAACTCTCCGAAGAATATAGGGAAAGTTACGGTTAATCTTAATATTCCAGAAAAATTATAAAGGCAGGGATATATTTATGGCCAACATAGAGAGCTTTCAGACGAAGATTTAATCAATGCAAGCGGCGGAGGAGCCGGCGGGGAGCGCGTTGTTGACGTGGTAAAAAAATAAAAACTGGCAGTTACCTTAATAACTAGAACTGTTTGTGATGATGGAAATAACGTTCATATTTGCAATAATAAGTCACCGCAGAATTTTTCAAGCGAATCTGAAGCAGAAGCACGATTAAAATTGGAAGCTTCAAAAAAGCGTTATGAAATGAGTAGGAAGGATCCGAATGGCTCTTACGCGAGTGAATTATTTTATTAACTTGCTTTAGTTTAGTTAAAACTGATATTTCAGAAATGCTGCAAAAGGACAAAATTTTTATAGCTTCAAGTGAGGAACTACTTTCAGATGAAGATTTAGCCAATACCAACGGGGCACTATTGATATGACATTTACTGGCGATTATGGTAAGCCGGAGCGTCAGCAGAGAGTTTCATACGCGGTGTATAATGAAGGTGAGTCTTGGTTGAATAAAAATAGGAAAACTTTCGAAAATCTCAGTGAAACGGGGAAATATGCCAAAAAGTGGGTTGGAGTGCGGAGGAAAGTTAACTAGTGTGCAATATTTTTGAACTATTATTAAGAAGGATGTAGTTGTGGCTGACAGTAGAGTGTTTTCATAAGGAGATTTAAACAATGCCAGTGGGGGCGCTGTTGATGTAAGTATTATTACCGATAACCCGTGGGATCTACATCGTGTCGTTTTCAAAGTGTATAATGAAAATGGCCTAAACGGAAAATCTGGTGCAAAAACTTTCAAAAATCTCAGTGAAGCGGAAGAATATGCAAAAAAAATGGGCTGGAGTGCAGAGGAAAAACAAGGCTTCATCACAGCAGTAATGTAGTTAGCAGGGAGGAGCCGGGAGCGCTGTTGGTACAGTAAGGGAAGTAAAGTGTGATGTATATAAATGTTTCATATTTTATAAGGAGGCAATATTATGCAAAAGAATAATAAAGAAAAAAGTTACGAGATAAAAGAAGATGGCTTAAAAAAAGTAAACGGTGGTCGTACACAGGTAGATATTTTAGCCAAAAAAAATGATGACGGCAGATTCGAAGTTCTCACACATGTTTTTACAAACGGCAACGGTAAAGATCAAACATTCATGGATAGACAAAGCTTCACGACAGTAAATGAAGCAGAAAGTGCTTATAAAAGTGAGTGCAATAAATATTTTAGCAATAAAAAAATCACCGGTGATGGTGGTCAAATAACTTGTTGTAACAATTTACGTTAGTCAATTTAAGTTAATATTTAGACTACGCTAAGGCCGGGCAAAAAGCTCCAAATGAGGAGATTCTCTTTTCGTTGTCTTTTACCTGAAATTAGAGGTTTGTATCCTCCAGAAACATTTGCCACAGTTGAATCTATCACTCCTGTTTTTGCAACGCTAGTACTCGAATAAATAAAAAAAGCAAAGTTTATAGTAAAAATTCGGGAATTTCAACACCTAAGTCTTAAAAGTTATTGGCAGTAGATGGAGCACCAGGGGGTCACAACCACTGACCGTGTGTGGATTGCTGTGCCATGTTTTAAAGTTTAAACTTGTTTAACATACTTCAACTTGTGTTACCTCTCAGCAAGGCGGTTTGTGTCTTCCATATTTAGGCGATCTACAAAATATATAGTGGTAAGGTACTGAAATACTATTGATAACAAGAAATATTATATGCGCGTCAAATAAATATAGCAAATTTTAGCCATAAAGCGACTTGTGTGTTGCTCCTCCCAAAAAAATTTTTGATATCGGTGCTTATACTTATATTCACTGTACCCAATTTTTATAGACTACGTCTTTATCGGTTTAACCGCTATATAGCCATATTAGTGGACAGTAAACTCGTTACCCACAATATTATCTTTTTCATCAACAAAATTTTCTTTATTTACCTCAAGAATTGTTTGCTTTTGGCTTACTCCAAGTCGTCCACTGAAAGTGTTTTCCCGTTTTTTATAATAAAAAACTTTAACGAAAGAATTAATTTTGCTCTTCACCGCTTTTTATGTTGCTAAAAAATCACGTTATATTTTTTTACCTTGTGATAAAAACAAGGGTCAAAAGACAAGTGGGGCTATTTTCCTAACTATGTCTTCGTTCTGCCATTTTACTAAACAGTTTACTTATTCAGTTTAACTCTAGGTATTATAGTTTTTTCCATGGTGACAGTTGTGCCTTTACCTATTTTTGAAATTACCTTTATTTTATCCATAAAACTTTGCATAACAGCAAAGCCAAGGCCAGCTCTTTCTTCTCCACCAGTTGTAAAAAGGGGCTCCATGGCTTTTTTTACGTCTTCAATCCCAGAGCCTTTATCTTTTATTTTTATAGTTATTTTGCCGTTTTCATATATTTGTGAGGATATGTAAATACTTCCAACTGTTTCCTTATAAGCATGCACTATACTATTAGTAACAGCTTCTGAAACTGCAGTTTTTATATCCGCTAATTCAGATATTGTAGGGTCCAGACACGAAATAAAAGATGCTATAGTGGTTCTCGCAAAGCTTTCGTTTAAAGATTTGCTTGGAAATACTAGCCTCATTTCATTTATAATTTTCATTCAGATTTACCTTTCTTACTATTTTAATTAGTAAATTTTAATACATGATTTTTTATTTACACTATTTAAGAAACAACCATATAGGGTCTTTGCTTCCACAAACATTCTGTATGCCATTTTGTATTTACCATTCGACGGTCTAAGTTTTGCATAAAAGAATTGGAGCATTTTTTATATTGCTTTCTAACTACTTTGTTTATAATGAGTCATTCTAATTAATATTTTTTTAGTTTATAAATCCCAGATAGTCTCATTATTTTCCCGATCCTTTGTGAAACATTTATGAGTTCTAAATCTCCGTTTAACAGTTTCATTAATTTGTATCTACCCATAATAAGACCTATTCCGGAGCTATCCATAAAATTTACCTTGTTAAAATCCAGTTTTAATATTTTAGGCTTGGTCTTTTCTACCTCGCTGTCTATGCTTTCTCTTATGTTTTTTGCCGTATGATGGTCTATATCACCGTCTAGGGTGGCAATTACACACCCTGATCTCTTTTCTATTTTAACAGCCATGAAAATTTTATCTCCTTCCTTTTCAAATGTCACTTCAAGCCTAAGGGACTTTATTATTGAATTTTAATACGAAGACTAAAATAAAAAAGCTCGAAATAAGTAGCTTATAATTTGCGATTATTTTAGAAAATTTACTTCACTGAAAATGCAAATCCGAGTTTGTTCTATTTATATTTATTAATAAATTTGTATATTATATTTTTAAAAGTTAAAACTAAATATCTGTAATTTTTTCAATAAAGTAGTAATGATATAGTCAAGCGTTCCTCTTTTAAATTAGGTGCTTCTTTTAGTTTGTGTTACTGCGATGTTAAGAACGCTCTGTTTTGATGTCGTAATGTTTAAATATATAGTATATAGTTTATTGATTAGATGAGAAGCGAGGTGATAAAAAGATTGCGAAATGACAGAAGTATAATTTTTAGATTTAAATGCAAAACTTTTCTTTGCCAAACATACTATTCTTCAAACATATAGATTTTTTAATATTTTTTATATTTAGAGTAGAAAAAAATTTACTTGGCTTTTATAAAAGGCTTTACAAAAAATTTTTTTTATGATAACATGACAGTCATTGGTCCGATGTGAATTTGTGTTTATTTTTTTTTGGGGGGAGGATGAGAGTATGGGTGACAATATTTTTATAAAAAAGATTATTTCTGGGGCTGCGTTGGCTTTTACCCCGGTGGCCTTGTTTTCCAGCACTGTTTCGGCTGCGGGAGGGCTTTCAGCTAAGCGTCCAGTGGGAATTTCGCGTAGTAGTGGTGGTAGACGTAGGCATTTATCAACTTCTAAAGTTTCGCGGTTAAAGGATGCTTTAAAATCTTCGAATATTGTTAAGGAGGACAAGGTTGCTACTGTGAAACCAAGTGGCGATGGTGTGGATATGGACGATGCGTTGTTTGATTTTTTAAAGAGTGATGAAAGTTTAAAAAAGCTAGATGAACTTTTTAGCAGTATGGTTAACAGTTCGGTCGCCCTTAGGGAATCTGATTTTTCGAATTGTAGAAACGAAAAGGTGTCGCTCGCTATCACTTCTTCCAAGGATGAATGTGACAGTCTGGTTGAGGCATATAAAGTAGCAAGGAAGGAAGGCGTTTGTTCTTCAGACTTTTTAAGTAAAGCGATCTACAATGGGAGTGAGGAAGATGCGGATAAGTTTTTGAAGGAGTCTATTTTTGGCTTGCAGCTAGCGAATTTACCTGTTACGTATTTGACCATAAGGGATGTTAGTTCAGGTAAGGTTGTTGGACAGTTTGCGCTTAGTGGGCTTGCGACGGATCCTGTTTCTGGGGCGCTTGACGCGGGTACCGTTAATTTTAGTGGTTGGGCGGTTAATAACGATTACTTCCAGGAAGCTCTCAAGTTAGTTTTTTCTCGACTTGACACTAATAGTTCGGTGAAAAAGGTAGTGTTTTCTCTGTCTCCGGGCTTTGGAGAAAGTGTATATGACGCTTTGGTTTTATTGGGCAAGGAGGGGGTACAGGGTTTCCCTAAGTTTTTGGTAAAGGAGACTTGTTTCTATAAAAAGCTCCTGAGGCGGAAGGATGGTAGCGGGAGAGTTTTGCGGACAGGTATTTATAGTAGTAGTGGCGGTGCGGATGCAAAAGAAGTTGAGGATGCTAAAACTGAAGAGTTTATTCCTGATGATAAATTAAATGATCTTTTGGAATTTATGAAGCAGGAAAAAAATATGTTTTCTGTCGATGGGAACTCAGCGTATAACTTTGAAAAAAAGACTGAACGTTATTCGAAAGTGGTGGATGAGACTTTTAACAGTGAGTCTTCTAGATATGAGCTAATCGATTACGTAAACTCCGTTTTCTTTGAGCTTAGTTTTGAAAGAGATAGTGGTAAGTCTGCGTAGCTTGAGGAAAGAACTTAGGACTGTGGTTTTTGTTTAGGTATAGTTTGATTGGGTTTTGGCTTTTTGTTACTAGCAGTCTTGGGCGTATTTTTTTGATTCCTGTTGTTTAGTGTTTTTGTTTTTCGTTTTTTGAGAGGACGATTTTCCAGGTGTGTGGTGGGGTGGCGTTGCCTGTTTACGGGTGGCTTCTTTGTATTTTCAGGAAGATACTGTGGCTTTTTTAGGTACGGCTGCACCGTCGGGGTTTTTGGATATGTCTTTGTGAAATGCTTTATTCTTTATGGTGTTTTCATGTTGTACAGGCTTTAGTTCCTTTTAGACAAATGTAGTGGAGATAATTTTTCCCTTTTTTCATTGACGGAGTGCTGCTGCCGTCAACCTTCTTCTGCGTTCTTTTGTCCCGGATTAGATTCTGCTTGGGTGCCATAAACTCTCGAAATTTGATGTGACTTTTTTCTCGTACGCGTGCTATATTTTAACTTTTTCTAAGTGAATGATTTGCTGAGTTAAAATCTTGGCAAGGCGTTTAGTGAAAGGTCTGTGATGCTGTTGTGTATGTACTCATAGTAAGCTTGTGCACCTACCATTGCGGCGTTGTCTGAGCAAAGGTTTAAGCTAGGTGCGAAGAATTCGAAATTTTTGGTAAAACACTCGCTTTTAAGTTTTCTTCTAAGTAAAGCATTTGCTGCGACTCCTCCCGAAAGCACGATTTTATTTTGTCCTAAAGATGCAGCCGCTTTGATCACTTTTTCTACTAGATTCTCAATAGCCACCTTTCTAAATGATGCTGCCAGATTTTCAAGGTTTATTCTTTCTTTATCGTTTTTTTTTACAAGATTAATTACCTGTGTTTTTAGACCAGAGAAGCTCATATCGAATTCCCCCGGTTCTTCTACCCTAGGTGTGGTAAATTTATACGCCAGTTCGTCTCCGCTTTCTGCTAGTTTATCTAAGTTCGCCCCGCCGGGGTACGGGATTTCCATAACACGTGCAACCTTGTCGAATGTTTCCCCGATAGCATCATCTCTTGTATTTCCAACAAGTTTAAGTTCTGTATACCCGAGAACTTCGAAAATAGAGGTGTGTCCACCGGAGGCAACAACACCTAAAAAAGGAGGTTCTAATCTCTTGTATTCTAGATAATTTGCTGCAATATGTGCCTTTAAATGATTCACAGGTACGACCGGTAACCCAGTTGCGATCGACATTCCTTTAACAAAATTGACCCCAACCAATAGAGAGCCAATGAGTCCTGGTGAATAAGTCACGGCTAGTGCATCTATATCTTCGATATTTAACGATGCTTTTCTAAAGACCTCGCTACACAGGAAGGCAATGGCCTCTACGTGCTTCCGAGAGGCAATTTCTGGAACCACTCCACCATAAATTTTGTGTAAATCAACCTGTGAATTAACAACTGATGATAGTATCTCTCCTCCATTTTTAACAATAGCTGCGGCTGTTTCGTCGCATGAACTTTCGATAGCTAAAATATTCATTGCTCACCCGATATTTATTTAGTACTTCAAAAGTGTAATCTAACTGTTTTATTATAGGCTTTATTATACAAAACTCTTTTGCTGTATATGAAGAAAAATGATTTCTGATTTTACACTTTAATTTTGTTTTCAAGGAAACTTCATTTAGAGTAAAGTGGTCTTTTGCTCAAGTGGATATTGTGCACTTAAAAAATATATATTTACCTTAAAAAGTAGTTATAATTTAGTAATAAGATTACTAAAAAATCACAGAGATCAGGCGGGTCATAAAGTAACATCAGTTTTTATATTAAAGCAGTGCTCACTTTTTTCGTGTTAAGGCTAGAATAGCAGTCTTTCAATTTTTTAAAGTAGGTTCTCTGAGCAGGAAAAAAGTACAATCTAAAGTTTAAGGCAAAACAGCCTAAAAAAACACTGAGAGTGTGGACCTTCGGAATCAAAACTTTGGGAGAATGTATTTTCTGGAAAATTATATATTGTCAGTATATGATAAAGCAACTACACTTTTAGCTAAACGATATATGTTTTACAACTTTTTAAAGTAAGTAATTAATAAAAACGTAAAGTTCTAGATTGACACTTTATTCAACTCTGCCAGTAAATTCAATAACTAAAAAACTACATTGTATGTTAGAATCAACGGAGCCAGTCAGAAAGAAGGTAAGGGGAAACTTGAACAAATTTATTTACGTTGACAATGCTGCAACGACATCGCTTTCTAAAAAAGCCTTAAGTGATATGTTGCCTTTTTATGAAGAATGTTTTGGTAATCCGTCCAGCATATGTACTCCGGGATCAATTGCCAAAAAGGCTGTAGAAGAAGCACGCGAAATAGTTGCTAAGTGCTTAAATGCCGAACCGAGTGAAATTTTTTTTACTTCTGGAGGCACAGAGTCAGATAATTGGGCGATAAAAGGAACGGTTAAAAGACTAAGAGAGAAAGGCAAAACTGAAATAATAACATCAAAGTTTGAGCATCACGCAGTTTTGCACACAGTAAATGCTTTGGAAAGAGAAGGATTTACTACAAAATTTTTGGATGTTAACGAAAACGGTATTATTAATCTCGAAGATTTAGAAAATATGATCACAAATAATACCGCTTTAGTGAGTGTTATGTATGCAAACAATGAGATAGGTACTATACAGCCAATAAAGGCTCTGGGAGAAGTCTGTAAAAATAAAGGAGTGCTTTTTCACACCGACGCTGTCCAGGCCGTCGGGCATATACCCTTGGATGTGAAAGAGAATAATTTGGATATGATGTCGGTTTCTGGCCATAAATTTCATGGTCCAAAAGGGATCGGGGTTCTTTTCGTGAAAAAAGGCACTAAGCTGATTAATTTACTGGAAGGTGGGGCACAAGAAAGCAATAGAAGAGCAGGTACTGAAAATGTTGCAGGCATAGTTGGTCTTGCTAGCGCTCTTAAAGAATCAGTTAAAAATTTAAAACAAAATTATAAAAATGTAAAGAATATGCGAGACATTCTTCTAAAAAAATTATTGAGTAGTGTAGATGCCATCAGGCTAAACGGAGACTTAGAAAAGAGATTGCCTGGAAATATAAATGTGAGTATAGCAGGGATAGAAGGTGAGTCATTGCTATTGCTTTTAAATGAGCATGGGATTTGTGCATCTTCCGGTTCTGCCTGTACATCTAGGTCTTTGGATCCAAGTCATGTTCTTTTGTCCATAGGACTAAAGCATGAAATTGCTCACGGATCCTTGAGAATTACACTCAGTGAAGAAAACACTATAGAAGAAATCAATATTATCGCAGATGTGGTTCCTAAAGTTGTTAGCAGATTAAGAGCTATGTCCCCCTTGTGGGATGAAATGGCAAGTTCGACGGGCTTTATTGAAAAAATGAACAAGGAGAAAGAAGCGGTTTTAAGCTATTTGTAATGCGTGTTCTTAGAACCGCTAATGGCTTTTGTGTGTCGACAAATGCCTCCATATTCTGGATAGCTGTTATTAAAAAACTATGGGATAAGGGATTGTTTTCAGTAAGAATTTAAAGTCATTTGGTGCTTTGTCCGGAGCCGTATTTGTGGAGCAGTAAAAATCCTGCAACATTTGCGTTGAAATAATTTATTCTAAATTAGTCAAAGTGCTAAATATTGTGTTTTTGTTCTAAAGAAGATGTTGCAAAAGACAAAAAAGTGGATAAAAGTTAAGTTTATTTAAAAAACTATAAAAAATAATACAGTGTTTTTGGGGATTAGCGTTTTTATTTAGCTCTAACAGTCGCTGGATTCTTGCTACACTGCACTAGCGGCTTCCTCATGGATCAAGCACTCATTGTTTAACAAAAATTCAGATAAATATGCATTAATCATAAGAAATAAGCTCGCCAGATAAACAATTAAGCTTACTTGTTATGTCTGCGTTTACCTGTTCCTGGTTTTTTGCTGAATCTACAACTATACCAAGCTTTAGTCCATACTCACCAAATCTAATTTCATTACCTTCTTTTTTTATTTCCCCAATGTGTTCTTTACTTACCTTTGCAAAAGGAGAAAGAGCTAATACGTATTTAGGTTTAGGCCTTATTATTGCATCGTTTAAAATTTCTATAACTTCTTTGCAAAAGTCTTTGAGATGATCTTCATAACTTCCAGGAACATAACTTGCAGGAAGCGCATAATCATAATAATGTTGCATACTGCATCGCCTCAGTTCCTCAAACGCTTTTTTGTTTATTAGGTCTCTGTCCATTCTCAAAAAACTATCTACCACTTTTATTTTCTTTACAGTACATTCTAGACAATAAATATCATCATCCAAAAAATTATTATGATCAGGGGGGGCAAGAAGAAGGGTGAGAGCACCGGCAAAGCTCTTAAAATTTGGAGCTAATTCTAAAAACTTTCCTTTAAGGCAACGGAACAGCTCCTGGTCTACTGTGCCAAGTTCTTTCTCATATTTTTCAATTACACTAATAGCTTTCCTTTCTAAGCTAGCTTTTCTTTTTGAAATAAGAGATGATAATAAATAGACATCACATAGTAACAAAAACACAAAGGAAGTCACAATTTGAACAGGTGTTCCTTTCAATAGTAAAGCACGCATAATAATATGTGCGATACTGCTAGCATTTTCTACCAAAGTAGATATCCATTTTCTTTTTATCCAGCCCTTTTGCCAATCTTCTATGCCTCGTTTAAGCAAATTTGCCGACGGGTAAAAAGCGTCCAATAGCTTTAACGTCCGAAAAAACAGTTTTCCAATATGAATAGTCTTAATATTTCCATCTTTGTTGGTTTCTATTTCATAGTAAATGGGATTCTCGACTTTTTTAACGCAAGTTTTGAATATATCGCCACTATAATCAAGGCCATTAAAACAAGTAATATCATATGAAACCTCACTGCTTTTTATTTTACTGCTTGCAGCGCCAAAGCTACTAATGCTGCCAATGCTCGTACTTAAAACCAGTGCACTTGTTCCTCTTAGTAAATTTTTGTTAAATATAAAAAACCTCCAAAAATCAAAATAGGCTTAACAATTACTATTAAAATCAATTATACTGTATAGTATTACTTTTTTAAATACAGAAAAAAGTAGTATTAAATAGATAAAAAGTATTCATTTAGTACTAAACAACATAAAGATAGATAAATTTAAGCAATAGAGTTAATATAAATTATAGTTTTATACTATATCTACCTAGTGGGTACAAAAATATTTCATATTGACTCACTAACTAAAATTGATTAAAAGAACTTAAAATTGGCAAATTTTCGTAAAGGATTGCGTTGTGAATTTAGACCAAATAAACGCTCTAGACTGAGGAAATAATATGAAAATAGCGGTATATCCTGGAAGTTTTGATCCAGTAACTGTTGGTCATATGAATATTTTGACCAGAGCAGCAAGTTTGTTTGATCGTGTAATAGTGGGTGTACTCAGTAACGTGCACAAAGATTTGCTATTTTCGGAAACAGAGCGACTTAACATGATAAATTGTAGTATAAGCGAGTTTAATAACGTACAAGCGGAAGTTTTTTCTGGATTGACGGTAGATTTTTGCAAAAAAGTTGGTGCAAAATTTATTGTTAGAGGCACTCGGCAACATACCGATGTTACCTACGAACTGCAAATGGCGCACGTAAATAAAAAACTTTGCGAAGAGATCGACACGGTGTTTTTCCCTAGTAATGACGCAAATTTTTGTGTGAGCTCTAGTTTAATAAAAGAGCTGGCAAATTTTGGAGCAGATATTTCTGAACTTGTACCTAACAAAATTGTAAAAAGGTGTATAATGGAAAAGTTCAGAAGGTTAAAAACGGGCAGGTGATGGATTATTTTAGAAGCAGAGGAGATTATAAAAGAACTGCAAAATGTGTTTGAGAGTGCATGGCGTTTTCCTCTTACCAGGGGTAAGGCTTTTGTTGATGTAGACAAAGCCTTAGATTTGCTTTTTAAGTTAGGAGATTCTCTCCCAAGTGAAATAGAACAGGCGAAAAAAGTAGTTGCTGACAGGAAAAAGATATTAAATGATGCAAAGGAAGAATCTAAGCAAATGCTTCAGGTGACAGAAGAGAAGATCAAATTGATGCTTAGCAAGGACGAGTTTTTGAAAAGAGCAAAAGAGGTTGCAGAAAATCTTGTGAGGGAATCCAGAAATGAAGCTAAGGAAATAAAGAAAGCCGCGAGTGGGTATGTTGAAGATATTTCTAGAAATGCTGAAAAGGCGTTGGCAGAATCTATGGCAAGTATACGTGAAATGCGAAGAAAAGTAAGAGGCATTAAATCTGAGGAAAACTAACGGGATGGATTTTTATAAAAGTTTGAGTATTGAAAGAAGAATTGTGGAAGTCAGGTGTGTCTGAGGTTTTGTTTAAAATCTCGCATGAAGTATTAGGGGAGCTAACAGTTAGAGACTTTGTCAGCTAGTATGGCATAGGGGTTGAATTTTTAATAAAAGGAGAGCACTTAGATGAACACTACTGTAAACGGAAGAAAAATCACGATTGATGATTCTTTTAAGGAATTGGTTTTTAAAAAATTATCACGTTTAGAGAAACTTTTTGGACCCGAGGCAAATGCAAGGGTTGTTGTAACAAAAGATAAGGATAGAGAAACTGTAGAGATTACTATCTCTTACAAAGGTGATATTTATAGGGCTGAAGACACTTCGCTTAGTAAAAATGAATCAATAGACAAAGTTTTGAAAGCACTAGCAAGACAAATGCGGAAACATAAAACCAGACTTGCTAAAAGGTTTAGGTCAGGTTCACTCGACGACTTTTTGCCGATCACTGAAGGTGAGAACATAGAGGAGTCGCCCGCTTATGAGATTGTTAAGTCTAAAGAGTTTGCCATCAAACCTATGTCTGTAGAAGAAGCTATACTGGAACTTGATCTTTTGGGCCACCCTTTCTTTATATTTAAAGATGAAATTAATAGTGCGATTAATATAGTTTACAAAAGGAAAGATGGAAAGTATGGTCTTTTAGTCCCGAAAGATTAGTCATTGATAAAAAGTAGCACTCCTAAACCTACGGTTAGAAGAATGAGTTTGCTTCTTCTAAAGGTGGGTTTTTGGGGGATTCATTTTATTGTGATTACCGACTTATTGTATGATGCTAATAATAGCCGGTGTTTTTCTCTTCTTGGCTGTTATATTTTGCAGGTGCTGTGGATTTAATTTTTGGTTTCCATTGGATGCTTGGGCTGTATTTTTTATCTGATCTATTTAAAAACAGATTTTCATTTAGGAGGGGAGTTTTTGGGGGATTCATTTTATTGTGATTACCGACTTATTGTATGATGCTAATAATAGCCGGTGTTTTTCTCTTCTTGGCTGTTATATTTTGCAGGTGCTGTGGATTTAATTTTTGGTTTCCATTGGATGCTTGGGCTGTATTTTTTATCTGATCTATTTAAAAACAGATTTTCATTTTTAGTATAAAGAATGATATCTGCAGATGTTTTAGTTTAAACTCGAGAGTATACTTTTTGGCTGTTTGTAGGATCTACTTTAAAAGTATTAAACTAGTGTTCTATTTTTGACACAAAATAACGGCGACCACTTTGAAGTGTAATTAATTGTTCACATTTTGAATTAATATTATTTTATGTCAAAGCCAGGTTTTGCTACTTCTTTTAAGTTGGCTACTAATCGGAATTCCCTTTTAAGGTAATTTTATATATATTAAATACTAAAAATACACAACATTATCCTACTTATCCTGGTTTATTTTTAAAGAGATACGAACAGCGACGACGTATCTGTTTGCATTGTATATCTAATACCCAAAACTACCGCTATAATTTATTAGTCATAAAAATAAAGAAATGTCCGTGGCGTTTGCTTTGATTTTAAGAATTTTTCCTTGTCATTTTAATAAAATTTAAGGTAAAATCAACATTTATATTGAAAAAATTATATTTTGTTTTCTATTTATATTTCTGAGTATGAGATAAACGTATTCTTAAATCCTGAAAATTTATATCTTACAAGATAGATAAACTCTATTGATGGGATCAAGTTTTGTAAGAAAGTGCGAAAAAGTAGAAATTCAGATTTACGAAAATAAAGTGGGCACAGATATTTTTATAAGCAATAATCACTAAATAAAGATCTCTCTTTGCCAAGTTTTCCCAGGACTGTGGGTACAGATTTACATTAAAAAATTGTAAAGACCAAATTGTGAGCAGTAGCGGAGTGGAGACTGTTATATGATAATTTGGAATTGTGTTTCTGGCATATTATCTTTTCACTGCCATCCATATATTTTATACAAAAAAGACCCTATCAAAAAAATGTTAAGTACAAAATTTTAAATTACTCGACGAATCATACACACGAGACATTTAGTTAGAAAAAGATAAACAATCAATTTAATAAAACTTTCCATTTGATACGGATTAAAGCCTGAGTACCAGAATAAAAAACTATCCTGTCTTTTTTAAAAGTTTACTAATAGACCCAGGAGCTTCTTTTTTATTATTGGCATTACCTATGATACCACTTTCAAAAAGTGAAACGTGACTATCTTCACATATTATTAAATGATCAAGTAAGATTACTCCCAAAGTGTCAAGAAGATTATCTATTTGTCTAGTAATTTCTATATCTTCTTTAGATGGAAGTGCGATAGTCGAAGGATGATTGTGCGCTAAAATCACATATTTTGCATCATATTTTAGAATTAATGAGACCAAAGTTTTAAAATTTATTTCAACAAAACTCTGTGATCCTTTTTCTATAAAATCGCAAAACACAATTTCCTTTTTAGAATTGAACAGTGCTGCAGCAACATATTCTTCATTTCTGCCAAAAAATTTTATAAACATTATGTTCAAAACATTATTTAGAGTTAATTTTTTATTTTTACTTCTAGTGTTAAATACACTCTTTTCCTCTAAACAAGTTCTAAAAATAGTTTTTAGAAGTTTAAAAAATATAACGGATATTTCACCTAAACCGTTAATTGACTTAAGAGAAGAACCGTCAGAATTTATAACGGAAGAAATTGTACCGAATTTATCTAAAAGCTCATGAGCTATGATATTAGTATTTTTTCTTGGTATACAAAAAGTCAAAAGCAATTCCAGAAGTTCATGCTTAGCCAAAGTCTCCGGACAAGTCATAAATTTTTTTCTTAGTCTTTTTCTGTGGTCTTCGTGCATAAATAAGTAACCACCCAAGCTAACATAAAAACAATTTAATTTACATATTTACGTGCTATCATTATATTATAGAACAATTTTCTATAGTTTATAATATCAAACATTCTTTAACATATATCTAATTTTAATTCATCTTTCTAAAAAATTATATAAGTACAAAATGGCAGCATTATTTCAAAATAAAAAACACCACTTAAAAAAGTGGTGTGAAATTTATTAATAGTATTTCAGAAGCAAGTAAAAAGGTAATAGATTCAACATTTTGTCTCCAGCTATCGTTAAAATGGTTTTAACTAAGGCAGCAGAAGACTGAGCCCATGTTCTTTCCTTGTCATTTTCTTTCATATTATCCGTTTTAATTTGTTCTGTAGTTTCATTTAGTATTTTTTTACTTCCTAAGTTCCCCGATAAATCATCTATATTTTTGCAGACCAGACCGTTGAAATTCTTTTTTTCTTCATATCGTTGAATTTCGAATTTTTTTATTTTATTTGTATGGCACTCTTTGCAACACTTTTTAAGTCCAGCGTCTTTATTACAAACAGCTACCGAATTAGTTTTATCAATTTTTGAATTTATCTCAACTTTATTCTGCTGCGTACTCTGCTTACCTAAATTGCTCTTAATGAGATAAAATATAGTTAAACAAGCGGGAACGGTGTAAATCCAGTTTTTTACTATTCTGCTCAAGGTTTCCTTTATGAGGGAAGTTTTTTGTGTTTTAGTAGTTTTATTTATATCATTCAAGTTGCTGGTATTCACATGAACATTGTTGTCTTTAGCTTTAGAACCGGATTTTCCCAAATTAGTGTTTAACTTTTTGTTTTCTTGGACTAAATTGTCGCTTCCTATTTTGCTAATTTCATTTGAGTTATTTCTACTTACTGCTTGACTTTTGATTTTTTCACTGTTTTCTAAATTTTTGTCACCATTTTTTTCATTACTTCCGATTTTTTTGTCTGCAATACTCTTAACATTTTCTACGTCCTTTTCCTTTTTTGATGCTTCGCTTTCTTTAATAGCCACCGATTTGGCCTCAGAAATATTGTTTTCAACTATTTTCCCTGTTGAAGCTAACCCCCCACTACTCGACGACATTATAACATTCAAGCACATCAAAAATGTGGATACAAACTTTTTCAAAAGCATCACCTTCCTGTTTGCAAAAAATACACAATCTTGAAAATTGTGTATTATATATTATATTATATTTTTATAAAAAAAGTGTTCTGTTTTAGAAAGTTTTGCTCATTTTATTTTAAAATTTTTATAAAATAAATTAAGTTTAATATATCTTTAATTAGTAGTAGAATAAGAGAATAATTTTTGTAAAATAAAAAGGAGATCATTTAAAATTTTGAAAAATATAATTAATCAAAGAGTAATGAGTTTTTCCATTAAGTTTGTTGCAACAGGTATGTTTTTATCTTTTAGCAGTGGTGTATCGTCCTATGCTATTGATTTTACGAAAGAAAAGTTGTTTTATTGTTTGCAAGATAGAATAGAGAGTGGCTGGATGCGTTGCGATTGGGATCCAGACTATTTGCTTAATCTAGAATTAGGAGACCTAAATGGTAAATCGTTGATAGACTTAATAAGCATGTACGTTTGCTTAAAAAACTTGACTATAAATAAGATTGCTTACAGTAAAGCAGCTAAATCTAATACTTCTCCTAAAATAATCCTAAAGTCTAATAAAAAGTATTTAGAGGATTATATATCTGTAGCTAACGTCAAAAACAAAAATGCCCCCAGTGGCATTATAGGCGCCATAAAAACCAAAACGGGCCTTACTGCAATTAAACCAACTAGTGTGTATTTTGGAAATCAGAGATACTCTAACAAAGTTTTTCCAAAAAGTCTTCTTAAACTTGATAAAAACTGTAAAGAGGGTGATTTTGAACCTAATAACAGTAAAATATGTAAAAAAGAATCTAACGTTACCACAGAGGTGCATGAAGGTTTACGTACTAAGCTACCTAGTAAAACGTTTTATAAAGAGGATCCTGAGTACCGTTATATTTCTTCTCCACTTTTAATTTTAGAGAAAATCAATTTCTGCATCGAGGGTCTTCTGAAAGATTATATTTGTGGAAATAGTTTAGAAGATATTTTGAACATGCAAGCACTTGAGAAAGTTCGCATCTCTAATTTCCCCGGACAATCTGATTTCTATAAGGCGCTTTTTTACTTGTCTATAAAAAATATTGAAGACTTAGAGACATGCACTGATGCAGTAAAAAAACATTGTCTTTTCAGCGTATCTTCACCTCAAGATAAGTTAGTTCTTGATAAAGTAGAGATTTTAAAGAAAATAGCCTATGTTCTCTCTATGGTTTATGCGATACCCGCCGGAGAGCAGATTGATGACTGTTGTTTCGAAAATTTTTTATTCTTAGTTAACAATTCAATGCACGTGCTTAATTTACGTGAAGTCTCCAGGAGCTTCATGGAAAATTTTTCCAAAGAATTGCTAAATGCGTTACGCATATACGGAAGCACTTCGAAAAAAAGGATAAATGAGCACAACAAAAAAACAAAAGTTCCAATAGATTCGGCCTTTGTTACTTACGTATTAAAAAAATTGCCAGGCTTAAATAAGAGCGAAAATGTAGTTGAAGATACAAAAGATTTTCTGCATAAAGTTGCTGGTAAAAAAGGAAGTAAAGGAGAATTTTTTAAACAAAATGTAAAAGATTTAAGAGAATTAAAAGAAAATACGGGAACATTTTTTTCGTATTCTCTCAGTAGTAAATAATTTTTTATAAAATTTAAAATAGCCTTTACATTTGTTTTATTTTTTAGTATTAATCTACCGTTCAAATGCAATTCTATTTCTGGAGGTTTTTCTTACATGTTTAGTGGTCGTTACAGCAGAAAGTTCGGTTCAGCTTTTGGTATAGTGGCAACAACTGGTAGTGTGGTGTCTCATAGTGGTTCTAGTAGGGTTTTTGCTAGCAAGGAGTTTTTGAATAGTAATCTTTTGAAATCTATATTAGATGAGATTCAAGTATGGGAAGTAAAGCCGTTTGACGTGGGTAGTTTTTGGAATAATCAGTCTAGTAAGCCAGGAATGAATGTGGAAGTTTTGAAAAGCAAAAAGCTTTTAACTTTGGCAAAACTTATGAAATTTGCTGACCTTAATACCGGGGAAGAATTTCAAAAAGATGAAAAAAAGCGCCAGAAGGCTTTGGCTCTAAAAAAGGATGTTGAGACGGTGATGATGGGAAATATGGAAGATAAAATAAAGGAATTTTTCAGGGGTGATTTTTTTAAATCAAGGTGCAAGAACATGTTGAACCAAACACTTCAATATGGCGAGGGTATAAGCATTGACACTGATAGTGGGGAACTTGTCGGTAATCCTAGGTATGTTAATAGCTTTTTTAGATTTCTTAGATCCAATTATGAAGATGTCTCGGAGGTTTTAACCGCTTCTACTTATAAAGAGGTACTTTGTAACAAAAAAGGTGAATATGACGCAGAAGTTTTTGTGAAACGTTTTGCAGCTCTGGACAGCGCTTACCGAATTTTCATAGCAGATCTTGGTTGGTATGAAAAGAGTGGGTTTTCGGAGATTTATTTTTTAGCCAAGGCCTTTAATAACACAAAGTATATTTTAACCGGAGAGTTAGACATTAGTCAGCAGGATGTACAGTTCTTGAAAGATCATTTTGTTGCGTTGATTCGTTACTCTAAGAATTTTATTAAAGATGGATTTTTAACTTCAGGCGATGTTTTGAAAGCGATTAGGTTAATTGGAGAGAAGCTTGAGGGTAACTGCAGGGGTTGCAAGTTGGTGTTACAAAAAATTAAAAATTTTGAGGGTAATGGCTTTGGCTTTTCTAAAGACACTAGTTCAAAGGTCCTTTATGCCATGTCTGAAAATTGGGCTTTGATAAACAAACTTGTCAATGACCAAGATGATGCTATTCCGGTTTTTGATCGAAATGGAATAAACTCCACTTTTTTGTGCAATGACAGCAATTCAGGAGAGTATCTCTGGGCCAGATTTGACGAGTTACTCGAATCGTTGTTAAGTCCTATTTCTTTACAGAACAAAAAGGATGAGTCTTGATTGCGTCCTGTCTATTCCTCTGGCCGTTGTCAGTGGTGTAGCATTACTACTTTGACTTTAGTGGGTGTTTTGCGGGTATCTCTTTGACCGCAGCGCATCTTGTAGTGTGGGTCGTGGGATTTATGTAAGCAGTAGTTTTGCCTTTAGTAGGTGTAGTTTTTTATTTGTTTTAGAGTGTTAATTTGCTTTTAGTAGATATTTTCGGCGAGAGTTTTACGTTTCGCGTTACCTAAAATTAAATTCGTACTTGTATAAGGTGCTAGTAATTCCGCTCGGTAGGCTGGTGTGCCTGCCGTTTATTGCGGTTTAAATATTTTAGATAGTGTCGGTTCGACTTTATTAAGGGGCATTTTAATAAAGCTTTTGCCTTGCATCGAAAACATAATCAAGACTCACGTGCTGTTTCCATTGCAATTACTTTTACAAAAGCGATCACATACTAAAGCTTTTTTAAATAGTATTTCCATTTTAATGTGGAAAAGTCTGTTTTGTATATGTCGTTCAACTGATCTTTGATTAAAAATATCAAATCGTAGTAGTGGCTGTAAGCATAGATTTATTTTAGAATTTCTGGATAGTATTCAAATACACTTAACAATGTTTGCTTTAATACAATGAAGGCAAAGAATTACTTGAAAGCCATGTGCGTATATTTTGTTCGCTTATATTGCAAATAGGTTTTGTGGCAGTAGGATAGTTTTTTGTGTATAGGTACCTTACTATATAAAAATGCTATTCTATTTAAAGGCCAAATATACATATTGTTTAAAGTACTTATTTAAATTAATAAAAATGCTATCAGATGGTGTACTCTGTGTTTGTTGCAAGGTAAGCTCTGCACCGTTTAGAGTCGCTCCCAGTGTAGATCCGTAAGTGTTTTGCGTAGCGATGGCAAAATTGTAAACATAATAGCTGTTTGTAGCGTCGTATTTAATGGGGACTTCACCCTTTGCAAATATTAATACAAATTTTGGTGAAAAGTCCAATGTGTGAGTGCACGTAGCATTGCCGTCACCCGCAAGAGTTCCAACTGAAATAGTAGAATTTAAAAGTTCCTTTTCAGCAGCAGACATGTGGATCAATGTATTTGAAATATGTGAACCTAATACACTATCTATTGTATTATTGTCGTCTACAAAATCTTGACGCTTAGGTTTGTCAGTTCCTAACCAACTGTTTAAATTTAAATTTGGCGTCTTATTATTTGTGGGCATATTTTTCTCCTTTTAATACATCGTTTATAGTTTGTTAGATAAAAAAGTTGCTGGCCTGAGGTTAAATATCCAGACCTAATGTGGCACTTGTTGTCATAATGCAGTTTTTCGATATTTCACTCTTAAAGTGCTTTGTAAATTGTATTATTCGGTAAAAAGAAGTTCTTAAACCGTTAAGTTAAGGCTTACTGGTTTAACTCACTATCAATCCCTGTTTATAGGGTAAATAATATATAGCATAAATTTAGCAGCCCTATAAAACATTCTTAAACCACTTTATGACTACTGTTTTACTTTAAATTAAGGTCGTTATAACGTAGTACAAGGCTTGGACCGAACTTTCATCCCCGTAACAAAATAAATTTCAAGACTACAAGGTTTAACACCTGGATTTCCCTTCACAATATGGGAGAGACAGCTAGATTTTTTAATAAATTTATTGTAAATCTGTCTCGTAATTATCTATTTGATCCCAATTAAAGTCGTTATCATCTATACTTTGGAAGGTTTCTTCTAAATCGTCTATGTAGTTCCAGGTAAGTATTCTAAAATCAAAGTCTGTACTTAGGTGAGCAGGAATAAACTTAAGTACAATATTTTTAGCCATTTCTTCAGTTATTGTGGCATCGAACTTGTTCAGGCAGTTTACATATAAGGAGTTATTTTGATGATCTTCAACTATGTATCCATCTATTCCTGCTGTTATTAGAGACTTTTCTACGGACTCCCTGTTGAACTCATATGACTTAATCGAATACCTGTTAAGTAATATTCTCCTTCTGCTTTGTATACTAATGTCACCTTTTGAAGACCCAAAGAGTTTTTCCCTAAAAGTAAGGCCGTAATCTTCGGCAGTATTTATAAAATATTCCTTCAGCAAATTTTCTAAAAAGTTGCCAGCTCTGTCTATTTCCGCTGCATAAACGCTAAGTTCTTTACTTATTAAACTATTTTCGCTTAAATCATAAAGTCCTAGAGGAGACAGAACTCTTGTAATGGAATTTATTGTACTAATATAGATCACCCCCCTTGCTGTTTTTACAATTATTCATTAAGATTGCGCCTTTTAGTAAGTTTTATAGGAACTAATTTTTTATTTTTTATAAGATGCTTTACTTTTGTTGAGTCTGCAAATAGGATAAATTTCGCACTTTAATGGGGAAAAGCAAAAAAATATTGCTAAATTCGCACAAAATATACGCTTCCTTAGTTTTTATCAGTCATAAATTTTGATATTTTGGTTTATAACTAACCTTTAGAAATAGTCAGGTTAATCCCATCATTACGAATATCTATAGTGTCTTCTCTAACCAATTGGTAAGGTTCAGTATTTTTGCTGAAAGAAGATGCGCTTGAAACAGAATACTTTTTGTACTTTCTACGTGGTAAATAGATCTATTAGTTAAATCTGCTAATAGTGTTTTTTTTAGTTGGGAATTGCCACTTACTATTACGAATATCTATAATAATTTCTACATAAGTAATTGATGATGTTTGGTGTTTTTATGAAATTGCTGTGATCAAAAGAAGGGTAGTTTTTTAGTGCCCTAAATAATGCTTCTCTTTGTTAAAAGACTTTTCATTTTTTAGCCCAAACTATCTATCGCTGTTACGGATATCCGTAATGACTTTTAAGTAAGTAATTAATGATGTTTGGTGCTTTTATGAAATTGCTATGATCAAAAGTAGTTTAGTTTTTTAGCGCCATAAATAATGCTCCTATTCGTTAAAAGGCTTTTCATTTTTTAGACCAAACTATCCATCACTGTTGCGGATGTCTATAGAGCCTTTTACAATTAGTTGATAAGGTTCGGTATCTCTGTCAAAAGTCGATGTACTGGGAATAGAGTAATTTTTTACACCTTCTACGTGATAAACTCTTTCAGCTATGTCTGCCACTAAGAATGGGTCGCCTATCTTTAAAGAATCATAATAATTTTCTATTTCTGTTACACATTTATCCCTAACTTCACTAAATACATAATCTTCTCCGACAGTGATATAAAGTATAGTACTTACAGAAACTAAAGAAGGATCTTTGACCAGAACGTTCACATTTATCTCCCTTAACTTATTTATTTCTGTCTGTATCTTGGATCTTAAGTCTTCACTAACTGGTTCGCCTTTTCCTGCCACATAAATATCCACTGTTCCGGTGCCTCTTGCCCGCGGTATAACGCTTGCCGAAAAAACACCATCATATTTGAGTGCTTCGCTTTTATAGAACGCTATGTTGGTTCCGTTCGAAACATTTTTATAACTGTCTATTATCCTTTCTCTAAGTTCTTCGTCACTTTCCTCATCCACTCCTCCCGAAAATCTGCTGTTGTTTGTAACATAAGTAATCCCGGAAGGTGGCGATACCATTATCGTTATAGTCCTACTTGAGACGTTTTTGTCTTTGCCACCTTCTAAAGAAACAGCCTCTACATCAACAGAGGTTGTACCAGCTGTCAGTATCCCCTCTTTAACGGTTTCAAATCTTATCCCATTTTCCAGGCTTCCTGTGCAACATACAGTACCTGCAGGAACTGTTATATCGTATGGCAGGGCATTAGTCCTTGAAAAAGTAAGCACACCTTTAGATTTTACACATGCTTTTCTTTCTAACCCTCTTTCTACAGCATGATTATTTAGATTTTCACCAAAAGCCGTCTGAACAAACATCTGTTTTTTTATATAGTTTAGCTTTGAGTAAAGAGAAAACAGTTCTCCAGCTAAAATTTTTAGCCTTATTCCTATATCAGAAGCATCATCTGCACTAAAACCTGTAAGTTCTAGGAAACTGTTTTGCAGTCTTCCTAAAATATCAGAATAACTTTCCATTAGACTTTAACCACCAATGTTTTATTTTTATTGTTTATTAGAAAAAAGATAGTAAATTTTAGTTTCTTGTTTTCTTCATTTTCTATGTGTTCCAGAGATAAATCGTTTAACTCAGCTTGAGGGACATCAAAAAGGACTTTTTTTACTATTACCTTTGCTTCCTCCTTTATTATCTCATCGTCAGCTACTAGATCCCTTAATTTATAAAGATCGCTACCAAGACTTTTTTGATATATAAAACTTCCCATCTTAGTAATTAACCTTATAAATATCTTTTGTAGTATCTCTTCTTCATCTGTAATTTTTATTGGTAATCCGTTATTTCCTAAAACAAAATCTCCATCTGCACTAATGGCTGTGTCCAATTTTTTCACCTTCCTCTTTTTTGCAATGTTTTTACATTAAAAGTTCGTGTCTTACAGCTATACAGATTATTATCTATACAATTTTTCCAATGATATGTTGTATATTTTGCGATGCTCATTTTTAGTTCGATAATCAAAAATTAAAATTGAATCGAACGATAGTAGGAAATTCCATGTTTATACTTTAATTTAAATTTTTGAAAACAAAAACTATAGCCCTTGGCTTTTTTGAGCGCCACATTTCTGAGTTGTTCGAGCACTCTTAACTACTTTCAGCCTTAAAACATACCGTGCTCGAACTGCGAAGATGGTGGCGCGATAGAAAACTTTATTTTTTACTCTCAATTACACTAAATATCATACCTGCATTTGTTATCAATACCTTTTATGATCATAACTACCAAGTTCATTTGCATCAGTGAAAAATAATTTGTTTTAATAAATTACTTTTCCAACGTAATATTTTCATTTAATCTATAGCGAATATGCTTGTACGGATCGAGCATAAAAATTCACACAATTTTGTTTTATGCTGATAACTAATCTGTTGTGGCGCTTATTGAAATTTTTCTATTTCGAGCATCAAAATTAAATACGTTTTAATAAATTATCCTTTAAAAATCTTTATTAACAAACCCGCGTCACAGACTTCACCGGCGGACAAAATCTGTTAAATTAAAAAGCCTTATAAAGGAGTATTATTCAACGATTATAGTCCGCCTTGCTCGTCTTTTAGACGCTCCTTAAAGCCGCGGGCTATTCATTCAAAACCGAAATATAAACCAGTATCGTCCGAGTATTCACTTTATAAATATTTCTATTTAAAAGTTCGGTATATATTTTTCACTTAATTAATAACACTCTAAAGGCAGAATTTTTTTTAACTCAAATTCTAACTTTTTCTAAAAATTGCCATTACAATTTTCAATTTTTAAAATACTAAAGATGAAATAAAACTCTCAAAAAACAATTACTTGGATTAACTAAAAGGCATAAAAATCAATCTATTTCATTTCCGTTTATTAAGACTCTGCCATCATTCTTTAAGACTAAGCTTTCCTCTCCGTAAAAACAAAAACTTTCTTGTTGCTGAGAATTTATTAACTTTTCTGCAAGTTCAAGAAGTACACCCTAAAAAATAGAGACTTAAATTGCTCACAAGAAATAAAAACTAACCTATCACTTTCCCGTTTACTAAAACTCTACCATCATTCTTTAGGACTAAGATTTCCTTTCCGTAAAAACAAAAACTTTTTTTGTTGCTGAGAATTTATTAACTTTTCTGCAAATTCAAGAATTACACCCTAAAAAATAGAAACTTAAATTGCTCACAAGAAATAAAAATCAACCTATCTCATTTCCATTCACTAAGACTCTGCCATCATTTTTTAAGACTAAGCTTGCTCCGCCGTAAGAGTAAAGCCCTATTTCACCTGCTGCAAGATTTTCGTGGTTCTGAGTTAATGAGCCGGAATATAGATATCCAGAACTTGTAGGAATCAGGAATACTTTGCTTCCAGTAGTCGGAATGCTAACAATACCATATGGGCAAAAAACAGGCAAATCTCTGAATTCTACCTCATTTTCAACACAAACACTATTATTAGAAAACTGGGTAACTTTTCCTACCAAAGCGTATGGATTCTTACTGTTAATTGAAGTTATCTTTTTTGAAATCCACATATCAAACCTCTATATGCATTTATGTTGGTCAAATAAATCAATAACTAATTATAAAGGATTCAAATATCGTAGACACATACCTAAATATACTTAATACATTATTTAATTCTTTGCTTTTAAACTTAGTCTACAAAATTTCGACTTTAGATTCCAAAGCCATCAATTAAAATCCTTACGAAAGAAGATTTTTATGTAAAAAATTAAAATTTTATTTTATCTGCTTCCCATTAAAAATCTATATATCAACAGATTCTTTTCCTGTACTTACAAATAATGTGCCCAACTAAAAAACAAATCCTTACTAGACTAACTGTTCTTGCTCTTTACGTATTAAAGTAACATTAGTTATCTCTTTACTACCGTCTAAAACGTAGTCTAGCTTATAGACCAAAAAGCTCCAATCCATACTTTTTAAAGTTGAATCTTTAATTTTTGCAATATCACCAATATTTAAATTTATACTACCGGGTGAAGATATTACCACCTCATAAGAGTTTTTGCTGGAATTTTTTAATAATCTTTCTCCATAAGATATGGGCGTATCTTCAAAACTGGAAATATTAATATACCGTTTTCTGCATATACCTTTGTTAACTGCTTCTTCATTTTTTACATTTAATGAATACCTGGTATCGTCTCCAGCTTTAATATATATTTCAGAATATTGCTTATGTCTCCTGAATACTTCACTTATAGAACTGTATCTTATAGCATCGTCTAATTCATTAGAAAAAACTATACTGCTTTCTTTATAGTTTCCGGTGACATCTAAAGTGGAATCTTCCAAGAACTTTGGGTAAACTCCTAGATAGTTAACACAAAAGCTTTCTAAAACCTCAAATTCACTCATACCTTTAGTAATAACAAACTCTTTAGCAAATGATCTTTTATTTCCTAAGAAACTTTCAAACCCATAGGGTTCTACGTGCCTTTTAAAAATAATCTCCAAAGACGGCAGAGTATAACTTTGCGGCTCCGCTTCGTTGTCTAGCAGTAGTGCCACTTTGTTGCGTGCATTTAAACTAAAAAAACTACCGGAAGTCTTATAGAAAAACTTTTGAGTATCAACTATACCATAAAATAAAAGTTCATACTTTTCGTTGTATAAAGAAATATTCTTTAATTCAGGGATTCTTTCAATTAAAGGAAAAACTGCTGTTAGCTCATCTGCAGGGGTATCTAAAGATTTACTTACACCAATTCTTACAGGGTACAAAAATTCTAAAATTTCATCGTCTACGGTCGTAGCCTTGCATCTTAACAAACTCAGATTTTCCCCCGTAATTAAAATTTGTTATTCTATCTTTAAAAATTTAGTTCCATTAAACATCTCATACTATGAAATTATGAACTGATATAAACTTATTAAATTCAATCAAAAGTTATTTAGGCCCCAAAGCCTAACATAGTAAAGTCTTCTCACCTGTAGTCAAAATTTAGTGAAGATTTTTTACAAGAACTTCATTTTAATAAATTATCCTTATTAAATAAGAATTTCATTTAATGCAAAATTTTACTACCCGCCGTCCAAGTTTCATGACTTTCGGTATAATCAGGTTTTAGAAAATCTAAAAACTTTCTTACTTTATGGAATTTATTGTTCAACAAATTTAACTTCCAAGACTTCATTACTTGACATCTGAGTTCCAGAAATTTCTTAACAGTCAGCCACTTGTTCCTACTTTTAGAAAATCTAAAAACTTTTTTACTTTGTGGAATAATCTATTATCCAATAAATCTATCACTAAATGTGAAATTCTAGAATTTTACTATCTGTCATCTAAATCTACAGTTCTAATATAACCTAACTCTTACTTTAGCACTCAGAATATCATTAGGATCTTTTACAAAAGGATTTAACTCCAGTAAATTCTTCACATCAATGTTATAAAACAAGGAAATGTCCCACAGAGTCTTCGTTCCGTCCGCAATGTAAAAATCCGTTTTAACCTTCTTTTCTCTCCCATATATATCTTTTATGTCTTCCCAAAAAACAAACGAATAACTTACTAAATTCGGAGTAGGATCGCCAATTAACTTCAGACTTTTAAAAATAGCAAGAAAAGGATCTAAATTTGGTACAACTAAATATCCTCCATCAGAAGAAGATTTAAAAATATTAAATAGTTCTTTATATTGCTCAAAGCACTCCTGACCACAAAATTCTCCTTTACCGGATACTATTCTCTTCTTCCGGCCATAGTCCTGATACACACTGCCATTTTTAGGTATTTCTATATCTTTGACGTCGTTTTCAACAACAATACTCAGCTCCCTAGGATTACGTGGCCATACATAGTCTTTATATTTCATAAGAGCAGTACTCATATAAGCTGCTCCTTTAGAAGGTCATTCCCTAGATATCTTTTATACCGAAGAGAATCTTTTTCAAAAATTTCTCCCAAAAATTCATAGTCAAAAAAAAAATTATAACTATCTTTTTCATTTTCCGGACTCTTGTTGACGAAGCTTTCCCTAACATCTATATTCTCCATAGGCATAGACCACTCTTTCAAAAATCTTTAAAGAACGGAAATCGATCTTATTCTTTTGTTCTACATAGAGAAACGAGAGTAAACTCTTCTAGGACAACTCCTTCTAAACTTCCACTTTCTTCCATATTGGTCCACTCACAGCAACAAAATACCAAAGACTCCACTGGCTTTACTATTTTTAGTGTAAAGTTTTTTAGATTATAAAAATCTATTATGTTATTAACAAGACAAAGCTTAGTTAAACTGACTATATACCTTGTATTTCCTTTAACAGTTTGTGCTAGATCATTTCCCCACAAAGTATCTGAATGTTTAGTGCTACAAATAGTTTTTATATTATAACTCTTTATTGCACCTACTTTTACTCCATTAATTTCTATATAAAGTCCTTTTACTGCCGAAAATGCGCTAGTATCATCTAAAAGCTGAATCACAATATCCCTACCAATAATATATATTTTTAATGTCCACATTAAAGTTAAGAGTAACTTTAAACATAATAATATATCAAATTATACTAAATTTTCACTTATTTTCTTCGAACAAAATTAAAGAAATTCCTACAAATTCACCTTCAAGTAAAAGAGCATCAATAGAACTTTCATATTTTGTCTCTTTTGCTAAAACGGATATTATGCTGAAGTTATCTACATTTTGCAGCAATTTATTGCATATAGAATAAAAGACATTAAAATTATTATTACTGTTGTCTTTTTTTGGTATATATATGTTTACTTTTATAGTTAATTTAGCACTGTTACCAAAGTATTCTTGACTGTCTTTTGTCCCCAAATAACCTGAAAAAGTTCCAGTTTTAACATCTAAAGACTTAATACCTAAGACTACAGTTGGAGTTAAAATAGGCTTCGGTGCAAAAAAATTAGGGAAATCTAAAATAAACTTAACACCCGAAAGTTCTTCTTTGCTTTCAAGTAATTCTTTTATACGATCTAGAATATTTAAAATTTCATTCAAAAATTAGATCTCCTTTAGCGAAAACACTGCTACTATTCACAAAATTGCTAATAAAAATTTAAATTCGAAAAGTTTTTCTTCGATTTCAAGCAGGTCTTTCATATATTTTAGAGTATGTAAAATTAGACCTACTTTAATGAAAGCTACCGTTACTGTTTACAAAATCACTAACAGAAATTTAAGTCTCAAAAATTCTTTTCTGTTTTAAAACAATTTTTATACGCTCTAGAGTATTTAAAATTTCATTCAAAATTAAACCTACTTTAATGAAAGCTACCGTTACTGTTTACAAAATCACTAACAGAAATTTAAGTCTCAAAAATTCTTTTCTGTTTTAAAACAATTTTTATACGCTCTAGAGTATTTAAAATTTCATTCAAAATTAAACCTACTTTAATGAAAACTACTGCTGCCGTTTACAAAATCGCTGGTAAAAATTTAATTTTTAAAAGTTTTTCTTAGTTTTAAAGCCGTCACTGGAATAAAAAATTTTTAGCAAAAGTTCAATTCCGAAAAATTTATGTATGCTTCAAAATAAGTTCCTTATATGCTAGGTTATATTTTAATATTTAATTTTAAAGCTAGACTTCTCTTATATGCTTTGAGAGTATAGCCCATATATAAATAACATCATTTTTCAAATAAACTTTTTCTGCTTTTTTTAATAAATATTCCTCATTTTCAGTGTTAATAAAAACATAGCTTGCATCAAAAAGATCTAACCTTACATCTTCCGGTCCAATATATAAATAATCACCCTCTTCTACTTCTCCAAATTCTTTAAAAGTTTTTTTAGAAGAACTATTTTTGAAATTTAAATTACTTATGAACGCTTTTGTTTTTGCCAATATAATTCCATCTATTAATATTTTTACATCTTGACCGTACTTGCTAAGTATGTCGTATATACACTTACTAAACATTTTTTATCTTTCCAATTTACAAAAGATATTTGAAGTACTTATAATATTAAATTTCTGCGTTCCTTTACTTACCACCAAAAAGCGATTTTAGACGTTATTTTTTTATTTCATAACTCGTTTTGCACAAGGTTTACTCTGAATAGACTTTATACGTATAAATTGAAGTTTTACTGAGATATAAAATAACTAAATTCCTTACTTTTTTGAAATCGTCAGTACTTTTATTTATTTTAAACTTTCTTATATTTAACTTATCCGACTGACCACTTCTGGGGCGTTTTATACTTTAACAGATAGTATAAGCGAAGGCTTCTTTCAAAAGATATACAAAAACTTAGCAGCAGCACTTAAAACTCGGAATTCCCTGAAAATAAAAATTATCATCCAATAAAAGATCAGCTATATCTTCTTTTGCACCTGCCCATATATCTTCCGCCGCTTTAACCGATGCATCTAAATCACTTTTTATGTTTACTCCACCTGCCGAAAAAGATCCTTCTATATTTTTTGCTCTTTTTAAAAGCATGTATTTGTAAAATGCAAAAACGGCTGCTGCATAATTCAGTCTTAATTTATCTTCTTCTTTTACGCTTTTATCCTTGAGTCTTAGTTTAATGTTCCTTAAAGCATCCTTAAGAAGTGGCATATAAACATCGGATTCTTTTTCATCAACATCAGAAATAAGTAAAAAATTTCTTAAGACTTCGCTCAAATCCATATTTAAAGGCTCACTGCTTTCTATATTTTAAATTTAAATCAGAGTTAAAACACCTTATTTATGCAATAAGAAAAACACCAATAACTTACAATATTTCTCGAAGCAGTCTTTACAAATCTAAAGACTGCCACCTAAATACCACAAAAATATTAAGGTGAGAAAACATCAGGAAATATTGTTAAATATTTTATTTAAATTATGAAAAATAAACTGACAACTTAAAAATAAGTTTTTGTTGCGCAAAAACAAAGATTTCTCTAAAAGAGCACGAAAAAATAAAAATTTAACCACTAAGTTATTGATGAATAATTTATAACCTTTACAGCATCACTAAATACAGCTGCAAACCCACAAGAACTGCTTATAGCTATTCGTTCTAATTGTTTGTCTATAAGTTTATCGTAATCTACTAAAATATCTCCTGCTTGGACCATTTCCAGGGCACATCTCTTATCTATCCCTATTAAATAGTTATCACTAACGGTAGCAGCTCTGACCAAAGTTGCTCCTAATGGAGTAACCATTTCGCCTGTTCCTTGAAAGTTAAGTCCTGCCGGAGCATCTCGCATTTCATCTAACGCCAAAATTTTTTGCATCATTTCGTTATTACACAAAATAGCATTAAGAGTGTGAGGCTCAAGTTTCCCCCAAAGATCGATTAAATCGTCATAAGTAAATGTTGTAGACTCTGAAACAACAGCCGTACTTGCACTTGTCAAAGCTGTAACGGCATCTTTTAGCTGATCTCTTGCAATGGTCGCTCCTATTTGCTTTAAAGCCACAGAAAAAAGATCCAGTCTCTTTAAACGCAAGGATTCATACGAAGAAGATATAACTTTTCCACGCTTATTTATAGTGACTAAAGAATCTTTATTCTTAATTGTGGTTTCCGGCAATTTACTTCCTTCACTAGTAGGGGAAAGAGTTTCATCGTCTGTAAGTTCAATGGTCCTGTAATCATTTCCGTCTATCATAGTAACGGTGGCTGTAATGAATGGTAAAACGCTTTCTTCTATAAGTCCCTGCTCGACGGAACGTTTTATGTACTCTGGGAACAGCACAGACGACTCAGATGTTCTGAAAAATTTCTCTATAACATCTGAATTTTTACCGTTAACTTTAATGTCAAATCTTTTAAGTTGCCTTTGAAATGCATCTAATCCGGCTAGACTAGTTCCTTCATAATTTTCTGAAGGATCGAGTCCTTCTAGTGCCTTTGTAAAGTTTACATTGTACATACCTTTTTCAAGTTTTAAAGAATCGTAATAAGCCATTTTTTATAATTGCTCCTTAATATTTTTTATACAGATAATCTGCTTAGGAACTTTTAAAAAGTACTTAAGCGGGTATTTTTTAGTAATATTTTTTATAAGTAAATGTAGTACTAGACCTTGAACTCTTTGTACAGTTCTTTTTTTAACAAAGGTTTGTTATAAAGTTGAGGTTTCACTGCAAAAAAATCAGAGTCATTGTTTTTTGCACTAAAAGCTTTTTTAAACGCCTTTAGTTCAGAAAAACTCATTTTAGAAGTAACACTTGATATAACGTAAGAATCTATCTGTGGCTGACTCAAAGAATAAAGTTTTCTAACTTCTTTTCTCAGGTCTTCTTTGCATTCTCTTCCAAAACTAGATAATTCTTCTAACCGATTTATATAATCTTTTAACTTTTTAACCTCTTCTTTGTTAAGACTAATTTCTTCCAAAGATCTGATTTTATTGAGAATTTCTTCCAAACTTAAAACACCTCCTTTCAATGCTTTTATAACTCCTGCTTCTTTCTGTGCTGGCACAGCTACAAAAGACCATTCATAGGCATCTACAGGATCATCTAAGATTGTGTAACAAAGTTTACCTTCATACTTTTTGCCCTTAACATGATTGCAACATATACCCGATTTTCTGTTACAACCACATATAGAGCAAAGCATTTTATTAACAGCGCACCCAACACTGATCTCTTTTTTTATTCCCGAATCAATTTGTAACATCAATTCTTTATTTTTTTCACTTTTCGGCATGTATGCTTTAGCCTTTAGTCTAAAGTATTGCTTATTATCTTTTGTAGTTTTCCCGTCTACTTTTTCAACTTCACAGTAAAATACTCTGGCTGACTGATTTTTAGCCTTGGCCTCGTGATCCATAACACCAGTCTTACCCAAAAACAGTTCAGAAAGTTTCACCAATGCCTCTTTTGTAAATTTCTCGTTCTCTCTGTCTATTTCGTTGTCACAAAGAATAAATGTAAAGGTATAAACCTCCTCTTTGGTTAGATCCCTCTTGGTATATTTATTTATCAAATCTAGATCGTTTTGTGATAATTCTTTAATTTCATTAAAATCTTTTATTATAATGGCTTCTTTCAAAATTTAATCTTTTCTCCTTTTTCATTTTTAACCGTTTAGCTTTATAAAAAATATTTAAGATCTGCCAAACACTATGGTTTAGCGTGTTATCCGGTGTAATTTTCGGGTTTTACAAAAAATTGTCCGGTTGCCTCTGGTTCAGTTTTATATATTTTTTATAAATGTTTTTTAAACACTTTTAAGAGTTCAAATAAATTATTTTAACTTTCTAATCTTTTTTTTGATGAAGTTAATCTTAAACCGGATAGCCGTGTTCTTCAGTTTAAGCTATTTAAGCTCCCTCGCTTTTTTATCGCAAAAATGATAATTGGCTTTAAATGAAAGAAATGAACTTTGGGCAAAACATGTAAAAATCAGTTGGTAAGCGTTTGGTTAAAGATATAAGGCTACTTTGTCACCCCTTCGGTAATAACATCTTTCTAACTTCAAGAAATAGTCTCTACACATATCAAAAAATGGATCAATCCACTTAACCTATTTTTCCAGTCTTTTTTCTATTTCTTTCGCTTTAGCCGTAGTTAACCTTGCATTGGCAAGTTCTACTTCGTCTTGAAGGTTAATGTTATCCCACACTATACTGAAGTCTTCTGGGTAAGCGTTAAGTTTTAAAAAAATCTTGCAAACTTTACCTATAGGTCTTTCAAGAATTCTTCTATAAAACTCCAGTTCACTTGTTAAAATATCTGCCTGCTGCGAGGACATTCGCTCTGTTGTGGACCATGAAAGTCCTAGAAGAAAAGGAGGAATAGACATCTTGGCCACAATTTGCTCCAGCATCTGCCGAACAGGAATGTTACTGTCTAAAACTTGATTATCTGCACCAATAACCTTAATGTCTACATCGCCAACAGATATAAAATCGTTGACAGTGTTTTTACAGTGCATTGTCTTGGACCACTCTTTGGCTATTTGCATGACTCTTTCTCTTGTATACACTTTTTCACTGCCCGATGAACCCGGTTTATAAGTAACAGCAAACCTGACATTTCCTACCCTTTCCCAATTAAGTCCGATAGTATTATAAATATTGAGCAAAATACTACTAACAAACGGTAACCCTTTTAATATAGACTTACCATAAGCGCAACCCGGGTCCACGTTTAAAGCCGATACTGTAATAAGATCTTTATTTTTTACAAGAGCTTTACTGCCATTTCCGTTTTTTCTGAATATGTTTACCTCAAGGGGACTATCACCTAATTCCAGCTCTATATCTTTAAGATTAGCATTGTAAAGAGCATATATATAATTAACGTCAGAATCTAAAACTATCTCCCCTACAGCGGTCCCGTAGGTAAGAAGTTGGTCGAAATGAGAGGATAAAAAACTGCTTATCCCACTGGAAGTAGAATTAACTTTTACATTCTGCAAAAAATCGTTGAGTTCCTTTTCTACTTGCTCATTTTCACATTTTACAGTGAAATTCCCAATTAACCTTACGGTTTTATTTATGGCAGCATCTATAATTGGTACCGCTGTTCTTAAGATTTTATACAGTCTCCTTTCATTTTCACAATAAGATCCATAGTTGTTGAGCTCATTAAATGGGTGAGTTCTGGCATTAAATGATGCTGTCTGTACAGGTACAATATCTTTCCTTTTATTTTTCGATAACAAACTTCTTAAAAGACGCATTTCGCCCTTCCTTCATATGCATAACTTTCAGATTTTTGTAATTTGACTTATATAAGTAAAAAAATTGTATTTTTAATCTAATATGCTTCTACCTTTATTTTAACTTTGATAATTGGATCACATTTACCGATTGGGACCATGTGACCAATTTTTAGAAAACCAAAAAATTATGTGTTGACTCTCTATAAACCATAAGGCGCAGACTTAATTTAAAGTAACCGCGATTCATTGTTTACCTATAGTGTAGCGCAATCAATTTTAGCTTACGTAGCTATAAATTAAATCTAAATTTACCTTTCTGCAGCAAACACTAAAAAATCGTTGTCACTTTCGTCGTTTTCCATGGGCATTATCGTTGTAACAAAATATCGAATATCATCCATAGCATGATCATTTTCTTTTAATGGGACATCCTTTCCAGCAGAGTCTTCCCAGCGGTATAAAGAAAATTCCCTCATGCTATCTTTACAAGTGTTGCATATGAAAATTCTTTTACTTTTAATAGCACTTGATACTTTTCTAATACCATCTAAAACGTTATTTTTTGCAGGAATAACGCAAAATTTATTTCTCTGCTTTATTAAAGCTATAAAGCTTGCAGCTGACGGGTCCACCGTAATGTACTTTATTTTTAGATCTTTTACTAATTTAACAAGACTTTCGTAGTGCTCTTCATCTGTTTTTTGTCTACCTGCTTTTCTTGAATCATAATAATACTCATCTATCCTATAAAAAGAATCCTTGTATTTTCCCCACAAGCCAAACGACGCAGGATTTACCGTACCGTAGTCACAAGAAACGTAATAACTTTCAAAATTATATGATGGTAAATCTAAAAAGGCTTTAGGGTCTGTCATACTTGGGTAAACAACTCCAGCTGACGCAACCCACTTGCCTAAAATAAACCTTTCGTAAAATGTCCCTGTGTACAGATTTTTATATCGTTTTTTTACTTTGTCCGAAATGGATGGATTATCTTCTAAATTAAAGTGCAAATAAAGTGCGTTTTTTTCTTTGTTTTTTACGATCCAGTCCTGATAAAACCAATGTTGCGGATATTCAGGATTACAGTTAAACCAAAATTTAGAATTTTTAACAGAACACCTTGCCAAAGCCTGCTCCACAAAAGATCGCGGCATAAGAGCTACCTCGTCGAAAAAAACACCGCTTAAAGTAATTCCTTGAATCAAGGAGGCAGAAGACTCATCTTTACCGCCAAACAAATAAAACTTATTTTTTCTATTAAGAGTTTTAATTTCTATTAAATTTTCAGATATTTTAAAACTATATTTAAACCCTAAATTTTTTATAGCAGGAAAAACAGCATCTATAAAATTTCTTCTAATAGATCTTATAGTTTTACCGCAAATTGCAAATCTTTCGTCTTTAAAATTATAAAAAGCCCACGCAATGAACGATATCCCCATGCAAAGAGTTTTGCCACTTCTAATAGAACCATCACATATGATAGCGTCTTTATTTCTATGAGGACTTTCTTTGTGCCACCAACTAAGAACTTTGATCTGTTTTTTTGAAAAAGAATCAAATTCCACTTGTTTTTAAAACTGATTTACTCATCTAATATTTCTCCAAATGCTGAGGTTCCTTTTTGTATGGCACTGTAAAAAGTCTCACTTTGCTCGTTGCTGGTAAAATCCATGTTTTGTATTTTCTCCAGAGCTCTTATTCTGTCAAAAAATTTTATCTCAACTGCTCCGTCTTTAAGCCTTTTAATCTCTGCTATATTAAATAAATCCATAGAAGATATCTTTTCCGGGACCAAATTCCCTGAGTATATAAGTTTAACAGCATCTGTAATCTCGCCAAATGCTAACCTTTCATATCCACTGCAAGCTCTATATATTAAGTTTTTCTTTTTCCTCTCATAAAGTAGTTCTATTTCCTTGTTTATATCTTCTCTTGAAAGAAGGTTACACCCTACTTTAAAATAGTTACCTTTAAACCCCGCTTTAATAGCCGATTCCTTAATATTTCCTGTTTCAACATAATTTACGCAAAATAGTCTTTCTTTTGGCCTTAATTTTTGATTATTACATTTTGCTATTTAGATCTACCTCCCCTGAAAACCAGTTTACACAAGTAAGTTTAAAAGTCATTTTTTTGCATTTTTTTATGCAACAAATTTAGAAAAAGTTTTTAATATAAAAAAATTAGTTTAAAATATATAAATATATTTCGGAATTCATTCACTAGTAAAACGAAAGACAATTTTAAATTCCAAAAACTAATATTTTGGTTAAAGCAAAAATAAAAAAGTTTATTAAAAAATAATTCAGCCGAAAACCAATAAAAGCGTAAAAAGGTGATTAAATCTTTAAATGCATATTATAATTTGTATTTTATAGATAAAATACTTGACATATTAATCAAAATAATATATACTATAAATAGTTTCAGAATTAATCTGGAACTTAATTATTTTTTGGAGGTATTTTTAAGACGTCATAAACTATGGATTTGGATGGCGTTAATGGTGGTGTAGGTTTCGTTACGAAAATATCAGGACCAGATGGGAATACAAGATAATACGTAGTTGATCAGAAAACTGGTTCCACTATTATGCAAGGTGATGGATACGATAGTTTGTCTGCAGCTTGTAAGGGCCTAGTTGCTTACCACGAAGGTATGTACCACATGACACCTAAAGATGTTAGAAAAAGGCATAGTTCTGGTTTGAATAAAGTTAATGGCATGTTTTTAGGTAATGCGGCTTTAAGTAATGCATCGGGTGGCTACGTTGAGGAATTTAATGGTGGTGATTATATGGTTAAAGATAACGATACAAACAAAACCGTAGCTATTATCCGCGGTTTGGATAACGCGAAGCATTATGATAAAATTTATCATGCAAAGAAAGAATTCTTTGGATTGCGTTAATGGTGGTGTAGGTTTCGTTACAAAAATATCAGGACCAGATGGGAATACACAGTACTACATGGTTGATCAGAGAACTGGTTCCACTATTATGCAAGGTGATGGATACGATAGTTTGTCTGCAGCTTGTAAGGGCCTAGTTGCTTACCACGAAGGTATGTACCACATGACACCTAAGGATGTTAGAAAAAGGTATAGTTCTGGTCGAAATAAAGTTAGTGGCATGTCTTTAGGTAATGCGGCTTTAAGTAATGCATCGGGTGGCTACGTTGAAGAAGTTGATGGATATTATTTAGTTTTAGATAACGACACAGACGCTGTCGTAGAAACTGTCGACGATAAGGATCTCGCAAAATGGTTTGATGAACTTTATCATGCAGGGAAAGAAGCAGGAAGAAAAGAGGGGCGAAAAGAGATAACAGATGCTTGGGCAAAATCAAACAAATCTTTGCTAGAAAATCGCGGTTACATTTAATTTGTCCGCTTTTGCGAGAGTTTTTATGACAACCTAAACTCTGACCCTGCGTCCTTGCATGTAGGACGGTGCTGTAATTTTTAGTTAATCTGGGTTTTAAATTTTTTATGAGGTGATATTAATTATGATAACTGGGGCAAGATGACAGCTTTCTGAAAGTAGATTGAACCAAGCTGCTGGCGGTATGGTTGTACGTGAGGTGACTCATCGCGACAACGATGGCACGACATATGGGCCGTACTTCGTTATTGATAATGATACTGGGAAACCAGTGACAGGTCCGGATGGGAAGAGGATCGATTTTTCTGATAAGGTCATTGCTGATATTTTCAATACAGGATATCACAAGGGTAAAGAGGCTTTAAAAAATCAATTTGGAATGATAGGAAATGGCCGTTGAGTTAGTTCCTAAAGTTTACTTTTAAATTTTTTTGCATTACTTATTTTAAATAATACGTTGACATTTTTTAAGATATTAGATGGATTATATTATAACTGCCGTAAAGCTTACGGTGGTTATACTTTATTGGTATGAAAATTAAAATATATAGATAAAAACGTATTTTCTTGCTAAATGTAAACTTCTTATGATTTTTACAATAAGCGAAGTCTCATGTTTTCTTTACGTTATTCATATCAATAAAAATAGGAATGACGCCTATACCCTTCAAAAATTGAATACTAACTTTTTTACACACTTTAATTAGGAGAGTGTTTTCTCAAAAATCCTAATGTTTTTAATTGAACAAAAAATACTTTATTTGAAAGCACCTAAAATAGGTTGCATATAATGACGGTTGAGGAGCCGTATGATGATTTTATAGGAGACACGATCGCACTATATTTTAGTGAAGAAGGAGCGAAAATGGCTGACCGATATTACCATGTACGTGAATGTGGCTTGCCGAGTTGGGTCACGACTTTGTCCTTGTGCTTTTAGCAGGGTGCTTCTGTGAAAACTTATAGAAGTGATTTTGATACTGATTCTGACTTATCTTAATATTCAGGTTAGCCAGTTTGATTAGTTTACGCTTAGCTTTTTTATGCCAAATTTATTTCTAGCGCTATGTAAGAATTTACTGTGAGATTAATGTTTAGTGGTAGGCTTCTGTTTTAATATTACGTGTATTTTATAAATAATAGATAAAAGACTTTATAAATTATTTTAATTAGTATATAATATAGATACATTTTCATCTTAAGATGAAAATGTAATATTTTTGGAGGTACGCAGTACGGCAACAAGAGGTAATAGGGTTTCAGCGACTAATTTGATTGGAGCTGCAGGTGGATATCATCTTAAAAATCAAGATGGTACTTGGACGGTTTATGATAACGTAACAGATCGTGTGATACGTACGAATATAGACGATGAACATATTGCTTCAGAAATAGACAGACTTCATCATCTCGATACTGATGCTCACTACGAAAAAGGCTTCCATGCTGGATATCAGAGAGCACGCGAAGAATTTCTGCAAGGAATTGTGTGCCTATAGAGACAGACGGTTAAGCAAGGGTTTAAAAAATAAATGCTTGTGGAAGAAAGTTTAAGTGAGGCTAGTTGGAGACCGAGTCACTACATTATAGGTGAACAGAGAAATGTGTGAACGGTATACTGTCCTGTTACTCAGAAAAGAGGCCAGTTTTTTGATTGGGGCCTACGAAAACTTTGGGATGCAGTGCCCACAAGAGGATAGAGAGCGCTGGAAAGTTTATGATAATGATGGTCCAGAGTATGAGGTGGCGGGAGGACTTAGTTAATCTGAAGCTATGATATTTGATGGTATTTATCGCAGAACTAAGGAGAAATTTTATAGGCTTGGTCTGGAACATGGACACCAATTAGGTCTCAAAGAGTCGCAGTTTATTAAAAAAGGAAGAAGTAGTAGCAAAAAGGCGGGACATCTTCTGTCCGCCTTTTTGCAATGCTTATTTAGTGCATTACCTCTCGTTTTTGTTAAGACGATGTCAAGAGAGTACACATATTTAGAACCGGTTAGTAAGTTTTTTATTTCCAGCGACATATGAGAATTAATTGTTTCCAAAAGACTTTTACGTTTTTGATAAGACAAAAAATATCTAAAATAAATCACACATATCTAATTTATTTAAGGACTTGTAAAAGGGCAAAAGTCCTATTCAGGAAATTTTTTAGTTAATTTTTGTTGTATATTTATAGATATAACAAAATGTATGTGTCGCGTTAATTTTTTGCTAAAATAGAAGAGTGAGTTTGTAGGAATGTATCTTAGGATAAAAGGCAGAAATGAGATTTATTTCGTGGAATGTAAATGGCTTAAGGGCATGTGTTAAAAAAGGTTTTTTAGATTTTTTTAACATAGTGGAAGCAGACATTTTTGCTATAAGTGAAACGAAATTAAGTGAAGGTCAAATTGACTTAAAAATAAGTCCTTCTTATTACCAGTACTGGAATTATGCTCAAAAAAAAGGTTACTCTGGCACGGCGGTGTTTTCAAAAATGAAACCAATAAATGTTTTTAAAGATATTAATGTTGGCTGCCATCCAAAAGAGGGAAGAGTCATAACTTTAGAGTTTTTGGATTTTTATTTTATTAATTGTTATACTCCTAACTCAAAACAGGACCTATCGCGCCTCGACTACAGATGTATATGGGAAGATGACCTTAGGAACTATCTAATTAGCTTGAAAAAACCTGTCATTCTTTGCGGTGACTTAAACGTCGCACACAAGGAAATAGATCTTAAGAATCCGGGATCTAATCACAAAAATGCAGGTTTTACAGATGAAGAGAGGGATAAATTTACAGAGCTTCTGAATTCAGGATTTACTGATGCATTTAGACATTTGTACCCAGAAAAAACAGGTGCTTATACCTGGTGGTCTTATTTAAGGCAAGCAAGGTCTAGGAATGCTGGCTGGCGAATAGACTATTTTTTGGTTTCTGATAGTTTAGAGGAAAGAATTAAAGAGTCCAAAATTTATAGCGAAGTTCTAGGAAGCGACCATTGCCCTGTAGGACTGGAACTGCTTCTGTAAGTTTTTGGTTTCGTTCTAAATTTTTAATGTGAAAAGTATGAACGTGAAATTTTCGTGAAAGTTTTAAAAATTAGAGTTCGTAATACGTTGAATAGGGGAATCTGTCACTTATTAAAACTAAATAATCTACAATTTAAAGCGAAATTTTAGGAAGTGATTACTGATAGGTTGGGTGGAAAGTATGTATGTATGTGGTTAGCTCTATGTATGGTCTAAATTTAATAAGTGAAGGTGAGATTTGAATACAGAATCTTTTATTTAAGAAATTTTTAACTTTTGTATGTAGAAGATTATTGTTTAAGCCTTTGGCAACACCCAAAACTGCAAAGATGCGGTTTGTCTTAGAACAACATCTCTGCAGCCAAAACTGTAAGCTATTGTAAAAATTTCCACGCGCCTTAATTTAGAACACTGCGCTGGCCCTGGAAGCCAGCCTGAGAAAAATTCTTACAACACGGAAACTAATTAATCAAACAGATTCCTAAATGAGTTCCAAATATTTACAGCGGCGTCTGTCACGTTTTTAACAGTTTCACCAACCTCCTCAGAGCTAATACCACCGCTTGCCGCAGCACAGTCACTATCACCAAGTTCTTTACCTGAGCTTTTCGTTGCGGAAGCTACTGTGCGAACTTTTGCAACAAAATCGAGAAAATCTTTCTTCGAAAATTTTTCATTCGAAACACTTAGCGCTATCTCATAAGCTTTGTCAGGATCTTTATCCTTCAAAATTTTAAATTTTTCCGCCATCTCCTTGTCTTTTGACAACTTGTATAGAGCCCTTTCTATGACCTTACCCATAAAAATTCCTCCAGTGTGAATAAAAAAATTCGATGTCGTTAAGACATTATTAAAGTAGTATACTAAATAAAGGATATTTTGTCAATATAATTAGGCTAATGTGACACACTTTTGTACCTTTTGGAATATATGCAAACACTTGGCTAACGGATTACTGGTTTGGTAGTTTTCAAGGATGGACGTAATAGTAGCTCCCTATTCTATTTCCCCACACTAGCTCTTGCTCCAAAACTTTGTCTATAAGTTCACCGTTTAGTTTTATTGTACTTTTATTCGCAGTTTTTTAACTGCGCTACGCCGTCAAGAAATTCTTGCTTTGTAAATCCTCTAACCGAAACACTTAACGTTAACTCTTAAGCTTTGTCCGGGTCGTTTTTTGTGCTTTGAAACCTTTGTAACAAAACCGTGTCTTCTGAAATTTTCTTTAAAAACTTTAAAAATAAGTCTAGCAATTTATTCCGCCACATTATATCGTAAATAATAATAAATATCAAATATTTTGCTATGTATTATACAAATTAATTTATGTGGCAAGGTTCACTTTTTAAGTCCTTATATAAAGTAGCTTCCCATCATTTAATTAAAATACAAAAAGTTAAATTGTAAAAATATGAAGCTTATTTATTAATTAATGAAATTTTTATGAAACAAAGTAGTTTTAGAAAAGGGGAAAATATATCTTTATGAATATAAATTAAAAGTTTAGTCTTGTATGTTATAAAACTTACTTTAATATTTTAATTCTGTAGGCTAAAATCAGTAGTGCTATGAAAGTTTATTTTGTTATTTATAAAAATATATTTAAGGATCTATTTTCTTAACTAAAATGATCACTAAAGTGATAGATGGTAAAAAGATGGCTAGGAATATATACTCTGAGCTAAAAAAAGAAATTTTAAGTTTGGAAACTGAAGAAGGAGCAAAAAAAATAAAACTAGCCATAGTAAGCGCTGGTGATTCTGATGCTGGCAAGGTTTACATAAACTGCAAGAAGCGAGCATGCTTTGACCTGGGAATAGATGTGGAAGAGTACAGTTTTGGTTACGAGGATACATCACGTAATTTAATAAATTGTATAAAGAGTTTGAATATTAGAGACGATGTTACAGGAATTTTTGTACAATTGCCTTTGCCAAGCATGTTAGACAGTTTAGAAATTTTATCTTCAATAAATGTGTTAAAGGATGTAGATTGTCTTAATCCTTTAAGCTTCGGAAAATTGGTTTTTTCATCTTTTGACAAAGACCATGACTTTGCACCCTGTACAGCCCTCGCTGTTCTAGAAATCTTAAAAAATCTAAATGTTGATTTATGCGGTAAGCACGTGGTACTTTTGAATCGTAGCAATGTAGTCGGTAAGCCGCTTGCGATGCTTTTGCTAAAATTTAATGCTACCGTGACAATTTGTCACAGTAAGGCATTGAAAGTTGCAAAATTCTGCAAAGCCGCAGATGTGGTAGTATCAGCTGCAGGAGTAAAAAAAATAGTGACTGGAGACATAATAAAGAATGGCTCAATACTTGTGGATGTAGGATATACAAGGGATTATTCGGGAAAAATTTGCGGAGATATCGATGTTGATTCTGTTTATGGGATTGCATCTTGTTTAGTGCCAGTTCCTGGTGGAGTTGGCCCTGTCACAGTTGCTATGCTGTTAAGAAATGTCATATTGGCAGCTAAAAAACTTAATTATGGTCGTCATTAATAATTGCTCATAAAAAAATCAATGTATGTATTTATTATACTTCTCGTTTATGTAGTAGTTTTTCGCCTTTTTATATTTTCTTAGAAAAGTTGCTCTTGGCATAGTTTCTGAGTCTCTAAACTTTGAGTTGTTATGTTTAAAGGCTGCCAGCTAAAAGGCACTATTTTGAAGAATTCAGTCTCAGTATATACGGACAGCCTAATAGCTGCATGATAATAATCCAGAGTGTTTTCATCGAATTCCGTTTTGATCTTGGAGCCTATATTTGCGGACTCCTGGCTTCACGTACATTAAATTAATGGGTTATTTTATAGCGGTATCCAAATGACACTGAAATGCCAGGCTAATATATCTCAAATATATTAACTTGGCTATGTTTTTTATTTTTTAGATCTAATTAGCAGAAAACAATATTTAGATATTAATAAAAGTATTTACAATTAATATGAATACTTGACCGCTTCCTCACATTAACCCAACCTGCACGTAAGAGCTAACTCTGGTTCGCTTCCTGTTAAAGAATAAATAATATATGTCATAAAAATTTAATAAACCTATAGCACCGCGACAGTTACCTGTAAAAACTACAAGATATAATTAATATGCGATACAAAGAATATGTGGTTAACATTTTTACTGTTAGTCCTTATACTTTCTTCTTGGGCCTTATTGTTTCTACAGTGTCATATATTTACTTAAATTTATTAACACCATTTTGAATTAACCAAAATGTAAATGCGGATGTTAGAAGTTTGATCGTCTTACGCTCAGTCTTTACGATATTAGTGAATCTACTAGCTACAACTGTTCCGAGAGATCCTATTAAAATATTAGCGACGGCAAATTTAAGGTTGTTACTCATTTCAGCAGTTTCTCCAGTGATTGCAGTTGCGATATCAGGTCCATAGTGTGCAAGAGCTGCATTGATGCCTAGGCCAAGAGCAAAAGATGCAACTCTCTTAGCACTTTTGTAAGCTTTACTAAGAAAAGATCGCGGTTCACTGTAACCAGCCTTTTCTAGGTCATTTTTGTCTTTTTCACTGAGAAAACCAAAATTTTCCTGTGAAAACAATTTTCCATAGTATTTACTATCTTTAAAGCTCACTTCTCTTCCACTTCCGTCTTCCATTTTTAGGTCTTCTAAAATACTTTTTAGCAAAGAAATCTTGTTTTGTTGTCCTTCTTTATTTTCCTTATCGTCACTATTTATTTCACTCAGAAGATTAGCAATACGTCTTCTTTCTACTTTCTTAAGATTTGGACTACTTCCAACATTTTCAGAGATACTCATATAAAGCGTGTTTAGTATTTTATTGTAACTATCTTGACTTGCAGCATATATGTGAACCTTTTTTTTGCCTAATTCAATAGTGCCTGAGAACTTCAGGTCTTTGTGACTTTTTATTTCCTCTTCTAAAAGATTTTTTTCTGAAAGTTGCCCTTTTTCAAATGGAATAATACCCTCTTCAGCTATAAATATCTGATTTGGATCTGCTTTTTCTTCGTAATCTTCTTTTTTTACCGTTTTTAAATTGATAACACTAGTATTGTTACTGTTTCTGCTATTATGATGGTTGTTTTTGGAATTAGGAAGGCGACCGATACTTTTATCATCAAAGCGGTTAAGTCTTGTTGCACTAGAGGAAGGGTTTTTATTAATACTTACCGCTTGCTTCGGTGCAGAACATCTTAGTATACGAAAATCACGTGGTATATTACTTTTTAAAGCTTCGTCCAAAATGTTTTCGTTTTTTTTCGTGGTATCTAAAAGTTTAAAGGCTTGTTTTATCATATTTTCTCTATTTTCTCGTATTTTAGTAGTAGAGTCATTTTTATAGGCTAATTTTTCAAGAAGTGATATTAAATTTATTCTTTCTTTAACTTCTGACCCAAATTTATTGTGTATATCAAAAACTAATCTGTCCACCAAAGACCCCTTGGAGTCAAGATTTTTTTTAAGCTCTTTATTTGCTTCCTCTTCAGATTGCCCTACACCAACCACATTTATTTTCTCCCGACGTTCTTCGTTTCCTTTATTTTTCTCGTCTAAATTCACATTTTTTTCGTTTACCTCATCTACATTGTTGCTATTTATTTTTAAGTTTTTTTCCTCAATTTTTTTTATTTTTTGGCCTAATTTCCCCTGTTCCTGAGCCTTTTTTTGCACCCATTTTATTAAATTTTTGTGAGCTTCTACATTACCATTTACCAGATTCACTTTCCTATCCGCCCTTTTTTCATCCAAAAAAAAGCTAAGAGTGCAACGCACTTTTTCTTCCTCATTTTTATTAACCACAAGGCTTATTTTAAAATCCCTCGCTTCATCAGGAATTTTATTACAAAATAAACTTGCATCCTTTTTACTTATATCTATATCCGATAAACTACCCACTTTTTCGTATGCCTCCAGGCATTCACTTTTTAGCATGAATTTACCACTATTGGTCCCATTAACACTTTGATTTTTTTTACTTTTATTTCTTTTTTTCCCCAGTTTACTAATATTTATCTTATTAATTGCTCCTGAAAAGTCTAAGTTTTCTTCCTCATTTTCTTTATCGTCAAATTTGTTTCTTTCTTCCAGCCTATTAGCTTCGCCGCCTTCATCGTTCTCTAAGCTATCACTTTTTTTCTCCCCGAATCCAAGCCAGCTTTTGATTGTATTCAATCCCAAGAAAGCTGAGCCAGTCATATTGCCAGCTGCACCAATGGTCGTGGCGCCAAGGGTTATTGCACCCGCTATTTTTCTTTTTTTAGACATAGAACTATACCTCCAAACCTCTTAAAAACAGGTTATGTTGTATAATTATAACTTAAATATCGTTAAAAGTCAAGATATTTGTTAAAATTTATATAAAATTATTTGAATAATAGTTTTTATTTATCCTATAAGAGTCACCTTCATGCATTACTTGAAAGTCGTATTTCTTAATCTAAAATATTTAGGATCTATGGCCAATTCTAGTGCTGTTAAGTGAATATTTGTGTTTATTGAATTTTTTTATTTTTGGTCGTAATGAAGCCAACCACTTTTTATAAATAAATTTTTGATTAATTGGATTATAAAATTTATAAAAATTGAAATTATTCAATTAAATTTATTGAATTAACAGCTTATCTTTATTTTTAGTATTATAAGAATTAACGCAAGTATAAAATTACAGGAGAAAATACAATTATGGATGACTACACAACTGATTATGTGACTCTTCTAGACGAAAATGGAGAAGAGCATAAATTTGAGGTTTTAGATATACTAGAGGAAGATAAAGAAAAGTTTTATGCGCTATTACCCGAAAGCAATCGTGAAAGAAACACACCATATACTGATGAGACGTATGGATATTATATATTTCAAGAAATATATAGCGAAAAAGACCAAATTTTATCAGAGGTTGAAGATCCTGTAAAATTAGAAAAACTTTCTAAAATCTTTGAAAAACGCTTTGATCACTTTTGATAAGAGCAGTCTTATAATATTTATTTGATTGTTTGTATTAAGTTTATCCAAACAACGTATGACTACGCACTTTTTATCTAATATATATTAACGAGCTAATTGAAACTATTAAAACCAATTTACAATGGCGTAAGTAACGTTATTTCTTAGGAAACAATTGATTTTTAAGTCACTAAAAATTTACTGAATTTACGTAATCATACTTTCAATAAGACAGCCAGAGATTTTATAAAAAAATTTATTTTTGAAGAGCACAGTACAAAAAGTTTTTTATCAGACAAACTAAACTGGGATTTAGAAAGGTTTTTAAAATCTAGGGTCAGATTAAAAAGTAGAGCTGTAATATTAGCTACAACAAACTTAGTACTGGCTATTTTTTTATTATCTCGAGGCGTTTAGTGTGAGATTCTTATATTGCCCAAAATAATACCTAGTTATAGCTATACATAGACGCGTTCTTTCACAAATATGCCTTTATTCAAAAAAACCAAGAAAAATGATCGTACGTTGCCGAATCAACAGCCCTCTTTTTAGATCTCCTTGCCAAAGTTCATCGGTTAAAAAATTATCAGCAGAACAGTATTGTAACCCATGTTGCTATTGTTGTGGAACTGGTCACTTTTGGGCAAAGTTCTACAAACTTCCTTCTGCTTATAACTAAAAAACTACATACAGATAAAGTACCTAAACCGCGCTAAGGCAAAGTTCACCTAAATAGACCCAGCTTCATAGAGCACAGCATCTCCGACTTATGACGCTGTGTCGTATAAGTGATTTTCTAATAAAGCATATAGACAAAGGCCTTTGGTTTTAAAGTTACTTTCTTGCTTAGCTTATATTTTGAACCATAATTTCTATACAAATAAACGTATGTGGTGGAAAAAATAACATTTTTTATTAAAGTGTCATATCAGAGCTTTTCCTAAAAAGAGCAGTAGAAAAATACCGTTCTGCCGTGTCGGGTAAAATTGTTAAGACTGTTTTGCCTTTACCCAAATCCCTAGCCATTGAAAGCGCCGCAAAAACATTACTCCCACTTGAAATTCCACACATGATTCCCTCCTTACAAGCCAATAAACGTGCAGTCGATATAGCATCTTCATCATTAATTTTTAAAATTTTGTCTATTATTTTTACATCTAAAATATCGGGAATAATCCCGTCACCTATGCCCATTTGCAAATGGGTACCGACACATTCGCACCCTGATAGGATAGCAGCCTTTTCGGGTTCAACAGCCCAAATTCTTACATTTGGCCATTTTTTACGTAAAATTTGACCAACACCGGTTATAGTGCCCCCTGTGCCAACACCAGATACAAAGCCGTCTATCTGTGTATTGCCAATTTGAGATATTATTTCAGTTGCTGTGTATTTGCTATGTGCCAAGGTGTTATTTATATTTACAAATTGTTGGGGAACAAAAACTTTAGAATCACTTGATGCCATCTGCAAAGCTTTTTTCAAACACCTTTTTATGCAGTCACCTATATCACCACGGTCATGGACCAAAGTTACACTGGCACCGTAATGCTCTACGAGCATTCTTCTCTCCTGACTTACTGAATCGGGCATGATAATAACTGTTTTATAACCTTTGACAGCACCTACTAACGCAAGCCCAATACCTTGATTTCCGCTAGTTGGTTCAACTATCACGGAATCGGGTTTTAGTTTTCCTGTTCTTTCTGCCTCTAAAATCATATTTAGTGCTGTACGTGTCTTTATCGATCCTCCCACATTTAAACCTTCAAATTTGACGATTATATCAGCACTATTTTTGTTTACTAGCTTCTGCAGTTTAACAATAGGCGTATTACCTATTGCTTCCAAAATATTGTTGTAAATCATTTATTAATAACCTCAGTTAATCAGCAAAGCTTTAATAGCTAATTGTAATAAAAGTGGATGGAGTTGTAAAGAAGACAAACATTTTTTTTAAAAGCTAAACCGCTTTTTTGTTTTCAAAATAGAACTTTTAAATTTTATTCTTTTTTAAAAAAATTCATAAATTTGAAACTCCTAAAAATAAATTTTTATTTAATAAAGAGAACTTTATTTTTTT
>DFGJ01000019.1 GCA_002372375.1 Ruminococcaceae bacterium UBA3753
GTGAACTACCACGCACCTGAAAAGGTACGTGGCTTCTGTTAAATAGTTCACCAGACTAAGTATTCAGAAATGTTTACTACGTTAGATTGGTCATGACACCTTTGGTTGACGCACCAGACCACTGCAGGTACTATGTACCCGTTGCTTTCAAAGCAGCGCTGTCGTATAACTTTAAGTTAGGTCAGAGTAAGAAAAGCCTTGTGAGTTATATGTAAAAAGCCTTTTTAACATTGTCGAGGTGAAGTCGGATTTCTTATTTGGTAACAGAACAAGAATACGCACAACCACGGCGTTTGCCGTGGCATTATGAATTAAGTTTCATTTTTTTTAAAAAGGAGTGTCTATGGTATACATAATAGGTAAAAACGGACAACCTTTAATGCCGACCACAAGGCATGGCAAAGTAAAACATCTTTTAAAAGAAGGTAAAGCAAAAGTAGTAAAAAAATGTCCGTTTGTAATAAAACTTTTATATGACACAGACTATTTTGTCCAAAACTGCGTTCACGGACAAGATACAGGTGCCAGCGTGCACGGCAACGCCGTGTATGATGAAAATGGTAATATTTTATATCTTTCAAAAGTTTTTGTAAGAAATGATATTACTGACAAAATGTTACAGCGTTCTAAGTATAGAAAAAATAGACGCAGTAGAAAAACAAGGTATAGAAAGCCAAGATTTCTAAATCGTAAGAACAGTATTAAAAAGAATAGATTTAGTCCAACTATGGTAAGCAAATTCCATAGTCATATAAAGGAAATAGAATTTATTAAATCTATTCTACCAATTAAAACAACCGTTTTAGAAACAGCTAATTTTGATACGCATCTTTTAAAGAATCCAAGTCTTGCAAATCCGAAAATAAAACCTTGGGGTTATCAAAAAGGCACAAATTATGGTTTTGAAAATACTAAAAAATTTGTATTACATAGAGATAGATACACTTGCCAGTGCTGTAAAGGTAAACACAAAGATTCAAAACTTGAAGTACATCATATTGTGTTTAGAAGTATGGGTGGCAGCGATGATGAAAGCAATTTAATAACGCTTTGTCATACATGTCATAAAAACTTACATGATGGCAAAATAAATACAAAATTTAAAGGTAAGAAAAAAGGCAATTTAAAGTATGCAACACAAATGAATAGTATACGTAAACAGCTTTTAAAATCTTACCCAGAAGCGATAGAAACATATGGCTTCGTAACAAAAGCAAATAGACTGTCTTTAAATATAGAAAAGGACCATCATATAGATGCATGTGTAATAGCAAGTGGTGGAAAAGAGTTTACCATAAAAACTGATACAGTTTTTATTAAAAAAGATATCGCAAAAGGTGACTATCAAAAAACAAAAGGTATTAGAAGCGAACAAAAATTAAATACTGGCAAGATACAAGGCTTTAAAAAGTTTGACAAAGTATCTTACTTTGGAAGTGAATATTTTATTAAAGGGCGTATGTCGACAGGCTTTGCAGTTTTAATGGATATAGAAGGTAAGAAAATAGACTTTTCATATTTTCCGAAAGGATTTAAAACACCAAAACTTAAAAATTGCAAACGTATATCAGCAAGAACGTCACAACTAATTTTTAAAGAAAGAAAAAACGTCATTCATCCCATCACTTAAAAGTAATGGGTTTTCTGATGTAGAATTTTATAAAATATCATATGTTATTTATTGAGTTGATTAAATAAATTTTTCTAAAATTCCACAAGATTTTGTGGAATTTTTTGTTTCAAAACTTGAAAAAGTTTAGTTTATTTGCTATAATGAATGTAGAGAAACGAAGGTGTAAATATGGCAAAGAAAACGACTAAATATGAAATAAAAGTGTGTGAATTTAACACTGCTTTTCCTTATTTTTTGGGAATAACGGCAACTGAATTTAATGATTTTCTAGAACATTATAAAAAGTTAGAAAATTATGAAGAAGATGCAGAATATATGGATTATGAAGTATCTATTAAATATAATGAAGTAGATACAGAATCTGGTTTCAGACAAGAATATTGCATTGGGGATAATGGAACTACAATATTTTTAACAAAAACAACTTGTAAAGAAGGATATAGATTCAAAACAAAACGCGAACTTCGCGAAGAAAGGACAAAATTATGAAGAAAAGGATTTGTATTGTTTTAGCAGGAATCTTGGTAGCATTTACATTTTCTAGATTTGTTACACCAAGTGCGCTTAGTCAGACAGAAACAACTGTTGTCCAACCTGTTTTTTCTGGTGAAGAAAGAGAAACTGCAATTGCACTTTTTAATCGTGTAAATCAGTATCGTATAAGCATCGGTGTACAGCCACTTGTTTGGGATGAAGCACTTTATCCAGTAGCAAGAACACGTGCAACAGAAATTGTTGTAAAGTGGTCGCATTGTCGTCCTAATGGTACTTATCCAGATACAGCTTTTAAGGAAAATGGTATTAATCGTAAACTTTTAAGCGAGAATATACTTAAATATCCACTTAGTGTAGAACATGGATTTATTTCATGGTATCATTCAGATTCGCATAGAAAAGCAATGGGTAACAAAAATTATACCAGGTCAGCAATTTATGCATTTAGAGCAGCTGATGGACAATTATATGTAGCTCAGGAATTTACTGATTAAATTAATGATATAAAATCAATTATAATTATGTCTTCGCGCATATTTTCAAAATGTCTTGTATCTTTACAAGGCATTTTTTAATTTTTAAGATTTGTAACAAAACATGATATATCATATTATTATTGAATTAATCGACGAAGGGAGCAGGCCTAAATGCTGCCTTCTTTTTTAATGTCGATGTTAGGCGTACAAAAGGAGGTATATATGGGAACAGCAAAAAAAATAGTTGTAACTATTTCACTTACAGGAATGATTGCTGCTGCTGCGGTTCTCGCAGAGCAGTATCGCGAATCGGTTGCAACAAACAATAAGTACGAAATGCTGGAAGTTTCAGCTTTCGGTACTGAAGAAGGTGAAAGCCCTTCAAACGAACAGGAACCCCAAGTTCCGACGGTTGCTGCTACCGAAGAAGCAGACATTGAAGTTGAAGATGATAGAGCAGTATCATCGGTTAACTTCGATGAACTCCCTGAGGAGTGCATAGGTTGGCTCAGAATTGACGCCATTGACCTGTCATTCCCGCTTATGCAGGGAGTAGACAATCAGTTTTACCTTAACCACGACTTTGAAGGCAAGGCTGATAAACAAGGATCGATCTTCATGGATTGCAATACATCTATTGAAGATGTGTATTCCATAGTGTATGGGCATAATATGACCCGCACTAAAACCATGTTCAACAGTCTCTACGATGTTGAGGTGGGGGATACAATGATCCTTACCACCCCTGACAATGGTGACGAAGAATGGGTTTGCGTATCAAAATACGAAACAACCAAATTCGACGCCGCATTGGAACTAGGATGGGGCGAGAACGATGTACAACGTCTCGTTGACGCAGCTTGCGACGCAGCAAATTCGTCACGATACGAAGTTGATGGTCATAAGGTTATGTCACTGGTCACTTGTGATCGTACATATGCCAAAGCTGACGGACGACTCATTTGTATGTTTGTTCAAAAGTAAAAAAAATAAGATTTTTAGGCGCGGTTAACCCCGTGCCTTTTTTATTTGTTAAAAACAGACAAAGTAGCATTTTATACCAAAAAAATCAATTTGTTCATATTTTATATCATTTATATAGATATTTTAAATGATTGGGATGAACAAAATTATTATTAAAAATGTAATTTTAAAGGCACATTTTAGGATGTGTCTTTTTTATTATAAATATAGCCAAAGGGCTTAAATTGGTTGCAGCATAATTCGAAAAAATAGAAAAATTATGCGGGTCAGCCACTAGCCTGTGGCAATATTTTTTATTTTGATAATCTTTTAAATCCGTTATATACTAATTGCTAAATTAGATACTATTAAAGAATTGTTAAATATTTTTGAATGGTTTTCTTTAATATCAGGAAAGGATTTAAAAAGTAATGAAGATTAAAAGTATAAAAATCATGTCTTTATTTTTATCTGGTATGATGTTTTTTAGTAGTACACCAGTTTATGCGGATTTTGCAATTGGCCTAAATTCAACTGGTAATTCAGAAGAATATGTAGAATATGAAGAACACGAATTTACAGACAAAACAGGTGATAGTTTTAAAACACTCGTATATGCACAAGTTGCATCTTCATATAAAGTAACTATACCAAAAGTTATAGTCCTTTCTGGTGTATCTAAAAGAGCTAATTATTACGTAAAAGTAGAAGGTGATTTAGCAGCCGATGAAATACTTTATGTAGTCCCCGATAATACAGTCGATTTGTATTCAAATAATAAATCTATGCAAACAGGAACCATTACGCAAGATATCATATCTTGGTGCTGGTTCGAAATGAATAACTTGGCAAATGGGCAAGTTATAGCAGATGGTATTACAGCAGGTAAATGGTCAGGTAACTTCAACTTTAATATACATATAGAAAAAACTGGCGGTGAACTAGTTTTAGGTGATTTAATTATCCCACCAGTTGAAGATTGGGATGAAAGCGACCCTACTGAATTAAATTTATCACCAAATGATACAAAAACTTTGGATTTACCAGAAGATGCAGAAGCTGTATCTAGCGATGAAAATATTGTCAAAATAGAAGATGATAAAATAATAACTGTTGGACCTGGTGAAGCAGAAATTACAATAACCAAAGATGAAAAAACATATAAAATTTTAGTTAATGTAGTTAATCCAAATAGTGTACTTTACAAAGCTGTTGGTAAAGAATCTAAAACTGTTACAGTTGATAAAGATGGAACATATAAATTAACTGTTGCTGCTTCGCCTGGACAATATGCTTGGGGTCATCACCTTTGTCCAGATGTTTCCGATGGGCACGGTGGACCAGAATTAGCTTTTTACACAGTTGGTGGTACTGGTGAAATTAAAAGTGTATTAATTTATTTAAAAAAAGGGACTACTTTAACTTTAAATTCAAATACACAAGACGGAAATGAAGGAAGTAGTTGGAGATTTAATGCGCAAGCAGGTTCACCAGCAGCACGTTTCGGATATCCTAATTCATACATTTCTGTAATGTCAGGAACTGGTGGTTCTGGTTCTTCGGCAACAATTGGCGATCAAGTTATTCTTTCATCAAAAGGTGGTGATGGTTCTGACGCCAGAGCAGGACTTCGTGGATGTGGATATTTGAAAACAGGTTCTAACTCCGACTGGACAAGTGGAAGAACTGCTACAAGCACGCCATTTGTAGCAGGCGGTGCAGGAGGCGGTTCCAGTTTTATAGCTTCTGACGAAGTACTTAATGAATTTGGTGCTTATTGGATTTCTGATTCATTAGAAAACACATTGTCATCAATCCAAGATATTTCAGAAGATTCTTATAATTCTGGATTTGTATCGCTTGAATATGTATCCGCAAAATTGACGATTGATCCAAATGGTGGACAATACAATGGCTCTAGTGATTTTGTTAGTTTTAACATAACATCTGGAGCTACCAAGACATTAGATACACCAACTTGGGAAGGTCATACTTTTAAAGGCTGGGAAGTAGTAAAAGGTGGCAATAATGTTATATTAACAGATAGTACAATCCAGGTAGGAACCCAAAGTATTATAATAAAAGCAATTTGGGAATAATAAATAATAAGACGTTAGGGCATAGTGTCTTAGCGTCTTTATTTTTTAATTTTTTATTAATTTTTTATGTATAAAATATTAATATTTTTATTTTATTTTTAGTATTTTTAGATGACTTTTGACCACATCTAAAACTGTCTTTTCTATCGTTTTATTTTCTTATAAATCATATTGATATAAGATTGTGGTTTTTAAAACAATCTATAAAATACAAAATTTTTTATATACAAAGGGGGACAAAAATGTCTAGTAAAAGAAGTAAAAGGTTTATAGCTTTTGTGCTTAGTATTTTAATGCTACTTACTTCTATTCATTTTACGCATCTTTTTGCTGATAGCGAAGATGAAGGTGAAAATAAGCCTAGTATTAGTACTACTTTTATAGATGAAGCAGAAGATCCCATTAAAAGCTTGAATGTTCAAGTTTATAAGATAGAAGGTTCTGCTGTATCTAAAGTGCAAACAGTTACGACCGATGCTAATGGTAAGTTAGATTTTGAAGTGGCAGTTGGTGAATATCTGCTAGTTCCAGATTTAACAAAACACACTATTCCAAACAATGCAACAGCATATATGACTGTTGGTGGAGTTTCGGGATTTTTGTTTAAGTCTAATGGTGGTGGAAAAAATCCTACACATGTTATACTTAACAACAGACTCGGTTCAATAAAATTTTTTAAAAAGGAAATAAGTACTGATCCAGATCAAAGTATTATATATCTTTCTGGGGCCACATATGAATTGTACGATGAGAACAAAGAAAAAATCGCATCTGCAACAACTGATTCAAGTGGTTTAATTAATTTTCCTAACTTAAAATTTGGAAAATATTATGTTAAAGAAACAAAAGCTCCTGATGGATATGCAATTGATGGTACAGAATATGAACTTTTAGTTGCAAAAGAAGGTACAACATCAATAAATAAAGGATTTGTTGATGACTATAAAAAACATAACATCACAGTTTATAAACAAGATGAAGAAACTGGTGAACCATTAAGTGGTGCTAAAATAGGTCTTTATTTTGGTGAAGAATTAAAAGAAACCAAAATAAC
>DFGJ01000046.1 GCA_002372375.1 Ruminococcaceae bacterium UBA3753
TTGACGTTGTCTCGACCCTGCCCTAGTTTCTCGTCTTTATATGAATACCAACCTCCACTTTTCTTTACGACATCCAACTTTACCGCAATATCCAAAAGCTCCCCTTCACGAGATATTCCAGAACCATACATCACATCAAATTCTGCCTCTTTAAACGGTGGAGCCATCTTATTTTTCACTACCTTCGCACGGGTCCGCGCACCAATAAATTCAGTACCATTTTTCAAAGTCTCTATTCGTCTGACATCTATCCGGACTGAGGCATAAAATTTAAGTGCACGACCTCCAGGCGTAACTTCAGGATTTCCAAACATAACTCCAACTTTTTCTCTTAGCTGATTTATAAAAATTGCCACACAATTTGACTTAGAAATAGCTCCCGCAAGTTTTCTCAAAGCCTGAGACATCAGCCTAGCCTGGAGACCAATATGCGAGTCACCCATCTCACCCTCTATCTCAGCTTTTGGAACTAAAGCCGCAACCGAGTCTACAACTATAACATCCACGGCTCCGGTACGCACCAAGGCTTCCGTTATCTCAAGGGCTTGCTCCCCTGTGTCTGGCTGAGATACTAACAAGGAATCCACGTCAACGCCCAAATTTCTAGCATAAACAGGATCCAAAGCATGCTCAACGTCTATAAAAGCGGCACATCCACCTTTCTTTTGCGACTGTGCAATACAATGCAGCGCAAGAGTTGTTTTACCAGAAGACTCCGGTCCATATATTTCAACAATTCTTCCCCTCGGTAAACCACCTATTCCTAACGCTAAGTCTAAAGTCAATGAACCAGTGGGTATGGCATCCACTTGCATTGCTTCATTTTGCCCCAACCTCATAACTGCACCCTTACCGTACTGCTTCTCTAGTAAGTCAAGTGTTGCCTCAAGTGCTTTATTTTTCTCCGAATTTTGCTCCATTTTTTGATCTCCCGTTGGAATTAAGGGCTCTAGTCCATACGCCTCACTTAATAATGTTTTTATTTTAGCATAAAACTCTATTTAGAACTCAAAAAATGTTTTTTAAAAATAAGTAAATTAGGTCTATCTTTAGTTACTAATTAATATATCTCGATTTTAATTCAAAGCATATGGCAATTTACAAAAACATAGAAAATAACTCATTGTTTTTTAGAAAATAATTTTTTACCTAAGGCCCTATTTTTATGTATCAGTAAAATTTTTTATCTATTATCCTATTTCGCCCCTGCAGATAAAAAACTATATTCGTAATTCTCCAGTACGATTTGGTAAACAGTTTCTGAAAATACTTCGATAGTCTAATCTCTAATGTTTTGATTAATCATACGCACTTTTTAAAGTCTAGTTCTTTGGTCCATTTTTAGAAAAATTTAACCTAAATAGAATTTAAATTATTAAAAATAAATATTTATACTTGACATTTAAAATAATGTTTGTTATAATTCACTTAAATTACAGCCTAAAGGTGGAGGTTTTGTAGTATGGAAAACAAAAAGAAAGCGGGTGCCTTGTTATTAACTACAGGTTTAGCGGGAGGTGTGGCTGCGAGCACGGCACAAACTAACGTGACGAGCGCAGGATTTATGGATTGGGTAAGAGAAAAGGGCAGTTCATTGGTAGACAGAAGCGTGGGGGTTATGAGCAAAGTAGGTAAAACACTATTTGGTGCGTTAGGGTACCTTAGTACTTATAGAATAGCAAGTAGTCGGGCGACCGCAAAGTATTTTATTAAGAGATTTTACGGCATAGACGAAGCTAAAGAAAGGGAACGTCAGATTAGAGTGTGTGCACGAGTGGTGAGAGATGAGTTGGAAAAAGAATTGAAAATAAATATAGATGAAAAAATTGTTGATGAAGTTTACAACAAGGTAAGTGGCAATAATAAGTCCGTGCATTCTCACCCTGATAATAAACGTATGCAAAATACTGTTGAGTTAGTTAAGGAAAACCTTGATGAAAGATCAGGCGTACTACGTGATTACCTTGATAAGAGATTAGACGGAAAAGACATAGGGTATCCGCATGAAAAAGACAACGAGTATTTAAGTAAGATATATCAAGGAATAAAGGAAATAATGTCAATAATTTTGCAAGATAGGATGAAAAAAAACTGACAGTAACAATCATTATGATGATCATACTGATGTAAACGGGTGCAAACAACTACCAGCAGAGGCGGCAGCAGAAACCGTGGACTAAGGACGTTTTTTAAGGTAAGTCGTAAATGCTTGAGGCCGGGATACACTAGACGAAACTCCTGTTTTTCATAGGCAGAAGGATTGCACTTTTAATCATGCCTGTACTTTTTTACCGAATATTAGGCTTCCGTGCGAAAAGCGTTGTAGAATGGCGTGGTGACTGTTTTGTCCTTTTTGTGGCAGAAGTAGTTTTTTCTGCTAATTGTTTTGCTAATCAATGGTGTTATACAAAGAGTGGCTGTCTGTAGCTTAATATTTAGGTTAATTGATGTAATTTTTGTGACTATATTCTCGAAATACTTAGTATATTTTGTGTCAATGTTATTTTCTCTCTTTTTCTGCTAGGTAACTACAGTCCATCTGATGATATTTCTTTTATTAACGTACATATATTTCGTCTAAATTTAAGACATCTATTTTTATCGGTTTTTTGCTGTTGTTTTTTCCTTATTTCATTGGCGGTCTTTCTGACCCAGTTTGCTGCAGGGATACATTTTTTATATTCAGGAGGCGCCAAATTATTCTAAAATCGGTTAGCACCTTAAGGTTTTACGTTACAAGGATTTAAAAATTGTTGTACTCTAATTGTACCTACGGTTTTTGTATGAGTGCCGCTGTTTTTGCCTATAAAGGACACTTTTAGCTTTTTTTATTTACAATTAAGCATTTTTCTACTCCTTATACTTTAAATTTTACATAACTAATTTTTTATAATGCCCGCTTTTTTGTATCATGTGGGTACTTTTGATTTTTGTAGGTAAGACTTGTTGTTTTATTATGGTTAGGGTGGGACTTTTAGGGAAAAATGGGATTATAAAGGCCGTACAATCAGAAAAAAGTACTGTTAAATTACTGAAATTGAGGCGTAATGAAGTGAGAATTTATCTTACAGGAAAGAATTCAGTTTGTAACGTGTTGAAGTGTTTTGCTGATACGGCTTAGAGGCTACTGCATGATGGCTTTGGCGCCGTCGGTTGCTTGCGTGTAATCTTTTTCGTTAATTTACTAAACCAAGTTAAGTGGGGGCAGATTTTGAATTTGAGAGGTTTAGGTTTAGAATTTTTCGTTTAAATTGCAAACGAACGAAGGCCAGGTGCGGTTTTGTGTGTAGATTTTAAAGTTTATTTTTGTTAAGCTTTGAAATGTTTTCGGATTATTGTTATTTAATATTTGTAGTGAGTATACCATCACTGCTTTGGTTTTTGTATGAAATTAAAGATTTTAGCCCCTGCAAAAATAAATTTATATTTAGAGATTTTAAAGAAAAAGAACGATGTGCCGATGCATGACGTTGAGCTTGTGATGCAGAGTGTTTCACTGTTTGATGTTTTGAGAATAAGCTGTGCTAAGATAAACTCAGGAGATAATGAAATAAATTTACAAGTTAACTCTGATCTTTTAAAAGAATTGCCTGTAGAGAAGAATTTAGCTTATATTGCGTGCAGGGAATTTTTAAAGTCTTTGAATCTTACCGGCTATTCTGTAGAGATTGATATAGAAAAAAATATACCAATAAATGCTGGGTTAGCTGGCGGGAGTACAGATGCTGCGGCTGTTCTAGTGGGACTCAGTTGTTTTTTTGGTGGTAGACATAACATTGTAGATGTCGCTAGTAATGTAGGTAGCGATGTCCCCTTTTGTATACGGGGAGGGACTTGTCTGGCAACTGATAAAGGTACAAATTTAAAAAAGTTGCGAAATATTCAAAATTTAAAAATTTTAATTTGTAAGCCCAAGTTTGATGTTTGCACTCGTAAAGCATATGAAGCTTTTGATAGAAAATTCCTTAAAGTGAAATATGAAAAAAATGATATAACCCCAATACTGGAAGCTATAGAATCAGGAAATGTTTTTGATTCGGCCAACGGAATATACAACAGATTTGAAGAAATTTTGGAAGGTGAAGAAAAAGAAAAGATATCTTATATAAAGAAAGCTATGGAAGAATGTGGTGCTTTGGGTACAGCGATGTCGGGAAGTGGATCAGCAGTTTTTGGAATTTTTAATAGTATAAGCAAAATAGAAAGGTGCTATAAAGTTCTAAATAAGGTCTATTCAGAAACATTTATTTGTGAAACGGTCGATTTTGGTTGTAAAGTTATAGATCAGAGTTAAAGTGAAGACGTGAGAGCTTTTTTTATAATAAAATTCACACAAAGATTTATGGCAATTAGAAGTAAGAAGCAGTTTTAAAAATAGTTTCGATATATTAGTGTACCAGGTTGTTGTTGAGGTGGTTTGTGTGTAGCTGCTTATGGTGGGGTGATTAATTATTTTTAGCTGTGAAGCGCAAATTAGTTTCAAATTAGTGGTGCTAAAAGTTTAAATCCTCGCAGGTATTCGGTAATGTTGAGACGTGTCATGCCCGCTGGCCTATGTTGTTTGTATAGTTTTCGCAAAATAACTACGATTTTTTGACCTCTATATTCTACAGATTTCGCGCAATGCTTTGTAAACTTGAGTTTTTTGCGACCCTCACCTCACGTATTGAGAATGTCGCATTTGCCTGATTTGTTCTCCGCAACTTTAGCAATTTGTACTGGTTCGGCTCTTTGCTCTTGATTTAGTTTATTAAGTTTTTTGTATAGCTTTCATTTTCTGAGTAATAGCTATCTAACTTTTGTTATTATTTGAATTGGGATTTTTTAAAAATGTGTCCGTTTTTTATTGTTGCAATTAGAACACCTTAGTTTTTTAGTTAAGTATTCTACAGAGTTCGCACAATGCTTTGCAAACTTAAGTTTTTTGCGATCCTCTACCTCGTGTATTAAAAATGTCGCATTTACCTGATTTATTTTCTGCAACTTTAGCAATTTATGACGATGTTGCTTTGTATATTCTATTTTAAATTGTTAGGGATTTTATGAAAATTTATTTTAAAAGAAATAATTAAGTCTAAACAAAATATGAGTTAGTTAAATAAAAATAGACCGACTACATGCAACATAAAAATAAAATACTTATAAGAATACTTTTAGCAAATTTTTCCATAACATTCATAATCTTTTACTTTTTCTATTTTTACATTTAAAATTTTCCCCCCTAAGCCCAAATTACTATTCACAACAACCGGTACATAATTTCTAGCATGACCTTTACTGAGCCCTTTTATTTCGTCTTTTTCAAATAAAACACTAACAGTTTTCCCAACCTGGCTGTTCAAAAACCTCGATTGCATTTTTTTAGTAGTTACTATCATTTCTCTGCACCTCAGATTTTTTTTTGTTTTATCTAGTTTTTCATTTTTAAGAAACTTTTCTGCTTTGGTACCCTTTCTCTCCGAATATGGAAAAACGTGCACTTTATAAAACCCTACTTTTTCTACAAAATTTAAACTATCTTTAAAGTCTTGCTCCGTTTCTCCTGGAAAACCTACCATTATATCCGTAGTTATAGAGACATTATCAAAATTTTTGCGCAAAAGATCAATGATTTCTATATATTTTCTTGTTGTATAACGTCTGTTCATTCTTTTTAACGTTCTATCGCAACCACTCTGCAAAGATAAATGAAAATGCTCACAAAATTTTTCTAGCTTAGATAGTCTCTCTATTTTAAGTGGATCAAAAAACTGAGAGTCTAATGAACCCAGCCGTATTCTTTTTACTTCCTTTACTTGGCTGATTTTTTCAACAACATCACATATATTAGTTTTTGAATTCAAATCTTTGCCATATACGCATAAGTTTATTCCAACAAGTACAATTTCTTTATAACCCTTGTACACAAGCGCCTTTACTTGATTTTGTATACTCTCTAAACTTTTAGACCTTATTTTACTTCCTCTTGCGAAAGGAATAATACAGTAAGAACAAAATTGATTACAGCCATCTTCGATTTTTATAAAAGCTCTAGTATGACCGTCAAAGTCATTTATTGCTGATGTCTCACAATTTTCTAAATTGGTGTAAGAAATAATTTCTGATATTTTTTTCTTATTGTCTAAATATTCTTTCACTTTACTTAAAATCTGAAATTTATTTTTATTACCTAAGATAATATCTGCTTGCGAGAATCTTTTTTGTACTTCAGGGAAGGCTTGAGGAATACATCCTATGAGTGCAGTTACTGTGCTGGGATTTGACTTTTTTACTTTACTAATAAAATTAAATGCCTTTTTACTGCTCTCTTCAGTCACTGTACAAGAATTTATTACAACCACATCCGCTTTACTAAAATCACTGGTTCGTGTGAAGCCGTTATTTAGAAAGTCTTCCAATATTACTTGAGAGTCATACTGGTTTACCTTGCAGCCAAAAGTTAACAAACAAACATTCATAAAATTTCATCCTGCATAAATTATACTTTATTTAAAAAAATTCAGAAAACTTTCATCATTGATTCTTGACTGTCCCAAAATATGGTGTTAAAATCCCAGCGCGTATTCGTCACAGAGATAGGAGACAGAGTCGATTATAATGCAAAATGAGCGAGTTTTGGTAGTTTTGAGAGATTTTGAGTCGATAGTTAAATTTGTGAAAATAGTTAATAAATATCCTATGACAATAAAGGTGCTGTGTGGTTTTTACGAACTTGATGCGAAATCTATTCTTGCACTTTTTTCATTAAGTCCTGATAAACCTGTCTTAGTAACCACTGAAAATTCAGAATTTCCGCTTAGTTTAAAAGAGGAGTTAGGTTGCTTTAAGTAATAAATAGACGAAATAAAAGAGTAAATTCTGGCTTATTAGAACCAAAGTAAGTGTATGTTGGGGAATTTTTTGGTACTTCGGGATCCTATCAGATGAGGTTATTTGTTTTAGTAAACTGAGCCTTTGTTTGTTGACATCTGTTCGTGTTGGTGTTGCTCGTTTTTATTAAATTAGCTAGTTAAAAGTAGGCACTGGGTTGCTTTAAGTAATAAATAGACAAAGTAAAAAAGTAAATTCTGGCTTATTAGCACCAAAGTAGGTGTGTGTAAGGCGTTTCCTTGGTGTGTTGTGGTTTTGGTGGACTGCTATTTGTTTTAGTGAGCTGTGCTCTTGTTTTTTGGTATCTTTTTGTGTTGATGTTGCTCGTTTTTTATTAAATTAGCTAGTCAAGAAGGCTTTTGCGACAGGGACAGGTAGCAGAGGCCGTCTGAGTTTTTAGTGTATACATAGTGAAAATTGTGTGTTTAAGATTAGAAATATTAGATTAAAAATAAAAAATACTGGCGTAAATTATACTTTTATGTTATAATCCATGGTGTTGAGATATTAATTTGGAGTTTGTCCTTTATAGGTAGGTGCAGAATGTGAGTGTAGATGAATTAAAACAACTTCAGTTAAAGATTATTGGCAAGAACAAAAAGTGCAATCTTGTTGCTGTGATTGCCATTGCAGTAGCGTTGGTTTTGACAGCTATTTGGTATTTAATAAGCAAAGCAGATTTTCGTTTCGCAATAGTATTAGCTTTAATTGAAGTCGGGATATCTATACTAGTTCTTGTGATAGTGAAAAGTTTAATTAATGGATCTGATATTAAAGTATTCAATAAAGAATTTAAGGATGTTTTTGTATTGAAATACCTCAGGCAGCGCTTTGACGATGTTGTTTACAGGCCAGGTGATGGAATTGGTGAGCGGTTTGTTGAGAGTGTTGGCATGTTGGATACAGGAGACAGATTTAGCTCAAATGATTATATATCAGGGAAATATAAGGGGATAAATTTTGAGCAATCTGATGTTCACATTGAAGAAAGGCACGAAACCACAGATAAAGACGGGAATAAAATAGAAAGTTGGAAAACGATTTTTAAAGGTAGACTAATGATATTTGATTTTAACAAAAGTTTTAAAGCGAATATTCAAGTTTCAAGTCGAGATTTTAGCGCTAGTAGATTACCGTGGAAGAAAAGATTTTCAAAGATTAAGATGGAAGACGTGGAGTTTAATAAAAATTTCAGTGTTTATTCAGAAAATGACCACGATGCATTTTACATTTTAACTCCGCATTTTATGCAAAAAATCAAAGAGATAACAAAAAAAATGAGCTGTGGTGTTATGTTTGGCTTTGTTGATAGTAGGTTACACATTGCAGTCGACAACAGAGAAGATTCTTTTGAATACGATGTGTTCGATCCTATTGATGAGCAAGAGATAATTGGAGATACCCTTAGAAATATAAAAATAATCACTGCTTTTGTGGACGAACTAGATCTAAACAATAATTTGTTCAGAAAGGGGGTGTAGTATGAATTTGATGCATATTGTAGTGGCATTAATTGTTATTTTGTTAATTTTTGTGCTTTGGTACATAGCCACATCTAACAAATTAAATAAGTCTGTTGTAAAAATAGATGAAGCACTTTCAGGAATAGATGTTGCCTTGACTAAAAGATATGATGTATTAACAAAGATGATAGAAGTGGTTAAGTCGTTTGCAAAGCACGAAAAAGAGACTTTGTTTAAAGTTGTTGAACTTCGCAGTGGAATGTCTGTAAAAGAAAAAAACGAAGCAAATCAAATGATGGATGAAAACTTTAAGAAAATTAATATTGTAGCTGAGAGTTATCCAGAACTAAAATCAAACGAAAACTACAAAACTTTACAGCAGTCTATAGCAGATGTAGAAGAACATTTGCAGGCAGCGCGAAGAGTTTATAATGCAAATGTTTCCCTGTATAACCAGATGATAGTCTCATTTCCGACAAGTAGTATTGCTAAAAATAAGGGGCTAGTGAAGAAAGAATTTTTTGAAGCAGATAAAATCAAGAGGGAAGATGTTAAAATGAACTTGTAGATGTGAAGAACCAGAGCAAATGCGTTTTTAGTATCATTTATTGTTTGGAATGCTAAAAAATTTTTAATTTAGTACAGTGTGTTTTACTTGATTGTTTAGAGTGTAAAAAATGCAAGCGGTTGTGCATTCTGGAGTAAAAGAAACGTCAAATAGTAAAAGTAACTTGAAGTAGTGTGAAATTTAGGTAAAAACTGCAAGTGCATGTTATCTGTATAATTCTTGTGTGGTTTGATCCTCAAGTAGCAGGGCTTTTGATACATATTTGACGCAGTTGTGGTGCTATTTTTGTCATAATTTGTTTCTTTTCACGTATATTTTTATATACGTGAAAAAGGAGACTCAAATGAGTTGAACGAAGCAGTTATAGATAGAGCCACTTCTATCGCTAATTATATAGTTAAGTCAAAGGCTACTGTTAGAAAAGCTGCACAAAAATTTTCTGTAAGTAAAAGTACTGTGCATAAAGATGTCTCAGAACGGTTGAAAAAATTGGATCCTAAACTTTATGCAAATGTTAAAAATGTACTTAACTTAAATAAATCACAAAGACACATAAGGGGAGGAGATGCAACCAAAAGAAAGTTTAAGCAAATGAAGTACATAAATAAAAAAATAGAGAAACATCAGGATTGCAAATTTAAATGAAGCACTATTGATTTAATTACACTTAAAATTATTTTTTAAATATATATTTTGCACTATTTCTATACTTATCAACTACATCTCCATTTTGCAATTTACAGAACTCGTACGTTTCACTGCGCTTCTTACGTCGTATCAGATGAATGAGTTTTTTAAGTTTTCTTGTGTTTAATTTTTGTTATCTATTTCTTTTTGAGCTTTAAGTATGTAGTTCGTATTTCGAAAGTCATATACAAAAATTAAGATGCCTACGGTCTAAAAAACTGCGAAAAGAACAAATGAGATCTGGTTTATTCTGGGCCACATTGTTGGAATAATGCGATAGCGCTCGCCAGAGTGTAAAAATTATGGCACAAAAATCGGGTAGATGCTGTACATTTCGCGCACGAGTGTTGTTATCTGTTTCTTGATATATAATGGATCTATGTGTTTTTTTAAATAGCTTTTTTACAAGAATCTATAATATGTAAGATCGAAAAAATGAAATTAGAAAGTCCAAATCTTTGTAAATCTTTTAAGCAGGTGAATTTATGTATATATTCTCGTCCAGAAATAACCTTGCGGAAAAGTGTCTGCTTATGAGAGTGCAAAGATTGTAGCATAAAAATCGGATAGATGCTGTACACTTCAAGCACTTTTCGTGTACGGGTGTTGTATTTTCCTTGAGATAGAATGGATCAACTTGTTTTTTTTAATAGCATTTTTACAAGAATCTATAACATGTAAGATCGAAAAAACGAAATTAGAAAGCCCAAAGCTTTGTAGATCTTGTAAACAGGTGGAGTTAGGTATACATTCTCGTCCAGAAATGCCATTACGGTAAAGTCTCTGCTTATCAGAGTGCAA
>DFGJ01000002.1 GCA_002372375.1 Ruminococcaceae bacterium UBA3753
AGGCCTACTACGTGTAGGTCTTTTTAATTTGAAATTTTAATTTCATGGGGTTTATGTTCCAGCTACGCAGTTCGTTTTCAGAGTTAAACACCACTAACCCAAATTCCTACCGGGGAGGTAGGAATTAAAAAAAAATAAAAATTTTTTGATAGCATAAAAGTTTTTTAGGTACTACTTTCAGAGAAAATTTTAATCCCTATTAAGTTAGTAGGATTTTAATGGTTCGGTATACTTTCCTAAAAATGGTATTAAGTAAAACTAAACATAGTGTTAAGTAATAATTAATAGACACTTTCGTACGTCTATGCTAATATAATGACAGATAGACGTTGACCCCTTGCGAGTCCCCAAGGCTAAAATCACTCTTCACTTTGACAATTAAATAAAGTCACTATATAGCAAAAATAGTGAAGTGTCGCATTTTAGCGCACCAAGTTTTTGCTACCTTGTTTATACTTTTGTGGGCGTGAGGATACAATAATCGTATAGTGGAATGACAATCAAAGACAAATAAAGCCGTTTTAACGGCTTTAGACGTTCAAGTGATAAATACTACCACTTGAACGCCTAAAGGCGTTTAAACGTCAAATTAAAGCCTTATAACACTATTACAAAATCCATTCTTAAATGGTAGAAATGAGGACAATATGAAGTTTACATTTATGCAAATAGCGACCGCTAAACTAATCAATGATTATGAAGTAGTTAGTGAGTATGACGCCAAAAGGCTTGAAGTCGCAAAAGAGTTATTAACACGTGACGCTCAAAGACATATCAGCGGTTTAAATACAGATAGCGGATTGTATGGCAAGGTATTTGAACTGTTAATGCGCAAGCCTAACAGTAAAGTGACATGGGTACAAGGTCAGAACAAGAGCGACTACATCACACACATTAACGGCACAACAACCCATTGTGAAGTTAAAACAAATTTTGGGCGTGTAGGGGACTTTTACAAGTCAAATAATAGCCGTTCAAAATACGTTATATATGCACTGTGTGCTGAGAAAATCGGCAAACACGAACGTAAAGACGGCACAAAAGATATAAAACGCTGGATTATAGAACCTGTAATAATGCGTATGGACTCATTCATTGAAATACTTGAGAGCACTAAAGCGACTAAATATATCTGGCACGATAACACCATTAAATCTGATAAAGAACTTGCTATAAAACAGTGGTACAACCCATTCTATGAAGCACTGAAAGCATTTGATGCTACACCTTATAATCGACTTGGAAACTATAAAGCAAGCGATATAAAATAATAAAAGTAAAGCCCTTTAAAGGGCTTTGCACTTTTTAGCACTCTCACAACGAGAGTGCTAAAAAGTGCAAAGCACTAAACACAAACAAACACTATGTAAAGCGTAAAGCGGAGAGGAAAACACTATGTTTACAAAAAGAGAAGAGTTAAATTTTAAAGTTTATGATGTTATGAAAGCTGTTAAAGCCATGCTGGAAGAAAAAGAAGCAAAAGCTGAAGAGTGGGAAGCAAAATGCTATGAAGCTGAAGCTGAAATGATAACTTGCGAAGATTTAATTTTCAGCTATGATACGCCTGAGATGAACAAAAGGCTTGCTAAAGCTTACAGAAGAGTCGACCACTATAATTACATCTATCACAAAATATGTGATGAATGTGAAGAACTGGAAGAAGCACTGAATGGACTCGAAAAAGCCGACTACTGGCTTTAATTAAGCCGAGCCGATACAATCGGCTCGTTTGCTTTAGCACTCTCAATGCAAGAGTGCTAAAGCAAGCGTTAAGGCTTGGACGTATAACACTATTATAAAGTTAATATGACGGAAGGGGAACTGAAATGACTATTAAAGAATTGCTGAGCGTATACGAAGACCACTATTATACAGACGTAGTTATACTTGACGAGAGTGCTGAACACTCGTTCGGTTATGGTGAAGATAACCTGCTTGCTGAATATAATCATAAAGATTATAATGATTGGTACTGTGGACAGCTTGACTATTTCAGTGATAGAGATGTTAACCCGTTACTGAAATATATGAAATATACAGTAAAATCTTTTACTGTAGTAAACGACGTTAATCTTAATGGTATACAGTGTATCTATATCACAATATAAAAGTTTAGCACTCTCACAATGAGAGTGCTATTTTTTTATTGCCTTAATTTGTTAAAAAAATATCACAATGTTTTTATTTAATACAATCTGAAATTTTCGTACGTGTTACGTACGAAAGTGGGGTGTACATTTTGGGAAAACTATGATATACTATCTATAGTTAAAGGAGGATATGACTATGGAAACTAAGACTTGGCATTTTGTTGACCGCTACACAGGCGAAGAATTTTTCGTGGAATCAGTTTGGAGCTATGGAGCCCGTGAGGAAGCTAAGAAATATTTCGACTTCCCGGTGTGCTTGGGCATTGTGGAGCCCGAAGTAGCTGAAGCTATGGGGCTTGATACGTATTAAAATTTTTAGAAAAGTTGGGAGCTATCACAAAACCTCTTCATGTTACGGGGATTTTTTCCCGTAACTTTTTATAGAATCTTTTTTCGTACGTATTACGTACGAAAAAAGGTTTGACAGAAAATCCGAAAAATAGTACAATTTAGGTACAGTAAAGGAAAGAAAGAGAGGTACTCAAAATGTATACAATTTATTTCGATATGGACGGAACTATCGCTGACCTTTATGGCGTTGCCGAATGGCTCCCACGTCTGCGAGCTGAGGACGCCACGCCTTACACCGATGCGGCTCCGATGGTTGATACTGCGGAATTTCAGCTGCTGCTTGCAATTCTGCAAAATCGCGGCTACAAACTTGGGATAATCAGCTGGCTGGCAAAAGATTCCTCAAATTCTTACAAAAAGGCTGTTGCAAAAGCAAAAAAAGAATGGCTCACAGAAACTTTTCCCGAAATTACTTTCGATGAAATGCACTTCGTACAGTATGGAACAAGAAAAGATTATGTAGCAAAAGATAAAAAAGGAATTATCTTCGATGATGACGAAAGAGTCAGAAACAAATGGAGAGGTGAAGCAATCAATCCAAATATTGAAGATATAATAGAAAAATTAAGACTTATAAAAGAAATGTCCGAATAATCGGACATTTTTTCCCATAATTGTTTTTCGTACGTATAACGTACGAAAAATAATTTGCATTTTTCTCCGAAAAGTATTATACTTTAATCATAGAAAGGAGAAAGGAAAAATGTATAGCAGACATTATATATCAGAAAGAATCGAAAGAGAAAAACTTATACAGAAAATTGGTGTAGGCGTTGCCGTTGATACAATTAGAGTTGATCGAAATCATAAAAATGGTGCAGAACTTCATACAATAACTTCCACGGGAATTATTATTATAAGAAATGAACATACAAATAAAATTGTTACGAAATTAATTGCTCGTCCGGGACAGATTAAAAGATATTATGACGAGGTTCCTAAAATTATGGAAAAAGTTATACAGATAGCAAGAGTACATCAGAAAATGGGGTATAATTTATGAAAAAGAAAAAGACAGAAAAAGTTGGGACAATAAAAGGTATAGATATTCTGAAAAATACCAAGCCAATACAGGATATTCCTTTTAGAACAGGCGTTTATTCCGATAAAAGAAAGAAAAGAGAAAAAGTAAATAAGAATAAGTTGGAAAAGTGGTT
>DFGJ01000001.1 GCA_002372375.1 Ruminococcaceae bacterium UBA3753
GATGTACTCTTGCTATCTGTATAACCTTTTCCATAATTTTAGGAACCTCGTCATAATATCTTCTAATCTGTCCCGGACGAGCAATTAATTTCGTAACAATTTTATTTGTGCGTTCATTTCTTATAATAATAATTCCGGTGGAAGTTATTGTGTGAAGTTCTGCACCATTTTTATGATTTCTATCAACTCTAATTGTATCAACGGCAACACCTACACCAATTTTCTGTATAAGTTTTTCTCTTTCGATTCTTTCTGATACATAATGTCTGCTATACATTTTTCTTTCCCCTTTCTATGGTTAAAGTATAATACTTTTCGGAGAAAAATGCAAATATTTTTTCGTACGTTATACGTACGAAAAACAATTATAGGAAAAAATGTCCGATTATTCGGACATTTCTTTTATAAGTCTTAATTTTTCTATTATATCCTCAATATTCGGATTGATTGCTTTACCTCTCCATTTTTCTCTGACTCTTTCATCATCATCGAAGATAATTCCATTTTTATCTTTTGCCACATAATCTTTTCTCGTTCCGTACTGTACGAAGTGCATTTCATCGAACATAATTTCGGGAAAAGTCTCTGTGAGCCAATCTCTTTTGGCTTTTGTGACAGCCTTTTTGTAAGAATTTGAGGAATCTTTTGCCAGCCAGCTGATTATTCCAAGTTTGTAGCCGCGATTTTGCAGAATTGCAAGCAGCAGCTGAAATTCCGTTGTATCAACCATCGGAGCCGCATCGGTGTAAGGCGTAGCGTCCTCAGCCCGCAGGCGTGGCAACCAATCAGCAACGCCGTAAAGGTCAGCAATAGTCCCGTCCATATCGAAATAAATTGTATACATTTTTGTGTTCTCCTTTCCTTTACTGTACCTACATTGTACTACTTTTCGGAAAGTCTGTCAAACCGTTTTTCGTACGTAATACGTACGAAAAAAGATTCTATAAAAAGTTACGGGGAAAAGTCCCCGTAACATGAAGAGGTTTGTGGTAGCTCCCAACTTTTCTAAAATTTTTAGTACGTATCAAGCCCCATAGCTTCAGCCACTTCGGGCTCCACAATGCCCAGGCACACCGGGAAGTCGAAATATTTCTTAGCTTCCTCACGGGCTCCATAGCTCCAAATTGACTCCACGAAAAACTCTTCGCCTGTATAGCGGTCAACAAAATGCCAAATCTTAGTTTCCATCGTTCAATCCTCCTTTACTATGGTAACATTATATCACCTTTTTCCCAAAATGTACACCCCACTTTCGTACGTGATACGTACGAAAAAATCGGATTGTATTTAATAAAAAACATTGTGATATTTTTTTAACAAATTAAGGCAATAAAAAAATAGCGGTCTTTCGACCGCTTATTATTATTTGTAAACTTCCATCATTAAACTACAAACATCATTATAGTCGCCCCATTCAAGACGTACGCCGATGCCTATGCGCTCACCCTTTACAGTAAAAAAGTTATGAGCCTTGTATATAATGCTGTAGTCGGTGTATGTTTTTTCATCAAGTAGCAGGCTCATATAATTAATATCAAGTCTTTCAACAGCATAAGGAATAAAGTCTTCATCGGTCTGGTAGTCAGTCCACGCCATAAAGTCGTCAGCGTTAATAGTCGTTACAATAGTCTTAATCAGTTTCATAATATGCCCCCTTTAGGTTGATTGTAATAGTGTTATACGTTCAAGCCTTGCGCTTGTTTTAGCACTCTATCTTTGAGAGTGCTAAAACAAACGGGCTGATTATGTCAGCCCGACTTTATTAATCTATTGCATAGGTTGCAATATCATAAGTGTATGAATTATTAGCATCATTGATTGTAAATATGATTATGTGTTTCAGTTTTCTGACTCTATCATATTTGTGTGCTTTTATGATTGTAGTACAATCAGCCGTATTTGTTTTTACTTCATCAATGAAGTAAAGCCGATTAAATACTCGAACCATATCAGCCTTTTTGATAAGTTTATCATCATCATAGACATTGTAATTTGTTTCAAACAAGTGAATTGTTTCAGTAGTGATGCCTTTAATGCTTTTAATACGTTCCATAGCATTTCCTTTCCGCTTTACGCTTTGCATAGTGTTTGTTTGTGTTTAGTGCTTTACACTTTTTAGCACTCTCGTTGTGAGAGTGCTAAAAAGTGTAAAGCCCTTTAAAGGGCTTTACTTTACTATTTTATATCGCTTGCTTTATAGTTTCCTAAACGATTGTACGGTGTAGCATCAAAAGCCTTGAGCGCTTCATAAAATGGGGTGTACCACTGTTTTATCGCTTCCTCTTTATCAGATTTGATGCTATTTTTGTGTTCGATATATTTAACGGCTTTTGTAGTTTCAAGTATATTCAAAAAGTCAGTCATACGCATAATCACAGGTTCTATAATCCAGCGCTTAACATCTTTCGTGCCGTCCTTGCGTTCGTGCTTTCCGATTTTTTCAGCACACAGTGCATATACTACATAGCGTGTATCTATCTTTTTAAACTTGTAAAAGTCCCCGACTCTGCCAAAATTAGTCTTAACTTCAACGTGTGTAAAAGTGCCGTTGATGTTGGTTATATAGTCGCTTTTGTTTTGACTCTGTACCCATGTCACTTTACTGTTAGGCTTACGCATTAACAGCTCGAACACTTTACCATATAAACCGCTATCTGTATTCAAGCCGCACATATATCTTTTAGCGTCACGGGTTAATAACTCTTTTGCTACTTCAAGCCTTTTAGCGTCATAATCACTAACGACTTCATAATCATTAATCAGTTTTGCGGTTGCAATCTGCATAAATGTAAACTTCATATTGTCCTCATTTCTACCATTTAATAATGGATTTTGTAATAGTGTTATAAGGCTTTAATTTGACGTTTAAACGCCTTTAGGCGTTCAAGTGGTAGCATTTATCGCTTGAACGTCTAAAGCCGTTAAAACGGCTTTATTTGTCTTCGATTGTCATTTCACTATACGATTATTGTATCCTCACGCCCACAAAAGTATAAACAAGGTAGCAAAAACTTGGTGCGCTAAAATGCGACACTTCACTATTTTTGCTATATAGTGACTTTATTTGATTGTCAAAGTGAAGAGTCATTTTTACCGCAGGGACTCTTGCGGGGTCAACGTCTATCTGTGATTATATTAGCACGTACGAAAACATAGTACAATACCCAAAAGCATATTTTTTTAATTTATTTTAGGAAACGATACCGAACCATTATTTTTATGGTTAACAATTACATAACAGTTTTTTCTCGGAAAGTAGTTCCTACTACAACATATAGTATTTTATCTATCATTTTTAATACTACAAACCACAACATATAGTGGTATGGGCGTGGTCTTTTGGGTGCATCGGCTTTTGTTTGTCAGACAAACGGGCCGGGGTGGAACATAAGACCCACGAAATTAAAAATCAAAAAAAGACCTACATATAGTAGGCC
>DFGJ01000012.1 GCA_002372375.1 Ruminococcaceae bacterium UBA3753
GGAATCGAACCACCGACACGAGGATTTTCAGTCCTCGGCTCTACCGACTGAGCTACAGAGGCGAACACGTGGCGACCCGAAACGGGCTCGAACCGTCGACCTCTAGCGTGACAGGCTAGCGTTCTAACCAACTGAACTACCGGGCCAAAGACACGTGGTGGAAACAACAGGAATCGAACCTGTGACCCCCTGCGTGTAAAGCAGGTACTCTAACCAGCTGAGCTATGCTTCCCCGCTGCACTAAAAACAAGGATCACAGCAACCACTGCCTTATATTACTACACAAAAAAAATAATGTCAACACTTTTTGTAAAAGGTAGTATTAAAAGTGAGCGAGTTCAAGTAAATACAGGGTTTGGTGCTTTAAAAGTTTAAGCGTGAATAAAAGCATAAATATATGTGAGGTTTTTGTAGTTAGCTGCAGATAGAATCGCACTTTTATATTTTTGTAATTTATAAAACCTGTAACAACTACAAACAGAGTGTCATACTTTGTAGTTGTGGATAAGTCTTAAATATTTACATATAAGGAGATTTTTTATGGCGAATGCGAGCAACAGCAATATGAATATACCAAACACGTTTAATCTAACCGGAACTTGGCAAAATAATATAGAACCTTTGAATTCAAGAACCAATACAGCACAACTTCAAGCGCAACAAAATCCCAGCAGTTTGAATACAAACGATGCGTTACAAGCGGCTACTAATTCACCTTTAAATGCTAATAATATTGTGCCATCTAGACAAAGTAGTTCTTCAAACCAAAATAGAGCAAACGATCCAATTAGTTTAGGAAGTCAAAATCTTGCACAAAATTTTACACCTGCTAGAGTTGTAAGTAATGGTTCGAATCAGGTTAACGATTTAGCTTCTCCAGAATGTATAAATTGTCAAAGCGAAAATACCCAGACTTTAGTAAGCCTTGCTCAATCGCAAATTGGAAAAAACACCACTATAGAATTTTTATTAGGTGAGAACACTTTAATAGAAAAAACGGGAACCATAGTCTCAGTAGGAGAAAACTACATACTTTTGAATGAAGCAGGAACAAGAAATCTAGTAGCTTGCGATTTAAAAAATATAAAATTTATATATTTTGAATACTAAGCGTAAAAAGTATCGAGTTAATGGTCAGAAGCTTTTTCTGCATATTTTGTAAATTTTAAAGTGTACTCTCGTCAAAAATATTCTAAAATAAGCCCAAATTACCATTTTGCCGAAACACAAACGGAGTTCACACTTTTATTGGCAGGTACTTAAGAACAAAACATCTATAGAAGAAGAATACTAGATAAAAAATCCAAATAGATTTATGCTAAAAGTCGAGTAGCCTGAATAGTATTAAACACTCCAACTATCCGTCGCTTTCTTCTCTGTTTATTCTACTTTTTCTAGATAGTCGGCCACGTCTCTTAAGAAATGATATTACAAAGAAAGCCGTTCCCAAAAAAGAAAACGCCACTAACCCTACTCCGCTATAAAACAACCACTTTGCGTCATTTAAAGCCTTGGTGTTGTCGTTAGACGGTTGCTTCATCGTTGCAAAATTTTCTTCGCTGGGAGACTCTGTGCTCTCGCTTTCAACTGTCCAAGATTCTGGAGCTGTACTTTGTACATCATATGAAGCATCCTCGGCCTCAGCAACTTTTGATTTTTTCGCCCGGTTCACCTGCGAAAAATTGGAAACACTATTACTCTTGTTCGACCTCGATGCGGAAATATTATTAGCTATGCCCGGATCCTTTTTATTCTCTATCTTTCTGAAAGCGCTCGATATTTTTTCTTCTTTTTTCGAGGAAGAGCCACCCTGGGGATTTGCCTTTTTGTCGCTACCACCATATGACGAATTTTCCCCTTGACTAGAACCTGCACCTTTGGGACCAGAAAATTTAGCTGAATCATTATTCTTTACGTTAGCACCAGCTTTATTAACAGGATTAGGCAACGGCTTATCTTGCTGAGATACTGGAGCAACGGGCTTTTCCTGAGGAGACTTCTTTACTTTTGATTTAGTGACACTTTCCTGAGAAAACTTTTTCGCATTCACTTTATTGGCACTTTCCAGAGGTTGAACAACCTTCGGCTGAGAATTAGTCACAGGATCGACCGCATTGGCAGAAAATATCGGAGGACAAAAAAGGTACACAACAGGTGTGCAAAATAGAAAAAAAAACCTCTTCATATACTTACCTCAAAAACTAAATACACCATTCGACAACAATTAACACCTATCAATATTGGCGCTGGGGTTCAGTTTACTAAAAATAGGTGTTTTTAGCAAGTTGAAAAAATGAGAATTAGTGTGAGCTAAAGATAGTTTGTTTAGAATATCTAATTTTTTACTAATTTTTGCGGTATCTTTATTTTATTGCTAAAAAATCAGTAGGTTAAAATATATTCAGTTATATTCGCGGCTGCTTATGTCTCATATAATATCTTTAGTGAATAACTATATATTCAAATTCTAACATCTTGGAGGCTTTTTTCATTTTTTGTAAGGGCTAAAATCACTTTTTCCTTTTCAGATTTGGTACGTCTCTTTTTACCAATATCTTTGTGGAATTCTATTTTTGCCTAAAAAATCAGCAAATTTAAATATATTTGATCGCTATTTGTTGTTTTTTATACTCTCGATTCTATCTCTAAGAACAGCGGCATATTCAAATTCTAACATCTTAGAGGCTTTTTTCATTTCTTTAGTAAGAGCTAAAATTGTCTTCTCTTTTTCAGTCTTAGTTAATTTCTTTTTACTAAGTTTTTCTACTACCTCTTCTTTAGTTGATATTTCTAAAATATCGGCTACATCTTTAACTATAGTCTTAGGAATTATTCCATTTTTAGCGTTGTAGTCCATCTGGATTTTTCGTCTTCTCAAGGTCTCTCTTATGGCACTTTCCATTGATGGCGTGACGCTGTCTGCGTACATAATTACCATACCATTAGCATTCCTGGCAGCTCTTCCTATAGTTTGGATCAAAGACCTCTCTGAGCGCAAAAACCCTTCTTTGTCTGCGTCTAGAATGGCCACCAGGGAGACCTCGGGGATATCTAGACCTTCCCTTAAAAGATTTATTCCAATTAAAACATCGAATTTTTTTAAACGTAAATCCCTAATAATTTGCATACGCTCTATTGTATCTATTCCATAATGCATATACTTAACTTTTATTCCTATATTTTCAAGGTAAGATGAAAGATCTTCCGCCATTTTTTTAGTTAGAGTTGTAACTAATACTCTTTCATTTTTTTCAGATCTTATGTTTATTTGTGAAACTAAATCTTCAATCTGACCATCTACCGGTTTTACCACAACTTCAGGATCTAAAAGCCCTGTAGGACGTATGACCTGCTCCACTATTTGCTGACTTTTTTCTTTTTCAAAATCTCCTGGAGTAGCACTGACAAAAACTATTTGGTTTATCTTGCTGTAAAATTCATCAAAAGTAAGAGGGCGGTTGTCGAAAGCGGATGGAAGTCTGAAACCATAGTTAACAAGGTTCTCTTTTCGGGCTCTGTCTCCAGCGTACATGCTTTTTACCTGGGGTAAAGTAACATGGGATTCATCTACAAATATTAGGAAATCATCTGGGAAATAGTCAAATAGAGTAAACGGTGCTTCCCCAGGTTTTCTTTTTGATATAATTCTGGAATAGTTTTCTATTCCCTTGCAAAAGCCTATTTCTTCCAGCATTTCGATGTCGTAATTAGTTCTTTTTTTTATTCTGTCTGCTTCTACTAGCTTATTGTTTTTTTCAAAATGTTTTACTCTTTCATCTAGCTCTTTTTTTATTTCAACTATAGCCTCTTTTAGTTTCTTCTCTGGAACTATATAGTGAGATGCTGGATAAATAGCAATGTGCTTTAAATTAGACTTAAAACTGCAAGATACAGCATTAAGTTCTGATATTTTATCTATTTCGTCGCCAAAAAACTCTATTCTAACTATGCTATCTGTTGAAATAGCGGGGAAAATTTCTATAGTGTCGCCTCTGACTCTAAACTGATTCCTAGATAAACTAGTGCTTACCCTTTCGTATTGAAGTTTTACCAGGGACTTTAAAATTTCTTCCCTGCTTTTTTGCATACCTGGTCTTAAAGATATAACCATAGTTCTGTAATCTATAGGGTCACCCAAACTGTATATGCAAGATACACTTGCTACAATAATGACGTCTCTTCTTTCTGAAAGAGCAGAAGTCGCAGAATGCCTTAGTCTGTCTATCTCTTCATTTATGGCGGCGTCTTTTTCTATGTAAACGTCAGTTGCAGCTACGTACGCCTCCGGTTGATAATAATCGTAGTAAGAAACGAAATATTCAACGGCATTTTCAGGAAAAAAAGTTCTAAACTCTGAGCAAAGCTGTGCTGCTAAAGTTTTGTTGTGTGCTAAAACTAAAGTAGGTCTATTTACATTAGCTATAATGTTAGCCATCGTAAAGGTTTTACCTGATCCAGTAACGCCAAGTAAGGTTTGCTCTTTTAAGTTTGCATTAAGGCCTTCTGTGATCTCTCTTATTGCTTTTACTTGATCGCCCTTTTGCTCATAATTAGAGTGTAATTTAAAATCCATACAGAGAAGTCACCTCGATTACCAACGGTAGCACTGCCAAATATGTTCGAGCAGATGAAACAATGGTGAACATTCATATTTTTGTTCGTAAACTTGCTTCCGGAAGTGCTCACCTAACTAAAACATTGTACATTTATTTGGTTATCGATGTCCACAGGACGTTAACGGATGTAGATGTAGATTTTAAATTAATACCGTTTTAGCAGTGTGAAAAACATATATGTTAAACAAGATCATTTCCAACAAACAAGAAATCTGTGCTATTGATTATGAAAATCATTTTTTAACTTTTTTAATTGCGCCGTCCAGTGTGGGTCCTCCATTCATTTTAGCATTTTGTATTTTAAAAAACCAATCTAATTTTTGTGATACCACTCTTTGCTTTTTACTGTATAAAATCGAAAGTTTAATTATCAGTTTTATTATAAAATTTCACTAACGTGTATGTAAAAGTGTAAATTCTAAGCACTCAAAGTTTAGTTTTTACATATTCTAAGTGTTTTCGATTCTAAATTATCTGAGTATTTAAATTCGGTTACTCTTTTTTGAACGGTAAAAATCTTGAGCATATTTTAGTATATATGCATATCAAAACTGTCATTCTTATCAGAAAATAATATTTTGTAATAATAAAAACTTTCAGCAATTATTCTCTAGTTTTTTAAAAAAATAATTCTAAAATACAAAAATACTCTTACTTTGGTGTATCACTTTTTAGAAAATTATTGTATAATATTTTTGTCGACGTGTTTTTATTTTATTGAGGACTTTCTAGAAAATTTTCAAGTACAAAGAAGAAAGGAGGAATTTTATGATACGATTTGAAGATGTATCGAAAGTATATCCCAACGGTACAGTAGCGTTAGAGCATATAAATTTGCACGTAAAAAAGGGAGAATTTGTTTTTGTAGTAGGATCATCTGGGTCTGGGAAAAGTACTTTTCTTAAGTCTATTACTAGGGAGGAAACACCGACAAGTGGTAAGATTTTTATTGCAGATGAGGATATCTCAAAACTTCCAAAAACAAAAGTGCCATTTTTAAGAAGAAAAATGGGCATCGTTTTCCAGGATTTTCGTTTGATAAAAAATATGAACGTCTTTGACAACGTTGCCTTCGCCATGCGCGCAACCGGTGCAAGCGAGAAGGAAATAAAAAATAGGGTCCCGTACATATTAGCTCTAGTTGGGCTTGCGTGCAAAGAAAAAAGTATGCCGACACAGCTTTCAGGTGGTGAACAGCAGCGCGTGGGTCTTTCAAGGGCGCTCGTTAATAATCCGAAACTTATAATTGCTGACGAACCCACTGGAAACATTGATCCGAGAATGTCATATGAAATTCTGGAACTTTTAAATGAAATAAATAAGATGGGGACTACTATACTTATGGTAACACACGAACAAGAATTAGTTAGAAAATTTGGCAAGCGAGTCGTAGAAATAAAAAATGGAAAAATAGTTCAGGCTGCCGCATAGCTGGCATTTGCAGTTTTCGCACTAACCCTTGGTCTGTGTATAACAGAGTCTTGTTTATTATGTGATGGCTGGTGTTGATGTATTCTTTTATAGTTTGGGTGTTTTTATTTATAGAAGAAAATATTGGTCGGACGTAAAATTAGAGCTTTTAGCTTGTTTGTTGAGGTATTTTGTATGAGATTATACTCTGTCAGGTATTTATTCAGTGAAGGAGTGAAAAACGTCTGGAAAAATCGGATGATGAGCATAGCTTCTGTAGGTGTTTTAATTATATGCTTTATACTAACCGGTGTATTCACACTTTTATCAATTAGTATAAAAAATACATTAAAGTCCATCGAGTCTAGAAATACCATAAAGGTATTTTTGAAAGACCAGGTAGAAACGGAAGAAGCAGTGAATTTGGAGTCTAAACTGCACGAAATAGACAATGTAGCTTCTTGCAGATTTTATTCCAGGGAGGAAGCGCAGGAAAAATATAAAGAGCAATTAGGTGATATATATGAACAGATGAAAGAAAGAAATTTTCTGCCTCATTCATACTACGTTACTCTTAAAGACCTTTCGCAATATAAAGAGACTGTTGCTGAAATAAAGGAGCTGCCGGAAGTCGATATAATCAGTAGTCGTGTGGAGTTGTTCGACAAGCTCACTAAGTTTAATCGATTTATTTCTTCTGTAGGACTTGTTTTAACATTAGTTTTGGCACTTATTGCTTTATTCATAATTACAAACACTATTCGTCTCACAATGTATAGTAGACGGCAGGAAATTAGCATTATGAAATCTGTAGGAGCTACCAATACCTTTATACGTATACCTTTTATAATAGAGGGGATGGTAATTGGTATTTTTTCTGCTATAGTTGCGTCGTTTTCTTTAAATGTATTTTACAATTTTATTGTAGAAAGTGTTAGAAAAAATATATCTTTTTTCTATACTCCTGTTCTTCATAACCTGGTGTTTTACCTACTTGTTTATTTTACTATTGCTGGGATAGTGTTCGGTGTTATCGGTGGAGGGCTATCTATTCGAAAATATCTATCCAAGGGAGTTTATGGCAAGTAGAAAGTATTGGCAATTTTTTACCTCATGCGTGTACATAGAGTCTAAATAAAAGTAAAAAAATTCACTATGAGTGGCGAGATTTTTTACCTTAAAAATTGTATAGTTATGTTGATTTTAAAAATAACGCATGCTATAATTAATATATCGTTATAGTAGCGATGTATTAATATTTTTTTGGAGGTTTTTATGCGCAGTTTTTTTGTTAGGGGTTTAGGTCTTTCTATGGTTGGATTATTGACATCTACTTTGGTTGGTAACTATCAGTTAACTAGTGCTATTGACTCTGATGACGAAGAAATGGATTGTGAAGAAGATGTAGAAGGTGTAGAAGATAGAATTGTTGCAATGGAAGACATTTACGAAGCCGGACGAGAGTTTTTTCTTTCATCTCATAAAAGTGAGTGTGTTCCACTTCTGAATAAAGCTGCTAAATGCAGTATCGATTCATCGAAAGAAATATTTAAGCAGGTTGAAGGCTTGGGGCTTTTTAAGGATAAAAAATATCAATATATTTTCGATTTCTTACTAGATAATTGCGAGCATGTAAAAATGACGTCGCTTGAGCGAAGTTTTTTGCGTATCGCATTGGCGTATAGTATTGCTAAGAGTGCTTTCGAGGAAGGAAATGCAACTGAGCGAGAACTAAGGCATCTTGAAATGATTTTTAAAAAGAGTTTAGTGGATTACAGGTCAAAAAATGATGATCTTATTAAAAAGTTAGATGTTGTAATAAACAATTGGAAACGTGAACTCGTTGCCGAGAAAGAGGGAGGAATGAGGATGGAGGATGTAACTGACCAGTTAGTGGAAAAGTGGGAACAAATACTTAGAAAAGAGCAAGATGACGAAGTTGACGAATATGGCACAGAAATAGAAAATGTGAGCAGTATAATTGCCAGTGATTATTGTCTGAAAAGAATTTACTATTTTCAAAGTGATTTAAAAACAGCAAATAATCGTATTTCCGCCTATTTGGAAAAAGGTGGCATTCCGTTTTCAGAGTATCTTAATGAGGAAAATTTGGTGGACTACTTTCAGAATCTTTGCAGTGAGGGTGGTGAAGTTGAACATTACTGCAAACGACTAGTTACCGGTTTACCGGGTAGCGGACACGTCAAAAGCATTGCTGAAGTTTCTGAAGCAATAAAAAGGTTCAATCGGTCTGGCGCCAAGAAATTGGTCAAAGAGGAGTTTAATAAAGCTGCAGAAGCCTTTTATAATGAAGGAGATGACGAATTTAACGTTGCCTTAGAGTATTTTGAAAATAATAATAGCAGTATGAAAAAGCTAAATGATGTTTTGGTTAAGATGTTCTCTAAATTTTATAAAGTGGAAAAGGTCTATTATCGTACACTTTTCCGATTATATGATCATTTTTTAAATAAAAGATCGCAAGCATTAAGTCGTTTATATGAAAATATTCGTGGCCAAGCGTGGGGCAAACATCATCCAAAGCAAATGAAGTATTATAAGACATGTATTGATGATTTAGAAAAATCAAGAAACGAAATCTACGAGAACGACCTGTCTCCTTGTGGGATGTGGAACCTTGGTAAATTTATTAAGGATGCGGATAATTTGTTGGAAGCGATTAAGGAAGAGATTGGAAGTAAAAATGATTACCTATGGGCAACAGTTTCACGTGATATTAACTATTTTAACGTGTCTAATCATTGATTGCCTGGTAGATTAAAACCTGATTTTATATTTTCTTAGTATTTTGCCTTTTATTGTATAAATTAAACTTCGATAGTTTTTCAAGATGTGTAAGTTGCTACTATGGATTCTGTCACTTGTTTTTCTAACCTTTTTATAGAAACCAAATATGTTTTCAACAGTGTGCTTCAGATATAATAAAGTAATAAGCAGCAAAACTTTAAGTGCTGCTTATTCGTTTTTTTAATTTTTTATTAAGAATATCCTCAACCAAAAGGGATGCACTGAAAGTTTAAGTTTTCTGCATTCCGATTTAGGTTCGGATATTTAATGAATTTAAGAAAGTTGTTAAAGGTCAGATTAATGTATTCTGGGTATTCTCTTTTACAAATTTGATAAAAATTGTTGTGGTGTAAAATTGGCCGTGTATAATAATTTGCTATATTTTACCTAAAATTTCTAGTGGGTCAATATAAATATCCCCTCGTTTTATACATAGATGCAAGTGTTCCCCGTCTGAAGTTTCACAAGGAATGGAACCTATAGAGCCTATTTCTGTGCCATTTTCTATAGTGTCTCCAATGTTAACCATAGTTGTTTTTCCTAATCCGGAATAAAAAGCCGTAAAGTCGCCTTCGTGTTCAATAACTACAGTTGTACCCATCATAGGATCAGAAAAAATGTCTTTTACGACACCATCTGTTATAGCCAATACTTTGCTGCCCTGCGGAAGTGCAAAATCTGTTCCGTTATGAATTCGCCAGTCGTTAAAAGTTTTAGAATAAACGGGGTTTTCGCCGCTATATTTTTTTATAATCTTATTACCCGCTGGCAACACAATTGTCCCTGTCAGATTTCCCTTTGTTGGAATTATTTCTTCAGAATTAATGATGTCTTGTCGTGAAGTATTATCATCTTTCTTTGACTCGCTTACACTGTCAACTATGTCTTTGTATTTTTTTGTCTCTGTGTTTTCTGCTTTCTCTTTATCGGAATTTGTACCTTTTTGTATAATGTCAACAGGAGCGTTTATAGAAAAATCACTTATTTCTGCCGGTTTGGTAAAATATTTTACACTAGTGTAAGTAGAGTAGATTGCAGTAAATATGGCTAAAATGCAAATTCCCAACGCCACATAAAAACTTTTTCCCCTTTTGTCTTTACTCGACCCCTTCGTTTTTTGACTTATATTTCCCTCAGTTTCTTCCATATCGTTTACTTTGACACCTCCCCTTGGGGTTATTGTTGCCAAAATAAAATTAGATATGTACTTGGGTTTGATGTTTTGTTTTAAAATGTGAAATACTTAGCACATATACTGGGTCAGTTTATTTTTATGTCCGTCTAGATATATAGTGAATTGTAAGGGATTATTTTTGAGGCCGAATAAAATCCTGACTTGATATATTCACATACAATAAAATTTAAACTTTATAAGTAAAACAAAACAAAATTACGGCTCTACACCACGAAGAATTGTCCATTCAAGACATGATTTTGCCATAGTTAATCTAATAATTTATTAAAAGTACAGTATTATTAACTATTTGTGGCACATTTGTAAAAACGAGACATAAATAAAAATATTGTTATAACATCAAATGTCTGTATATTCCTGTTGTGTAGAGCTTTTTATATTTATTGAACCTAAACTAAATATTTTAAATAATATTCAGTTTTCTATTATCATTAATACATTTTTTAGCACGTATATAAATAGGTCAAATCAAATATATCAATTAGCAGTAACTGCGCAAAACAACGAAGTAGCTAGAATCCGGGGAAAAATAATTGTTTTGAGATAAAACAAGATGTGGTACAATCAGCAGAGGCGCTTTTTAGTACTATCCAAAAGCTAATAAACGAAAATTAGTGGTAAACACGTCTCTTAACTTGAAGTGATCACGAAAAGTTTTAGGCCTAGATCGTGTGGACAAATTTTTTGTTTAATATCTGTATGAGAAACGAGATACCACAAACCTGCGAGACGATGGAATTTGTTTTCTTAAAACAACCGATGGATGCGACTATACAGCGTTCTAGGAGCACTCTTTTATTAAAAAGGACAGGCCAACACACTAGACACAAACTACGAAGCACTACCAAAACACTCATACTGACGTTACCAAAAGACCCATGATTCCACTTAGTTGATAATTCTGAAAATACACCAAAGCAGCTAGCCAAAAACAAACAACAAGTAAAGGCAACGACACAAGAGAAAGGAAGATCGATTCCAACCGCCCTCGTATCCAAACCAGCGCGATCAGAGGCCCTGACTATGCCACAATTCATCACGTAACTTCATATACTTTTCATACATTTCTTGATATCTCACATTAGCATGAGACCTTCCCTTCCACGGCTTTGGCACGCCGGCAAAATGAAGAATCGTAACCGTATCAATGTCAAGATCCTTATAAGAATCTTCGCCGAAAGCAGAGCACATAACGCAGTATGTATACGGGTAAAGCCTAACCTTTTCCTTTGGAAATAAAGTCAAAGCATATTCCTCTCTACCACCACAAAATTCAGGCTTATCACTATCACCAACTTTGTACAGCGTGGATTTATCCAGTAGTAACTTTTGGGCGTTCTGCTTGCGCATCTCTTTCAAATTATAAACGCCAAAACCTGCAGTAATCCAACGATCGGCATACCTTTCGTGGTGTTTCCTATACTCTTCTGCAACATCCACAGCACCAATACACTTACTGCCAAAATCTTCAGTAAACACATGGTTCAAACTTTTTAGAACAAGAACATCATCGTCCAACCATACTATCCTGTCTAAGTTTGGGAAAATCTCTTGAACATACAATTTAACCATTATTGCTTTGTTCCACTGGTCTTGCGGATAGATATCCAACCTCTTCCTATCAAAGTAAGTAAAATCAAGATTAAAATCTTTCTTCTTCTTGAGCGCCTCCAAACGATGTACATTTTCTTTACTCATATGATTATCATCGAAAGAGACTATGTGTATATTAATTCTTTCACCCTCAAGTGAATTACACAAATAAGAGAGTATAGTTGTCGCGGTAGGCCCGACATTACCATCATCCGCACACATAAAAATGTGAATTGGCTCAATCTGCACCGAGGCAGAACTGCCAGAAATCTTGTTAAAAGTGCTCTTGGGTTTAATCAACGAATACGTAAAAACTGAAAATCCAATCAGGAGTACACAAACCAGACCTAGAATAAACACGCTCGCTTTTTTCATACGCTCTCCCTCACAACAAAAAATACGGCACAGATGGACACAAAACAAACCTTTAATAAATCAATACAATGGCCGACCGCCTGACTTTAAAACTGCACCTACTCCCTGAACGTTAATTACAAGATAATGCAAAAACACAGGCCCATCCCACTGCAATTTTAACAACTATACTCAATAAAGTAGCGCGATGCTGCACAAAGCTAACAGAAACAGGCACTATTGGCATTTTATCTAATTGATATTCATATGTCAAATAGATAGTTCAGATGGGAGTCAATGAATATGCGTGAAACAAATTAGCGGCTTTTGGTATGTATAGATGTTTTGAATATTTTTATAATTAAATTTTTACTTTATTCATAAGTATTGAATATATCCATCTGCAAAGCAAATAGAAAAAGTCGATTCTGCTAATTTTGGATTATCAAGATTAGCAGATTTAAACCTTTTTTATTTTTTAGCGTGTAGCATTTTGCTGTATGATTTTAATTTTTTTATAAATACACTTTACTTTAATCAATTTGTATTGGTATTATAATATAAGAGTATTTAAGAGTGATGGGTGATTTTTGGTCTAGGTGATTATCGTGCAGATTAAAGACTTGTTAAAATCCAGAATTAGGGCTGTGGGTATTAAAATAACTTGGTTTTTGAAATTCTTAGGGTGCGTTTATATTTTTTTAACTTTAGTGGCGTTTTTAGCCGTAGCATATTTTTATAATTTTAACAAAAAAAATACGGAAAATTTGTTTGCTCTCGAATGTGCGCAACTATACGGGGACATTGCCATACAAACCAGATTAAGGTTTAGTCCGGCTGTAGACATTTTAAAATTAACTAGAAAACTCCAATCAGAAAATAGATATGGTACAAGTATTAATGTAGTAGTTTTAGAAGATAAAGGGGACATCTTAGCTGAAAACTGTACAGATTTTTCAGTAGAAGAGCTACCAAAAGAAATATATTCAGATTCGCAAGATAAGATAATTATAAAAAACGTTGGAAGTAAAAAGTTTTTATTTACATGCAAGAAAGTAATGTTCTCTGATAGCAATCTTTCGTACTTTCTAGTATTTACAAAAAAAGCAGAATTTTTAAATTATTCTTTCTTTAGAAATTGCTTACTCATTTTTTTTACTCTGGTATTATTTGAAATTTTTTTATTCTTGGCAAGCAAGCGTTTCATAAAAAGCATAGTTAAGCCCGTTGATGAAATAAGTAAAATGGCTAGGAGGATAGCATTGGGTGATTTTAAAACGCGGCTTGTGAAGCAAGAGAAAAGTGAGTTTAGCGAGCTATGCAGTACTATCAATTATATGGCTCAAAAGCTTTATGAGTCTGAGCAAATGAAAAATGACTTTATATCATCGGTTTCACACGAGTTACGTACTCCACTAACTGCAATTAAAGGTTGGGCAGAAACAATAATTTTGGATGATCCAAAGACTAAAGAAAATTTGGAAATGAACAAAAAAGGGATGGAAATTATAGTAAGTGAGTCTGAACGGCTTTGTGCTATAGTAGAGGAATTGCTGGATTTTTCAAAACTGCAAAACGGAAGAACGGTGCTTAACTTAGAAAAAATCGACATCATAGCAGAGCTCAGTGAGGCAGTATATATTTTTGTGAAGAGGGCAAAAAGTGAAAACAAATTTTTGCTTTACTCCGAACCAGAAACGCTTTCGCCTGTTCTAGGAGATAAAAACAGATTAAAGCAGGTTTTTATAAACATTATAGACAATGCATTAAAATATACTAGAGAAAAAGGAGTTGTTAATGTTAGTGCAAAGGAAGTAGATAATTTTATCAATATTGAAATAAGTGATAATGGAGTGGGAATTCCTAAGAGTGAATTGCCAAAAGTTAAGGACAAATTCTACAGAGGGAAATTTAGTAAGAATGGTTCGGGAATAGGGCTTGCTCTGGCAAATGAGCTAGTGCTACTTCACTCTGGTCGAATAGAGATAAAAAGTGAAGAAAACGTGGGAACTGTTGTTAACGTTTATTTACCGAAAATGTTAAAAGATTGACATACTATAGCTAAAATTATAAAAGTACGCCTATGTGTAAAAGAGATGAGCTTCTATATTATGAAAACCTGTTTCAATTTTTTAAACGCACTTTATGGGATATTTTTTTATTTTTAGTACTTTATATTTTAATACATCTATGCAATCTTTTACTGTCGACTAAACTGCCTGATTTTTACAACAAAGTGTACACCTAAAATAAGCAAACTTTATTTTATAAGATTTCCCAATAACAGACCTGTGGGTGTTCGTGCAAACTTCAAATAGCACGAGGATGGCACATACGCCTAACCCTCAGTTTTACGCTTGTACTTTTTATATAGCTGCACACAAATCTCGCTCATTCTACAGCGTTCTCGTGTTCAGCAACAAAAGGCAGCGAGGTGGAGACACAAATTTTACAAATCACTGTAACTCGTTTTTTTTGCCTAATTTCTTAATGTTTTTCGTTATGTCTTCTGCTTTCTTTTAAGAATTACCGTTTCCGCCAAAAAACCAGTCCTTGATACATTTTGCAGCCAAAAGTGTCCAACCTACTAATGCGGTTAAAATACTAGCGTTGTTCATACTGGTGAGTTTTTTGTTTTTACTGTTAAGGTCTGCGATTTTATCGTTAAGATATCCTTTCTCAGTTTCAAACTTAAAGCTATTAAGCTCGCAGGCTGAAGCGGTACGCTTAGCATCACTAACCTCTTGTATAAGACTTTCTCTCACACTACGCAGTTTTCTCATATCTTGCTCTAAAAAACTCATTTTAGTTATACATGACAAATCATCCGATTGCAGATATTTAAATTCACCTTTGCCTAGTAGAGGGGACTCATTTGCTTTTTTATAAAAGAAACCACAATCCTCTAACATCTTTCTAACTTCACCTGTTTTATCAGCTAGAAGTATACCTTTAAGACCATTTAGCAAAAACTCCTTACCATACTTCATACCGCCACCGTCCTGTACTCGATTTTCCATCTTCTTAAATATTAAGGCAAACTCTTCTGGCACAACTTCGACAAAATCGAGCTCCCTTAAAATATCATTTAGACGAATGCCATATTTTTTTAAACGTTTCAAAGTTAATATTTGCAAATATAACAACTCATTGACTGTAATATAATAATCAACATTAAATTTACTCTTAGCCCAATTCCTTAGATCATGGGGTGCCTCGCCAAAACAGTGAAAATCCGTCGCATTTCTACCTGAAATTTTTAGATAACTCCCATCTTTAAGTTTTATTCCGACAAATCCGGCGTCTTCGAGGGTCAACTGTGCACCTAAAGCTATTGCAGAATCATCGAGCAAGCCATACAAATAACCTTTATCGTCGACCCTGATATTTATGGATGAAGCATTCGCTTGTTGTGCCGACACAACACCTGTAAAACCATTACCAATTAATCCTGCAAAACACATAGTAGAAATAAACTTTTTCATAAAATTTCCCTTTTACGCATAAAAATAGCTCTTCTTTTATTTTAACACTTTTAGCGTAAAAAGTAAAGATTAAAATTATTATTTGTTAATAAGAATAATTTATATTGCTTTATATTTAAAAATGTGTTACAATTAAATAAATTTAGATTTAAAACATTTTTTAGGAGATTAACGTCATGAACTTGGATAAATTTAAAATTACTGATATAAACAAATTTAATTTCAAGGCCTTTGACCCGGATGCTCAAACGCTATCTATGGATAAACAGGCTGTTTTGGAGAATGGTAAAATAAATATAAAGAAAATGAAGCTTTTACAAGATCGATTTTATGCAGAAGGCAAAGAATCTGTACTCATAGTTCTACAGGCGATGGATGCCGCCGGAAAAGATGGTGCTATAAAGCATGTTATGGCTGGCGTTAACCCTCAAGGAGTGGAGGTTTCTAACTTTAAAAAGCCCACGGATATAGAGAATGCACATGATTATCTATGGCGCTGTGTTAAAGCATTGCCTCCAAAGGGAAAAATAGGCATATTTAATAGATCTTACTATGAGGACGTTCTTGTCAATCGAGTACATAGCCTTTATAAAAATCAAAACTTGCCTGATCGCTGTAAGACAGATGATATTTTTGAGAAGAGGTATAACCAAATAAAAAATTTCGAGGAATATTTGTGGGAAAATGGCACAAGAATAATAAAGTTTTTCTTTTGTATCTCTAAAGATGAGCAAAAAAAGCGTTTTATGAAGAGGATAGCGGACAAGAACAAAAATTGGAAGCTTTCCGATTCGGATGTTGCAGAACGCAAGTATTGGGATGATTATATGGAGGCATACGAGCTTGCTATCAATTCCACTGCAACCCAATACGCACCGTGGTATGTGATTCCGTCAAATAAGAAGTGGTTTGCCAGGTATTTGGTTTCTGAAGCCATAATAAAAATTTTAGAGGATATCAATCCTAAGTATCCGAAAGTAGGGAAAGAAAAAGAAAAAATGATTCTAAAATGTAAAGATATTTTAAAAAACGAGAAATAGAGTAGCAGCAATTGTTAAATGGGTTTAAAGTGAAAGCCGCGAGCTCCGTTATTAAGAAGACTGGAACATGTTAAAATACGTAATGCTAAATAGTTAATTAGTGGGTTCGATATTTTAAAGTCGAATCTTTTGCAGTCTAAGCGGATGAAAGAAATATTTCACTTGACTGCCTTTTTGTTTTCCTATAGCATGGTGGACGAAGCGGCGTGTTTTTTGTGCTGTTACCCTGTATTTTGTGGTCTTTGGAGGTTGGGACCTATGCTTAAAGGTTTTTCGACTACTGTTGGCACTGTTGGGTTTACAATGAGTTTCGTTGGAAGTGTCGGTTCTGCTTACAACAGTTCTGTAGTGATGGACAAAGTTAGATCAGTACGGTCCGGTAACTTTACTGAGATGTTGAATTCTGTTCGTAACTTAGTTGAAACTGACGAAGAATTTGTGAATAGTGTAGTAAAAAACTTGAGTATAGGCGATGACGGATATTTTTGGTACAATGACGGTGTAAGTGCTGTTAGGTCTAATGTTAGAGTAATATTTGGTCGGTCTTGGGGAACTTTTAAGATTATTGCTGAACACAGTTCGGGTGAGTATTATTCAATGTATAGCAATGGCTCCGTTGAGGGGCGTATCGATGATAAAGATGTTTCAGCCGAGAAGAAGTATCCCCCTTTATATAAGCTTTGTAAAGAATGGCGTGAAGGTGAATTAGATAAATTTAAGGCAGAACATGGCGAAGATGCGGCTAATGAGTTAAGGTCTTATTGGAGCCGCAGGATACTTACGGAAAAGGCTGCAAAGTTCATAATTTTCCATGTTTTGATGAGCTTAGCGATTAATGATTATTCGAGCGGATTGAATACTGTCAGTGCCGGTGATCTGTAGTTTTTTTATTTTAGGCGACCGATAAAAAATATGCGGTTGTTTTCTATGTTTTTTGGTTGCTCTTGTTTTTTGGGTGTAAATTTTTTGTAGGGATTGTTTTTTGTTTTAGTTCCAGTGTGTTAGCAAAAGGTGTTTCCGCTTTCTATGTTAAAGTGGAATTTCTTTATGTGGGTGGAAATTAATTTATTTGTGATTTCTTTGTTGTTGTATTTCAAAAATAGAGATTGATAAAAAAGTGTTGACATTATTTTGTTTATGTGCTAAAATATCGGTGTGTTAACGCTACTACAAGAACCTAGGAGGTTGTGTTTATGTTTAAGGAAAGCGTGGCAACATTAGGAGTTTTTAGTTTGGTTGGAAGTGCAGCGGCTGGAGCAACTGGCAAAAATACGACTGAGACAAATACGCCGACGGGGCAAGGCCCTGGTAATAATCAAGGTGAAGATGTTAAAAACAAGACCTCTGAAGATAAAAGTGGTACGGAGCAAAATTCTTCCATTTATGATAAGAAGACGTACGATGAATTGAAGCTCTTAATTAAAGTCGGCAGTTTAGAGAATGAAATTGTGCGATTAGCGAACCATGTTTTTAAAAGGTACCCTTCTGACTTTTCTGGTAATATGTACAAGGCTTTATTAAAAAGGATCACTGGCTCAGGTCCTGTGGTTGTAGATATTGAACTTATCAATGGATTGAGTTCGTTAAATGTAGATCTACTTCTCGCTTATGTTGGTAAAGCAAATTCTGCTGGAAAGATGAAAGTGCCCGTTGGTGAATTGCGTGGCGCGTTAGCTCGTTTTGCTGAAAACGTACGGAGGCAACTTAGGGGGCAATTTTTTTTACTATCGCGTGCCGCTGGTAAAGTTTTAAATGAGCTCGCAGACTTGAAAGCTGATAAAGTTTTAAATAAGCCCGCAGACTTGAAAGTGGAAAGTGCCAGGTGGTACAAAAATCCCTACGTGTGGGTGGTAACAGCGGCAGTCACTGTTGCGACTGGTATAGTTAGTTACCTTAGAGGCTGGTTTGGTGGAAGTAAAGCAGAGCTAAAAAATGCTAATAACGAAGTAAAAGAAAGGTTTGACAGGCAAAACAGTTCATCTCACACATACGGTGAGGTTGATGATTTTGATTATTAGATGGACACTGCGGACAGCATAGGTTGTTTTTTATTTCCAGGATGTGCGGTTTGCGTTCGCACATCCTGGTTTTTGTTTTTATGTAACTTAAATGTGCTGCGTTAATTTGAGTGAATTAAATAAATTACTTATTTTCTAGTTATAAAAACGAGCAAATGTTTTTTATATTCTTGTAATTAGTTCATTAATTATTAGTGGTTTGTATTTTTCACTCATTTTTTGAACTATTTATCGTTCATTGAAATAAGGGCCGCTTAATATTGTGGTTGACTCGTTTTAAATGCTGTGATAAAATACAAAATACCTTGTGTGCCAGTGTCTGGCGTAGTAAGGGAGGCTTGGGTTAGAGTTTACCAGGAGGTGCCGCTAGTTGAGAACCAAGATAACGTTGGCTTGTGGTTTGTGTAAACAAAGAAATTATGATACCACCAAAAGCAAAACCAACGATCCAGATAGGCTGGAGATGAATAAGTACTGCAGATTTTGCAGGAAGCATACTAGTCATAAGGAAACTAAGTAAAATCGAGGGGTCTGTTTTTAGTTTTTGTGTAGGGAGGTTTTTGTGTGCCCGAAAAGAGTAATGATAGGTCTCCTAGGGAGGATAAGGGTAAAAAAAGGAGTGTAGCTGATTATTTTAAAGACTGTAAGAGTGAATTTAAAAAGATAATTTGGCCCACTAAAAAGTTGACTTTTAGGAATATGGGTGTTGTGCTTTCTACAGTTGTGGTGAGTTCAATTTTTGTGGGGCTTTTGGATTATGGACTAGGTACTTTGTTTAGCACTATTATGAGAATATCCAAGTAATGATGTTTTGAAAGGTATAAAGATGCCACTAAGTGACGCAAAATGGTATATTGTGCAGACGTTTTCCGGCTACGAAAAGCAAGTGATGTCTGATATAGAAAAAACTGCTGAGAGTCGAGGTATGAAGGATCTCATTCAGGAAGTGTTTGTGCCTACTGAGATGGTTACGAGTGTGAAAAATGGTAAAACTCGTACAAGCGAGAAAAAGGTTTTCCCGAATTATGTACTGGTAAAGATGGTCCTCACTGATGACACGTGGGCTGCCGTGCGAGGCGTAAGAGGGTGTCAGGGTTTTGTTGGGGCGGGATCTAAGCCTGTGCCTTTGAGTCAAGTGGAGATTGATCGCTTAGGAGTTATGCCAAAGAATATTTCTGAAGTTAATTACAAAGTTGGTGACACTGTGGTTATTACCGATGGCCCTCTAAAGGAGAGCGTTGCTGTTGTAACCGAGATAATGTTGGGTGAAAATAAGGTGAAGGTGGAGATTTCTATGTTTGGTCGTAAGACTCCTGTTGAGCTGGAGCTTTACCAAATAAAGTTGTTGGATTGATTTTTGTTCTCTAACGTTTCATAATTTTTCCACGGTTTATTTTTTGCGCGCTCGTTAGCTTGGAATTTATTTTTGTGGGCTCTCTGTATAATTTGGTAAATTTTTTCATGGCGTTTTTGGTTTTTGTAGAATTTTTATTTGTTTTATATCGATTAGGTGTGTTTATTACAGTTTCCAGGAGATGTGTTTATGGCTAAAAAGGTTACAGGTGTTGTAAAGCTTCAGATCCCCGCAGGGAAGGCTACTCCAGCTCCTCCAGTTGGTTCGGCTTTGGGTCCGCATGGAGTTAATATTATGAATTTTACAAAGGAGTTTAATGAAAGAACGAAGAATGATGCGGGCATGATTACCCCAGTAATTATAACTATATATTCTGATAGATCTTTTACTTTTGTTACAAAAACTCCGCCTGCTCCGGTGCTTATAAAAAAAGCATGTAACATAGAGAAAGCGTCAGGTGTGCCTAATAAGACAAAGGTTGCTAAGATTAAAAGTACTCAGTTAGAGGAGATAGCTAAAACGAAGATGAGAGATTTGAATGCATCTTCTTTGGAGTCTGCGGTGAGCATGATAGCAGGTACGGCCAGGAGCATGGGAATTACCGTGGAGGATTGAATACATGGTAAGTGTGCGTGATTGCATGGTATGTAATTAGTGAAATTTTGCATTTTGTTTTGCGTCGTATTTTTGTTCTATTAGGGAGGTTTTTTGTGAAACACGGTAAGAAATACACCAATAGTTCTAAGTTGTTTGACAAGTCTGTGCTTTATGAAGCACCTGATGCATTAGAAATTTGTACGAAATCTGCTTTTGCCAAATTTGACGAAACTGTGGAGATGCATGTACGTCTGGGTGTTGACTCTAGGCATGCTGATCAGCAAGTACGTGGAGCCGTTGTTTTACCAAATGGTACGGGTAAGAATGTTAGAGTTTTGGCAATTTGTAAAGGACTCGATCAAGACCGTGCAAGAGAGGCCGGTGCAGATTTTTGTGGCGCAGAGGATATTGTAGAGAAGATACAAAAAGAGGGATGGATAGGCTTTGACGTACTTATTGCTACACCGGGTGTAATGCCGCTAGTAGGAAGGCTGGGAAAAATTTTGGGGCCCAAGGGTCTGATGCCAAATCCAAAAGCAGGTACTGTAACTCCTGACGTTGCTAAGGCAATAAAGGAAGCGAAGGCTGGTAAAATAGAGTATAGGTTGGACAAAACTAATATAATTCACTGTCCTATAGGAAAGGTTTCATTTGGCAAAGAGAAGTTAGCTCAAAATTTTGACGCTCTATTGGGCGCAATCGTAAAAGCGAAACCATCTGGTGCCAAGGGAACTTATATTAAATCTTGTTTCGTGGCATCTACTATGGGCCCGGGGATCCGTGTACGCTGTGTCTCTGTTTAGTGCATTCTTGCCTTTGTGGTGCGAGTAACGTTTGTTTTGTTGCTTTTTTACGCTGTGATTGCTTTGTTATTTTTTGGTTTTGGGTAGACATATTTAGTGAATTGACTGTTTTTTGCAGTATGAATTTTTTATAAGGCATTCGGCTTGTTTCGGAGCGACATCTATCTTGGTACTGTTCGGTGCTTGGGGTTGTCGTTTGGTTCATCGGGTTGGGGTGCCTTTTTGTTTTGCTTTTGCTCTGCTTTCTTCTTTAATATTTTGTCTACTGCTCGGTGTGTTAGTGTTTAAAGTATACATCGATATCGCATAGTTTTTGTGAGATTTATTTCGTTGTGTTTGCTTTTTTTTGTTGATTTATTTATATGATATATTCTACAATACTTTAGAGTTTTTTCTAGGAGTTGGAGGTATGCTTTGGAAGATGTTTTGCTTACAAATAAGCTGACTAAGAAATACGGTAGCAGACTTTGTGTGTCTGAGGTTAGCATGAACATAAAGAAGGGCGACATTTATGGTTTTATTGGGAAAAATGGTGCAGGAAAGACTACTACCATAAAGATGATTTCTGGCTTGACAAAACCAACTGCAGGAGAGATCACTCTTTTTGGTGAAAAAAATTTGAGTAAGGGCAGGTGTAAAGTGGGTACGGTCATTGAAGCTCCTGCTTTTGTGCCTCATCTTAGTGCTCGCGATAATATGTACATTCAGTGGAAGTTGCTCAGTGGTCAGCACGAGAATGTAATTGATGAGACTTTATCTTTGGTTGGGCTCAAGGATGTTGGTAAGAAAAAAGCGAGGGATTTTTCTTTGGGCATGAAGCAGCGACTTGGTATAGGTATGGCCCTGATGGGTGACCCGGAGTTTTTAGTGTTGGATGAACCGGTAAATGGTTTAGATCCGGAAGGGATAGTACAGGTTCGGTCTTTGTTGAAGGATTTAAATGAAAATAGAGGGGTAACTATTTTTATTAGTAGCCACTTGCTTAACGAGCTTTCTAGGCTTGCTAATCGTTATGGTATAATAAATAACGGAAGGTTGATAGACGAGTTTTCAATTTCTGAGCTCGAAACTCGGTGTAAGTCACATTTAGATATTAAAGTCGATGATACCGCGAGGGCTTTGTCTGTCCTTAAGGAGGCTTGTTCGAATGCGGAGCTCAAATTAGTTGAAGGGACTGACACGATCGAGGTACACGGTTACGATGGTAGACCAGGCGAGCTGACCAAAATTTTGGCGGTCAATGATATTTTTGTTGAATCTGTGACTAAGTCTAAGGTTGATCTTGAGGATTATTTTATGAGCGTAGTTGGAGGGGAAAATTAGTGGGAAGGTTACTTTGTGTTGATTTTTATAAGATATTTAGAACTAAGTTTTTTTATGTTGTTAGTTTAATTTTAGTAGGTTTTAATGTTCTTATTTCGGTCACAAGTGTTTTGGCTGGGCTAAGAAATTATGAAAAGTTCGCTTTCTTTGAATCGAAGAGCGGTGCTTGGTCGGTTACTTATGCGAATTTTTCTAATATTGCACTACTTCTAGCAATACTGTCGGTACTTTTTTTGTGTAGTGAGTTTTCACATGGAACGATGAAAAATATTGCAACAAAAGGTTTTCCGAGGGAATTTATTTACCTTTCTAAGTTTTTCGTTGGACTGTCATGTGCAGTCTTCTACCTGTTACTTACGATTGCAAGTTCCTTGATTTCTAGCCTTATAGCAGGGGGGAATAGGTTGCCATCTTACTATAGTTTACCTTCTAATTTAGCGTTGACTTTGCTTTTGACGCTCTTTTTTCTTGCTGTTTATGTTTCGATCGCTTTGATGATTGCTTCGCTAGTAAGAAAAAGCGGTAATTCTTTGGCAATATATGTTGTAGCATCTACGCTTATTTCTTTCTTACCTGATCTTCTTGATAATTTTATTCGAAATACTCTAAATTGGGATTTTTCTATTTCGAGTTACGTATACGTTAGATGCTTTAATGAGATTACTCAAATGGGTATAGTTTCAAATATTCCTTCCGCGGACATTGTTAGGTATGTGTGTGTAGGTGGTTTTTTTCTGGCTCTAACTTTGATTATAGGTATTTATTATTTTCGTGAGCGTGATATTTAATTTTTTGGTTTTCTAATTTGGCAGTTTTTGGTTATAGACGGTATAAGCAAATTTAGATTTTAGCACTCTTTTTTTGAAATAAATTGCCAGCGTTGTTTAATTTCGGCGTTGGCTGTTTTTTGTATCTGACTTGAGTTTAATGGAAATTCAATTTAGATTTTTGAAAACTAAAACTATTATATGCTGGAAATTAATTGGCAAGGTGCAATTTTTTGGGCCACGACAGAAAAATTGTTTTTGTAAAAAAAAAGTAAGGCAATTTACTGTACTTATAATTGCGCTAAAGAACTTTAATTTTATATGTTTTGTACGTCGTAACTTAATATCCTCTTCACGTTTAAAAATTTTTTAAGTCATTAGTCTATTTTTTTACAAACGCATGTGTAAATGGGAATTTCATATTAAAATTTTAATATGAAAATTGTTTTATTTGGTTTACCTTGTTTTATGAAAAAATAGTTAGTGTGAAGAAATATTGCGGGTATGTTGCTATGTTTTATTTAAAACTAAAACATAGTTTTAGTTTTGGATTTTTGACTTTTTACGATGGCCGTGTTACTGCCTTAACTTGACACTTATGTAAATTTAGTAATAGAATTGTGTTGGTTTATTGCTTTTAGTTTTTGCATCAGGATGAGACTGTTTTTGTGCTGCGTGTTTTTTAAAAAAGAGGGAGGTTAGTTTTTTATAGATGTATGTTGTACTGTTCTTGGTCTCCTTGGTAGTAGTGGGCGGTACCGCTTTTTTTGCAGGTGTTTCTTATAGAAAGAAGGTAGCTGAGAAAAGTATAGGATCGGCGGAGAAAGAAGCTAAAAGGATTACTGATGAAGCTTTGTTGGTGGCGGAGGCTAAAAAAAATGAAATAATACTAAAAGGTCAGAGCGAAATTCAGGAGCAAAGAGATAAACTGGAAAAAGAAATTTTAAATAGGAGTAAGGAGCTCCAGGATAGAGAAAAAAACGTTAGGCGGAAAGATGAGGCTTTGGATAAAAAGTCTGATTCTTTGGAAAAAAAGCAGAGTGAACTGAGTAAGAAAGAGCTTTTTGTTGAGGAACGTGTGAAAGACTTGGAAATTATCAAGAAAAAGCAGATAGAAAAATTGGAAAAAGTGTCTGCTTTTACAAAAGATCAAGCAAAAAAGCAGTTGCTAGAAGTTATAGATGGTGAGCTGGTACGCGAAAAAGCAATAAGGATTGTTGAATGCGAAAAGATTATATCTGAGGAGTCTAAAAAAAGAGCTAAGAAGATTTTGTCTTTGGCCATACAGAGGTGCGCTGTGGATAGCGTTTCCGAGACTACGGTTAGCGTTGTTTCTTTGCCGAATGACGAGATGAAGGGGCGGATTATTGGTAGAGAAGGGCGTAATATAAGGGCTATAGAGACTCTTACTGGTGTTGATCTTGTTATAGACGATACCCCTGAAGCTATAACGCTTTCGTGTTTTGATCCGATTCGCCGTGAGGTGGCAAAGATTGCTCTTGAGAACTTGATTTCAGATGGTCGGATTCACCCTACAAAAATTGAAGAAAACATTGAAAGAGCAAAAAAACAGCTAGACGATGCTATAAAAGAGGAGGGCGAAAAAGCATTAATTGAGGCAAATGTTGCATTTTTAGATCCGGAGCTTATAAAGCTCTTAGGTAGGCTTAAGTATAGGACAAGTTATGGACAAAACGTTTTGATTCATTCCATTGAAGTAGCACAATTGTGCGGGGTTATAGCTGCTGAGCTTCATGAGTCTTCGGCAATTGCTAGGAGAGCAGGGCTTTTGCATGATATTGGTAAAGCTCTTGACCACACGGTAGAGGGATCGCATGTTGATATCGGAGTAGATATTTTGAAGCGCTATAAGGAGAGTGAAGATATAATTCACGCTGTAAAGCTGCATCACGGTGGTACGGAACGCAGTACTGTGTTGTCTTTTATTGTACAAGCATCCGATGCTATTTCGGCAGCTAGGCCTGGTGCAAGGAAAGAAAGTGTAGAAAATTACCTTAAAAGGCTCGAGGACCTTGAGAAGATTGCTACTTCATTTACAGGAGTAAGCAAATGTTTTGCAGTGCAGGCTGGACGTGAAGTACGGATAATGGTGGAACCGGATAAAGTCAGTGATGATGAGATGGTAGTACTTTCTCGTGACATTTGTAAAAAAATTGAGAAAGAGCTTAATTATCCAGGTCGGGTTAGGGTTACACTAATAAGGGAAAGCAGGGCAGTTGAGTATGCACGGTAGTGGGGTGTTTTTATAGCGGTTGGGAGGTTTCTTCGGCTTTACTGTTATCTTTTAGAGGTTAGTTCCCAGAGTGAAAAAATTAATGGCACCGTGTATTCCTACTTTGCCATTCGCTTTTATTCATATTTTAGGTTGCATAGCACTAGGCTGCTAACGCCATTGGTTGGTTTTTTGTTTGTTAGTATCGTAGGCTTTGTAGCGTTTTCTGTTAGTGTTTTGTTGCAGTTTTTGTGTTTTAAAAATTTGTTGAATATAGTCTTGGAAAAATAAAAGCTAAAGATATCTTTGGGGTTAGTTTAGGTAAAGAGTTCATTCTGAAATATTATGATATATCTGCAAGGATGATACTTAACACGAGAATTGCTTGTCTTTGGGTGGAATTTATACTATATTTTTGATGTTTGGTATTTGTTTATTTTTTGAGAATTTTTTATATATGGTAACGGAAAAAAAGTACCCTCGCACTCCGTTTAGAAAAACTTCTTAACTTCAAAAACGGACATGGTAGCAACGAGGGCACGAAGTGTATCTGATACTTACATGTTCGTAGATTCTGTATTTTCAGTGTCAGTTTGCAGAATTTTTTTAGTTTTTTATTAAACTTAAGCATAATTCTTATCAAATATATCAATAGTCTTAACCAGCTGGGTAAAATTTTTTGCCAATAAGCTGACGATATTCTTCATCTCTAATAAAGCCATCGTGGATATGATTAATGTTGGCGAATTTTTGGGCATCTTTGTAATCACTGACTACTCTAACTAAATTATGTCTATCATCAAAAACTCCAAACGCAGCATCACTAGGATTATAATAGTTTCTGTAACTTTGAACTTTGAAACCCATTCCGTCGTCTAACGTGTCTAATAAACATATTCCGCCTTTACCTCCACTCGCATTACTTAACTTTTCCTCAGACAATACATTTACCACCATTTTAAAAATCCTCCTATTATTAGTGTACGTATCAGTTAAGCACTAATACGTACATTAATTATATAATATTAATATAAAATTGTCAATAAAATTTTTATTTTTATATTTAAATTCTACTTTTTGATACGCTAAAAGTTTTTTAGAAGCATAAGGAAAGAGCAGTTTGTGTTTAAATACTTTCTTCAAAGTTATCATTAATAACGTAGAAGCTATCTCTGAACTTACAAAAAAATGCCAGAGAGAATGTAACGTATGGTATAAGTATAATTATATACAATATTTTTTTGCTTAGGCAAAGCTTTGTTGGCATTTTTAGAATTTTTATTAATTAATTTTATAAAAAAAGTAGTAGGCAAACAATTTGTCTACCTACTTGTGTTCAAGATTTTTAATTTCCTGTAACTTCATATAAATAATCTTTCGTGACATGCATCAAGAATATTTCTTGTTCCACAATTAACTGGACGATGTCTTTTGCCAAAATGAACATTTACCTAAAGCGAATAATTAGCGGGTTTCGTAATCTTGGTCATTAATATATCCAAGACGGAAAAACTGGTTTACTGATGGACGTATTGCGGAAACGTTATAGTTATAGGCTAGCCTTTCCGCCCCCGCTGGCGTTTTAGCTACCCCAACTACTTTGTGGTCATTATCTATAACTGCGTACAGGTCAGCTACGTCTGACGTAATGTTATTACCAACGTGGAAATGCTTTCTATCTTTACTCACTGTAACGGGTACAATTATACCGCTTCCATCCCCTCCACTTACTTGACCTAAGTTTTTTTCAGAAAGGCATTTACCACCATTTCAAAAATCCTCCTATTTCTTAATAATGTACGTATTAGTTAAGCATTAATACGTACGTTAATTTAATATTAATATAAAATTGTCAATAAAATTTTTATTATTATATTTAAATTCTACTTTTTGATTCCTATTGAAATTAGGCAATTGTTAGCATATAATAAAATGTATGTTATTTATATTTAATAGAGTGAATTTTTCTGCTTAGTGTTTACTGTTGCTTTAAGGGAGTTCTGTTTGCGTTATATTAGTAAAATAAATTTGAAAGATTTTTTTTACAGCCTGGCTAACTTTAGAATTATGTTTGTTTTTAATTTGCTGTTGCAGTCCCTTGTGGTTTTTGACGCTATTTCATGTGTAATAGATGGGTTTATTCTTATTTGGGCAATTTTTTTGTTTAAAAATAAGATATTTCAAAGTGGGACTTTATTAAAAATAAATTATTTTGAGTTGCTTTTGTTTTTTATTTTATCAAGTTTGGCTACTGCGGTTTTGCATATAAACATTAAATTTCCTTTTAATTTTTTATTTGAAATTTTTATGATTTTATACTTTTCTGTTTGTTTTTTTATATTTTACGGTATGCACGCCAACGTAAGTAAAGATCTTTTAGAAAAAGAGACAACTTGTATTTTCAAAGTTTTTGTATTTTTCAATACTTTTCTTATTTTTATAAGTTTCATTTTAGTTTTGATTAAAAGACAAATTGTTATATCTGGTAATTTTTTTAATAGTTCTTTTAAATATGTTGTAGGAATATACACAGTAACCGGTGTTCAAAGATTTACTGGTCTTTACGAGAATCCTAACATTTTAGCCTTTTGTTCTGTTGTGTCGTTAATTTTTATACATATGCTGTTCACAAAGAAAGAGTTTTTTAAAAAACAAAAGAAAATTTGGCGGTTTGTTTTGTTATTTTTATTTTTATCGCTGAATTTTCTTGCGTTGATGCTTAGTGATTCCATATCGTCTTTTCTTTTACTCACGATATATGTTATACTGGTTTTGTTCGGTAAGTATTTATCTTCGAGCGAAAAGTCTAATGTCAGACAAAGGTTAAAGAATTTATTTGTTTTTGTAATTAATACTTTCTTCGTCATAATAATTTTAATGTTTGCGCGTCAGAGCTTGCAAGAGGGTGCCTCCAGCGTTATAAGTAACATATCCTTGGATGGCAGCTATGATCCAAGCCTTACTGACGTGAATTTTGGTAGAATTGCTTATAGTTTAAGTGATGGAAACGGTAGGCTCGAGCTTTTAAAAGAGGCTATAGAAATTTTTAAGAAGAATCCGTTTTTTGGTATCGGTACGGCTAATATTGAGTATTATGGGAAATTATATTTTGGCGGTGCCATGAAATTCTTTAATTTCCACAATGGCTACGTCAGTGTTTTGGCGTGTTATGGAATCATAGGTTTCTTGCCATTTATTGCTTTTTGGTTTATAATGGGTTTGAGGTTAGTCGGGTTTTTGCTTGGTAATGTGGGGAAGCGGGATTTAAGTGTTTTTCCACACTGTGTTTGTGTTGTTTTAGCATATCTTGTTTATGCCGTATCCGAGAAGACTATGCTTTCTGAATTGAATTTGATGGGAGTTTTTATTTGGTTGATTCTAGGATATGCGTGGTCATATAGGAAGTTGTATTTGGTTGGTCAGTCTAATTTTTGCTGATTTTGGTGAATTTTTATTTTTTATGTTTAATTTTTTTAAAAAAAATATATCTTTGTTTTTAGTGGCGGGACTTGGCAATCCGGGGTCCGAGTACGAATATACACGTCATAATGTAGGTTTTATGGTATTAGACTATATAGCTAAAATTTTTAAAGCTAAAATAGATAAAATTAAATTTAACTCTTTATACCTAAAGATTCAAATGTCGGGTGTGAGTGTTATTCTTCTAAAACCACAGACTTACATGAATGCAAGTGGTGGAGCTGTTCGGGAATGCATGGAGTTTTATAAAATTCCTTTAGAAAATTTGATCGTTATATTTGATGACGTTTCGCTGGATGTGGGTACGCTTAGGATTAAGAAAGGAGGCTCATCTGGTGGACATAATGGTATAAAAAGTATAATAAATTTAGTTGGTAGTGACAGTTTTAAGCGTATAAAAATTGGTGTTGGTTCTAAACCGTGTGGCTGGGAATTGCCGGACTGGGTCCTTTCTAGATTCAGTGTAAGTGAGTTAGATTGCATTTCGGCGTGTGCTGAGAAGGCTCTTTTGGCTACTGATCTTATTGTTAGGGGGAAGATAGAGCAAGCCATGAATAAATTTAATTGACTTTGCATACTGGTGATTGTTGCTTTTGAATATTTTTGTTTTAAGGTATTGTAGGATTTTGTGTGGTCTTAACTTTTAATTTTGTAGGGGAGTTTCTTGGGGGGCTGGTATGGGTTAGATTTAGTTAGTGAAGCTGATTTTATTGTGAAAATTCAGAGTTTTTATTAATATTTACAAATTACATAATTTTAGAGTTAATGCAGTGTATTTTTTTATTTTTGTGGTTTAAGTTGACGATTGTGTAAAAAAACGAGATTTTGTGTTTCTTTTAACGTAACACTATTTACTAAAGGATGGTTATGAGTTTTTTAGATATAGTTTTAGATAATATACCAGAATACAAAAAAGTGTTAAATTTAGTTAAGAATAAAGCATTTTGTCTCGGAATAACTGGTGTTTCTTTAATAAACAAGGTACATATTATTTACGGAATTATATCTGGTACTCAAAAAGGCAATGTATCTTTGCCTACTTTTTGTATAGTCCCAAATGAAGAAGCAGCCTATGAATTAAAAAATATGTTCACAAGTTTTGGCTTAAGTAGCCTTATTTTTCCTGTTAAAGATTATGTATTTCACAATATTGCTGGAAAATCTAATCAGTATGAGCAAATGAGGCTGACTATTTTACATAAATTATTACAGAAAGAGTCTAAAATTATTATAGTTCCAGTAAAAGCGGCTTTGCAAAAGACTATACCTAAAGAAATTTTAAATTCAGGTATTTTACATATAAAAATAGGCATGAATTTAAATACTGAAAATTTGAAAGATCGTTTACTCAAAAGTGGTTACAAGTTAAAAAATTCAGTGGAAGATGTTGGAAATTTTTCTGTTAGAGGTGGAATAGTTGACATTTTTCCACCAAACTTATCGAATCCTGTAAGATTAGATTTTTGGGGAGAAAACCTAGAAAGTGTTTTTTATTTTAGTGTTGAAGATCAAAAGAAAATTGGCCCGTTAAATGAATTTTTTGCTGTACCTTGTGGCGAAATATTACTTACAAACGAAGATAATAAGAGGCTTTGCGAAGATTTAAATAAATTATTGAGTAAACTAAAAAATAAAAAATCAAGTACGGAGGCAGTCCTAAAATTACGTGAAGAGATAGAACTTTTTGAAGCAAACATTCTTCCAAATAACTTAGATAAATTTATAAATTTAATATACAAGGAAAATTCTAGTACTATTTTCGATTATGTTCCGGAAAACAGTAAAATATTTATTTTCGAAGCTGGTCAGATTGAAAATACTTTGAAAAATTTAAAAATTGAGCTCGACGAGTCCTTTAATTCGCTAAAAGAAAGTGGAGAAATTTTTGATGAGTTGGGAGATTTTTATGAGAATCGGTCTTATTTGGTAAAACAATTGGACAAGCACAATGTTATTTATTTAGATGCGTTTATACATAGCAGCTATTTTAATAAGGTAGATGAAAAAATTAATATATCGTCTAAACAAATTCCAGCTTGGGATGGTCGGATGTCTAACCTAGTTCAAGACATTAGGTTAAACAAGGGTAAAGATACTTCTGTAATAGTTCTTGCTGGGGAACGTGAAAACGCGTATAGGGTTTCTATTGAACTGCAGAAGGAAGGTATAGTCGATGCTGTTTTTAAGCGAGATAATTTGACGAATCTTGAAAATATGGTTTATGTTTTACCGGGTACTCTTCCGTGTGGTTTCAAGTATATTGATGCCGGAATATTGTTAATTACATATAAAAATAAAAGTAGTAAAGTCCTTTCAAGTAGGAATAGTGTTTCACAAAAAAGTCACAGTTTAACTAGCCTTACAGATTTGAATGTAGGGGACTACGTGGTTCATGTTTTGCACGGAATAGGAAAATTTGCCGGAATAACTAGTATTGAAATAGGCAGAGTAACTAAAGATTACATAAAAATTGAGTACGCTGGCTCAGATGTGGTTTATGTTCCGGTAACTCAATTGGATTTGATAGATAAATATATTGGGGTAAAAGAAGGTGCTATAGTCACTTTAAACAAGCTTGGTACCAATGATTGGAAAAAATCCAAAGCAAGGGCAAAAGCCGCTACGAAAGACATTGCTAAAGAATTAACTAAGCTTTATGCACAAAGAATGGAGGCAAGAGGTTTTGCCTTTCGTGAAGATGATGAATTACAGAAAGATTTTGAAGCTCAATTTGAATATGAAGAGACCATGGACCAAAAACAGTGTATATTCGAAATAAAAGAAGACATGCAGAGTATAAGACCAATGGACCGGCTTCTTTGTGGCGATGTTGGTTTTGGAAAAACCGAAGTTGCAATGCGTGCCATATTCAAGTGTGTTTCGCAGGGTAAGCAGTGTGCCGTGTTAGTGCCGACGACAATTTTAGCGTGGCAGCATTATCAGAACATGCTCAAAAGATTTGAAAAATTTCCAATCAAAATAGAGCTTTTATCTAGATTTCGGGCACCTAAAGAGCAAAAACTAATTGTGGATGAGCTAAAAAAGGGTAAAATAGATATTATTATTGGTACACACAGGTTAGTACAAAAAGACATTTCTTATAAAGATCTGGGACTTGTTATTATAGATGAAGAACAACGCTTTGGTGTTTCACAAAAAGAAAAATTCAAAAACATAGTAAAGAATGTGGATATTTTAACACTTTCTGCGACACCTATACCACGTACTTTACACATGGCAATGTCTGGAATAAGAGATATGTCAGTAATAAGGGAGGCTCCACAGAATAGGTTTCCGGTTCAGACCTACGTGCTCGAACATGATATAAATGTTATAATAGAAGCGATAAAAACTGAGCTTAAAAGAGATGGTCAGGTTTATTATTTGCATAATGATGTTTCTAGCATTACAAAGCTTGCGATGGATCTTCAACATGCGTTGCCGTCAGCGAGAATTGCGTATGCGCATGGGAAGATGGCAGAGTCTGAGCTTTCTATAATTTGGCAAAAGATGGTTGAACATAATATCGATGTTCTGGTCTGCACTACTATAATTGAGACGGGCGTCGATATTCCGAACGTTAATACTCTCATAATAGATCGTGCTGATTATATGGGCCTTGCCCAACTTCATCAAATAAGAGGCCGAGTCGGTCGATCCAACCGAAAAGCCTATGCTTATTTTACTTTCAGTAAAAATAAAATTCTTAGCGAAAATGCTCAAAAAAGACTAGAAGTTATTAGAGATTTGACTGAGTTTGGGTCTGGATTTAAAATTGCAAAAAGAGATCTTGAACTTAGAGGTGCAGGTAATTTGCTTAGCAGTAAGCAGAGCGGACACATAGCTGACGTTGGATATGATATGTATCTTAAGCTTTTAAAAGAAGCAATTGATGAAGAAAAAGGTGACACAGATGCTAGAAAAGCAAGCGATTTAGAATCCACTTGTGCTGTCGAGCTTGAGGTACAAATACATATCCCTGAAGAATATATTCCGGATGATAATACCAGGCTAGATGTTTACAGAGAAATTTCCGGAGTAAAGTCAGAAAAGGATCGCGAGGAGATAATTAAAAATCTTAGTGACAGATTTGGCAGAGTACCAAGAGACATATTTACACTTCTAGATACAGTGAAAATTAAAAATTTGGCGACAGAACTGAACATAAAAGAAATAAGACAGTTGGGTCAGAGAGTCATTTTTTCAGGGACTAATATAAACGAACAGTTAGTTTTAAAGATTTTAAAAAATTTTAAAAATAATGCTAAATTTAATAACGGTAAAAATCCCAATATCTCATTTGACTTGCAGAGCAAAGAAAATGTAATATTCGACTTAATAGATGTTTTAAGTTTAAGCTAAATGTGGAAAAAGTGTTATTGGTAAATGGAAGGGTGAGCACTAGTTAGGTTTTCATATATTACTGGTTTAAAACTATATTTTATTTAAGTGGTTTGGTGAAAAAAGTTTAAACTTTTTATTGTGCTAAAAATGTAGTTAACATTTTGTTTTAAGTTGGTACTAAATGTAGATTAACTTAATATGAATGGTTTTAATAAAAACATCAAATTTAAATCCTTATTCTTAGTTGTTAAGTCTCATAATGGAAGGTGTCCAAATATCATCTAAAAAAATGGTAAAAATGCCGCAATGAATGGAATTCTTTTGATTCGACACTATAGATTGTGGTGCAAATTTTGATATGGTTTTTATGAATTTGTCAGTTTAAAAGAGCAACGCTTAGAAGCAGTCTTTTTAATTATTAATTATACTAAAGTAAGCGGTCCAAATATCGTCTGAAAGAAATGATAAAAAATGCCGCGATGAATTGAATTCTTTTGATTCGACACTATAAATCGTGGTGCAAATTTCGATATGATTTTTATAAATTTGTCAGTTTAAAAAAGCAATGCTTAGAAGCAATCTTTTTGATTATTAATTATACTAAAGTAAGCGGTCCAAATATCGTCTGAAAGAAATGATAAAAAATGCCGCGATGAATTGAATTCTTTTGATTCGACACTATAAATTGTGGTGCAAATTTTGATATGGTTTTTATAAATTTGTCAGTTTAAAAGAGCAACGCTTAGAAGCAGTCTTTTTAATTATTAATTATACTAAAGTAAGCGGTCCAAATATCGTCTGAAAGAAATGATAAAAAATGCCGCGATGAATTGAATTCTTTTGATTCGACACTATAAATTGTGGTGCAAATTTTGATATGGTTTTTATAAATTTGTCAGTTTAAAAGAGCAACGCTTAGAAGCAATCTTTTTGATTATTAATTATACTAAAGTAAGCGGTCCAAATATCGTCTGAAAGAAATGATAAAAAATGCCGCGATGAATTGAATTCTTTTGATTCGACACTATAAATCGTAGTGCAAATTTTGATATGGTTTTTATAAATTTGTCAGTTTAAAAGAGCAACGCTTATAGATCATAGAAATTAAGAATTTTTACTAATCTAAATGCTACTGATGAGAGCATATAGAATTTAAGTCAGGATGACGTGAATTTTATTGTGACTTTCGTAATAGAATGCCACATAAAATAAGTTAGTTAGTAGCAAGAAAATTAGTTAGAGTTAGTTATGTTGCCTCTAACATTCAGAAAAGTATTGCTTTACAGATGTTAAAATGACTTACATGCAAAAATATTAAACAGTAGTATTTTAAAAAACCAAAAATAAATAGAAAATATACTTAAATTTAATTATTTTAATATAAACTAAATATATTAATCGCGAAAAAGCTAAAAAAATAAATTTTTAAAAATTAATTTTATGTGGTAAATTGAACTGACGTAGTTTAACTTTAAATTGTTTAAAGAGGTGCTTTTTATATGAGGACTTTAGTTGTTATGGGCGGCGGTACAGACAGTGCAGTTTGCTTAGCGAAGATGGTAAGGGAGTATGGGCCTGAGAATGTTGCAGCATTAACTTTTTATTATGGTCAGCGCCATAAAATTGAGGTAGAGGCTGCGAAGAGAGTCGCTGATTTTTACGGAGTAGAAACTATAGTCAAAGACTTTGGTGATTTTTATAAGGGCAGTAAGTGTGAATTAATTAAGGAGTCGGGAAGAGAGGTAACAGAGGGATCGTTTGAAGAACAGATTTCGAAGAGTAATGGTGCGCCCGTAGCCACGTTTGTTCCGTTCCGCAATGGTTTTTTCTATTCCGCTGCCGCAGTAGTTGCAATGATTAACGGATTTAATTCTGTTGCTCATGCGATAGTGTGGGATGGAACTATTGGAAATGCTCACCCAGACGCGAGTGGATTTTTCACTACTTTAATTGCTGATGCAATTTATGTAGGTACTGGTGGCGCTGTGGAGGTTTTATCGCCATTTATTACTATACCGAAATACGAAGTTATAAAAATTGGTAAAAGTTTGGGTGTGCCTTTTGAGCTGACTTATAGTTGCTATGGGGGTGAAGATAAATCTTGTGGTAAGTGTGGGTCATGTATACAGCGACTCAGTGCATTTGAAAAAGCAGGGACGAGGGATCCATTAGCGTATAAATAAAAAAAGGATGTTCTTTATTGTGAATGAAGTAATGTTTTTGATAACAGTTCTAGCATATCTCGGTGGAGTACTTGTTACATATAAGGTTTTTGGGAAAAGTGGGCTTTACGTTTTCTCTATATTTGCTACTTTACTTTCTTGTATTGCTGACCTGAAATGCATAAATGTTTTAGGTTTTCCGACTAATGCCGGGATGGTCTTGTATGCATCTACGTTTCTTGTGACGGATATTTTGTCTGAAAAATATGGAAAAAAGTCGGCAGAGAAGGCAGTTTATTATAGTTTGGCGGCTATGCTCTTGTGGGTCATAGGTACGCAGCTTACGGTGGCTCTCACTCCGAACGTGAATGATCAGATGAATTCACATATCTGTTCTGTTTTTGGGTTCGCCCCGAGGATCTTTTTGGCAAGTATGGCAGGGTACATAGTTAGTCAAAACTTTGATGTTTTTATGTATCATTTCATTTGGAAGAAAACAGGTAATAATAGGACTATGCTTTGGCTTCGTAATAACGGTAGTACAATGCTAAGCCAGGCAATTGACACTGTAATTTTTGTTACTTTAGCGTTCTGGGGAATGTACCCTCTGAAGGTGTTTTTGAGCGTTCTTTTAACTAGTTACGTGGTCAAGGCTTCAGTTGCACTTTTGGATACGCCATTTATTTATTTAGCGAGAAAGATAAAGCCTCTGCGTCTGGGTGAAGAAAATTCAGAAAACAGTAATAATGTGGATGAAGATACTGCTAAGGAACAAGTGTTGCTGGAAGCGTGATAAGAGGGGGCTAGATCTATTTGCTTTTTGGTGGCTTCAGAGTAATATCTGAAACCACCAAATTTGTTTTTTTGTTGAGTATTTTTAGATAAAAAGTTTTGAAAATTATAAAAAAGATTTTTATGAACCGGATATAAGAGCACAGGTTTTAATTTTTGAGTGTTTCTTTTGTCATTTTGATCTTATTTATTTGTTTACCCTTGGATTGCAAAAATTAAGTAATGTAAAATTTAAATGCAGTAGATAAATTCACTTTAGTCTGTCTTTACATTGTATAGTTTTTGAGTTTAGAAATAAGGCTGTTTAGTTTTTTATAAATTTTGAACATTTTACTATTTAAAAGTATATACGCTTAATGACATAAACTTTATTTGAATATTAAAATATAATGTTAAAATCTACCAAAAAAGTTTTATTTTTATCTCACTAATGAATTGTGTTTTCGTTTTTTGCACTGCTTTTTTACGTGATTAATGCTTAAAAGACTTCGATTGTAGCTTAGATAACGGCTAGATTTTGTTACTAAGAATTTAAATAATATTTGAACTATTAATGGGTTGTGGTGACTTGAGGATTTTTAACTATTTAACTTTTTCATGTTCGGTGTTTTTGAAAATTTTTATAAGAGGGACTTAAACTTTTGATTCTATTTGCGGTATGCATGCAAACTACTTTTTGATACTTCAAGTGCATAACAAATAATAAAATGTTATTGCCAAATGGAATAAACGTGTACAAATTACTAAATAAAAATTTTAAAATCCAAAAAATATATCTTTGTGTTGACATAGTAAAGGTAGTGCGGTACAATACGGCCGGCTTGTTTTTCAGGGTGGTGTCCTGGAGGGGTGGCCGAGCGGTTTAAGGCGCTGGTCTTGAAAACCAGTGTTCTCATAAAGGGACCAAGGGTTCGAATCCCTTCTCCTCCGCCAGGCTTTGTTTTTTGGAGAAATACCCAAGAGGCCGAAGGGGCTCCCCTG
>DFGJ01000037.1 GCA_002372375.1 Ruminococcaceae bacterium UBA3753
AAAATTATGGCAGTTACTATAAAAACAGTTTCGTAGTTAGTTGCTTGCTTGTCGTGAATATGTGTTCTAGTCGGATTATGATTACACGACAAAATATTTTAGTATGTTCCAAAGCCTAGAGATAAGCACCACTTATGAGTTTGTAAGCCCTGTCTTCGAATGCCTGATATGATTTAAATCATCGGTCTTTTTGCAATGTTTTTGAAGATTTGTATTTAAAATTATGATAGTTATTACAAAAATAATTTTGTAGTTAGTTGCTTACTTGTCATAAGTTCATACTGAGGGAAGGTTTTCAATTGTATACTAAGATATTAAATTAATTACTATGATTTTCAAAATCTTTTGGTTATTTTCCTGAATACAGTTTTCAAGTATAGAGTAACATGTTAAATATTGAAAGAATTTTGATATATTTATTATGCCTGAGTAATTTGAGAATTTTTGTTTGTATGTTATTTAGATTAATTTGTTGACTTAATCGATTCGTTATTATAGAATTATTATCAGTAGCGAATATCATTTTGATTTTTGAAAATTTCTTTATGAAGGAAGGCTTAATATAAACTTCTGTAGGTGTGGTGGCGTTTAATCTGCGAGGCAAGACTGGCCGAGCGATTATTAGTAAGCAGCAAATATTTGGCAATAAAGAAATGGGTGCGGATTAAGTTATTTGAGCTTGCCACGTGCAGTGTCTACCTGTCATGACGGTGCGTACAAAGCTGTGGTGACTATAGTCAAGGACTTTTTCGAATAAGCATCGGTATACTTTGAGAAAGAGGTGCAGTGGTTCACCGTAGGGAAGGATCTACTTTTAAGGAAAATTGATGGGTTTGGCAGTAACTATGTTCGCTCTCTAGTGCTCAACTTGATAATTAGTGACTTAGACGCGCAGCTGTTGACAAGATTAAAGGAAATGGTTGCCATCAATATAGGTAAATGCAAGGTTCTGATGTTGTTCGAAAGAGATGTTGTTAGTGGCTGACTTTTCTTGGTTGGTTTGTTTGTTTTTTAAATTATATGTTGTTTAGGTGGTTTTCATGAAAAAGGTTTTGGCGGGATTTTCGTTGGGGACGATGGTGGCTACCAATTTGCAGTGTAACTGTGGGCATGCTGTAAGGAAAATAACTAATTCTAAAAGTGAAAGAAATAACGCAAGGACAAGTACCAAAGATTATCCAACAGATTATTTGATTGACTGTTTGGTTAAGAGCATAGATTTAATTTACGATAGCAAGAGAATTTTTGAAGATTCTGATGTGCTAAATGAGAGAGTAGATAAGGCTACGGCTGAAAAGGTATTGGAACGTTTTTTGGCAGAGGTTGCTGGAATCGAGGACGAGAAGCATAAGATGGATACAAAGTGCCATGGGACAGAGTATTATGAAAAATTTTTGTTAACCTTAGATAAAATGAGGTTAAATTTTGAATTAAGCCTTGAAGAAAAGCTAAAGCTAATTGAACTTAACGGATATAGTAAAGACAGTTCAGATAATTCTAGACTTGTCTCCTTGAAGCACATAGAAATTATTGACAAGCTTATTAAGGCTTTGAAATAATTTTGTTTGTAAATATGTTTTTATTTTTTTAGATAATATTTTGGTGTTTAGGAGGTTTAGATGAAGGTTTTTCTGTCAAAAATAGCCTTGGGTGTGACGATACTGGTATCGGTGTCGCCGTGTGGAATTGGCCAAGCGAACGAAATATCAGGCAAAAATAGCCAACTAAAAACTGACGAAGATAAGTATTATTTGCATGAAAATTGTGACATTGATGCACTGGAGGTGTTGGCGGAAGCAAAAGGGATAATAAAGAGCATAGAAACTGTAACTGACTTTTATTCTACAAAGCTGGTCAAACGTTTAGAAGACAGTGTGCATAACATTCGTGAGCTGTGGTCGAAAGTAAAAGATGATTGTCCCACGATAAATCCGAACGGGTTTGTCGGCCTTTATTTAAGTGTAATTCGAACGATGCTGTTTAAGCTTTTAGATAAAATGACATACCATATAACAGAGACTATCCATGAAGGAGTTGACCTTAAAAGTTACGACGAAGCAGTGTTTAAAGGGTATATAAAATCTCCTGAAATCCTCCGTACCCTTTTAGACGCGCTTGACCCTTATTGTTGAGGGAGGAAGTCTATGTATACTCTGAAATTTTGAGGAACTAGGTGATCTGTAGATTTTGCAGTAGCGTAACCCGCGGATTTTGTGCCACTTTTTAGGTATTTGGGCACTGATGTAGCAAAGTTGATACATTTAAATGTTTTTAACCTTGGGGGGAGTTTTGATGAAGAATTTTATGTCTAAATTTGCTTGCGGTTCATTTCTAATGCTTTTGGTGCCTTTTGCCCAAGCTGGAGGATTCTCGGCTGTTAATGACAGTTTAAAAAATACCGAGAATTTGTATTTTTCTCAGGAGACGTGCGATATCAATATTTTAGACATAATAGGTGAGGTAAAAAGTATAATAAAAAGCGCTGAAATTTTGAATGATTTTTATTCAGATAAGATGGTTAAACGTCTGCAAGGTCAAGTTGATAGGGTAAAAGCCAAATGGAAAGAAAGATGGTCGTGTTCGGAAGGTGTGTCCAATTTTGTGATCAATTACATAGATGTTGTAAAATCGACTCTGAAAAAAACGATAGATGTTATGAGTTTTTATGTCAAAGAATTTAAAAAAGCTGGGATTGAGAAAAGCGAGGAAACTAGGGGCTATTTGAAAGCTTATGAGCTTTTTTGTGAGCTTTATGCTGTGCTAAGTTAATTCTATTGAGGTTTTATTTTTAGGCTGTGTTTTTATGAAGATTTATTTTGTTACACAACGTCTTGGAAGCATTGCTTGCATTTAACGTTGTGATGTGGTACTATTTTCCTGAGATAAGGCAACCAGTTATCCGTCGCGAAAGCTTTTTTGGCATTGCATAAAGTTTTGTGCTGTGCACATCTTAAAGTTAGGGGGGTACTGTGTTAAACGATATAGAGATAGCAAGGAAAGCAAAGTTAAAGAAAATAGTCGACGTCACTGCATCGCTTGGAATTTTGGATAATGAAATAGAGCTGTATGGTAAGTATAAGGCAAAAATAAAGGATAGTCTGTTTGACCGATTAAAGAATAAAAAGAACGGAAAGCTAATATTGGTTACAGCTGTTAATCCTACACCAGCAGGCGAGGGCAAGACTACAGTTTCTATCGGGCTTTCACAAGCATTGAATATTTTAGGAAAAAGCTCCGTACTTTCTCTTAGAGAGCCTTCTTTAGGGCCTGTTTTCGGAATAAAAGGGGGTGCAACCGGTGGAGGACGATCGCAGATATTACCCATGGATGAAATAAATCTCCACTTCACCGGCGACATTCATGCTATGACGTCGGCTAATAATCTCATTTGTGCTGTACTGGATAATCACTTATATTGGGGAAATGATTTGAGTATCGACCCTAAACGGGTGTTAATAAAAAGGTGCTTAGACATTAACGATAGAGCACTTCGTTACGTGAGCATAGGTTGCAAAGGAAGTACTAATAACGTAGAGAGACAAGAAAGCTTTATGATAACTGTTGCGTCGGAGATAATGGCAGTTATGTGCCTTGCCAGTGATCTAAAAGACCTAAGAAGACGACTCGAGAATATTCTGGTTGCGTATAGCAAGGATGATGAGCCAATTTTTTTGAGTGATCTTAGAATAGTAGGTTCTGTTTTGGCGCTCTTGAAGGATGCCTTTAAGCCAAATTTGGTACAAACTCTAGAAGGAACGCCCGCTATAGTCCATGGCGGTCCTTTCGCAAATATAGCACATGGGTGTAGCTCATTAAAAGCCACCAGATTGGCATTAAAGCTTTCTGATTATTGCGTTACAGAAGCTGGTTTTGGTGCTGAACTGGGGGCGGAAAAATTCTTCAATATAAAATGTCGTACTGGGAGTCTAAATCCGGATGCAGTCGTGCTTACTGTTACTGTTAGGGCAGTCAAATATAACGGTGGAATACTGGAATTGGGTGAATTAAAAAAAGAGGATATGGATGCACTAGAACGTGGAGTATGTAATTTAGGTAAGCATATCGGTAATCTTAAGCTTTTTGGTGTCCCTATAGTAGTTGCTATTAACAAATTTTATACTGACACTGAAAAAGAAATTGATTTCTTACGTAGTTTTTGTGAAAAACTTAATGTAGAGTGTTCTGTTGTAGACGTTCACTCAAAAGGTGGCAATGGTGGACTAGACTTAGCAAAGATAGTTTGTCATCTTACGGAAAGAGAGCAGACTAAGTTTCAATACCTTTATGATTTAGATAAATCAATAGAAGAGAAAATAGAAATAATATCTAAAAAAATTTACGGGGCTAGTAGCGTTAACTATACGGATTCTGCGGTAACTTCTTTAAAGAACATAAAAAAGCTGAAAACAGCGGAAAAACTACCTGTTTGCATAGCAAAGACTCAGTACTCTTTTTCGGATAATAAGGATCTTTTGGGGGAACCAAAAAACTTTGATGTTACTGTTAGTGAAATAAAGGCAAGTTTGGGCGCAGGATTCATAATAGCGTATATGGGCGATATCGTTACTATGCCGGGACTTTCAAGATCGCCATGTGCAGAAGTAATCGATGTTGATGATTATGGTGAAATAGTCGGGCTATCGTGAAACGTTTCGTAGTTGAGATCTTGTAGTAATTTTGTCTTATACTCGTGTCCGTTCGTCCAAGCTGTACATTTTGTTATGTTGTGAATGAAAGTATATTATAATTATATGCGCTGGTCGTGTTGTTGTTGCCTTGATTTTTACCGGTTTTGTTTTCGTCAGATTTTGGACGTAGTGCATTATCATTGGTTGGTTATTTTGTATGAATTTTAGTAAAACTGTTTGAGTGAGGTGTGTGAATGCACTAAGGAAAAGAACGGAAAATATATCTTTTTTTATTTTGATAATAAATTAAAGTGAGTATAAAACTAGTTTTTGGCGTTTTTTCTTCTTTATGTTAACTTTTTATTTTACAAAATAAAATTTGTCAATTTTGTACTGACGTAGGGCAAAAAAACATTTCGAGCATAAATGGAGCGGTTGCTTAATTGAAATATCATAAAATGTAACTTATTTTAAAAAAATGAGTCTGTAAATTGTGTTTTTATTGCATATCAATAAAAGTATAACACTAGAAATAAAAATTAAAAGAAATGCAACCTCTTGACTTGAATAAAAATCGAACCTAACTGGACATGTTAAATCTGCTGCGACAATTTAGCATAAGATGAAGTTTTTTTCATAAGCTAAACAAGTTTTACAAGTTTCAATGCTTAAATTTGCAGCCGATATTTAGTTTCACATAATAAATTAAACAAACAATACCCGTTTCTGTTGAACTTAGAAAAATAGTAACAAAGCTAGGTACTGCAAAACATGTTAAAAGTGTAAATAAAGTTATGATCTAAGAACTTAAAGGCTTACGATACAAAAGCAGCAACGCAATTTTGTAAATTTTTTCTTTTGAAGTTAAAGGCTAACTGTTAAAAGCCGGTCATTTGAAATATTATCCAAAATCATTGCGTATATTCTAAACCTGGCTATAACTTTTATCTTTGAGCTCGGTGATTTTTGACATAATAAACCGGCTCGCCGCACGTATAGAAGTTCCACGTTGGTCTTTTAAATTTAAATCCTCCGGGTAGACTGTTTTTCCAAAACTAACGATCACTTTTCTGAAAAGCTTTACTCTGTTACCAGCTACAGGCCTTATAAAAACCGGTACTATCTTCGAATAGGTTTCACTAGACAAAATTGCAGCCCCAGATTTAGGTTTTAAAAGCTCTCCGGTCGTCGACCTTGTACCTTCAATAAAAATTCCTAAAATATTACCGTTTTTCAAAATATTTTGTGCAGTATTTAATGCTGAAAAGTCACCTTTACCCCTTTTTACTGGAAAAGCGCCTAAGACTTTTATTATTTTCCCAAGAATTTTGTTCCTAAAAAGCTCTTCCTTGGCCATAAAAAATATCTGTCTTTTCAAAACCATTGCCAATAATATAGGATCCACGTTAGAAATATGATTGGAACAAAGCAAGAATCTGCCACTAAAAGGAATATTTTCAGCGCCTCGAACTTCAATTTTAAAAAATATAGATAAAATCGGAGTGAAAATAACTTTCACTACCTTGTAAATGTTAGAAATTCCCATATCAACCACACAGTTACGCTACTTAATACAATAAACAACTTAAAACTCAAGTGAAACTAACATAGATCTATAAATATTAGCTAAAACAAAAAACTCCTAAACAAAAAATCACGAATCGCCACACCACTTCCAAAACTCAGTGAGGAACACGCTACACTGCACTTTACGCCAGCACAACCAAGACCTATCTTAAATACATGACACGTCATTCTCGCTGTTTCTGTGATAAAAAAAGTTAACAAAATTTAAGGACAAACGATCGTAACACCAAACTCTCGCCACTCTTCATTACTTCTACGCTACTTTTTTTACCAAACCAGCATTCACATGAAAACCGCACATTTCCTTGCAGTTATTGTACCACATCTAAAAACTATACGACACCAAATCTTTAGCCAAAGTACTTCAATTTCAAAAATATTTTCACAAACTTATTTCATCCTTTTCAAAGAGTACTGTACTAAATCCGTGAATCTACCACAGAATTCTACAATTTTAACAAACTACATTCTCTAATATCATCAGACCGACACCTGTGAACCGAGAACTAAATAAAAATAAAACAAAACAAGGTCAACATTAATGACTCATTGAAGCCTTTACATATTAATTCGCAGCAATAGCAAAAAAGGCATTAACAGAATGTCGACACTATTAGCAAGTTAAATCGATCTGAAAATTTAGTAGGAACATTGTGCGCGGCTTCCTCATACACAACATAACTACAATTACTGTTTAAAGCGCAAAGCTTTTTAGCACTTTCCTTAACGACATCGTGCTCTTTTCCTCCTACAACAACAATAACTGGAAACACGACATCAGAAAATCCTTTAACCGTATCAAAGCAAACTCCACTATTCATTGCATTGACAACAGTCTCCTTCTTCATATTCCGCATCTGGTCCACAAAACCTTTCCTAATATTCCTAGGGGCCCCACTCAGTGCTGCCACTACAGGCCCCAATAAACGATTCCGCATAATTTTCAACCCACGGAGCGCCCCTTCGGTTTGCTCTTGCAAAAGATTTTTATCACCAAGCAAATATGGGCTAACCAATATAGCTTTTTTAAAAAGATCTGAATGATCAGAAATCAACTTAAAAGCAACAATAGCACCTAAGGAAAAACCAACCAAAAAGATTTTTTGATTCAAACCGCCAATCAATTCCGCTAACTGACTAATCTGTTCATTAATTTCAAAAATCTTGTCAACAGAATTACCAAATCCAAGTAAATGAGGGACAAAAATATGGTAACGATCCTCAAGACAATACTGTTTACGAAACCCATACACATTTCCATAGGGATGTAGAAACACTATGATCTCTTTATTACCTTTACCGTATTCATCTAAGTACAAAGCAAAATCACCCCGAAAGCAGAATCGACCACTTCAGTATACCATAACAAATCATAAAATAAAATAGGTTTACTATAGAAAAAGTAATAAAGCCGGATAATATCCCAAAGTTTTTAAGAGTAATAAAAAATGTATATCTGGTAATTAAGTGAAAAATAGTATATAAAATTAATAATTTTAATCCTGTGTTAGTTTAATAACACTCAACAGCTTTTGACAATTGAAATTAAAAACAATTAGAAAATTAAGGAAAAATAAAATGGGGACTCAAAAATTTGAAAAAATGATATAAAAGATTAAAAATCACAATTAAAAAAGTTGTTTAGTGGGAAAATATTTATAAGGACCCAAGGTTGTAAAAGATGTATAAAGTAGAAAAGAATAAATCTCACCTGTTGACATAACAGAGTAGGAAAGCACTCACATGCGAACAGTAAACGCCATTGTCACTCCACAAACGATGGCGCATGTCATACTTATTTTTATGTCAAGTTCTTCTATTTATATTTCTGCCAATTACAGCGAATCGTTAAATTTTAATATCAAATTTCAACAGCATTACGTTACCAAGCCAGTCCGAACTCTAAAGCTATAGTCTAAATTCAAACATGCTAGTCTACAAAAAATCGGTAACTGAGTTTAAGCACATCAAGACATTTTTTCAAACCATTCAGATGAGAAAAAGGGCAAAAATAGCAAGTAGAAATTCTAAATAAAGTTTTCTAGATTAACCATAGAAACAAACAAAAAGTATAACCATTGTTTCTATAAATTAAAATACATCTTCTTTTTAATAAATTTAATACAATTTTTGCAAAGCTTTAAAACCTCTTTTTCGATGTTTCCAGCAAATTTGTTTACATCAAATTTTTTATTGCTTATGAAATGGCAAAGCAAAGCACTAGCACTAACAAGATTAGCAGCCTGCTCTTTTAAGGTATTCGAGGCCACATCAAATCCGTAGCATTCGTATGTCTTTATAAAAAGGTTTTCAGGTAAATCAATATAAATTTTCTTTTTATCATAATAAAAATTTCCAACTATATGAACTACCTCTTTTTCTAGTGCTTGCACTATTTTTTTTAATATTTCGTTTGACTCTAAAATATCAGTAAACGTTAATACCGAACTTATTTTAAAGTTTTTAATTAAATCATCAGAATAAATGTACTCTCTTTTCTTATTAAGAAAATAATATTCAAGTATCCCACACCTTTTTAGATATTTTAAATATCCGCACGTCGGCGTCTTAAAAATATTTCTTAAAAATTTAGTAATTTTTCTGTCTTGAAATTCGTGTAAATAGGCACCTATGCAAAACCATTTTTCTTCTTCCGTATAAGCGAATTGAAACATTTTCCTTATAAATGCTTTAGAATCAGAATGAATTTTAGCTTTCCTATCTAAAACAAATCTACCCACATCTGCATAAACTAGTCCGGAATAGAAGTATCGCCTTTCAGAAGACGACACTTTAAAATTGCCAAGTTCTAACGAGATTTTGCCTAAATTGTAATGTGTATTACCTAACATTAAAAATTTTCACCAAAATATTTCTATAAGGTCACCAAATCAGCCTACGAAAAAGCAGTTTCAAAAATTAATCAACAAAAACATAACTAAAGCCCATACAAAACAGTATAGAGTATTTACTTTACTGGTTCACCAGTTTATTAACATTATATCCGAACGTTAGCGTTTTACAGCACACGTACATTCAAATTTTTAAAAACTGATAGTGCACAATAATACATTGCAATGTACAAATCATAAATGTAAAAACTTACATTTAAAGATTTTTGTTACCGATTTACATAAGCACCTTAAGTATAAGCTACTATCAGCCCTTTTTCTAAAGGATCATACCTCAAGATATCAATCATTTTCCCGCTTTAATTATAATTACCTTCACGCACAATAAAAACACTGGCAGCTCAATGCTTTTTATTGTAGGAAACTCTACATTTTACGTCTTACAAATATCTGAACTTTCGGAGGAGGGTTCTTCTTCATTAGCTTTTTCAGCAGTAGGCACATTATCTGAGCTTCCATCAAAAGAAAATTTATTAGAAGTGACTTCTTAAGGAATTGCAACCGTATTAATTTTTGAACCTACATTTTGCGTCTCATAAAATATCTGAATTTTCTGAGGTGGGTTCTTGTTCATTAGCTGTTCCAGCAGTAGACACATTACCTAAGCTTTCATTAAAAGAAGACACATCAGGAGCACTCTCTTCAGAAATTGCTGTCGTATTAATATTATTTCTGCCACCCACAATTGCTTCACTTCCAACTGGAAATGCCGTACCAGATATCGCATCCATTATTTTTTTCATAAACTCACCGTTAAGCTTATACTTCGTTTTATATATAACATATGCCAACAGCATGCCAAGAGCTGGAACTATGCACATGAGGGCACGAATAGCATTTTTGGTCCCTAAGGTCTGTACTGTATTTGGGATATATCCAGTAAGCCCCAACGCGAATCCAATCGACAATGAAGTTAGTGCAGAAGTAAATTTTTTACTCAAAGCCTGCAGGGAAAATACAATTCCTTCATTTCTTGTACCAAGCTTATGTTCACCGTAATCAACCACATCAGCTAAACAAACTGTCGTACATCCGCGCTCTAGACCGGTCCCAGCTTGTACTATAGCACCAGATATTGCAGTTAATATAAAATTATTAGGGCAAACGAAACTTACGGCAAGAAGCATAATTAAACCAAATGCAGGCAAGACACATGAAAGAAAAAACACTTTTTTACGGGACATCTTTTTAGATATCTTTGGAAAAACCAAAAGCCCAAAAATTTCAGCAAAACATGCGCTTATCATAAAGGCCGACAGCATATTTTTGTTGCAACAGACATATGCAAAATAGTAAGTGGAGACACTTCTTATGAACTGTATACCAACATTATAAAGTAAAATCAAAGCGATAGTCCAACGCAACTGGTCATTTTGCTTTATAACATTCATAACGTCCTTAAAATTCATCTTTTTGGCTGTTTTGGCTGTAGTCTGCACTCTTGGAAGCGTAAATGTGCAAATAGAAAAAGTTACTAAAAAAACAAGACAAATTATAGTCGCAAAATTATGATACCCCTGGTAACCCCCACCAAAAAATCTAATTATCTGAAAACCCAGGCCATTAATTATCAATGATTTACTTACACTTGCGAAAACTGCCGGTAAAACGGAGATTTTATTTCTTTCTTTCGGATCAGAAGTAAGGTTAGGTATTAACGACCAATATGGCACATCCATAACTGTATAACACATACCCCAAAGCGTATACAAAATAGTCGCAAAAACACAAAGAGACAAACCGTTTAAATGAAAGTCCGTAAACATAACATAAAAAATTATAATATTAAGTGGAATCGCGAGAGCTAGCCATGGAACAAATTTGCCATACTTGCTCCGAGTATTATCGACAATCACACCCATTAATAAATCATTAAATGCATCCCAAAGTCTCGCAACAAAAAACATCGATCCTACGAAAACGGGCGAAATCTTTAAAACGTCTGTAAAATATATCATCAAAAATATCGAGGCCATACCATACATCAAGTCTTTACCGAACGCACCCAAAGAAAAGGCATACTTCACTTTGTTTGGTATTTTCTCTTTGTAAACAACACTTCTAACTTTTTGATCGCTCACGCTAAAACTCCTAACTCCAAAAAATAGTGCTTGCACAGCTTGCCTTTTCATACAAGGTATGTCTAAAGTGTACGTTTGTTACTAATTCAAAATGATAAAAGCATTAGCAGATACCACTGTTCTAGAGGCTTAATCTAAAGGCATAAAAATAATTAGCACAAATTTTTATATTTATCAATAAAAAGTATTGGAAATCTTCTGGCGTAGAAAACATCAAAATTAAACCGACGATCTTTGTAAAATGAAGACTTGTGACAAGAAAATTTGCTCCTTTCTCGACTGGCTTAAACTTTGCTTCAAAATGAAACTTGCACAAAAATTAAAATTGTATAAATAAAAAAACAAAAATAAAACCCATATTAATTTGATTAACTCGCAAAAATCAAGTAAAATAAAGAACAAGGAGCACAACACACCGTGGTATCTCTGAGTGCACGAGATGCAAATAATTTATAAGTTTCAACAGACTAGCTAGACCGGAACACTTGCAATCACGAAAATTAAGCGCAGCCCTACCGACGACTGGCACGACTAGCTTCGACACACTTTGAGGCAACACGTGGCTATTACTTAATCAAAAAAGACTTTAGCGTATCTATTTCGCTATCCTTCATTCCATACTCCACTAAGTATTTCCTCGCCATATTTGACCTAGCCTCACTCGAGGTCTCAGAACAATTCCCACCTGAGGCCTCCTTTATAAGCTTAAGAAAACCATTGAACGCTTCTACCTCACTACTTTCAGTATTGTACCATAAATCGTACCAATATCCTCGGCTAAAAAAGCTTCTTTTATAACAGGCCTTTCCCTTTGCGCAATTCTTATAATAATTGTTGTAGCTCGACACAAAATCTCTTTTTAGCTCTTCTATCTCCTTCCCCATTAGAAGACCCAAAATAGCTGAAAAATATCCAGTACGAGTTCGACCTTCTGTGCAATGAATATAAACAGGTTTATCAGTACCGTGAGTCCTCCAGTAATTCAAGATGCCTTTAAGCCCAGCAACTATACTTCCACCACATTTTTTAGGTTTAGAAATTCCTCGCATAGATATATTCATACTATAATTTCCATTATTATTATGGAATTTACTAAAGTAGTCTGAATTATTAAAAATTACAGTATAATCAAATGGGGTGTTTCCCTTATCGTCGCTCTCAAGATTTATCTCAAAGCCTATATTTCTAGACTGTGCGATTGCCGAAACGCAGGAAGCCCTGCCGTTCTCTTTTTGATAAGGGGACGCACCAAAATATATCAACCCCTCCTTGCAGCCATTGCATTTGAATGGTCTAAAATTCGCAAAAGTTTCAGGGTCATCGTAATCGCTGTAATTTCCAGAGTAACCGTATTTCTTTAAAAAATTTGTACTATAAGCCACACTACCATTAATACAAGCGTTTATTATGTCTTGCTGAGTAACTGATGGTTTCTCACCAAATCCGTTTCCGTTATTATTATTTTCATTATTACTAAATCTAGTCTCATCCATTTTACCTTCCCCTGCTCGTCCAACCATTGAAGAAACCTTAAAAACCCCGAAAAGTGATGCGCATGCCCCAATAAATCCAAAAATTTTTCCTTTGATAGAAAATTGTGCATTCGAATTAGACGTAAGCTCCACTTTCTTTTTTTCAACCTTTTTCTTGTCGCTTGGATTCGCATCTTCTTTCGTCCCTAGATTTTTAATATTCTCTATAAGTTCGCCATTTGAAGCACTAGAATACGCCGCAAATGGTAAAGACACTAAAAGTAGCGATGCGAATACGCCAGAAACATTTCTTTTTTTCATAAAAACAAACCTCCTAGCCTATCCGCGACAATTATACAATATTTGATCCATTTTTGCAATATATTTACCTACAAAATATATAAACTTACACTAGCATTTCACAAAGCAAAGTTTTAGTCTCTACAAAAAATAGTTACGTCATATATCATCTCGAACTTCTGCGACGTACACTCCTTTAACAAAGCTCTGAATGCAGTGCTATTTGAAAAATAGGATTAAGAAAAGCACATTATTATGCCGACTCTATTATCCAAGATCATTTCGACATCCATCGAACGAAAAGGACAACACTACAAAACAAAGTCAGGCCAAGCATTGTAAAAACTGCCACATTTTTGCATATCAATGAAAAATACTCTTTAATTATTAATAAATGAAACTAGCGTATTTATTTTTGAGGCTTCCATTCCGTTTTTTATTAAATAATTCCTTGTTATTTTAATTCTTTTATCTACATTTTCAGCTTTGCTTAAAGCATTTTCTTTTTTTTCGGCCTTTTCCCCGACAGATTTCAAAAATTTCTCAAAAGCACCTACATCTCGCTCCTCAGACCTTGCAACTTTTTTCCCAAAGTAATTATTTGCACTCATTAGAAATTTTTCTTTAGTATAATCTATGTTCGCACCTGCTAACAAGTAAAGTATACTTAAAAGATCGCCTGTTCTAAATCTTCCTTCTGTGCAGTGGACATATACCGGGAGCCGCTGGCCATTAGTCTGCCAATATTCAAGTATTCCTAAAAGTGCTTGAACTATGCTTTTACCATAATTGTCGTCTTTGCGATCACAAGGCATGGCAATTGCAATGTACTTACCATTTTTACGTAGGGTTAGGAAGTGATCATATCCATTACGTCCCTCCTTCTCTATATCTTCAAAATTCACATGTTTGTTACCACTACAATCTTTACCTTCTTTATCGCACTCAAGGTTTACTTCATATCCGACATTTAATTCTTTTGCAATTTCACTTACGGCTAGCGCCCTTCCATTGTTCTTATACCACGGCGAAGCACCAGCAAAAATTATATTTTTTTTGCAGCTGCGGCAGTCGAAGCTTCTGATATTTGCGAACTGCACAGGACTTTCGTAAAATTTAAAATTCACAGGATAACCTTTTTCCGACGAATAGTAATCTGCCAAATAATAATTTGCAAAACTACTCGAACTTTTGCAGGCTTCTTTTACGTTTTTAAGAGCATTAATTTTTACTAAAAGATCATTTTTAATTTCAGACTTTTCAATTTTAGCTATTGGTTTAATGCAATTGAAAATCATAAGAGCAAACGCAACAGCTACAACCCACTTTAAAATTTTTTCTTTAATTTCCAAACTGGACATGTCATTGGTAATACCAAGAGTAGAATTGTTTTTAAAAGTTTCCTTTGAAGACACATTCGAGCTATTAGTCTGATCTGTTTTCGTATTTTCAGCGAAAGCACAAAACGATGAGCTAAAAATCCACAAAACACTCGCCGATAAAAATAAAAGACTTTTTGATCTTTTAAACATTTAGGAAAGCCTCCTGCTATTACATAAAGTTATGCTTAAATTATACAGTATTTAAATTACAAATTTCAATATGTCTCTTTATTTAGTTTTTAATTTTGAATGAGTAATAAAAATAAACTCTTTAAATATGATTAAATTTCTTTAAAAAAACTAAGCAGCACATATAATTCACAATATATACCCTTCAGTGGTAACTAAAAAATCTGCAATTTTTGTTTTTTGAGTTAAAACTTTAGTTTTTTACGCTGCTTATTCACTACCTTAATCTACGTAACTAAATTTCACAAAGATCCGCTTTCAGGGTTATGAAAGCGGATGTCCTTATTAAGCAAACAGCTAGTACCGTTAATTAGTTTTTTTAATAAATGAAATCAACTCTTTTATCTCTGATTCCTTCATTCCGTTACTTATTAGATACTTCTTCACTATATCTATTCTGTCGTTAACAGTTTCCGCGTTAAATAAAGCGCCTTCGTCGCTAACACCAAATTTACCAACAGATTTTACAAATACATCAAAAGCTCCTACATCATAGCCTTCCCTTTGTGTCGCTTCTTTCCCAAAATAATTACTAGCACTCTTTAAAAACTTTTCTCGAACGGATTCTATATCCTCTCCTGCTAACAGGTAAAGTATACTTAAAAGGTCGCCTGTTCTAAATCTTCCTTCCGTGCAGTGAATATAAATTGGTTTATTTTGACCATTTTTTCTCCAATAATTAATCATCCCTTTAAGCGCGACCACTATGCTTTTTCCGTAATCAACGTCATCTCTTTCGCCAGGCATAGCAATTGCAATATAATCCCCATTTGCACGCAACTTCAAAAAGTGGGCATCCTTGCGTGACTTTGCTATGTTCGTAAAGTCTATATGTTTTTTGTTATAATAATTCCAGCCGTCTTTGTCACATTCAAGATTTACTTCGTATCCAACACCAAGCTCCCTTCCAACCTCACTTGCAACAAAAGCCCTACCATTCCATTCGTACCACGGGGAAGCTCCAGCAAAAATAACATTTTCCTTGCAATTTTGACAATCAAAACCTCTAGCATTTGCAAATTGTATAGGATTTTCATAACTTTCACATTCTGTAGGATAAAGCCACCAGTTCTTAAAATTACTGAAAACACGCGAATCTTCACAAGCCTTCTTTATGTTTTTGCGGTCCTTTATTTCCAACAAACGATCGTTTTCAATCGGAGAACTTCCTACTTCCGGCATTTTTTATCACCTGCGCGGGATGATTCACCACTTTTTATATTTCTACCAAATAAACAAAAATAGGATGCCAAACAACACAGCGTTCCTGCAAATAAAGCTTCAACTTTTTTTGAAATATTTGAAATGGAAAAACTACTTTTTCTATCTTTAACCTTACCTTTTGCAACAAATTTCGGCACAGCTGAATCAATTACGTCAGTCTGAACATCACATACGTCTTCTGCTTCTGCAAAAACCGAAGAAGAAGAAGAAGAAGAAGGAGAAGAAGAAGTACAAGTAATTAAAGCAACAAACGAAATAGCAGACAATAGCCTTCCAGAACATCTAAACATAATAGAAACCTCCCCAAACTTTAGAACAACCACAGTTTAATTATATAATTCTTTGCTCAAGTTGTCAACTATGTGCGCTATTAAAAATAGACATCGTTTTTGAAAGTAATTATTTTTTTACTATAATAAATCCAGCAATTTATTTTATATCCACTTTGTCAACAAAGATAAGGAGAATGTTATACCTATGGCTGGCCTTTCACCTATGATGAAGCAGTACACAGAAATAAAAAACAGATATAAAAACTCTATATTGTTCTTTAGACTTGGTGACTTTTATGAAATGTTCTTCGAAGATGCAAAGACTGTCTCAAAAGAACTAGAGCTTACTTTAACTGGCAAAGATTGCGGAACGGGTCAGAGGGCTCCAATGTGCGGAATTCCTTACCATAGTTGCGACTCTTACATAGCAAAACTGATTGAGAGAGGATACAAAATAGCAATTTGTGAACAAACGGAAGAAACATCATATAAAGGACTAATGAAAAGAGATGTAGTTAGGGTAATAACTCCTGGAACTGTTTACGAAAATAATCTTTTGGATGAATCTAAAAATAATTTTATCTGTTCTGTTTTCCTTGGAAAGAGCAGTTTATCTTTTTGTGCTTGCGACATTTCTACTGGTGAAACTAAGTTTACTTTAATAGAAAACAGTGAGGGAATAGAAGAAAAATTAAAAAATGAGCTCAGTAAATTTAGTCCAAAAGAAATGCTCTTCAGAGGTGATGTTGGGATATTAAAAAAATTACACGAGTTTATTGCCAACAAAATAAGATGTTCTGTAGAAGTTTTAAACGGGGAACTTAGCAGCATTAATCACTTTGAAAGTAAAGTTAAAGAACAATTCAAGAACTACAATATGACTACAGAATTAGGCAGAACCGAACCAATAATATGCATCGGTCAGCTATTAGATTATCTTTTTAAAACCCAGAAAGCTGTTCTTAAAAGAATAAAAACTATAGATACTTATTCTGAAAAAGAGTATATGGATCTTAATTACGTTACTCTTAGAAATCTTGAGATTACAGAATCTCTGCGTGAAAGAAAAAAAATTGGATCTTTACTGTGGGTTTTAGATCACACCAAGACTGCGATGGGCAAAAGATTAATAAAAAGTGTAATTAAAAGACCTCTTCTAGATATCAATAAAATAAATGAGAGATTAGACGCAGTTGAAGAACTTTTAAAAGATATAAAAATCTTGGACTCTGTGAGGGAAGAATTAGCTGGAATTTTTGATTTAGAAAGACTTTTAACTAAAGTAGTCTGCGCTTCTTGCAATGCTAGAGATATAAAATCTATTGGTTCAGCGCTAAGTAAATTACCAGAAATTAAACAAATTTTGAAAGGCTCCTCAAGTAAAATATTAAACAGTGTAGAAAGTGGTATAGAAAATTTAGACAGTCTAAAAAACTTAATAGAAAACTCCATAGTAGACCAAGACGTCCCCCTGACACTAAAAGAAGGAGGAATAATAAAACCGGGTTACAATGAAGAACTTGATGAACTGAGAAATATCCTGTTTAACGCCAAAGACTATATATCCAAAATAGAAATAAGCGAAAAAGAAAAAACAGGAATATTAAAATTAAAAATAGGGTACAACAAAATTTTTGGATACTACTTGGAAGTACCTAACTCTCATAAAGAAAAAGTCCCTCAGAACTATATTAGAAAACAGACTCTCTCTAATTGTGAAAGATATGTCACTCCAGAACTTAAAGATCTTGAATACAGAATATTACACGCAAAAGAGCAAATAAATAATCTTGAATATAAGCTGTTTCTAGATGTAAGAAACGAAGTAGCTAAAAGTCTTGACTGTATACAAAGATCTGCTATTAACATAGCTAAGTTAGATGTCTTAGCTTCTTTTGCGTATGCTTCTTTTAAAAATGAATATGTAAGGCCAAAAATCACTGATGACGGAAAAATTACTCTAAAGGATGCACGTCATCCAGTTGTAGAGTTGTTATCCAGCGATATTTTATTTGTACCTAACGACACAAATCTTGACCTAGAAGAAAACAGGATCTCCTTAATTACAGGCCCTAATATGGCTGGAAAATCTACATATATGCGACAAATAGCACTTATTTGCGTAATGGCGCAAATCGGTTGTTTTGTTCCGGCAGCAAGTGCGGATATAGGCGTAGTTGATAGTGTATTTACAAGGATAGGTGCTAGTGATGATCTTTCTGGTGGGCAGTCTACTTTCATGGTTGAAATGACAGAACTCGCTGATATTTTAAAAAATGCAAATAAAAATAGTCTTATTATTCTTGACGAAATAGGTCGGGGCACCTCAACATTTGACGGCATGAGCATAGCAAGAGCTGCTCTTGAATACATAGCCGATAAAAATAAAATAGGAGCAAAAACTTTATTTTCTACGCATTATCATGAACTAGAAGATTTAGAAGAATCAGTAGAAGGCGTCAAAAATTACAATGTTGCCGTTAAGAAAAAAGATGATGGGATTGTATTTTTGCGCAAAATAGTCAGGGGAAGCGCAAATGAAAGCTACGGTATAGAAGTTGCAAAACTCGCAAAATTACCGGAGTACGTAACTAAAAGAGCTGAAGAAATTTTATGTGAATTAGAAACTTCTAGTAGTGCAGAATACAAAAGTAAAAACTGCGAAGAACAAATAGCAAGAGGTATACCAGAAAGTGAGAAAACAGACTATCTCGAGAAAGAAGTAGTTCGGCCTGTTTTAGAAGAAATAAAAAAAATAAAAATCGACGCTCTAACACCTATTGAAGCGCTAAATATTCTAAACGAACTAGTAAATACTGTAAGTAAAGTAACTTCCTAACAGCTTTAAACAACACTTCACCTCGCCCCACTTTGTGGCGCTCTTTTTGTACCAAAATTAGCTGGATGATATTTTATTTTTTGCATTTGGTACGCCTAAACTTTTAATCCGATTCTTCTATACCTAAAACTTTTTAATCTTACCTTATTAACTCCATCGCGCCACTGATTTCGCCGGCGGACCAAAATCTTCTAAAGCTAAAATAAGTCATGGTAATAACCTCCAGCTCTAAGTAGCCCCAAAATTACTCCGCCTTGCTCAAAGTTATGGCTCTCATTTGAATCCTCGGGATACATCAAAAGTCCTAGTTATTTGTCGAAAATAAGTTACCAAAATAGTAAACAAAAATACAAGCCGAAAGAACGACCTTCGGCTTTCTTCCCATAATACTCTCACTACTATACTAGACTGGTGCGGGGTTATTAAAAAAACGCCCCACAAAAACACCTAACAAAAATACCATTATTTATAACCTTGAAAAACGGCTGCGTCTCCTTCATCACTGCTAATTTTCAAGTCTGTACTTACACCCGCGGATATTGCTGCATCATAAGCCGCTTTTTCCAAACTTTGACCCGGTTTTAAGTCTTCCACTGCAATGGCAAATCTTATAAATTTACCATTTTTATCTATACCCGATATAATAGCAGCGTTTTTACTGCCCAATTTACCCAATTCAGCTTTTGTTGCATTACTAATGGTACCTCCGCTAACTTGACCAAGGTCTGCTTCCTTCAATGCTTTTCCCATAATAATTTACCCCCAATTCATTTTAAGCTTTAGGCTTTAATTTGCTGAAATCGACAACTGCATTTTTGTCTGCTTGATTACCAGAAAAATCATTGTAAACAGGTTTAGACAACGCTCCCCCACTGCCCAGTGCTGCATTAACAGTAGCACTCATACCTTTATCTGCATCTGTCAAGCAAAAATAATTTATTTTGATTAAAATAGACTCGAAATCCGTTATATCATTTGGAAGGAGCCCTTGGCTTTAAACAAGCGCTGCAAGATGAGCACGGCGGGCCAGTTTTAAAATTCAACATAACTTAGGGGTTAACATCTGGATTTCTTACTCACAAAATTAACCATCAAGGCCCGCCTGCGAAGAGAAGCAGCGCGAGTAGGAATTATAAAGTCTTTCGCTTTACATTAAAAAATAGTCGGCATTTAAGCCATACTTAAATTAGTTTTATCGTAGAAATTTTAGGTTTACATTAAAGCACAATAAAACACGCATCCAAAATTCAAATTACCAATCCATAAAATTACAGTAACTGCTACATCGACATAAAAAAACTTGTTCGCCGTAAATATATAGAGATAAAAAACATAATAAACACTATCGTACAAAAATAAGGTGAAAGCCAACTCATGGAAAAAAGACCATTTTCAGATTATACAGTAGATTATAGAGTAGAAAAAGATAATGAAAAAGAAAAAACGAGCAGTGGAAAGAGGCAAACAATAAAAGTAATAGCTACACCGCGCACTGTATTTAAATACTCTGACACAAACCCGTCGGAGAACAAATTAAAAACAAAAGTAGGAAATAAAAAAAGTAAAAACAAAATAAAAAAAGCTGGAGTAATTCAAAAAAACAAAATCCTGATTTATAAAATTTTAATGTCTACTTTGTTTTTATTAATGGCATTCTTTGTAGTAATAGTATTGATAAATAAATTTTCTAGCTTAAAAGATGAAGTTACTCCCACTGTTAACACAGTTGACAATAAATATGAAATAAATTATAGCGAGTTTTTAGCACCGATAGTTATGCACGATCCGGATCCTTTTACATCACCAGAAGAAGCTGATAAACAAATGAAAATATCTTCCAGTATCTGGAGGTGCGTAATGAAAAATGGCGTAAATAAATATCAAGACTACGATGAAAGAGGACTAACCTTAATACCAGTAGCCGATATAGAAAATTCGTGTACAGAATTATTTGGGGAAAAGAACGGAATAAATTTTAATGAACAAATATTCGGGCCGTTTTATAGTTCAAATGAGGATGAAAAATTTTTTCACATATGCGCTATAAGTAATCAAGAAAGCTACTTGCCTTACATAGAAGACATCAAAAGGGGAAACAACACTGTAGTTCTCAAGGTAAGTTATGTCACAAGGGATGATCCATTTTTTAAAGAAAATGTGGAAAAGCCAAAAGAACCCGTAGCAAAAAAGCAAATGATTTACACATTAAAAGTTAATGAAAATTCTAAAAATTACTTTTTGTACTCCGTCGAAAAATGTGAATAAAAAACTCCCATGCCAAGAAAACTTTTTTCGTGCAAAAGTTCCTTAACGGTATATTTGTTGTAATTCTTTACTATTTATGGTGATTTCTAATTTATTTTCACGGGTAATAACTTAAAATTTTTAATTTTTTCAAAAATAAAGCAGAAGATATAAAAAACTCCTAAATAAATTAATGATAAAAAAACAAAGAGCTTGCAATTTAATAAAATATGTGACAATACTTTTGTGTGATCTTAATAGCAATTTTTAGGTTTAATATATAAAACTTCATACGTATATATAATTGAGTATAACTTGTTTTTTCTGCAGGCATAATTCATGTGGTTTTTGTTTATTTTTTGGAGGGAGTTTTTTTAAAATCCCCTCCAATTACCTTTGTAGTAGTTTTTTCATTTTTATTTTAAAGGCACCAAGGAAATAGAAATACTCCCGAAAGCAAAGGTTTAAATGTCTCAAACCTGAGTTGCCTAATCGATCTACACCTTCATCTAGATGGTGCTATTTCAATAGATTCCGCTAAAGATCTTGCAAAAATACAGAATATTAATATTCCAGAAAGCGAAGAAGAACTAAAAAATTTAATGACCGTGTCACCAAACTGCCAAAATCTAAATGAATTTTTGGAAAAATTTGACTTCCTGTGTTCGTTACTGCAAACCAAAGAGGGAATAAAGAGAGCAGTAGAAAACTTATTAAAAAAGCTGAAAGCACGGGGTCTAATTTATGCTGAGGTGAGGTTTGCACCTCAAAAATCCAAAGATAAAGGTCTGACGCAAGAGGAAGTTGTACTTTCAGCAATAGAAGGGTTAAAGAGTTCTAAACTAAATGCTAATTTAATATTGTGCTGAATGCAAGGTAATGATAATAGGGCCGAAAATATAGGGACAGTGGAGTTAGCCAAAAAATACCTCAAAAAAGGGTTTGTGCTGTAGACATTGCAGGTGCTGAAGCGCTGTTTCCAACTGAAAATTTTGATTACATTTTCAATTTAGCAAAAGAGTACGCGGTTCCATTTACAATCCATGCAGGAGAAGCAGATGGTCCACAGAGCGTGGAAACTGCTTTAGACTTTGGTGCGAAAAGAATAGGACACGGAGTTAGGTCTTACGAAAAAGAAGAGCTAATAAAAAGACTTGCAAAAGAGGGAATTCTTCTAGAGCTATGCCCTACCAGCAACTTAAACACCTGCATATTTAACAATATATCGCAATACCCAATAAGAAAATTTTTACAGTCTGGTGTGATGATTACCATAAACACAGACAATCCCTAAATTGAACGAACTAATCTAAAAAAAGAGTGGCAATTATTAATAGACGCTTTTGACCTAAATAAAGAAGAAGTAAAGAATATCTTACTAAATTCCGCGAAATGTTCATTTGCAAGCAAAGAGATTAAATCTGAACTTATTAAATCAATTGAGGATAATTTTAATAAGATTTGATCACTTGTGGCAAAATTTTAAATATAACCGACAAGTTTCACTGCGACCGTGTATATGGTTTTGTGTGGGCTTTAGCTTGTACTTTATAACAGTGCAGAAAGAAGCTATAAGCTTAATGGATATCAATTCAACGTTAACCATACGGTCAGTGAAATAAGCTTTAATACTATTAAGATATAGATAAAAATAAGAAAAGTATAGAAAAGATGGACACTATCATGACGTGTTTTCGAAAAGTATTGACGATAATAAAGATTAGCTGTAAATTTAAAAGGAGCGACATGGCTCGGTGTGAGTTATTGTATTTGACATAAGGCACTTTTAGAAAGTGTTTTTTGAGGTCCGCGGTGTGAAAAAAGCGTTTTTACGTGTTTCGTCAGTGTTCTTGTCGGTATTTTTGTTTTTTCCTCTTAAGGTCGCTGTTGCCCTCCCGATGGGTATGCACTATTATGTGGGCACAAAAGTGTTAGATAGATTGTGCGCACGAAGTGCAGGAGGTATTTCTGTTGACTGCGCAAATGCATTTCTTAGCGCATGCTGCTTGGCAGATATAGGAAGGATTAAGTTGGATGCCGAGACGAAGGTTGAATCAGATAAGCCAAAGTTTATTGAAACGGTTTCCAAACTTGCAAAAACAGACGAAGAAAAATGGTTTGCTTTAGGTCTTAAGGCGCATTTTTTGGTTGATGAAGCAACATCGACCTTTTTAGAGGGTATTTTTGGTAAGCCTGAAAAGCCTTTTGTGTATTTTAGCTGGTATGGCGTACTGGATAACTACTTTATTACAAAGACGTCCAGTTACTTTGGTGGCAGTGATTTTAACAAGTACAGTATCAACGAAATTTTTGCTGCGTTACCTGATAGATTCAAAAGCCTGAAATACAAATTGCTAAAAATATTCCTTAAACCAGTTTTATATTTTATTAATCCTGCAAGTTTGCTTAAATATTTTCGAAACGACTTTAAAAACGAGGTTATCCTTTCTTGCAAGTGTAGCGATCTTTTGAAGGCTGCTTATTCTTTGACGGCTGGTTGTAATATAAGTGTAGAAGAGATTCAGAAACAAATTGGAAATTTGTTGGTGGCTAGTGTACTGTTGTGTATAAAAGAGAGAAATGCTAAATTGGATGAAGTGTTTAAAAAGCGGGTTGATGCGAGAACCAACGAATTGGTAAATTACGTTGTAGATAAGATGTCCTTTGATATTAGGTGAAGGTATATATGTCTCGTTTTTTATTGGGTGCATTGTTTATTTATTAATTTGGATCTGTGCAGTTGGGTGCGCTCTACTTTTTTTGAGAAACATTACGAGTGTGGTATTGTGTTGGATCTGTTGGGTATATGTAGTCTATTGTATATTAATGGTAGTAGTTCAGCGGACGCATTTTGTTACGCTAGCTGTTTTCTCTCGATGTGGCTGTTGTATTGATTTTTTGATTTGTTGGAGTAAATTTATGTATTATGTATTGTTTTGATTGGTGAAACATACACGTCAATGCTGGGAATTCACTAATGCAAGTTGTTTTTTCCACTGCTCGTAAAAGTATTTGGAGTAGAATACGCGTTGTCCTTCATGTGGAAGTTGCTGTTCCGTTCTTTTTTCTCGTTTCTAATACCTTTAAAAATTATACAAAGTATTGGCGGTGAGTCTTGTTTTATATTGACTGGAGGTATTATAAGTGTTAAGATGGGTTGGAGTAGACTGAGCGGTCGCGGGCAGATGTCTGAAAAGGGCTGCGCGAGGAAAGTCCGGGCTTCGTAGAGCGGGGTAGCGGCTAACGGCCGCCGGGGGTGATCCTAGGGAAAGTGCAACAGAAAATATACCGCTCGAGTTTTTTCGAGTAAGGGCGAAATGGCGAGGCAAGAGCTCACCAGTTACTTGGGAAACCTTGTAAGCTTTGTAAACCCTACCTGAAGCAACACCGTACTATATGAGTGCACGACTTTTTGCTTGCTCGGCATGTGTGTACTCTAAAGGTGGCACTGAGCTTTGTGGCAACACGGGGCCAAGATAGATGATCGTTTTTAACAGAACCCGGCTTATAGGTTTACTCCGTTTTGTTGGTTGTGTCTGATTTATGTACTTTACAGAGCATTTTGTTCCTTTAAGTTGAGATGTTATGTTTGCTTTTTGCGTTTACTATAAGTTACTTTTGAATTAATTAAGGCTCAGTGTGAGTATTTTATCTATCTAGAATTACATTTTTTGAAAGTTCTTCTAATCTTTGTGTAATGGCCAGTTACTTGTGTTTTGGCTTTTTGTGGTCTTGAGTTGTCGCGTTATTTTTTATGATGTTTCAATGTAATTATAAGTGTAGTATAGCTCAAGTTTATGCGTTTGGTGAATATGGTGGAAAAACTTACGCGTAACGTATTTTAAACACGTCAGCAGGTTTGGGAAGTGGTAGTATATCAGCCGGTTGGTTGGATTTATAATACTCTAGCTAATTAAAATTAAGTAGTGTTTTTGTATTAGTAGTAGCTATTAATCAAGATTGTCGTTTTTTAGGTTTAACTAAGTGTATAGCAGTTAGTTTAGGTGAAGGTCTATGGGACTTTTAGAGGTAAAAGATTTATCGCACTCTTTTGGAGATAAACTTTTATATAAAAATGCCAATTTTGAACTTTTTAAAAGTGAACATTTGGGTATTGTTGGACAAAATGGAGCGGGGAAAACTACTCTTTTGAGGTCAATTGTAGGTGAGTTAACTCCAGATTCGGGTGATATCCGTTGGCAGAAAAATATAAAGGTCGGTTACCTGGATCAGTACGCGGAGATCGATTTTGATATTACCATTTTTGATTATCTAAAAACTGCATTTGATGATTTGTACCATGTTGAGAAAGAGCTAAACAAACTTTATGATGATCTTAAATTTGATTCGTCAGAAGAGACTTTAAATAAAGTTTCTGATTATCAGAGTTTTTTGACCAACCGTGGCTTTTACGAGATAGATAGTACGGTTTTAAAGGTTTCGAGCGGACTTGGTATTACACCTCTTGGTATGGGCAAATCTTTAAAAAAATTAAGCGGAGGGCAGAGAGAAAAAGTAATTTTAGCTAAGCTGTTATTAGAGTCGCCAGAAGTTTTGCTTTTAGATGAACCTACTAATTTTTTAGATAAAGAACATGTAAACTGGCTAGCGGAATACTTGAAATCGTTTACCGGAGCTTTTATGCTAATATCGCACGATTACGACTTTTTAGGAAAAGTAGCCACTTGTATTTTAGACATAGAATTTCAAACCGTTACAAAATATAATGCTGATTTTAACAAATTTTTGAAGTTAAAAGGTATAAAAAAAGAAAACTATATACGTGAATTTAAAGCCCAAAAGAAAAATATCAAAAAATTAGAAGAATTCATCTCAAAAAATAGAGCACGTGCCTCTACCGCTAAACTTGCGCAGTCCAGAGTGAAAAAACTAGAAAAAATGGAAGTTTTGCAACCACCAAAAAATAACCCTAAACCTGAGTTTAAACTGAAATCTTTACCGTTAGCTAACCAAAAAGCCTTAAAAGTCAATTCTTTGCTGGTAGGATACGGATTTCCGCTATTGCCTAAAATTTCATTTAGTGTTAAGCCTGGCGAAAAGATTGTAATTACAGGATTTAATGGCATTGGTAAATCCACCTTAATAAAGACCCTGTTAGGAGAAATAAAACCCATTAGTGGTAACTTTAAGTTCGCTGATTATGTTAAGATTGCCTATTTTGAACAAGGACTTCAGTGGAGTGATACTAGTATGACTCCTTTAGAAATAGTTGAAAAAGTGTTTCCTTCGCTCTCTACCCGTGAGGTGCGGAAGGAACTTTCACATTTTGGGATAATGGCAAAACATATATCGCAAGAAATATCATCTTTAAGTGGGGGTGAGCAGTCGAAAGTTAAGCTTTGCCTTTTGGTTAATACTCCTTCCAATTTTCTTGTTCTGGATGAGCCAACTAATCACTTAGATAACGAAACAAAAGAAGTTCTAAAGGAACAACTAATGAATTATTCTGGGAATATAATTTTAGTTTCGCACGAAGAGAGTTTTTATAGTAATGTGATAGAAAGGGAGATAAACCTAAAGAAAATCCTTAATTAATTTAGCTGTTGTTAAATTTATGTAGTTTGTCTTATTTTATATGCCTTTTTAACTGCCAAATATTTTTAACCCTTCCTCCACTGTAAAACTTTATCGCAAATCTTCATGACACCTGAACAATCATCTAGAGAAAACAAAAACTCAACTGTTTTATCTTTTGTTTTTTATTTCATAGTAATGACATTAAACTTTTTCTAAAGTAACAGATTTTGTATCATATCTAAAATAAGAAAGCTACACAAACAAGTAACATGGAAGTATTCTCAACGTCCATCTTTTGACTCTTTATTTTATCTTTGTCTCTGCTCAGCACAGTGCTAAAAGGGATGTACTTAAGTAATAAGTCGTAACTTCAAAAAAGATTAATATTATTTCGAAATATTATCTCTTAAACTTTTATGTTTACGTTCATCGTTATATTTTCAACGTCTAGCCGTGTATAGCATTTGCTGTTTCGCCTTTTTCCATAAAAAAGAAAATTTTGCGCTACTATATTAGTCACTTTAACAGTACCATAAAGCTTTTGTAGGTTCAAATGCTTGTGTGGATATAAGCAAGCAAGATCGCACGATCGACAAATTTTAGCATATATCCCCAAAAAAATATCCAGAAAAAGTACTATTACTTATAATAGTCTATACATTTACATACTTTGTTTTCATTTAATCCATTTATCTGAAAAAATGTTGCATATTTTGAAATAATTATGGTACAATATCAGTGTGTGGGTTCGTCGTGGTGGCGTTTATCCTAGTTTTTTGGGGATGTAATGGTTTCGACGGGGATAGTGAGTCTTAGTAAGCGAGTAGAGCTGAGTAACTCTTAAAACTGTTCGCGTTATAAATTAAATAACGAAAGTAAAAATAATATCGTTGGCCTTGTTGATTTCAAGAAGCGCAAAAAGCGTGAAGAAGAGGTCCGCGTAGCAGCTTAGTTGAGCTTGCCGTCTTTAGTTTGAATACCGCGACTTATTAAAGGCGTAACTTAGCGGTGAACGAGTTTTTGGTTTTCTCTCTGACCTTTAACTTGTATTTTGAGGGTATTTTTGCACTTAAAGTTAGTTAGCTTACTTTGTGTAGAAGGAGCTTCTAAAAGTTAACTACACTCGTAGAAGGCTTTGGCGATCTATTTTCGGACAGGGGTTCGATTCCCCTCATCTCCACCAGAATACGAAGAGTTGAACTCGGTTTCATCAGAAACATGTTCGCGCTTGCAATAGGAAAAGAGGTCAACCGATAAGGTTGGCCTCTTTTCTTATGCGCCTTGGGGGGTCTCTCGTTTATCAGGCGGTTTTTTATACCATCAGCGAAAATAAATACAGGGAAGGTACGTTCTGATGAAAATTTTTGAACGTCTCTGGCTGTATGTGTCCTGCTGTTTTCATATGTGCATCCAGTTTGATTGCTGAACAGACTGTTAACCCAATGACCTAAGTTTTTTTTCATTAGGTCACCTTTAGGTCGGAATTTATCAAGTCTGATAGCGGATAAATCTGTTTCTGACCTAATGACCTAAAGTTTTCTTATAGAATCGAAAAAAATCAGGTATGTGTATATGAGCAAAAAGAAAAATGTTCGGATTTATTAGGTCTTTAGGTCAGAAAACGAAAGAAGCCTTACGGAACAAGGGCTTTCAGGTGACCTAATTCTGACCTAACGACGTTTCGTTTAGGTCATGGTTAGGTCAGCCTCCTCTTCCCGCTGTATTCCAAAAAAATTTTTTCAACTTTTTTCTCCTCATAAATAAGCAGTAATGACCTCGATGCCGTTTACGTGCTGTTTTGATGGGTTGCGAAACGTGATTGTTCGTGCTATAATAGCATTAGATTCACGAGATGAAACCCAACGGATACATAACGACAAGGGCGTTCGGCGCAGCCGTTTTAAGAGGCATCAGGGTTGACAACCTGTTGTCGATGGGTACAGTGTCTAAAGGGATGGAGGGAGAAATCCTCGCCGATTGCACAGGAATGTGACAAGCGGTGAATTTGAGTAGAGCGTATTGCTCGCTCGGACCACCGCTTTTTTGTGTTTATGAGCAGAAGAATAAAGACATGGGTCACAAATTGACTGATCGTAAGCCGACCTTCACATGTAGTATACACATTGTGGGCGGACGTCACATGGCCATGGACGAGTACGCTGCCTACATTCGGGCACTTAGCATGAAGTCGTTCTTAACGGCTCACGAGGCATCCACCTACTTCAACATCGGTATAGACAAGCTGTACCGTTTGATGAGAGACCCCAGCGCCGACTTTGTGATGAATACGGATAACAGAAAGCCTTATGCCCGTATTCATCGTGTTACGTTCGAGAAGTGGCTTCTCACCCATGGAGAGGATGGCGTCCGAGGAGAGGTGTAAGGAATGGACGAAAAAAGAACGGCTCCCAAGTCTTAGAGACAACGGGAACCACCCTATCTGCTGTTACGAATATTAGCACATTTTCAACGGTTTATCCAGGGAAAAGCTATAAGAAGGCTGAAGAGGATGCTGTTAATATGGTGGTTGAAATGTCTCGTTTATCGGGCGGTTTGCATATGCGTTCTCTTGCTGAGTTGTCAGACGAAGTAGTGAGAGCTATGCGCAATTTTGTGGAGAGCGTGAATGTACCAGCTCAACAAGGCGGGCGTAATCTCGGCTGGTCTAAGCCAAAGACTATCTCTGCCGTACAGGCAGCGATGCTGGTTTTTGAGTACTAGCGTATCCGTATGGTATACACTGAGGAGACAATCGGAAAAAACGCAGAGGGTGTTCTTGCGGTGTATATAGACACTGGCAAAGATGCTGGCATCTATAAAGAAATCGGCGACAGTCAGATTGATGAGTGGTGCTCTGAAATTGCAAACGCTGTCGACAATAAATAGAAGTTTGATTTCACGAAAAAGTTGCACAATATGGCGAGCAGAGATGACTATAGAGTAAAGGTATGTAATAACGATAACCTGATTTTCATGGCTAACGGTATCTTTGACTATAAGTCAAAGATGTTGATGGGGGTCGACCCTAATATTGTGTCTCTCAGGAAGAGCGCTACTCTGCTTCCTGATGTAGAGCCAAGTGAGCCAGTCCATGTGAAACCAGATGGAACAACCATCACCTTCTGGGAGTGGATCGACTCGCTCGTTCCTTATGAGGGCAGGCGCGATATTCTTGTAAAGCTGGCGGGTGCTTGCCTTAGAGACCGCCATAGCTGGCGTGTCATGGTGACGGTGTTCAACAAGACGGGGCACAATGGGAAGCCAACCTTTCTTGAGCTCTTAAAGGCTCTTGTCGGACATGACGGCTTGATGACCTCAAGCCTTGCCATGTTGACGGGTTCGTCGGATGGCGGTCGCTTTGGCATCTCGAACATTGTGGGCGTATCCCTTATAACATGTGAGGACTCGGATTCTTGAGCCTATATCAAAGATAATTCGCGCCTCAAGTCCATCATTTCACATAATGCGATCCGTGTGGAGCGAAAGAAAAAGACTTTATTCGACTACACACCGCACGCACTCATTGTGTGCGCCGCCAATGATATTGCAAAGACCAAGAACAAGGGGCAGGCATGGCTTTATCGAAACATTTATGTGCCCTTCACGGGTCAGTTTATCGGTGCAAGTGACGATAAAACAATCTGCTCACAGTGGGTAGTATCTGAGTCAGTATGTGAGTACATGGCATATCATCAGACACTTGTTAAGTGGAAGCCGTATTATGAACTGCCAGAACCGAAGGAAGCTATCGAGTCAAAGGAAGAATGGATGCGTGACAATGATCCCGTAGTGGACTTTTATGAAACGGTGGTTAGGAACTGTAATACAGACTTTGTTCCAAGAATTTATGCATGGGACATGTATGTGCACTGGTTGCGAGAGACTAGACCGAGCACTCCTTATCCATTTCAGAAAGCGTTTGTTGCTCATCTCATCGAGATAACCACTTCTGGTGATAAGTAGAGTTATCCGAAGTCGGGCAAGGATGGCATAAGACTGAACAGTGCCAAATGGTGCCCTTCACTCGTGGATGCCAATGCGAACGGTCAGCGTTACAAAGGCAGATTGCGTGGCATCGCCCGTACAAGGATGTGGGAATGGTGCTCCAAGAATAGCACAACTCCAGCAGAGCTCGGCTCATCTTATGAAGATGTGGAGACGTCATCTCAGTTTGGTGCAGGTACAGGACGATGAAGAATAACGAAAGCGAGGTAATTAATCATGGCTATGAAGCCAACTGATTACGACGAGCGTATTAAGCGTGCAGAGGCACAGCTTAAGAAATGGAAAGCCGATAAGAAAAGGCTTTCCACGAAAGAGACAAAGGCGGCACAACGTGAAGCGGAGGCCAAGCGGGACGAAGAACTTCGACAGGAGGGCTACCAGTTCGAGAATTTGGAGAACTGGATGAAATCCCGCACCATTGACGCAGAGGGGGCGCAAGCTTTCTCTGTGGGAATGGTATCAGCGAAAGAGACGCGACACCGGCAACGATTTGTAATCGTCGCCAACATGCGTAGTCGCTGATGAAAGCTGGTCCAGGGCGCAGCATCCTGGCACTAAAAACGAGCGTAGCAAAGTGGTACCAACACGGAGCGATGGTATTAAGTGCAAGACAACCCTTCGGAGGGATGCGCTCAGCATGACGCCACGGACAACATTCGGAGCATTCCGAAGAAGGGAGGGCTTGCAAGATGGTAGGAGTAGAATGGACGTGCTGTAAGTGCAAAGGTGGCACTGAGGCCAAGGGAAAGATGTTGCACTTTGACAAGGAGCAACGATTGAAGCACGGACATAATAATCCTGACATTGACCTGAGCAAGACAGCGGACAACCTTTCATATTACGGCAGGAGCTTTGCTAAGAAATGCCGTAAATATGATGAACAGGTTGAGTCTGCGAAGGTCAAGCTAAAGCGCACAGGCAAAAATGCAAACACCACTATGATTAGGTTAGTTATTTATCTGCCTAAAGCGCTGCAGAAGGATGATGAATATGACCCGCAGGTCGTTAGGACATGGTTCAAGCATGTGGGTAATATTCTCAAGGCAAAGTACGGGGATGACTTCCTGAAAATGGATGTACATGTGTACGAGGTGCATCCATACAAGTAAGCCCGAACGAAGGAATAGGAATGGTCGCGTGTCCATGGTCACGCTGCCATAGTTCCGACGGTCATCGAGGATGGAGAGAGATACTTGAACGGCAAAAAATTTGCGTCCCGTTCCGCTATTAACTCTCTTAATCAGGTAATCCATGAAATGAGCGTCCAGAAGTATCATGTTCCCTATATCGACGGAAGCGGTAAACGGGATAAGTCGGCGAGTATTCCTCAGCACAAGGCGAAATCAGCACAATTGATGATGGAGGCTAAGCAGGATGTTGCCGAGCGTGAGCGTCAGTTGGAAGAACAGCCGGGATTTGTCAGTGATATGATGCTGGAAGCAGATGCTAAAGAGCAATATGCTGACCAACAACTTGCTGAGGCTGCAGCCGCGCAAGCTGCCACTGATAAGCGAGCGTCGGAGTTAGATGTGCGCGAAGCTGATATATCTGCTAAAGCGAAGAAGCAGGACGAGCGCGAAAAGGAGTTCCAGAAGTGGGAAGATGCCCTGACGCTCAATGTGTCGTTGTTGAAGGACGTGAGAAGGCAATCTCCGAACGTGAGCGTAAAAATCGAGAGTTAATTCAGCGTAAACGCAGGGCTCAGACAAAAGATTTGTCTGAGAACATACAGCCAGAAGAGCATAATTAAAGGCGTCTTCCTGATTTGAATTTCTGATGTAAAGTTGAGTTACCATAGCCGTAGTAGTCTGCGTGCGTAATGTGGACAACTTCATAAAGTTGTCCACATTTCCACACAAATTGTTTTTTCTTAGCGTCTTGAAAAATCACGGTATTTATATTACACCACTACACGAACACACATAAAGCGCATGGATGGTCATATTATGGCAGAACACAATCTTGAAAATATTACCGTCACGATGACGAAAGAAGAAAAGTAAGCCTTGAAGAAAGAAGCACTGGACAACGATGTTTCTGTTTCAGCATTGATTAAACTACGGTTGGAGAAGTATCAGGCTAAGAAAGAACAGAGCAAGTGAGAGCTTAACAAATCGGGATTTAGCGTAGAGAGGAAACCGGTGGGCCACAAATAAACAAAGGCGGAAAGTATATTTTCGGAAAATCACTCATCCGAGAAGATGGCATAATTCAGTTCCCAAAGCAGGCGATTCGTGAATATGACATCACCGTGGAAGGACGAGTTTATCTATTTACAGGGAGCAAGAGTACAGGCAGATTTTGTGTTACCCTAAAGGGTCTGCTTGAGCCGTCCCAGCTTGATCACATATTAGTGGAAACTCCTGCACTTACGGGTTACACTGCAAAACAAGGAGAATTTAGCAAATACAAGGGACGCTCCTATTCATGGGTGGAAATCACCGACAATGGAAAAATCGTATTGACAAATGAGATGTTGTCATTCCTAAAGATTAAACCAGGGATGAAACTCCTCTCCATTCGTAGCAGCGATATAGCTTTCACGATGGGGGGCGTACGGACGATTGGTAGAGGAATCCATGAAACACGAAGATGAAATACCCGTGTTCTAAACGGGCAAATTCCAGTTTGTAAGTGAAAGGTAACACGAATAGCTAAGCAAAAGAAGTTCGTACAGAACAACAACATTGCTATCGCCTATTAACAGATACAGTTCCCACGCACAGAATGAGGCCAGTATTGATCAGCAGTGCGAAGCGGCTGAGAAGTGTACGGAAGCCCACGGCTTTACGATCATGAAGGAATACGCCGACGAGGCTCTGTCGAGCACTTCCGATGACCGTCCGAAGTTGCAGTTGATGCTGACAGAGGTGGGGCAAATTCGCCCCGCCGCTCTGATTGTCTGGAAGATGGACAGAATAGCCAGGAACCGTATCGACCCGGCATTAGCGAAGAAAATCATCAGGGATGCGGGCTGCGTAATTCATTACGTTGCCGAAGCAATATCCCGCAAGATAGCCCAGAAGGAGCATTATTCGAGGGTCTGCTTAAGTCCATGGCTGAGTTTTACTCACAGCAACTCAAGCAGAATACCAGGCGCGGCATGATTTATAATGCTGAGAACTGCTTCTATAACGGGCATCCGACGCTTGGCTATAAACCCGAAGAGGGCAAGAAAGCCAGCAAGAAAATTCTTATAGACCCTGATACAGCACCAGTTGTTCAGCGTATCTTCGCTGATTACGCTGGGGGCAAGCCGTTACAGGTCATTATGAATGAACTGAACGATGACGGTTTGCGGTCTGTGAAGGGTAAAAAAATTACTATAAACAGCCTGAGGAATATCCTCATAATGTGGCTTATATCGGAACGTACAAGTACGGTGATATCGTCATTCCGAACGGCATCCCTGCTCTGGTTTCACAAGAGACGTTCGATAAGGTACAGGCTCGTTTTGAACTGAATAAGCGTAAAGGCGCTCAAAGGGCTGCTGGTCTTGATGAAGACGACGCACCGCGCTACTGGCTGACATGGAAACTCTACTGAGGTTACTGCGGAGAGTCGATGCAGGGCGTTTCCGGAACATCAAAGACGAGTGCGAAGCACTACTATTACTACTGCTCTGGTCAACGTCACCATCAGTGTAACAAGAAGCCTGTCAAGAAGGGCGTGATTGAGAAAGCCGTCCTGAGTGTGTTGTGCGGCATTCTTGCGGACTCCGAGAATTCCTTCCGCTTGGCAACAGCTGCGGTTGAATATTATGAGAAACACTACAGGAAGACTGATTACATCGGAAGCATGGAAGCTGAGTTGAAAGACACACAGAAGGCGCTTGATAACCTTGTCAAGGCTATCGAGATGGGTATCTTCTCAGAGACTACTCAGAAGCGCTTGACCGAACTGGAAGCGAGGAAAAGAGGCTTACAGGATGCTATCGAGGCTGAACGGGCACGAAGTGAACTGATGCAGGATGCGAACAGTATTGAAGCATACTTCAAGAGGTACAGTGACCCTGATATGTTCGATGATGATATACGTGATGAAGTTTCGGAATACTTTGTAGACAAGATCTTCGTCTGTGATGATAGAATTATCGTCGCGGGGCCATACTTGAGAAAATTGCTGAACAAGTATCATTCAAGGAGCTGGCCGATGAATCAATAGAGTTCGACAGCTTCGCGGTCGGCTCCACCGGTTTTGGTGCAATGTAGGTCTTTTGTCGCTTGTGGTGAGCATATAGGAGTGCAGGGTGTGCACTTTTGCTCCGGTTTAGTCGGTACTTTTGGTGAATTATCTTGAATTAATATTGCCGACATTCAGTTTTGTGTTTTTAACCGTTGAAAAAGATTAGTTGTTTTAACAGAAAAAAGTTTCAGAAAAGTTCCGGACTTTTTATACAATAAAAATCTGAATTAAAGCTCTTCTAATCACTAAAAAAATCTTTTAATTTTTCAAAAAAACTTTTCCGCTTCTGATAATTTCCATTTTCCAAGGACTTATCAAAATTTTTAAGAATCTCCTTTTGGTGCGAACTAAGCGACCTAGGCACCTCTAAGATTACTTTTACGTACTGGTCACCCCGTCTCCCACTTCTTAAATGCTCTATGCCCTTACCCCTCAGCCTAAAAGTATCTCCCGGCTGTGTGCCCTCTGGTATGCTATAGCTAACCTTTCCATCCAAAGTGGGCACAACAAGTTCGCTCCCCAAAGCAGCCTGTGCAAAAGTTATAGGCATTTCACAATAAATATCATAACCTTTACGTGTGAAAATAGGATGACTAGATACTTTTATTGCAATGTGTAAATCTCCGGATGGCCCTCCATTTTTTCCTGCATTACCATGCGAAGAAACATTTAGTATTTGACCTTCGTCAATTCCCGCAGGAATTGTAACTTCCAGTTCCTTGACTGTTCTAACACTACCAGTTCCATAGCAATCCTTGCAGGGTTTATCTACTACCTTACCTGTACCACGACAGACTGAGCATGTGCGACTTGTTTGCATCACTCCAAAGGCGCTTCTCTGAGTAGTAACTTGTTGGCCACTTCCTCCACAAGTAGAACACGTCTTAGGCTTAGATCCTTTCTGTGCTCCAGTACCACAACAAGATCCACAAACATTAATCACATTGTATGAAATTTTCTTCTTACAACCTTTTGCAGCCTCTAAAAAAGAAACTTCCAGTGAAATTTCAACATCAGTACCACGTCTGGGTGCATTTGCGTTCACTGACCTGCTGCGCCGTGTATTTGAAAATCCACCAAAACCTCCACCAAAAAAACTATCGAAAATATCACCAATGTCGCCCCACCCGCCGAACGGATCACCTGAGCCCCAGACTGGTCCACCTGAAGAATAGCCACCATAACTTGGATCTACCCCGGCATGACCAAATTGGTCGTACCTAGCTTTGGAATCTTTGTTAGAAAGGACATTGTACGCCTCATTAACTTCTTTAAACTTAGCTTCAGCAGCTTTATCCCCAGGATTTAGATCCGGATGATACTTTTTAGCCAATCTCCTATATGCTTTACGGATTTCATCCTCCGAGGCATCACGCCCCACTCCCAAGACTTCATAAAAATCTCGTTTACTGTCTGCCAAAACAACTACCCCTTAAAGTAAATTTTGAACCAAAGTTCCAAAGACAAACCGATTGAACACCACATCTTCACAGTTACAAAAACTGTCGACTTCTAACATACTGTAATTATATCACATTATAAACCTTGGATCTATGTTCATATTGAAATTTCTATCATTTATACAAAAAATCCACTGATTAAATTAAATTTTCACAAGAAATATAGGTGATAATATACTATATAGATTTCATTCAAGAGGACCAAACGTCGAAAAAACATCCTCCACTTATTTGTCAAGATACCCAACTGTTTGGTAAAAAGGGTTACAAAACGTTTCTAGAACATACATATCAGTCAAGAGCAGTTCAAAGAACAAACAAATATGTTGAAATACAAAACGTTAAAAAAGAAAAAAGTCAATTTATATGCAGGGCAATCAAAAAAGTTAAAAGCACAATCAGCAGTTCAATTCTTCTATCCATAAGGATAATTTTGTCCGATATATTCGTTTCTAGAACTTTCCACCCGTAAGTATAACTTATACATTAGATACAACTAAGCCCGAGCCCAAGTCCTCACTATAAGCAGACAAAAATTCTCATACACTTCACCATGCATAACATCTTTTCAAAAAACTTACAACCAAATCACATCATCACCTCTTGACTTAAATCTGCTCCGTTTTCTCTCATCTTGCACTGCCAGTGGAATAATAATTTCTATACGATCCATTCTCTATATTTCTGAGCCAATCTTCATTACTTAAATACCAATTTATAGTTTTCACTATACCCTCAGAAAAAGCAGTACAAGGAGACCACCCAAGATCCTTATTTATCTTTGACGAATTTATAGCATATCTTCTATCGTGACCTTTCCTATCATTAACAAATTCAATCAGCTGTTTACTTACACGACTGTCTACAGTATTTTTAACATGATTTATTATTAATTCAACAATATTTATATTCGACATTTCGTTGTTCCCACCAACATTATAAACCTCCCCTATTTTACCCTCATGCAACACCATATCTACCGCGCTGCAATGATCCTTTACATAAAGCCAATCTCTTACATTCAGCCCATCGCCATAAATTGGGACTTTTTCGTGCGCTAAAAGTTTTTTTATAGTTAGTGGAATCAATTTTTCTGGGAACTGATATTCACCGTAGTTATTAGAACACCTGGTTATATTAACTGGCATCTTGTACGTTTTAAAATATGCCCTTACCAATAAGTCTGCAGATGCTTTGCTAGCAGAGTAAGGACTATTTGGTGAAAGCGGTGTTTCTTCCGTAAAAAAACCACTCTTGCCTAATGAACCGTAAACTTCATCTGTAGATATTTGTAGAAACTTACATCCTGCTTTATATCTATCTTCTGCACCTGACATTTCCCAAGAATTTCTAGCGGCGTTAAGAAGGTTCAAAGTTCCCTCTACGTTAGACCTAACAAATATACTCGGGTCCATAATGCTGCGATCAACATGAGTTTCAGCAGCAAAATTAACAACATAATCTATGGAGTAATCTTTAAATATTCTTTCTAACTGCTTTTTATTACAGATATCTGCTTTATAAAATTTGTAATTTTCAAAATTTTCTACATCTTTCAGATTTTCAAGGTTTCCAGCATATGTTAAAGAATCCAGATTTATTACAAAAACATCATTCACATATTTTTTCAGGATGTACCTCACAAAGTTAGAACCAATAAATCCTGCCCCACCAGTAATTAAATATGTTTTCATATTATAACAAGCCTCTTAAAAAACTTATTTACTTCAAAAAACTGTAAGCCATACTCTTAATTTTAAAAAACATCAAGTAAGCATTGCCCAACTCCCTAAACAGCACCTGCAAGCAAATAGAAACAATACGAAAAGTATACTCCTCTATTTTACTTGTTTTTAAACATTCAATCTACTAAAAAGGTAAAGCTACACGAATATCGTCGAAAGAAAAAATACCCGCACGCCACTATATCACTGTTCGGGTTTGCAAACCTCTTTCTAACTAATACTTGTCAGGGGCCTCAGCTTTGATTAGTGTTTGCACTCGATTTATTTAGTTTTTGCGCATCTGATTTACCAAAAAAATACACCGTGCAAATAAAAGAAGAAAGAAAAAGCAACGGCACATTGTTGCATCACTGTTTAGGATAGTAGACACGTATTCCCGGCTAGTATTTGTTAAGGACTTCAGAACCCAAATTATACCTTCCCTGATGTTGCAAACATAGCTTTCTAAAAGAAGATACCACTAAAATAACAAGTTAAGAAAAAAGAAGCGATACATTATTGTCAAATCTCTTTCTAACTAATACTTGTCAGGGGTCTCAGCTTTGATTAGTGTTTGCGCTCGATTTATTTAGTTTTTGCGCACCTGATTTACCAAAAACACACCGTGCAAATAGAAAAGAAAGAAAAAATCAACGGCACATTATTGCATCACTGTTTAGGGTAGAGGACACGTATTCCCGGCCAGTACTTGTTAAGGACTTCAGAACCCAAATTATACCTTCCCTGATGTTGCAAACATAGCTTTCTAAAAGAAGATACCACTAAAATAACAAGTTAAGAAAAAAGAAGCGATACATTATTGTCAAATCTCTTTCTAAATAATACGTATTACAGGCTTCAAATCCAATTAATATTTGTGTATAACTTAGAAATATCTAGTGCAAAATTTTACAATTTGTCTAACCAGAAGTGCTTTCTATTTTGTTACAAGTCCCAAAAAGGTTTCCGCGGTTTTGGCCTGCAAGCAAGGTATTGATTTAAATGAAAAGCTGTTTTGCTATTTTTCAATCTTTACACCACTTTTTTCATAAAGTCGCGTCTGGTGAAAATTGACAACTAAATTAACAATATTAGCATCAAAACATAAAAAACTATAGTTTCTGCTACATATTTTAATTTATTCGATAATCTCCTAACTTATAACAATGGGATCTTTCTCTGCTATGTTTTTAATACACTCATATATTCTAGTTAACACAAACTTATCGTTACTTAATTTTTCGCAATCTTCGTATTTTAAAACTTGAACTCCTTCTAGCTCTAAATTTTCCCGTCTTCTAATATTTGCATCAGCCCGTTTTTTTGCTTCTTCTTTCCCTAGCCAAGTACGTTTTTTGTCGTATTTGTACCATACTTCTGAGCTTATTTTTAACGGAAGCCGCGTTCCAAAAAGATAAAAGTCTCTAGACCGGAATTCACATTTAAAGTTTCCTTTTGGAACAGGAACTAGGGTCAAAGGTACATTTCTGGTAAAAAATTTAAGACTAGATCTTTTTACCTTTTTATTAGTTTTTATCTCGTCTATACAGTCTATGTCAATTTCCTCTCTTATAACTTTTTTTAGTTTTGCAAAGATTTTTGCCTCAGCATGGCAGATCTCACTTTCTCCGAATGCATTTTCAAGTACTCCGTTTACAAGGATCTGACCTTTAGTAACAGCATCCCCAATTTTTACCTCCGGATTTCCCTTATAGACCTCCAGTCTTACTATTTGAGCATCACTATTTGCCTTTATATTGCACGGCGACTCGTCCTTAACTATTTCAGGGGCTTCTACTTTTTCTTTTATTTCTATTTGAACTTTGCTTCCAATTAAATTAACAGATGCCCAAGAAATCCCCGGTATTTCATCTAAAATATAGTTTTCGACCATATTTGGATCTATGTATCTTTTAAGAACTCCATTTTTTACACCTATATTTTCGACCAATCTTAAAACTTCTTCTTCGCTTATACTTTTGTTACCTAAAACACTTACATCCCACACAAAAAATGATAAAAAAATCTGTATAAAAAAAAAGATTATAATTCCTAAAAATAGACCATACCTTTTCCTATACTTTCTTAATATTACCGGCAAACCTGACTCTTCTTTTACTTCAATTTCTACTCTAGTTATTTTTGCTATTCCAACTAATGCTCTATACTCTGTTGCAAGACTAGAACACGAAAATGAATTTTCTCCTCTTTCAATGTTAAAAAGAGAAATTCCCCTCACCGCGCTTAAATTTATAAAGCGTTCCAAAAATTTTCCATTTACTGAAAATGTTACATATCCTAAAAGAAATCGTACCAACCTCAGCATATAGTCACGTTACCTTTTTTACTAAACTATATGCTAATTTTGATTCCGTAATTCTTTTATTAAAAAATATAGAAAGAATAAACTAAGCCAAAACAAAAATTTATAAATCATACGACAGTATGCTGCACGCGCCTACATCAACAAAAAACAAAACACTCGGATCCAGTATTACACACGAATAGAACCAATAATTACTTGTTTTTATTTCTCCTAATCTCAGAGCCGCATATACTATTTCAACAGACCACACTAATCAAGCAATACTGGTAAAGGCAAACAAAACTGTGTATTTTCAACACACAGTAATCATAAAAACAACAAATCTAAACTAAGAATTTTAAAATTTACCGGCAAAAATTCTAAGACATGCTACCTCTAGCACCTACTTACGCTTCCCAAGCTTTTTAATATAATCAACATAGTTTAGGAAAGTCGAACTCTCTTTATTATTAGTATATCCAAACATACTATCCAAATCATTATGGTCACAATTTTTCTTTATATTCACTGTCATATTTTTGAAACCTATCTTATTTAGTTTTTCGTGCAACTTAGTTTTTTCACGGGAAAGTACATCCACAGAATCTCCACTACACAAAAATATAGGAATGCGCTTATTACTTACCATTCTAAAGTTTTCTTCAGTATTCAGGCCAGACATACTCACCAGCCTTGCAATTGCACCCAAAATTCTACATGAAAATTTCGAAGCGGCACTGTACAAGTTGTCCATAGGGCTTGCTAAAATGATTCCGCCTAATTTTTCCCCTTTACTAGAAGCATACGCTAAAACGTGTGAAGAAACTGCTCCACCTAAAGAATGAGCATAAAGAATTATATTCTCAGGTTCAAAAAATTTCCTAACATACCTGTACATTTTTTCACCGTCCTCGTACACCGTTTTCTCAGACATCATAAACCTAGATATACCTTCGCTGTTACCATATCCCCTGTAGTCTATGTCTACTAAAGTAGCTCCCCTATTCAAAGCTCATAAAAAAAGGCCTATAATAACCATACTCTACCCAGCTCCCGACACTAAAATTACCTGGGCCAAATACGAGAACACACTTGCCGTCTAATTCATAACTCTCTGGACTTTTTAACTTGACTTTTCGACCATGCAAATTCCCCAGACTAATATGTCGGGACTCTACTTTCTTAGTATCATGATCCTCCATTGAAGGACGCGGTCCCCAGTCACCAACAAAAATAAGACTATTTGCCAAGAACCTACGGCCTTGTTAAAGCAGCAAGAGTCGAACCGACGACTACAGCAGCATTTTTGAGAATTACTGCACCACTTTTTGATTTAACATTCTTATCAACTTTATTTTTTCCCTCCAGCACTGTATTTTTCTTAATATCTTCATCATTAAATCTTTCCCCTAAAAGCGTATTTTCTTTAATAACTTCAGTGCTAATCTTTGCTTTATTAAGTTCACTATCATTATCTTTTGATGCAAAAGCCGCACCACTGTTAATTAACAATATGCTCCCCATCGCAGCCGACAGCGACTTCTTAAAACACATTGATAATTTCCCTTCACAACAAAAGCAACTAAAACACACAGCTATATTGTATCATAACAATGTATTTTTCACAATAAAGATTTGTAAAGCTGGGTACCACATAGATTCTTAACTCTTTAACAGTTTTTAAAATCAATATTTTCTTGCATTTTCTAAACATTAATAGTTTTATTTACTTTATTTTTAACATTTCCTTAAAATATTCATAATTAATTTATACTAAAAAGTAGCAATTTCATTTACACAAAGAAGTAGAATATATAAAACTTAAGTATTTTAAACATGCACTACAAAAAAATGGAAGCAATGCCTTCAAAAAGTTTTATAAAATAGTTTTTAAAAACTCGAATTTACTCTACTCCCAAAATACGATATGTCTTATAAAAAACATTTAAAGCATAAAGGTTATAACTTAAAAATTATATTGTCCTACTAAACACTAAATTCAACAGATGTGACAAATCCCGTTATTATCAAAGAATCCTCGGTTAAACACTTTATAGATAGTCTTCTGCCACAAAACACTGTAATCATATTTTGCATATTGAGCTTAACTATATTTTCCTCATACTGCAAAATGCCTTTACAGCCTTCCACTATAATCTCTTTGTTAGAATTCATCTCGTAGTGAGTTTGATCTCTGATAATATCTAGTGGTATATCTGTTTTTTTAGCAATTTTACACAAATTACTAACTATACTCTTTTTTTCACACTTTTTGGACCTTTTAAAAAACATTAGCAACATCCACCTATAATTATTATATCATTTTACTTTAAATTATCTCATTTACCGTTAATATCAGAACTGAATTAAGAGTCGAGTCATACATTCCTTACTTTTTGCGTTTTGAAAACTTCCTTAACCTGATTCCCACTTTTTATATCTTAAATTTATTAAATGATTTTCGTAACATCACTTTATTAATAAGATAACTACATCTTTCATATATATTACTATTAGGTGGACAAAATGTTTAAACTGATAAAACTAAAAAGTTATAAAACTCTCTTTTTTACAGTAGTAACATCTCTTTGCTTTTCTTCCTTATTCATTTTTCAAAGTAGTATATCTTCTGGCATAAAAAAAGGATTTCTTTTTTGCACAAACCTACTTATACCATCTTTATTTTTATTCATGGTTTTTTCCGAAACGGTATTAAACATTACAGCAAAAAGCAAAACATCAGATCTGCTCAGCAAAATAACTACAAAACTCTTTAATCTACCGGGATCCTGTGCACTGGCTATTTTAATAGGTCTTTTAGGTGGATATCCCTCTGGAGCCGTTAATATAAAAGTTTTACTTGAAAAGAACAAAATAACAAAAAAACAAGCAGAGTATATGTGTTATTTTTTAGTTGGAGCTGGTCCCGCATTTATTGTAAACGTAATAGGAACATCTTTTTTCGGTAATCGAAGACTAGGAGTTCTCATTTTTTTTGCACAATTCTTAGCATCAATAATTTTGGGGATAATACTCGCAAAATTTTCGTTATACAAGAAAGAAGCACATATAGAAAAAAAAAATAACACTAAAACAGTTCCACAAAAAAACTTAATAAAAATCTTTATAAACTCCGTCAATAAAACATCTAAAAATCTTTTTTATATGTGTTCTTTTGTTGTACTGTTTTCCGCTACACTAAGTGTTTTACAAAAAATTCTAGAAAATAATTTAATCGTTGGCGTATTAAATATGTTAAAGGTAAGTAAAGACTTTGTTATCAGCATTATTTCACTATTGTTCGAGGTAACTAATGGATGCAGTCTTAGTGCAGAACAACATTTGCCAATATACTTTATAATCTTTGCTGTTTCTTGGGCCGGAATAAGTGTTCATATGCAAATCTTTTATATTCTACGAGGCCTTGATTTTTCTAAACTTAAATTCACATTTTTTAGACTTATACATGGTACCATAGCCACCGTATTATTCTATGTATTCCTGCTACTTTCAAATGACACCCATCAAACTATTGCAAACGTAAAAGTTTACAATGTTTACGCGTCGTCTTTTAAATTTGCTCCCGCTAGCATTTCCCTAATAATTATGTGCATTTGCTTTATATCAGAAATAACTGAAAGAATTTATAAATTTAAAACAGACTAAATGCTCAACAAATCGGAACTATCTAGAGAGATTCTTTCCCGCCTTTGAGTTTTGTGCTCTAACATATATATCCTAATCTTGTACCATCAGTACACATATCTAGTCGCAGCACCCCAGTCGGTCATGTGCAAAAAATAGACTATATAAACAAGATGAATTAAACCCTTCTCATCTTTTCTCCATTTCTCTTAAGCAAGACTTACATACGCACCTACCCTTGAATTCCGTAAGTCCATCTTCACTTTTACAAAAAACACATGATTTTTGATACTTTCTTAGTACTATTTTGTCTTCATCCAAAAATATTTCCAAAAAGTCTCTAGGATTTATTCCCAAAGTTTTCCTCAACTCTATGGGAAGAACAATCCTTCCCAATCCATCAACAGGTCTAACAATACCAGTCGCTTTCATATAATAAAAAGACCTCATTTATTTCTTTATCTATTTGCTCTATTGCTGTATTTATAGCGCTAAAGAAATCTAAAGTCAATTATTCAAAATAAATAAAAAAACTAAAAATTAAAATGTAAAAATTTACCAGGCATCTTTTTTAAACAAAATTTGCTTTTTTTATGTAACTAATCTATTCTTAAAGTACGTTTTATCTACAATTTCAGGGGTATTTTTGTGGTAAATTATTTGTGGTCTTCTTTGATGTTAATAAGCATATTGTGCAGCTTTTTTACAGGTAGGATAAACCTTACATGTGAGGCTATTCTAACAGGTGCAAAAACCAGTATAGATTTCTTGATCTCAATTGCTGGAATCATGGCAGTCTGGACAGGGATCCTAAAAATTGCCCAAGAAAGTAAAGTTACAAATTTAATCGGTAAATTTTTAAAGCCGTTGATAAACTTACTGTTTCCGAGCATTTGTAAAAATGAAACCGTAAAAAATTCCGTTTGTCTAACACTTTCAGCTAATTTTTTAGGACTCAGCAACGCTGCTACGCCATTTGCAATATCTACAATTAAAAATGTAGAAAAATCTAATATAGACCAAAAAGAAAAGTATAGAGTTGTAAATACATTTATAATACTGAGCATCGCTAGCATACAACTTATGCCCAGTTTACTTATGTCTTTACGGCAGAAATATGGTTCTGCTTCACCTTTTGGTATCCTTCCAATTATCTGGATCGTCTCGCTTACATCCACAGTTGTGGGTCTGCTTGCTATCAATACTGGTAATCTTTGTACAAACTTTGTCCGTAAATTATTAACTCGATCGAAAAGTGTGGTAAAGAGTAAATAACAAGTAAACAAAATTATTAAACCGTGTTCACTATCCTAATGAATTATAACAGATAGAAGAGTTGTATTTTAGATTTAATTAAGAAAGAGGGAAAAGGGTTAAACATGGCAAATGAAAATCTTAGAATAATAATTTAACTGCACAATAAAAATAGCAAATCGGGGTTTCTGAGTAGTTTAGAATTTGTTTTAAGAAGCATTAAACTTAACTACTTTTAAGTTTTTTATCGCGTGTCAACTTATACACTTTTATAGAATACCGTTTTATTATGAAAAGCTTTGTGTTAGAGTGCATAGTATAAAATACAGACGAATAATTCATTGCATATTCCGGTGTATTCTTAAAAATACACTTACTTGTTCGTGCCGCATTTCTTTTAACTCGATAGCATAAATATTAGCACCAAACAAAAATATTACTAAAAAATAAAACGCAAAAAAATTTTATGAACTCTTTAGCCTCTTATATTACACTATTTGCAGTACTGTTAATAATACTCTCGGGCCTTTTAAAAAAAAGATCCATCTTTGACGACTTCACTAAAGGTGCGAAAGAAGGTTTACTAACAACTTTCTCGATTGCACCGACAGTGGTTGCTTTGTTAACCTCGATAGCTATGTTCAAATCCTCAGGAGCTATGGACTTGTTTATACAACTATTGAGTCCTTTAACTAACGTTTTTAACATACCAAAAGAACTTATTCCAATAATGCTGATAAAACCGCTTTCTGGCAGCAGCTCACTAGCTTTACTAGACTCAATCTTTAAAGACTTTGGTCCGGATTCATTCATCGGCAAGGCTGCTAGTGTAATAATGGGGTCTACAGAAACCACATTCTATATATTAACTGTCTATTTAGCCAGTAGCAAACTTAAGGTCAGTAAAAAAGTTTTGTTTGCTGCCATTATTGCAAATGTATTTGGTTTCTTATTTGGGACTTTTCTTCTAAAAATTATATAAAAAATATTTTACTACGATGAAGTATAAAAATTTCTATCACTTACTAATAATTTTGAGAGTATATTTTACTAAATTTTAAATTTATACATAACTATAAGTGCACCCTTGTTTTTAAAATTTGCAAAGTCAGATCATTAACGCAAACTTTGCTATACGTAAGTTTTTTAGCAAAGGTTAAGTGTATATGTTTGCAAAATAATGTATTTAAAATAAAAACTATTTACTTTTTTGAAAAAATATGTTATTATACACTAAACACAAATGTACTCAAGAATAAATTAGCTAAATTTTTTTAAACGATGTTCTTTCAAATGACCAAAAACTTAAGCAATTTCTAAATTAAATAAGCAACAAAAGTTCAAAATTTAAGTTGTTTTTTATAGGAAGGGGGACCTTATGGAAAATAAAAATGAGAAAATACTAGATTTTTTTAAAAGCATTGAAGAAAGCGGAGAGGATATCAGAGAGAGATTCCAAAAAATTGCCGATGAAATGGCTCAAGCTAAAAATGAAGAAGATGCAAAAAGTGCCGCAGAAAACTTTTTTAACGAGATAACCTCTTTTGCCAAAGAAAAAGGCTACAACATAACGAAAGAGGAATTTTTAGAGTTCTTTGAAAAGAAGGCCAAAGAGCTATCAGACGAAGATTTAGCAGGAGCAAGTGGGGGACTTGGTGGAGGAATTTTAGGACAGTTAGCTGTGGGCGCTGGAATAGTTGCAGGTGGCGCTGGCGGAGCGATGGTTGTTAACCACGTTGCTAATAGAATACAAAGCGAGTCCAACAGACCAGCATTAGTACAAACCGTAGACTATAATCAAAATAAAGGCATAAATTTGAGTCAATTAGATAAAGATGAAGATGAGCAAGAAGACACTTATGACGTTGTGGAAGAACAAAATACCGAAGCGGAAGAAACGGAAGCAGCAAGTGAGTCAGAAAAAGATGCGGTTAGTTCACAAGAAGGCGCAGCGGCCACCACGGAAGAGATGCAAACTGAGGAAGACATTGGTACACAAAAGAGAAAAGGAGGTTTTTGGAGAAACGTAGTAAACAAAATAAAGAAGATTCCCCAAAAAATAATGGGACTGTTTGATGAGAATCATCAAGAAAATAAAAATGTGGAAGCAAAAGAAAACGTGGTAAACAACGAAAATAATGAAAACAAAGTGGAAGTAAAAAAGGAAGAGGTAAAAGATAAGATTAAGAATGAAGAACAAAAAGCAGAAAATAAGGATGAAAAGAAAGAAGAAGTAAAAAAGGAAGATGTGAAAGAAGAACAAATTGTAGAAAATAACGACGAAGAAAATAAGGAAAACCAGGAAAACAAAGAAAATAATATTCAAGTCAACGAAGAAAACAAAGAAGAAAAAAACGAAGAAAATAATAAAGAAAACCGAGTCAACAAACAAGTAGAAAACAACCTAAACGAAGAAAAAATAAACGAAAACCAAGAAATCCAAGAAAACATAGAAAAAAATGAAAATAAAAATGAACTAAATAATGAGAATAACGAACAAAATTACAATATTTTAATTAAAGAACAAAACGAAGAAAACAACGAACAAGACCAAAACAACGAAAACAAAATGACTAGACTTTCGGCTCTAGCAAAAAGAGTTCTTTCTGAAAATAAAGGTAAAATAAAAGATGGTTCTAACATCGCAAAATTTTATGAGTTTGCTATTAACGAAAGTGGAAAAGAATTCACTTTCTCAAGTGAGACAAAAGTTGAGATTAGCTTTGAAGATGTAAAAAGCCTGCTCAATAAAGCAAGTCTTAAGAAGTTGGATGGTATCAATACGTCAGATATAAAAGAAATTAAAATGTTTACTAGCTGGGGTAGTAAGGCAGCTGATGGCATAAGCTTTGGATTTAATTTGTATAACGAAAGCGGAAAAAGTATCTTGAGCGACCTGTACTCAGATAAAATAAAAGCGGATGCCGAAGCAACAGACATATGCAAATTTTTGAACGAAACAATGCTAAAGCAGAATGAAAATAAACTGGTATTTTCTGAAGGAAATTATCGATTTGGTACGGAACAAGAAGCTAAGGATATGAAAAAAACGGAATCATACGAAAATAATGATGGATCATTACAAGAGTTATTTGGTTATAACGAAGAATTACATAAATTTGTGACCAACTTTTTAGCTGCGAAAGGCAGCCAAACAAAAAAAGTCCAGTTTGGTACAGATCTTGAAGGTTTTTGGGATTTTTGTTCGAATAAAACTAATGATTCAGTAATTAAATATGCTGCTAACGTCACCGACAGAATTACACTGAAAGATTTAATAGATGGAGATTGGGAAAATGGAAAACAACCGGCAGGCAACGAAACGATAGGGCAGATCACCATGGTGGTCGACAGTTTGCACACTAGTTTTAGTTTTACATTAAACACAGAACAGGGCAATTCATATTTGGTTACATTTAAAGCGCAGTGGAACAAAAACGCTAGAGATATTTGCGGGTTTATTAATGAAACACTTTTAAAAAATAAAGAAAAAAAGCTGGTATACAATGGTGATAAATATAAATTAGTTGGTAATACTGAATTCGAGGAAGAATCTAAAAAAATGGACCAAGAAATAGATAAAAGAGTCGAAAAAGTAAATAGAATAAGAAACGGAAAAATTAATATCAAAGATCGTATAACAGCATATATCAATAAATTAACAGAAAAATCAGTATTAAATACTGAAGCAAAAAAAAGTTTAGCTTCAAAAATTTTTAACGAAAAAGGGCAAGAACTCAGGGAAGCATGTGTTGACCAAGCGGATAACTTAGTCTGCGTTAAAGACAGAAAGAGTGCATTAAACAATATTGTTACTAATAAATTGGCTACAGATTATAAAACAGAAATTGATAATCTTATTAAAGAGGCAGAGGAGAAGACGAGTAAACAAGAAAATCAAAATATAAATAAAGTAGAAGCCCATATAGAAGTCAATAAAAACGAACAAATCAAAGGCAATGAACAAACCAACATTCAGGAAAACATTGAACAAAACAAAGAAAACAACGACACCAAGGAAAAAAGAAACCTCAATGTGGACAACTTAGAAAATAAAGACAAAGAGCTTAAAATTAAACAAGACAAAATTGATAACAACGAAGAACAAAACGAAGACCAAAATGAAAACGAAAAAAATGTAAGTGAGGAAAAAGTTGAGGAAAGCAATAATAGCCAAGTTTCAGTAGAACTGGTTAGCAATAGTATGAATAGTGGTTTGACAAATAGCTCCTTAAATGAATTAGGAATAAAAGGAGATATGAACTTAGACACCGTACAAAAATTTGATATCCCAGGATTTAATGGTACGTTAATAGATTCAAAATACGATGGAAGCAATCTATACCATGTTTTGCTAAGTCCCCAGGGAGCTGAAAATAATAAGGCGATTATGTTCATTAATTTAACCGATAAGCAGATGAAGGATGCAATGGATGCTATTGAAAAAGTAGGAAACCTTGATCAAGCTGTGGAAAATGCCTATTTAGCATCCGATCAAGTAGTACAAGTTACTGTTGATGCCAATAATCTACTTAATAACGAGGATGGTTACCCTCTTCTAGAAAGTGAAATTAAAAATAACAACGAAGTAGCCCAAGAGCAAAACCAAGAATTAAACAACGAAAACAACGAAGAAAACAACGAAATCGGCATAAACAAAATTGAAGAGAACAACTCAAACGCAGAAGTAAAGGAAGACAAAGAGAAAAATCAAGAAAACGAAGAAAACCAAAACGAAGACAACGAAAACAACGAAAACGGCGTAGACGAAATCGTCATAAACAAAATCGAAGAAAACAAAGAAAAGGACAAAATCGAACAAAAAGAAGACCAAAACAACGAAAATAGTTTTGAAGATATTAATCTTTCCAGCTTGATAGAAGAAAATGGGGAAGACTACAAAATCAAAAACGAAAACAACGAAGAAAAAAACGTAATCGTCATAAGCAAAAACGAAGAAAACAACGAAAGCGACGTAAACGAAATCGTCATAAACAAAGACGAAGAAGGCCTAGAAAACAAAGAAACCAACGAAAACGGAGAAACCCTAAACAAAGAAAACAGCGACACAATCCAAAACGGAGAAAATGGAGAAATTAAAATAAACGTTATCGAAGGAGTAGAAAACAAAGGAACCACAGAAGAAACTAAAGGCTCAGAAAACCAAAACAAAATCGTCGCAGAACAAGACCAAAGCCAAGAAGAAAGCACCAACTTAATAAAAGACATAGGTGGAAAACTTTTTACCCAAGAGAATGAAGGTGAAACGGGTTTTAGTAAGTTTTTAGGAAGTGTACAAGAAGACAGTGATATTTTTAAAGAAGTAGAAATTACCAACGGTATTGAAGATTTAGAAAATCTGGTGGATGAAGATTCTAAGGAAACACTAAATGAATTGAAAAGTAAAGAAATTAAAAAAATAACTTTGGAATTAGATGAAAGCGGATATATTACATTTTGTGTATCAGTAAAAGATGAAGATAAAACTGTGTTGACTACGAACTTTATTGACGATGAAGGTTTAATTCAGTTGTATACGAACTATATTGACGATGACGCTGAAAGCGATGATATTTGTGACTTCATAAATGAAGTAATACTAAAAGATAGTGCGCAAAAACTACAGTATAGTGAAAGCGACGGTTATAAGCTCGTTGGTATATTAAATGGAGACAACCAAGAACAAGAAGAAAGCCATGAAGAAGGAAACAAGATTGAAATACATGAAGACCAAAACAGCAACGTCAAGGAAGAAGAAAACCTCAATAAGAACAACTTGGAAGATTCAGAAAACAAAGGAGACAATAAGTTTGAAACTAAAGATCTTTCTATTAATAGTGAAAAAAACAACGACAATAACGGAAAAATAGAAAACAATAACGAACTACAAAGCAAAAACAACCAAGAACAAGAAGAAAACAAACAAGACAAAGGAGAAACCCCCGGAGAAACTAAAAAACCAGTAAGCCAAACCCAATACGAAGAAAACAACGAAAACAACGAAAACAAAGAAAACAAAGAAAACAACGAAAACAAAGAAAACAAAGAAAACAAAGAAAACAACGAAAACAAAGAAGAAACCAACGAAAACAACGAAAACCAAAACGAACAAAACAAAAACAAAGATGATGATTATGATCTTAAACTTAGTGATGCTCTTGGTAGTAGTGATTAGGACTTGGAATAAAAAAATACCTAAATTGATTAAGAGCATTTTGGTACCAGCACAGGTGCTTAAGTAGCTACGTCTAGTTGTACATAAATTTAAAGAAGCATAGGAGTTTATTATGCAAAATATGAATAAAATAAACAATTTTTTAAAAGAAGTAGACAATAGCGGCGAAGAAACAAAAAAACGATTTCAATCTGTAGCACAAAGCATAGCGAACGCTAAAAATGTAGAAAGTGCTAAGAGTGCGGCAGATGACTTCTTTGATGAAATAATCTTTTTGGCCAAAGAAAAAGGTTACAACATAACAAAGGAAGAATTTTTGGAATACTTTAAAGAAAAAAGCAACGAACTTTCAGATGATGCCTTGGAAAGCGCTAGCGGAGGTGGTTTTGGTTGGCTTAACCCCCTTGCTTGGGGTTCAGCTATCGGGTCGGCTGCTTTTTCTACCGGCGGAAAAATTATCGGAACACTGGGTACAGTTGCTTCAATTGTTGTATCACCAATCACTAATCTGTTCAGCTCAACGGAAACAGCAAAAAATAGTTCAGGTAGTAAAGTTTCAGTTAGCCAAATAGTAGAAAACAGCGATAAAGGTGGCAACAATAAAAAAATAAAAGGTAAAACCAATAAAAATAAAGTTAGACAAAGTGTAAACAACAACGGCAAGAAAGATGACGACGATAAAAATACTTTTTCAGCTGAACAAATTGCAGAAGAAGATAACTACAATGGAGAAATAAAAGACCCTAGAGCCATTAGAAAACACACTATAGGAGGAAGAAAGGAAGCCCTGAACAAAGAAAAACTTGATGAAATTATTAATAAGCGTAATTCATCAGGAAAAAGTTTTCAAAAAAATAAAGATAGTGATAGGTACGGATCAATAAGTTCAAAAGACTTTAACAACGGTGAAGAAGAAAGTGGATCTAGCTGGTACGGTCGCGCAGCTAGGGGGACTTGGAGCGGAATAAAAGGCTTAGGTAACACTGTAATAAGTGCTCCTGGAAAAATAAGTGAAACAGTGAAAAGTCTCTTCCAAAATAGAAAGCAAAATGTTAGTATGGATGAGGAATTGGAAGAAAAGGCCTTTTTATTGGAAGGTGACGAATCACAAGAACAACAAAATCAAGAAGAAATTAGGGATTTGACTAAAAAGATTTTTAAAGATTCTGTTCACACTGATTTAGACAGCGACGTTAAAGCATTCGGTAAATTTTCCTCTGACGAGGGTGGAGCTGATATTCTGAAAATAGAAACAGATGTTACTGGTTCTATTAAATTTGATGATATTAAAGATATACTAAATCCAAATCAAATAAGAAATATAAAATCCGACAAAGTAGCCAAAATAGAAATGTCCGTTAATGGCAATGGTGCAAGTCAAGTTAAATTTGGCTTTAAACTGTATGGCAGTGATAGCCAACCGTTACATAATGGGGAACTATATACAACAAATTTGTGCGAAGGAACAAAAGCGCTTGACATTTGCAAATTCATTGACTTGACCATGCTGAAAAATGGCAACCAAAAATTGGTATTTAGCGGTGGTGAATATGCAATAGTCACAAATGCTGAATATCAAAACAAGTTGAGTGATATGCAAGAAGAAGATGAAATTAAAAGCTCGAACGCAAAAAAGAAAAAATTGAGCGTCACTCACGGCAATTCAGACTATATTTTCAAGAATGTTCTAAAAGAAATAGCAAAAGATCTAAAATTAGATACATCATTGAATAACGAACAGTTAACCCAAATAGCAAACGATAAGACTATAAGTGATAGTTTTCGATCGCTTATGAGCTGGGGTGATATAAAAGATAGTGATATAGCCGGGTACAAGGATTTAGAAAATGGAATAGAGCAAGTTTTAGCCAAAAAATTCGAAAAATCAGAAAACGAATATATAAAAGTTTTTAGAGAGAAAATTACCTCTATTTTGAAGAACCTGTCAGAAGCAAACCAGGCGATGGAAGCGTACATAAACAATGCTTTAACGCATATGTCAGTAAAGGAAATCGTAAGAAGCATACTGGAAGAAAAGTTAGGAAAAGACAAGGTATCCAGCGAAAATGTTAACGATTGTATGCAATATATAGACGTTGATAGTTTGAAGGAAAAAATAGACTTAAACACTATACAAAAAGCCGGAGACTGGAAGAAAACTGTTTATGAAAAGTTAGAAAATGCCGTAAAGAAAGAAGTTGAAAAATATGAAAAAGTATTGAAACACGGCAAAACGCTAACCTACAATCTTACTGAAAACATAGAAGGCAAAGTTTCCATAGATCAAACTAAAGAAAATGACAACATCATCATAACGGTTTTTGAATCAAAAGGTAATGAAAATCAGGCTCTAAACCACTTGGCTATTAGTTACAAAAAGGGAGGAGATAAAACTTGGATAGTTAAAAATATAACACCTGAAAACTCAAAAATAATTTTAGATGAGTTGACCGGCAAAAAGGCTTTAAATCACCTAGCTAAATACGAAAATTTAGATAAATATATAAAAGGACTTCCTACTTACCATAGTATAGATCAAGATGACATTATAGATGTAAATATGAACGAAGAAATTAAAGCGGAAAATATAAACAAAGAAGCAGAAAAACAGACCGTTAAATCAGGTGAAAAAAAAGATGATGGGAATGACTATGAATCAGAAGGAATAGAAAATAAAAAAATTAAAGGCAAATCTGACGGAAAAAAGAAAAGCGTACAAAAAAATATTAAGAAAAAGGACAAAAAATTAATTGAGAAAAATATTGAAGAAGAATTAAAAGAAAGTGGCAATGAATTAAATGAAATAGAAAGTATGAAAGAAGAAGAAAATGACATTGATTTATATGCAAACGAAAGCAATGAAAATATGTCAGAGAAAGGCATCGTAGTTAAGGAAGAAAACACGGATAACAACGAAGAAGAAAAGAAAATAAAAGTGAACGAAGAAAGTATAAAAAAGGCTATTACGGACGTTTTATATGATAATTCAGATGATTTAAGTATGAAGTTTTTTGATGGTAATAGAGAACTCTATTGTGAAGTCGTTTACGACCAGGGATTTTTAGGTAATTTGCAAAAAAATGTTACAGAAGAAGACGTTTCAGCAATAAAAAAGAAGTTAGAGAATAAGGGTGACAATGTTACGTTTGAAGACCTGGAAAATGCTGTAATCGAATATTTCGATATAGAAAACGAGTTGAAAAAAGCCAAAGAAGAATACGACAAGAGTAACGAGGATGAAGATGATGAGGCAGAAATAATCGAGCAAAGTGGGGAAAATGGGGAAAATATGGTAAAGGAAGTGGAAACAGGTAAAGATAATATTAAGGAAGAAGAATTAAATAAAGAAAATAAGAATGAAAAAGGAAAAGAAAACGAAAACCAAGATAAAGAAAATGAAAATGAAAATGAATGTGTAAAATTGATAAAAGAACTTTTTAACCAAGGAGATCATACTGATTCAAAAAGCGAATTTCATAAGTATTTACATCAAGGTGAGGGGAATGGTAAACTTTTTGATGAAGTAAATGTTACGGAAATTATTAACTTTGAGAATCTAAAGAGCATAGTCGATGAAAATAGTCAAAAAAGACTTAAAAAAATTCAACCTGGAAAAGTTAAAGAAATACACGTAAAGTTAGTACCAGGTACCTATCTCACTTTTGATTTAAAAATTGAAGATGAAGAAGATAGTACTACAATTTATACAGATTATTTGAACTATAAAGCTGAAAGTGAGAAAATTCTCAACTTTGTAAACAATGTGATACTGAAAAACGTAAAACAAAAATTAGAATACAACAAGGAAAAAGGAGGCTTTCACACAACAACGAAAGAAGACAACGAAAAAAAAGAAATCGAGATTATCGAAGAAGATAAAAAATCAGATAGCAATGAAAACGTAAGCAATAAACTAAAAAAAGAAGAGGACGACAAGAAAGACAGTGAAGAAAACAAGAAAAATAATGAAGTCGATGATAATCAAAACGAGAATACTGAAAAAGAAGAAGAAAGTAAAGTCGAAAATGAAGAAATCATAGAATTGTCTACAAAACAACGAGAGGGCATCCAAGAATTTTTAGGCAACAAAAACGCAACTGTCGAAAGCATCAATACAGTAAATCTTCCAAAAGAATTTGAAGGTACCACAGTAAACATTATTAAGACAAAAGAGGAAAATAAAACTTTAAACCACGTGGTTATTAGCCCCGACAACAAAAAGAATGAACTATGTGTGATAAAAAACATTACACCAGAACAGTTGCAGGCTATTTATCATGACTTAATGATGGAAAAAGCCTTTAACCCTGCCACTTTAAAAAACTATACTAAGTTTGTTAAACTCGCAACCGATAAATTTAATATAGTGCCTGAGAACATTATCCGTGTTGCAATTGACGCCAATTCTTCGTCTCACGCATTCAAAGAAAAAAGTAATCTGCTAATGCTGACCAACGAGGAAGGTCAAAGACAAGGTATAAAAACTACAGTAAATGACGTAAGTACAAAAGAAAACGATATTAATAGAAACGACAACAACAATAACCTTAACCTTGTGAAAAATTTAAATAGCGGAGATATAAACAAAAACGAAGAAGAAAAAAAGGTATTAAATAAAAACGAAAAAAAAGGAGAAATTAAACTTGGCCTTGGAAAAATTAAAAGCATAAAAAATGACGAAAATGAGAAAAAAAGGAATGCAGAAGATAATAAAATTGTTAACAATGAAGTTAACTTAAATGATTCTGATGCTGGTCTACTAAAAGATAAAAATGAAATTGTCAACAATAACAACACAGATAATAAAAATGAGAAAAATATTGATTTAAACAGCAAAAAAAGTACGGAAAAAGAAGCGAATAATGAAAACAAGATTAAAGGTGGCAATACTAAGTCAAGTAACGAAGAAAAGACTAGTTTAAAAAGCGAAGAACAAATTTTTGAAATTATTGCTAATTTTTATAAAGAAAATAACAAAAAAATTCTTGAAAACACGGCAGTAGTTAAGTTGGGTCAAAATTCATCGTATCAAATTCCACTTGACGCTTTTAAAAATTTTGTCGATAAAACTATTAAAGGTGATAGTTATAATAAACGTCCTGATTTGACTAAGTTATTTAATAATCAGGTTCTGTTTGATGTTGTAGAATTGTACATTGCAAATAAAGTATTCCTTGCAGAAAGAAATAATGTGGCAATTGGATCGTTACAACATTTGCATGAAAAAAAGGAACTATCTGAACAGAAAATGAAAGAATTTATTTGGAAATATATAGAAAAAAATGTAGACTGTGGTAAATACATAGACGACACTCTAAAAGAGATAACGGAAGAAACACACACTGACGAGATTGCAGAAAAGAAAAACGATGTACAAGAAAATAAAGAAAAAGAAGAAAGCAATGTTCATATAATTAAAAAGAAAAAACCAAGTAAAAAAGTATTTAACGATGATGAAAACAAAAAAGTAGGTAGTATTGGTAAAAATCAAGAAAAAAAAGCCGAAACAGACAAATCTGTAGTGCTAGATGCTAATAAAGTGAAAGCGTTAATCAATCAGGCAGTTGTAAAAAGTGGGCAGGAACTTTCAGAAGATGAAAAAATTAAACTGACTAAAAGCTTGCAGGAACAAGTTACAGATGAAAAAGTCAAAGAATTAAACAATAAATTGAGCAAAACTGCCAAAGAGGAAGACAAGATTGATCTTGTAAAAAAAGAATTTAATATAGACGACTCTATAAACAGTATGAAAGGAAAAATAAAAGGCGGCACAAGTAAAGCTGCTAGGGGAATAGCCCAGTTTGGGCAAAAATTAATTAGAAACAAAAATGAAGCCCTGGGCAAAAAAGAAAAAATTAAAGAACGTGAAAAAGCGCAACAAAGTGGGGAAATGGACGATGAAATTTTAAAAGAGGAGAACCTTAACACTAGCGAGAAGAGTTTAGAGTTGGCAGAAATCTTAAATGAAAACAAAATTGAAAATAAAGTAAAGAATGAAGAGATAAACGCCAGCAATGAACAGGAGATCAAAAAAGAAGATGAAAATAGAAAAAAATATGAAAACAACAATAAGTCGATAGACGAAACAAAAATCGAAGAAAAGAAAGATGATAAAAAATCAGACAACAATATAAATGAGATAATTGAAGAAAAGGAAATATCATCAACAAAAAACGAAGAAAATGTCGAAGACCCAGAAAAAAATAACGAAGAAAAACAAAACGAAAAAGAAATTGCGCTAAACGAGATGCTTAAAGAGGACAATGACACTAAGGACAAAGATGAAAAAATGAAAAGCAACAATGAAGAAAAAGAAAATTATGATGATAATGAATTAGCCAGAAACAATAATATCCAAAAAGAAAACATCAAAGTGGGAGATAGTAAAAACGTTGAAAATTTGAATGAGTTAAACGATGAAAGTTTAAAAAATATTAACAATAATGCGAAAATAGTTAACTCACAAAGTTCTAAGAATATCAATAACAAAGACACGGAAAAATCCAATGAATTTAAAGAAAAGGAAGACGACAACAGTATTGGTGGAAATTATACTATCGAAACAAATAATAACGACGACAAAGTTGACGTAACCCAAGAAAAACAGCCATATGTTGTTTTTAATGCGGAAGATGTAAAAAATAAAACTGGTCTTCACAGGGTGGCGTTCTTTGCGACAGTACGAGCAAACAGTAGCAAAGATTATTACAATTACATAAAAGATAAAGATGGTAAAAAAACTTCAAAATGGGTAAATAAGTTAGTTGGAGAGGACTCAGGGAAATATAACAATTTAAAAATACCCGAAGAAGTTGACATAATAGTTATACAAGGTGACGGGACAGACTATAGTGACAACGCCTTTGGTTATTACAAAGAAAAACTCGGCTTAAGTGGTGAATGGAAAAATGCAGAAACTGAAGGGGGTACCGTACTTAATTACTTGAAAGGTTCTACAGTCTTTGTGAAACCGAGAAAAAATGAAGTACAGCTTACGAAAAACAAAGTAGCTAACGATTTAGTTGCCAAAGTAGGATTGCCAAGTGAAAATTTTGAAGAACATTACGATTCTAAAATAAATGATTTAAATTTAGACGCGATAACTGAAAAGATACAGAAAAATATGGAAGACAAAAACACCTCAACAGATGAAGGTGGAGACAAAGACAATAAATATAAAATTATAGAAGAAATAAATACCGGAAAAGAGAAAAAAGACGATGACGACAAGGAAAGTAAAGAGAATAATAACGACAGTGAGCTCAACAACCAAAGTCAAAGTGATAAGAGAAACGGCAATAAAGCTGAGAAAAATATTGACATCAATAACCTAGACTCTGGTGTTGGGTCTAATAGTATCAACCAAGCAGGAACACTTTTCACTTTATACCGAATGGACTTAGGTGATGATCCAAGAGATGAAGTACAAACATTGTTTCAAGGAAATGGAGTAGATCAAGCTAACACCTCAATTAATAAAAATAACGAAGAAAATTTTGAAAAATTAGAAAAACTACCTACTGTGGCAAAATACAAAGACGACTACGCTTCTAAAGGTAAAAGTAGAACCATTAAAGGGCTTAATGCGGACAACAAAAGCAGCGTTACAAATTTGGGTGGTGTAAAAGATGAAGATTTAGTAGATATTAGCGATAATATGGAAAAAATGGGATTTGGGAAAAACTTAAGCAATGAGAATAACCCTGAACGTGAAAAAGTAGACAACGTAATCGATGAACAAATTAACATTAATGTGGACAAAAATAATGAAGATATTGTGAAAAACTCCGAAAATCTAAAAGATGCAGACATTAAGAATAGAGAAAACGGTGAACAAGAAAATGAAAACAACAACATCAACAACAAAGATGACGTAACCCAAGAAGGACAGCCATACGTTGTTTTTGATGCGGAAGATGTAAAAAATGGCACTAGTCCCCACAAGGTGGCATTCTTTGCGACAGTAAAAAAAGGCAGAAGTAGCGACAGTTATTACAATTACATAAAAGATAAAAACGGTAACAATACTTCAAAATGGGTAAATAAGTTAGTTGGAGAGGACTCAGGGAAATATGCCAATTTAAAAATACCCGATGAAGTCGACATCATAGTTATAAAAGGTGACGGGACAGACTATAGTGACAACGCCTTTGATTACTACAGAAACAAACTTCAATTAGGTAACGAATGGCAAAATGCAGAAACTGAGAGATTAACCTTAGGGGACTACTTGAAAGGTTCTACAGTCTTTGTAAAGCAGAATACAGCTGCAGCGGGTCTCACAAAAAACAAAGTAGCTAACAACTTGAAGGCCCTTATTGGTGTAAAAAAGGAAAATGATCAAATTTTAGAACAATCTGGGAAACTTAATAACTTAAATTTAGACCTTTTAACTGAACAAATAAGTTCTCAATCCAATGGGCCGGAAGCAGGCGCTAAAGGCACTGCAACAGGTGGAGCAGAGGACGTAGAGTAGAAAATTGTTGCAATTTTATATATTTATTGATAAAATAGAGGAGTGAAATAATAAAATTGAAATAAAGGAGATAATTTATGAATAGTGTAGAAGGATTTTTAAATTTAGTAAAGAAAGATAAGGGCTTACAGGATCTAGTTAGCAAAGTAGATTCAAAGTTAGGTAAAACCGGCAACGACGAGGAGGTCATAAAAAACGACATCCTTCCCGTCGCCAGGGAAAGAGGATTCAATTTTACAGAAAAAGAATTTTTGGATTACATAAACGAAGCAACTAAGGCAATTAGCAAAGAAAATTTAGGCTCAGTTAGCGGCGGAGACGGATCCAAAAGTACAGATGCGAAACCATCAGGTAGTGGGAACGGCAAAAAAATAATGGCGGTGGTAGCCGGAGGAGCCGTCCTTGGTGGAGGGGGAATGTTTGCTTTTAAGCAGATACAAAACATGAATAAACCCCAGGCTGCTCAGGTTCAAACTGTAGACAATAACAAAAATGGTACAGTAAACGCACAGGAGACCGAGGCTGCCGTAGCAAACGATGGTTTGCGCCCAGAAGAAAACAAGCAGACTCCCGCTCAGCAGTCAAACAAAACCAGCGATAACCTCAAAGATACTCTGAAAAAAGCGCCGTCTGAAAAAGATCAAAAAAAAGAGAATAAGGTGGAGAATAAAGTGGAAAATAAAGAAGACAAAAAAGAAGCTAAGCCAGCAGCAGGGCCGCAACAGCAGACCATGCCGAAGATTACAAAGGAACAGGTAGATTATGCAAATAGCTTTTTAGATACTGTTATAAATAACGGTCCACTTAAAGATAAAAGTGGAAAGGTCATTGCTGAACATATACAAGACTATATTTTTGCTGAAGCAGAAAAGAGTGGCCAGAAGGTTACAGCTGAAGATAAAAATAAGGCGATAGAGTCGCTTAAGGAATTTAGGGACAAAGCTTCGGATGAAGAAAAGGTTATGTTTATGCAAATTATGTTTGCTCAAGCTATGGGCGCCACTGGCCAAGCTCCGCAGAAATAAGGCAAAAACACATAAACGTTTGTTTTTACCGCTTAAAAAAAGCAAATGTAGTGAGAACAAAAAGTTTGGAAATTACTGTGATTTTGTAAGTATTTACTACAAATTATAAAAGTATATTACGCTATGCTTAATACTGACATTCGATTTCAAAACAAACAATTAGACAGCGACTTTCTACCCAAAAGAATAATTTAATTAGAAAACTACTCAGCAACTTTTTTAATCCCTATTGTAAAAAAGTAAGGGTACTGTGGCTATTTTATAAAAAATAATATGTTTTATTAATAGTTTGGAGGTTTATTTATGGATAATAACGTTAAAAAATCGATAGAAATTTTTTTGGAAACTCTTAGGAATGATGGCAAAGGTTCTGAAACCTTAAGGGCTATGGGTAAACAAATATTGAGCGATTCCGATGAAGGTAGAGAATTACTGCAAAGGGCTCTGAAGAAAGCAAAAGAAAATGGGTATAACTTTTCCAAAGAAGACTTTTACGAGTATTTAAGAGAACGGCTCGCGCCACTTTCAGATGATGACTTAGGTAAAGCAAGCGGTGGTGAAGGCGATAGATTTGGTGGTGGAAAATTTGGTAAATATTTGGTGGCTGGTGCAGGTGGACTTTCGATAGGTGCGGGAGCTATAAATGTTGCAAGTAATATGATGCAAAATAAAGCAGCAAAAAACAACACCGCAATAGTTCAGAGCAAAGACGCCGGCACACCAAAAAAGATTTCTACAAAAAAATCAGGCTTAAAAGACAAAACAAGCAAAGTTACCAATCTCGATAAAATAGATGATCTGGACTCTCCATTAGGTAGCGGAAGTAGTGGCTCTTCAGGAGAAAGATATTCGTCCGGTATGGGCGATTTCGACGGAGGAACGTCATCTAAGTTAAAGAGTAGATTATCTTCAAAAGGATATTCGAGACCTAGAAGTCCGTATGGATCATATGGCCGTAGTAGACCATCATACGGTGGGTCATACGGCGGTGGTGGCTCGTATGGCGGTAGTAGTGGCGCCTATGGTGGAAGAAGGTCGAAGATACGTGGAGCAGATTCTTCGGAAGCTGCTGAAATGGCACAATTGCAAAAACAAATAAAAATGATGGAAAAAATAAATCAAACACTTGAATCGGTTGAAAAGAGGTGTGCTAGCGAGTTAGAGAGACAAGGCTTGAGCATCTCTTCAGAAGAATTAAGAAACTTTTTAGGTAAAACTTTGCCTCGAATTTTAGGGGACAACGTTGAAGATTACATTAATGCCGTAAAAGCGGGAAACGTGGATGCCGCTGCTAAAATGGCCCTAGATGTTCTGGTACCATCACTAAAAAAACAGCAAAATTTAATAAAAGATGCAGAAGAACTAGGAAATAAAGAAAAACAGATAAAAGAAAGGAATATAAAAAATAATAAAATCCTAGGGAAAGATAATTTAAGTGAAAAAGAAATCGAAGATATAAATACGCTAATACTAAAAGAGATCGAAGAGCAGAATAGAGGGAAAAAAGAAGGGGATGTAAAAGACAAGACAGTAAGAGAGCTAGATAAAGGAAAACAAAAAAGCCCTGAGGCACTGAAGAAGCTAATTGAAATTAGAGAAAAATCTAATAATAATGTATTAAAGAAGTATCTCACTAAGTGGGAAAAAACAGCTGAAGGTCTAAAAAAAGAAGAGGAGAACAATGAAGAAAGGTTAAAGAAAGAGGAACAAGAAAGAATCAAGAAAGAGAATGAAGAAAAGGAAAGGCTGAGAAAAGAAAGAGAGGAAGAAGAAAGATCCAAGAAAAAGAACGAAGAAAATGTAAAGAAAGAGGAAGATAAAAAGGACACGGACAAAGAAAAAGAGAACAAGCAAAAATTAGAGAATAAAAAAGACGACCAAGAAATAGTAGCAGTATCACTGGACGAAAAACTCACGAAACTTTTTGACGAAAAAGGAGACCGTGAAATCGACTCACCTGCCGGAAAGTTTGGAAAAATCCTTTTTAATGAGAAATTAGAAAGTGATTTAGACATACTTAAGAACAGAAACTTTGTTATTGACAAAGAAAGCGTAAAACAAGTACTTACTAAAAAGGATTTTCAGAGTGTAGACGGGGATACAACAAGCGATGAAATAATATTCGCAGGATTTAATATAGAACCTAACAAGAGCTACGATAATACGCAAGGTGTTCGCCTTAAGTTTTATGTACCTCAAGGAGAAGGAAAAGAAAAGAAAGTCGTATTATCTAAGCCTTTGAAAGCAGGTATAACTGGCCAGGAGATTTGTGAGCTCATTAATGCCACATTTTACAAAAATGAAAACAAAGAACTAATATTTGAGGGAGACAAATTCTCGGTAAAGAATAAAGGCGAAAGTAATAACGAAGCAAACAAAACAAAAGTGAAAAATGCAAATGACGTGAAAGTAAATATAGGTGAAAAAAAACCTGATGAGAATAAAGATAAAAAAGAAAGAGACGAAAATAAAGAAGAAAAAACAACTTCCGTTAAGAAAAAAATCAATAAAACAAAAGACGACAATAAGAAATCTCCTAAAAAAGACGTTAAAGATGGTAAAAGAATAAAAGGTCAAACTTTTGTTAATAGTTATAATAATAGTGTGATAACTGAAGATGTAGAAAAAGAGGATGAGGGTGAAAATCAAAGGCTGGAAGAAGAAAAGTTAAAGAAAGAGGAGAAAGAGAAAAAGAGAAAAGAGGAAGAAGAAAAGCTAAGAAAAGAAAAAGAGGAAGAAGAAAGAATCAAGAGAGAGGAACAAGAAAGGTTAAAGAAAGAGGAAGAAGAGAGGCTAAAGAAAGAGGAACAAGAGAGAATCAGGAGAGAGGAAGAAGAAAAGTTAAAGAAAAAGAACGAAGAAAAGTTAAGAAAAGAAAAAGAGGAACAAGAAAGGTTAAAGAGAGAGGAAGAGGAGAGGATCAAGAAAGAGGAACAAGAGAGAATCAGGAGAGAGGAAGAAGAAAGGCTAAAAAAAGAGAAAGAAGAAAAGTTAAAAGAAGAGGCAAATAAAAGCGAAGTATTTCGTCTTTTAGACAATTTGTCGACATCTGAAAAAGTAACGCATGAGGAAAATTCAGACGTAGCAAAACTTTTAGCATTTGTGAATGGACTAAAGGGAAATGAGCAGAGCATGTTTTTTACTACTCCAAAAAAGGGAATAAAAGTTAGCAAAGATGTAGTAAATGCCCTCATTCAAAAGCTGGGATTACCAGAAAACAATAAAGTAGAATCGAGCTCTGGAGTATTAGAACTAAAATTAGAGTTTCTTAGTTCACAAGGTGAAGGTGGTGCACCTCAACAGCAGTTATGTGTGTTAATAACTGATAATGAAGGTACTTTAGTAGACACAAAAGTTAACTTAATGCAAAATGCAACAAAAGAAGAAATTTGTACACTTATAAACTTGACAATTTTGAAAGGTAAAGGTAAGGAGCTAACATTTACTGACGGTAATTACCAGTTAAAAGATAGGGAATTAAACTCAACAATAAAGAAACACGAAAAGGTAAAGGGTTACATAAATTACTTGCCCGATGGCATTAACGTAGATGAAATAATTGAAGATGTAGAAGAAAGAGTACAATCAGAAGAGGCGTCTAAGGGAAAGGGAATCAATAATAAGTATGTAGACCACGTAGCAGAATTGGTGGATGACGCAATAGCAAGTAAGGTTTATGCAAGTATAGAGAAAAAAATAGATACAGCAATGCTTAGCAATCCAGATATAAGATCGAAGTTAGGTGAAGTACCTCTAAATATAGAAAAAATTGCAAAAAACTATATAAAGGAATATAAAAATTATTCTAAAGACAATAGACTTGACGGCTGGATAGTTGACGAAGTAAAAAAGGAGTACAAAAAATGGAACGACCTAATTGAAAAAATACAAAAAGATCTAGTAAATAAATACGGCAAAGAATATTTAGATGAAATAAATAAGTCCAGTAACAAGGAATCCGAAGAATATAACAACTACTCTTTTGCTGCTAATGCCCTTAGAAAACATGTTATGAACAACGAGTACGACTATTACAAGCGCTACGACGAGGTAATTAATCTTGTTGCTGAAGAAAAAGCAAATGACCTTATGCCAAGCCTTACCGACGAGCTAACTAATAAAGGTGTAATAAATTACGCAAGATATAAAAATGATATGCTAAAACGCTTAATTGACGAAATTTTAAAAAGCAAAACGGTTGATGCAGACGGCAAAGCTGTTGTAAACAAAGTTGTTGGCGATATGGTTGCTTCTAGACAAAAAAATGCTCAAGTTGCGCTGAATAGGATAAAGGGTAACAAACTAAGCACGTTGGAGGAAGTTATCTCGGTTGAAAAGAAAGGGGAAGGTGACAATAAAAAAACTGTAACGCCAGCTAATTACGAGAAACAACTAAACGAAACTAAAATCACGGAGGGAAAAGACGAAACAAATAAAGCACCAGAAAAACAACAAGTTGATACAAATAAAGCCCAACAAGCAGTAAATAAAATTCAAGTTAACAAAAAAGTACTTGTAATGAAAGACCCAGGACTATCAGAAGAAGAGTTTATGCAATTTGCATACAACCTTAAAGCGTTTGGTGAAAACAGAGAGTTCGGAGCAATGTTAATTACTTTCGACAAAAAAGAAAATGAAACTGAAGAAGAAACTAAGTCTAGAGCGGACGGAATAGATTCATTAAAAGGCTTAGCTAAAAAAGTCGGGTATAAAGTTAACAATGTTAAAGATGGCATATTAATTGTGTTAGACGAAAACCTAAACAATTTCTATGAAGGTGCCATAGACTTAAATCTTTTAGATAAAGGATGGATCAAAAGCGGTCAGGCTGGAGTGGAGACAGTAGTCAGCAACAAAATTAAAGGCCAGATAAAAGGAATTAAAATAAACGCAAATGAGCACAGCAAGGTACTTGATATAGTAGAAGAAAAAACGGTAGGCAAAACGAAAGGTAAAAAGGATTACGAAAAAAAAGGCACACTTGTGTACTTTAAAGACACAAGATTTGATTCAAGTATGTTTGTCCAAATAGCAAAGGACGCTAAAGCACCAGATATACTAATCTTTGATGGCTCTGATAATGACCAAAATTTAAAGCAGTTTATTGAAAACAGAACCTTATTTGGTGGAAAATACAAAATGATTACGCTGACGGACGGATTCAGAATTAATATTGGCCTATCTGGTCAAGGGTATTTAAGAGGCAAAACTGTTTTTGTTAGAGAGGGCAGTAGCTTTGATGGAAAAGAAATAGGAAAAGCTTACGTATCAGATCTGTTATTAATGGATGAAAACGGCGATACAGAAATAGCCAACAACTTAGGAGCAGGAAAAATAAAAGGCATTAACGACAAAGCAGCAAAAATTAAGTCTAAAAATGCCGAATTACGGGCCGCGGCTGATGCATACCTTAACCTCTTTGACAACTACGATGGTACTCCGTTAGATTTGTCAAATGAAGAAAACAAAGATAAAGGAAAATTTGTGTTAACAGCAAAAATAGCAGAGCAACCGGCTGCCAATGAAGCGGCAGAAGCACAACAAGTGGCCAATAATGCAGAAGCTCAAAACAAAAAAAACGACCTAAAAATAGCCTTGGTAGCTAATTTGAATACAAAACTTTTTGAAGAAAAAGACGATCCGGATATTGTAGTAGTTTTGGCAGAAGGTGATAACAACAAAAACATAAACACTGAAAACTTACCTGGCGGAAAAGAAAGTTGGGAAATGGTTAAAGATAAGAGTTGGTTTGGTGGTGGCAATCTTAAAGGTTGCACCGTGTTCGTAAAGAAAGGAATAGCTCTTAGCAAAGACAAAGCAGCCGCCATAATGGTACATAATGACGAAGGAACTGAATTTAACTTGAATGATGTTGTAAAAAACATACTTGAACGAAAGGAATATGACGAAAAAATATATGAGCTTTACGGACTAAAAAGTTTAAATGATGATAAGGAAATCAAAGACATAAACGCTGTTGAAGAATTATTAGAAAAAGAAGCCCAAAAAAAGCCTAGTGTTCATGCAATATATAGAGGTATAGTTTTAGATAAAGAGATTAAACTTGAGAAGGGAAATGATGTAAAAATTGGTTTTGCAGTAAAAACAAATGATGAAAAACAAGCTATAGATTTTAAAGAAGATGAAGAAGACGAACAAAATGAAGAAAATAGTCAAACTGCAAAAACGGAAGTGCCTGGAATAGTAATTATGCTGGGAGCTAACCAAGACACTACGGCCAAAAGTAAATTACCAAAACTTGATGACAACGATGAATGGGTCATGCTGAAAGACGAGACTGCCAGTTTTATTAAGCTTAACCGACTTATCACAGGTGGTTACTTAGACAACGCTACTGTTTTTGTTAAAAAAAGCGTACTTGCAGAACTAAAAGATAGTAAAGGAAACAAAATCGAAGCAAATGGAGGGGTAGCAAACGGTAAAGCGATGATAGCCAGCCTTGAAATAGAAGGTGAAGCTAGTGAAGAGGAGAAAACGCCAAAAATAAGCATTAATAATTTAGCTAAAAAAATAGTAGACCTTTATAATCGTCGTGAAAGAAATAAGGAAGCTTTTTACGCACTAAATAAACCAGAAATAAGCAAGGATCTCTTAGAGAAAAGTTTAAATAATAATTAACAAGTAAGCGTGGACTACTGCGGAAGAAATTTATAAATAGTTAATTTAATTAGCTTGAAAAAATGACAGGGAAGGAAATATATTAAAATTGTAAGCTAGAAATTTAGTATATGATTTAACTTTCTTCCCTATTACTGGAGGTGAAGTTAGGTTTGATTAGCTATAAAATAGGAGAATTCGTAAAGTTAGCTAAAAATGATGAATTATCGAAAGAAAAAATCGAGAAAGCTGCGAAAAAGATAAAAAATGGTGAAGATGCTCAAAGAATAATAAGTAAAGAGATTATTCCCATCGCGAGAGAGATGCACTTCGAGTTTACTACAAACGAATTCATCAACTATTTGAAACGTAGCGAAAACGCAAATGAGCTTTCGGAAGACGAACTCGGTATGGCTAGTGGTGGGTCAGACATGTCCAGTCGATGGAAGGGCAAAAAAGTCAGCATAGCTTTAGGGATAACTGAAGCTACGGTTTCCATAGCTAGCCTTGCGACCGGTGTAGGATTTGCCACTTCTCCATTGCCAAATTTATCTCAAACTATGAACTTAGGAATTAACGCTAACAGTCAGGAACTCGCAAATCGTAAAGAATCAAATGAGGTGGTTGCCAAGGGGTTACGGTCGTTACTTTCTAAAGAAGGCGGTAAAGTACAAGGCCCCGAGGTAGAGGAAAAAATAGTAGAATCTTCTAGTAATAGTAAAGACAAAATCGAAAAGAAAAATGATTTTGCAATAAAAGTAGAGGACACGGATTATAAAGTATCTAAAATTGAAGAAATAGAGGAAGAAAGAGCTATAGTAATAAATGACTCTTTGGGTACCGAAAAAGCAGTAAAAATTCCAGATGAGCCTTTAACCGTCGAAGGAAAATGGCTACCTATTGGAAAAGCAACTTACTCTGCTACAGTTGTAATATTACCGAAAGACGCAAAGGCACAATATAACAATCATGAATGGGAAAAGATCAGGCAAAAAGACGGTAGTACCGTTTACATAAAAAGAGGATCAGAAGCATATAAAAATCAACAGGCACTTAAGCAAAAAGATAAAAGTTAATTAACTTACCTAAATCGCCCTGTGCTCGCACTCCATAAAGAATCAAGCATGTTAACCCGGGCTAATTATCTAAAAGGCCACTTCAGTTAAATAGACTTTGAAATCAGATTTAATTATAAAAAATCAGTGTAAAATTCTAATATTTATTTTTAACAACACTCAAAAAATGTAGCTAAGCATAGTAGTTTTTTATAAAAAAGAGCATCCAAAAAATAACCAACAGATGAAAGTATAGTAAGTATGCTTTATAGGTAAAGAACAAAGTTGTGATTAAAAGGAAACAGATATTTCTATTTTTAAAAGCAAGTGATAATAAGCATAATTTCAGGCTATGAGTTATCACAAAAAACTGACAAAAAAGAAAAAAATCAACGCTAATTAGGTGTGCAAACTCATCTTTAAGAATAAAAGAAAATTAACTAATTTTTCATACCTTTTAAAACCATGTAATAAAAATTGATTATTTTAATCACAACTACAGCATTGTTGAAACAAGCGAACATACAAGATTAAGCGTAATATTAAAATGGGCTACACTCAAAGTTTAGGTTTAGGTTGAGCCTGCAAGTAAAGGTTTATAGTTTAAGTCTATTAACAAAAGCTAATAAGACTGTATTTCAAAATTTGTATTAATCGACTTGGGAGTCTATTCCATAGGGAGTAAAAAGGAGGAATTTAAAATATGAGCAGCACAAAAAACAAATTGAAAGCAGGATCACTGCTCGCAGGAACGATAGCAAGCGCGGCAGCGGTTGGTGCACAACAAGCTTCGGCAAATTTTATAACTGATTGGTTGTATAATAAATCAGAGGGCGATTCAAATAAAGGGAAAAGCAGTATTTTCAGTGGACTAGAAAAAGTGTATGACGCCGGCAAAGCCGCTTTAGGGCTGTACACATTAAAAGTAATAACACAATCAAATTCCTACACAGAAGGACTTACAAACGCACTGGCTGCAGGTTTTAAAAATTACGCTGTTCCCGTGTTAAAAGTGACCAGCGAGCAAATACTGGACTTAGCCGGACAATACCCGTTTCTGGCAGCTGTAACCGCAATTACGACTATAAATTACATTTATCAAAATTATTCTACTGGCGGTGTTGCAAAAAGCGAATACGACAGAGGAAAAGCCGAAGGTAAAAAAGAAATACTCGACAGGTTGGAAAAAGAAGACAAAGAAGAAAATATTATAAATAAGGCTAAAAAAAGAAATAAAAAGTAAAAGACAGAGTATACACCTAACACTTATTGTAATAAGAGATGAGATTGTGACGTGTAAAAATGTTCATGTAAATATGGTCCCGAGTTGCTTTCAAAACTAAGCTACTCTACTCTCTTTTCTGTGAAAACTAAAAAATAAAATTAATAAAAACTCTTTAAGCAAAAGCAAAAATAGGATTTTCTAAAAAACTATTGCATGCAGAAAAGTATATAATTTAAAGGTATTTAAAGTTTTAAAATCGTATATGTAAAAGATCAGCCATTATTTCGGTTATCAGGTCCATAAACCATAATAGAAAATAAATAAAACGGCTAAAAACCAAAAAGATAATCATAAATTTTTAAAAAATTAGGCAAACAAATATAAAACTGCGAATAAATCAAAAATACAGGCTAGTTGTATAGGAACTATTTTAGTATTTAACAATCTCCAACGCAGGCAAGGAGCGAACGTACTCTTCAAGTTAAAAAAGTCGAAGCAAGATTTTTTAATTAAAAATTCAGAACAAAATACGAACAGCACTTTTTTGATATACTAAATTTAGTATATCTTCTACATATTTAATTAAAGTTAAAGATATTAAATGACAGATTAAAAGTTTAATCTGTTTAATTTTATTAATTAACAAAATATTTTAAGATAAACTTGCGTATTCACAAAATATATGTTAAAATGTAAATGTAAACTTTTTATATTTTAATTTTGGAGGTTCTTTATGGTTTTTAAAAAGTTTAGCTCTTCTTTCTTACTGGGAAGCGTTTTGTGCGGATTTACGGGCTCATGCATAGTTGGTGCAAATAATAATCTTCGTGGAAAAGCAAAGTCAGACGGTATACTTCAGCAAATTAGTCAAGGAGAAAACGCAGATCACGACGAAAACATAAACAACCAGATTGCTACAGTAGAAAAAAACAATAACGTGGCAGATAATAATAGAAATTATGGAAATCAGGTTAGAGAACTAGTGGATTCGTACCTTCGTCAGTTGTCAGAATCCGCAGATAAACTGTTAGAAGCACAAAAAAAGTGGGGCGACCCATTAACGAAGAATGTCAGTGAAGTGCTTAATGAAGCTTACATATTGGGAGTTACCCATGAAATGGAGAAATCTGGTAACAAGTCAGAAGAAATATTCCGCTCTATACTAAAGAGTCAAGGAATACTGACTGATAAAGATGACGGCTTAAGCCTTGAAGAAGTTTTAAAGAAATTAACAGAAAAAAACACCTTAGGACTAAAGAAAATGGTTTCTTCTTTTTTAAATGCTATTAATTTACCCAGCTGGATACCTTTTGTTGGCCGTTTGTTTGGCTACTTTAATTATGGTAATTCGTGGCTTTTCTCTCCTTTGTGCTTCCTTATATCGCTTGCAGCTATTTTTTTAAACAGCGTAACAGTGAAAAATTTAAAAGAAAGAAAAATAAGTCTCTTACACAATCCTGGCCTTTTTTTTGACGAGGACAAAGCAGAAATGGTCGCAAAGACAGATTATTTGCGTTATAATGGGGGTGAAGGAGACGAAGAAAAATATTTAAAAACGAGGGTTAAGGAAATAAAAGATGAACACTTTAATGAATTGCAAAAATATAGAGAAGAGGTAAACGATATAAATAACTTAGTTATCAGGGATCAAAGAGACGATGATTTACGCGCAATTCAACTTCATTCTTTAAGAAGATGGGGAGACATCTTCGGTGGACCGTTGTTTGCAGTACTAGACATAGCACTCAAGTTATCAGAACATGATCAAAGTGCAGTTAACAGCGCTGCAAAATCAATAAATAATTTTTTGGAAGAGCAAGAAGAAACGATAAATAAACTAAAAGAAACAGCGAAAACAGTGTATGAAGGTGGTCTAAATCAGGCTAATAGGTTGAAAAGATCGATTTAT
>DFGJ01000006.1 GCA_002372375.1 Ruminococcaceae bacterium UBA3753
CTATAAAAGATCATTAGCAGCTTTTTTTATTTTTCTTTCCATATACGATGTGAACATATTGGCGAAGTGTCCCAAAATAAAAGAACTGGAACGCGAACTGATTACCGAGAATACCATACAGAGTCTAGATAAAATTTCAGAGATTACTGGTAATTTTAAAGAAAGAACAGCTAACAATGTAGCAATAAAAAACAAAATTAACGAAACTTATGTTTTAGAACGTCCTAATAGTAAGGAGAGTAACACCAACACTTTCACCGACCCAACAAAAAGTAACAAGCAGCTTACGAAGACATCTCAGAATAGTAATGTTTCGTCAACAGATATTGCAGATGTTAAGGTGGTTGGTGATAGTGTGGCTCTCGGCGCGAGAAAAGCTCTGCTCACTGCTGTACCAGGTTCCGTGGTAGACACAAAGGGTTCACGTAGTATTGTTGCAGGGTATGAAATAATAGAAAAGTGGCAAACTGAAGAACCTAGGTGTCAGTATTTGGTAGTGGCTCTGGGAACGAATGGGGCCTCTGACGCTAATAAATATATCGATCGAATAATTGGTAATTTGAAATCAGGGCAAAGGTTGATATTCGTAACTCCATTTGACGGTCGATGGGACGAGACTTGGAATTCATATAAAACAACACAATATTTGCGATCCTTAAGTGGAAAGTACAGTTACGTAACAATCGCAGACTGGGCAGAAAAGATTTCTAGTAACCAGAGCTTGTTAGGGTCTGATAAAGTCCACATTGGCGGTAACAGTACAGCAATAAAACTGTACGTAGACACAATAGTTGAAGCGTTAAATTTAGCAAAAACTAAAGACCCAAAATGATTGCTAAAATTTCAGATTTTCTTTACTTTTTTTGCTTATTCAAATTTTTTAACTACTACTTGCGTGCATTGTTTTTCTAATATGAAATACATACTTACTTTTTAACTCTGTTTTTAAAATTTTTTGTTATGTATAGATTTTTATTTTTCTCCTTGCTTTCCTTTCTTTTGCTGATGTACAATACTCATGTAGTGGTATTACTTCTTTCGGACTGTTGTTTGTTTTGTCATTACACTAGTCACAGTTTTAATACGCCGTTTGTGTTTGTTTTGTTTTTGTGTCAATTCAGGTGTGTTTTTGCAACTGCTCAGTGTGTTTTGTTCTGAAATAAAAGTATCACAGGTTTTTCTTTTTAGTTTTCTCTAGATGCTTATTTTTAGTTTTGGAGCTGTGGTTTGAATGTTGCGAACATAATTACTGTAATGCGGATTGTTCTTGCTCCGTTTTTATTGTGGGCACTGTTGATTAAAAATTTTTTATTTGCTTCTATTTTATTTATTGCCGCTACTTTTACTGATTTCTTAGATGGAAAAATTGCACGTGCTAATAAAATTGTTACAAATTTAGGTAAATTCCTAGATCCCATTGCTGATAAGATTTTGACTACTTTTTCATATCTGTATTTAATGAAGGTGGGTTTAGCTGATATAACTCCAGTTGCTATGATTTTAGCTCGAGAATTTATATTGGTTGCAGTCAGGATGGATGCCCTTCAACGTGGTGTGGTGATATCTGCTAATATTTTTGGAAAGTTGAAAACTTTTTTTCAGTTCTTTTCAATTTTTCTTTCTATTTTTTATTTGTATGTTTCTTCAGAGAAGTCGTTGGATCTTTGTATAGCTGAGAATTTGTTTTTGTTTTCCAGAATTTTTTTGTGGATGGCTACCATCTTTTCAATAATTTCGTGCATCGCCTATGTGAAACAACTGTTTATTGCGAAAAGGGATTTTTTTTAAATATGTCGTAGATAGTTTATTGTTAATTTTTAACGTAATCCAGTAATATTGAGGACTAGTGTTTGCTTACAAGAAATGAATTTTTTATGTTAAAGGCTTTAGATTTTGCAAAAGCCGCTGGTGACACAGCGGAGATACCAGTAGGTGCGGTATTAGTTCTAAATGATAAAATTTTAGCAAGTGGCTTTAACAAAAGAGAAAAGAAACAAAATGCTCTTTTCCATGCAGAGATAGAGTGCATAGCGCTTGCTTGTTCTAAATTAAGAAGTTGGCGACTTACAAATTGTGACATTTACACCACTTTGGAGCCATGTATTATGTGTGTGGGTGCCATAATAAATAGCCGAATTAAAAAAATAATTTTTGGCGCCAAAGATGTTAAAAACGGCGCGTGCTTTTCAAATAGGCTTAATCTGAAGTATAGTTACAAGCCACAAATTATCGGTTGTGTTTTGGAAAAAAGATGTTCAAATTTGCTGCATAATTTCTTTGAAAAATTACGTTTTCAACATCAATAAAGCTTTATATGTTTTTTAAACTTTTACTACTAATTACATAATTTTGTTGCTTAGCGAGTATACTTTTTTATAAAAATTTTAGTGAAAATGAGACAACAGAAAATTTTATGAAAGTGAAAAAATTAGCGATCTGGTTCCATTGCCACAATTTGACACATGGATGATCTTTGTAATTAGTTTATAAAATTTATTTTCATAATTCAAATAATATGATAATGTAATTATTAGAAAACAGCCCATATTTTATATACAAAATATAAGTGGTGTCTCGAATTTGCATAAATATAAAAAATTAGTAATGATTTTAATGGACAAAATCAGCAATATCCGTAAAGACACCGTGGATACGGTTTGTCAGCAGTTATTCTAGTCTATTATAATATGGTAAGATAAACTGTCTGTTTGATAAAAAATGGTACTTTTATTGGGCAGCTTTCGCATGTGATTTATTGTTAGGTAGTATAGCAGGAAATTCGTTGAAAATTTGCACAAATTAGTTAAAATGTAATAATTTATAACGGGATAAATTGTTTAATAATTAAAATTTTCATATAAAAGCTTCCAAACAATGAATAAATAAATTTATTTACCGTAAAGTTAAAATTAGCTAAAAAAATCCTTTGAAAACTTATTTGCATACTTTTAACCTACGAAGTATGTCACGAACGGCCGTAATGCACAATTCTGAGAATGTAGTCAAACAGATAAAGTTCAAAATTATATATTGATGAAAAATAAAACTGTTGCCACGCAATTACTTAGTAATTGTTTACTAAAAACTATCAGCAATCAGAAAATATAATTATCATTAGCAAAATAGTTCATTTGTTCATAAATTATAATTTTGTTTAAAAATTGAAATTTTATTATAGCTTTACTAATCATTGACAAATGCTTGCTTCTGCTTTAGAATTACTCGTATTGCAATTGTTTTTTGTGTTTCTACTTGATTCTTTCACTTCAAAGTTGTAATTTTGTCTTAAAATTTGAGCTTTTTCTGTTGTCCTACTGCCCGTTGACAATCGTTTGACTTAGTTTTAGAATCACCAGTGTCATAATTGTTTTTCGTGACTCTACTTGATTTTCTAACACGTGGGTCACAAGCTCGTTTAGGAAGTTGTATTTTATTATTACCTTACTGATTGTGCAAGCTTTGTTGTTTAGCATTACTTTGGGACTGTTTGTACTTTGATGTTTTTGGTAATTTATTTTGCTTGGGAGTTTAATTTTGATTAATTCTGTTAAATTGGTTAATGCCATATTTTCTGCCTCTAATAATTTAAAAAACAATAGAGATTTAGTTGATGACTTAAATATTTTCCCGGTTCCAGATGGCGACACTGGTACGAATATGTCTATGACGATGGATTCTGCCTGTTCTGAATTAAAAAAAATTTCGTTTTCTAATCTTCCGTTGTGTTCAGTTTTAGAGATAGCTTCGTCTGCACTTTTGCGTGGTGCACGTGGCAATTCCGGAGTGATTTTATCACTTCTTTTTAAAGGCATTTGTGAGGGTTTGAAAGATAAAAATGAGTGCGACAGTGCACAATTCGTTGATGCCTTCCGTATAGGCGTGGATGCTGCTTACAAGGCCGTTATGAATCCTACCGAAGGCACCATTTTGACAGTCGCACGTTTGGCGTATGAGCAAGGACATAAAGCAGCTGCACTTAATAGCGACGAAATTTATGTTGTCACTGCGATGCTTGAAGGTGCTAATAGAGCGCTGGAAATGTCCCCGGATCTTCTTCCTGTTCTAAAAAAGGCAAAGGTTGTAGATGCTGGAGGTCAGGGATTATGTCTAATTTTAGAGGGGATGCTCTCAGTTTTCAAAGATGGTGTGGTAATTCTAGAGGAAAAAAGGACGGATTTTGTTCCTGAGTTAGCTGAAGAAAATAAAATTTTTAGTGACTCTACTGTTTCCGGTTTTGAACACGACGGTATAAAGTTTGCTTATTGCACAGAGTTTATGATTCATAAAAACCAAGAGGAATCTGAGGCAGCCGACTACTTACGTGAGTATTTGGCAGAAATCGGCGACTGTGTGTTAGTCGTAGACAATGGTGAAATAGTCAAAGTACATGTGCATAGTAATAATCCTGATTTGGCATTGGGTAAAGCTCTTGAATTTGGCGAACTGACTAAAGTTAAAATTGAAAATATGAAAGAACAAAATCGTAAAAGACTCAGCGAACCAACGGGGCTTTCGGCTGTTGTACGAAACGATAGTAATAGTTCATTAAAAGTTTCTCCTGCATACGAAGACTTTCCTCCGAAAGAATTTGGTTTCGTTGCAGTTGCATCCGGTGAGGGTATAAAAAATTTGTTTAGAAATTTAGGCTGCTCTGAAGTTGTAGAAGGCGGACAGACTATGAATCCCAGCAC
>DFGJ01000030.1 GCA_002372375.1 Ruminococcaceae bacterium UBA3753
ATTCGGGCATCTGCTTCTTCCATATTGCGTATCATCAGTTCGTTATCATTGTAATAAACCATGGTTCCTCCCTTGCGATTTTCAGTCACTTACAGCGGTTTGCAGCCGCTTTGGTGTACTTATGGTGTATTTGTGTACATTTCGGCCGAAATCCGGCAATGAAGTACATCCCGTTTTTTCGGCAAAAGAGTACATGCCATGGTGTACTTTATCAGTACAGCTTCGCACCTGCCGGAATGCTCGGATCCACCATCAGAAGATGCAGCTTTTCCTCTTCACCTTCGTTATGAACGGCGCTGATCAGCATGCCGCAGGAATCGATGCCCATCATCTTACGAGGAGGCAGATTGACAATGGCGATACATGTCTTGCCAATGAGCTGTTCAGGTTCATAGTAAGTGCGGATTCCGCTCAAAATAGTACGATCTGTACCAGTCCCATCGTCCAGAGTGAACTTGAGCAGCTTCTTGCTCTTTGGAACAGCGACGCAGTTCTTGATCTTAACAGCACGGAAGTCGGACTTGGAGAAGGTCTCAAAATCGACCAGATCTTCAAAGAGAGGCTCGATCACGAGACTGTTAAAGTCAGGTTTCTTCGCATCAAAGATCGGTATGGACGGATCGTTTGTATCGATCAACGGAGCCCCTTCAGATGACGTTTCCTCACTTTTATCTGTATCCTCGACAAGTACACCATTTTCGTTCATGTTTGTCTTTAAAGGCTTCATCGTGGGAAACAAAATAACATCACGGATAGACTGACTATTTGTCAATACCATAACAAGCCTATCCACACCTATGCCCAAACCACCCGTCGGGGGCATCCCATAAGAAAGAGCTGTAAGGAAATCTTCATCGATTATGTTAGCCTCCTCATCACCCTTTTCTCTAAGTTCCATCTGATGCACGAAGCGTTCTCTTTGATCATCTGGATCGTTAAGCTCGGAGTACGCGTTAGCAATCTCTTTACCGGCTACGAAAAACTCAAATCTCTCAGCTAATTGTGGATTATCAGATTTTCTCTTGGTTAATGGAGAAACTTCCACAGGGTAATCGTACACAAAAGTTGGTTGAATTAGTGTCTTTTCAACCGTCTCTTCAAAAACAAAATTTAAAACATCACCCCAGGTAGAAGAGCCGGAAACGTCCAGTCCTAGTTCCTTTACTCTCCTTTTTGCTTCTACACAATCTCCAGAAAAATCACCAAAGTCTATCCCAGTAATCTCTCTTACCGCATGTATCATACTCACTTTTTTAAAAGATCCAGAAAAATCCAAACGGAGATCTCCATACTCCAAGACACTCTTACCAATAACATCCGTCACTAAACCCTTTATCAGATCTTCAGTGTAACGCATCATTTTTGTATAGTTCGAATATGCTTCGTAAATTTCAACCGACGTAAACTCAGGATTGTGCTTGGTGCTCATACCTTCGTTCCTGAAAACTCTACCCAGCTCGTATACTTTTTCAAATCCACCTACTATCAAGCGCTTCAGGTAAAGCTCTGGTGCAATCCTTAGATATAAATCCATATTCAAAGCATTATGGTGCGTCAAAAAAGGTTTCGCTGCTGCACCACCTGGAATTGTGTTAAGAACTGGCGTCTCAACTTCTAAAAAACCGCGTTCATCCAAAAACTTCCTTATATAACTAATAATTCTAGTCCTTTTTAAAAAAGTATCTTTTATTCCTGGATTAACTATAAGATCTATGTAACGCTGTCTATATCTCAGGTCAACATCCTTAAGCCCATGATACTTTTCCGGTAAAGGAAGCAAGGCCTTTGCCAGTAAAACAAACGATTTTGCGTGTATGGAGATTTCCCCACGCCTTGTCTTAAAGACAAATCCTTCTATTCCGACAATATCTCCTATGTCAACATTGTTCAGAAATATCGACGAACCAGTTGCAAGGTCTTCACCTTTAACATATATTTGCAACTTTTCTGAGCTGTCCCTAAGGTCTAAAAAAGCAACCTTGCCCATGTTGCGATATCCTACTACTCTTCCCGCAACAGATACCGTAGTACCTTCTAGCTTTTCAAAACAGTCTTTAACTTTTTTTAAACAAATATCACTAAAATATGCGGTAAAAGAAAAAGGATCACTCCCCGCTTTTTTCATATTTTCGAGTTTTTTTCTTCTGTAAGAGCTCTCACTGCTTGGTGATACACCTGTCTTCTCGCTTCCCATTTCTATAAAACACTCCTAACAAAATTCAACCTTGCCTATCAATTACTTCTGTATTGAACTCCGAAAAAATCATTTTTATACGCAGGGAAAACGATACGGAAAATTAGCCCTTAACTATATCTAAAATTTCATAATCAAAAACGCCCATGGGCGACTTAATGCTTACTCTTTCCCCTACACAATGACCCAGAAGCCCTTTCCCTACAGGAGAATCATTAGAGATCCTACCGGCCTTCGGGTTGGACTCGCTTGTCCCAACAATAGTATAGTCAGACACCTTTTCATTGTTAAGATTTCTTACCCTAACAGTGCTCCCAATTATTACAACATCCGAATTGGCATCGTTCTGCTCAATAATTCTAACATTTTTGAGCATGTTTTCAATTTCAACGATTCTTGCTTCAACAATTGCCTGCTCATTCTTCGCTTCTTCATACTCACTGTTTTCAGACAAATCTCCGAAAGATCTAGCCACCTTAATCTTTTCTGATATCTCCGCACGCTTTTCTGTGCGCAAAGTTTCCAACTCTTTTTTAAGTTTATCAAAGCCTTCTCTTGTTAAAGGTATTTCTTTCATGCACAGTCTCCTAAGTAACTATCCACTATGATTGATAATTTTAAACCATAGAAGGCGCTGTGTCAATAATTTGGAGCTTCGACATTAGTATACTAGTGAAGTGATATCGTGGAAAATATGAAGTGCATAGAAATAAATATACAAAATATTAAAAAATTATAGTAAAGCTGTAAAAATAAGATTTATATTAGGAGTTTTGTGAACAGTATGAAAAAATAAACTATTCATGAAACGGAGTTCGCTTTAAAAATAAAAAACTGGTCCACAGTATATCTAAGAGAAAAAATAAGAATTAAAGCTAAAAAGTTGAATAGAAACAGTAGTGAAAAGCGAAATGGCTTGTTGTCAAAATTTATTTTAGCTACAAAAGTCTACCTTTAGCTTAATAGATTAATGTAATAGGAGTTTATTGTTTTCTGTATGTTTTCTTGAGCGGTACAAAATATGGCTAAATGTTACAAATAAGCTAACGAACATAAATTTTAAAATTTAAAAAGTTTCGATTAAGAAATGATGTTGTATTTTGTAAATTTTTTTGAAATTAAAAAACTTTTCCTTTAAGTGTATCTGTTTCTAGAACGATTTATGCTTGAGTTTGCTGGGCTTTTAAGTATTAGAAATACTACAATAGGGAATTTTTAAATCTGAATTTTTCACCTAGTTCCTACACTGTTTCTTTACCTCTTGCTAATAATAGTTTTTTTCTGTAAAATGGCTTGGTATGTTATCCTGTGGTCAGATGCTGTGGGGGTGGTTTTTTGCAGATAGCTTTGGTTGCGAGCGATTCCAAGAAGGAACTCATGCTTCAGTTCAGTTTAGCGTACAGTTCCGTGTTGCGTGGGCATACTGTTTTTTCTACTCGTTATTTGTTTAGTGGAGTTGTTGGTGGCGTAGGATTTGATTTGGAAGAGTTTCTCGACGTTAGAGAGGGCGGGCTTCAACAAGTTTCGGCGCGGGTAGCGTGTGATGAGATTGATCTCTTTATTTATTTTAGGGATCCTATGGAAGGAAGTTTTAGAAGAAATTTTGAACAAGAGATCTTTGACCTGTGTGATTTACACAATGTTCCGTATGCTACCAATCTTGCGACGGCTGAGGTCTTAATTCAAGGTCTAAAAAGAGGAGACTTTGAGTGGAGAAATATACTAAGGTCAGGTAGGTTTTAGCTATGTGTTCACATTATGGTAAAAAATGAGTGTGGGACGTTAAGTTTGAGCTTATGAGCAGGAGAGTTTGTGAAAACGGAGCGTTATTGGGTCGTTGGGAGGGATTGATGGTAAAGTGCTAGGTGTTGGGATAGTGATTTTGACTTGTCGGAAGAGGTGCTTGTAGGGTTAGTTTTGTTGAGGGTTAACGAACAGCGGCGGGTTGTGGATAGCCTTGGTACCGGCAGTTGGGGGTTGTGTTGTTTTTGTAGTATCATCTGAAGCTTGTATTTAGGCAGGATTTTTTGTTAGCGCTCGAGGCGTCAGAAGGGGTTTCTTTATCCTTAGAGGTCAGAGGAGAATTTGGTTTGTGACGGACAACCTGTTTCTGGTTTTGTGAACAGTTTGATAGTTTGTAGCGCTACGCTTTTGTGAGCCTGTTCGTTGAAGCTCGAAGTTCTGATTAGGAGTTACATTGGTCGGATATCTGTCGATTCACAGCTGTGACAACGGTGCCGTGTTTTGAGTTCTGCAAACGAACAGGTAATTTATTGTACTTTACTTTCAAGAGACCGTTTGTTGAATTCCAAAGACTTTATAAAGGGCCCCTCGACCGCGGATCAGGTAAGCATACGTTAATCTTTAACTGCTGAGGTGATTGATACCGAGTTTTGGTTTTTGCAAACACAGGATGGTCTACTACACTGCATTTCCAAGAGTCTGTTTGTTAGCGCTCAGACTCCTGGTAGAGACTACGGTGGTCAAACATCTGTTGATCTACAACTGTGGCAACGGTGCCGTGTTTTGAGTTTTGCAAACGATGGGTAATTTATTGTAACGTACTTTCAAGAGGCTGTTTGTTGACGCTTAAGGTATCTATAGGGGCTTCACCTCCTTAGAGGTCGGTTGAGTTTTTGTTTTTTAGCTGAGATCTTGTTTTAAGGTTTTGCAAACAAAAAGGTGTGTTTGGCACTGTATTCTCACGAGTCTGCTTGCTGAAACTTAAAGAACTGGAGGGAAGTCCTCGATGCTCAAAGGCAATTAAACATCGATTGATTTATAACTTAGAAGCCAATTGCGCTTAATGACTGCAGTTTTTGAATCCTCTACAAAGTTCGGCTGTTGCTACTCCACTGTTACTCCAAACTTTAAACTTTTCTAAAATTTTCCTTCAGACTTAACTCTTGCTCTTAATTCCAATCACCTTTTTCGAGTTTGCCCCGAAGAGCAACGCCAAACGCTCACTTAGTTCCTGAAAGCTAAGCATGCACGGGGGCTTTTTACCTATGTACGCAAAACACTGTCCACAAATTATCTGTTAAATGCTTTCATTTGTCACATCATTAGATTTATATGAAAAGCTACCTGTCCCCTAACCTTTCCTTTATGTATTCGACCATCTGACTTACCGTTTTCACCTTTTCTGCATCTTCATCCGGAACTTCGATTTTAAACTCTTCTTCTACAGACATCAAAAGGTCTATTACATCCAATGAGTCAGCGCCTAAATCTTCTGCAATATTAGTTTCTGGTGTTATAGAAGTTTCGTCTACCGAAAAATGACTACTTAGTATTTTTTTTACCTTTTCAAGAATCATAAACCGAAACGTACCTCTTAAATATCAAGTTACCACTAGTCTTTGAGATTATTAGTTTAAAAATAATTTGTCAAATATAATGTGTGTCTTTTGTATCATGAAATTGTGGCACAAACAACTCAAAAAAAATTTAAAAATTTTTGGAAAAGAGCGTAGTTAAATAAAGAATTAAAGTAAGGCACTAACAATAACAAAAAGGGTTACTTAAAAAGGGAATTAAAGAAATCACTTTAATATTCACATCTTTTACTAGTTTTTTCTTTTTCCTAAATTTAAATCTATGCCACTTTTATATTTATGTGTTGTTTTTTCATAGCTCTTTTTCTTATTGTAAACACCAGTGTTTAGCTTTTTTGAGTTTTATTTTTTAGAATTTGATTTTTATTTATCATTTGGGTAACACCGCACCTTATGGCACTGTTTTGTTATACAAGAAGCAGTCTTGTTAGAATTACTGTTTTTGATGATGGATTTCGGATTTTTCATTAAATTTGATTACAGCTTTTTCCTTTTAGTGAAGTCAGTGAGTATAGGATGTGCAATACTAAGTTAATGAAAAAATTTTCGGAGGTTTTCGCCCTTTTTAGAGTATTTCGATTGTACTAATTCTTTTATTTCCTTGATGAGTCTTTTAATTCGACAAACAGGATTTTACCATCAATATTAGGATAAAGCTCGATGTGGCTGCAGTTTTTTGTTATAGAGATTAAAATTTTTCAATCAAAAGTAAAAACATTTGATTGAAACAAATAGGCAGATCAATTCAAATATATATTATCAGCGGCAAATATAAATTTAAGGTATAGATTAAAAATTTACGTATTTAGAGTTTATTCTTTTGTTTGAAATACTTTTAATCGTTGGATGAAAAAAACAACCGGTATGTATTCAAAGAGTACTTGTTTAAAACTAACTTAGTGATCAATAAAGTTCTTTTTCAGATAAATTTTTAGTGTTTTTAATATTCTTTTATTATTTTTCTGCGTTTTTTATAATGTATTCTGTTGTCTTCCTTTTTCTTGTTCTCGTTTTCGTTACTGTTTTTGTTTAAGTTTTTTTCGCCTATTCTATTGTTTTGGACGTCCACATTAGCAACATCGTTAACCATTCCGACAGCAAAAGAACTAGCTGCTCTCTCGTTCTTGTTTTCGTTTTCGTTACTGTTTTTGTTTAAGTTTTCTTCGCCTATTCTATTGTTTTGGACATCTACATTAGCAACATCGTTAACCATTCCGACAGCAAAAGAACTAGCTGCTTTCTCTTTCTTGTTCACGTTTTCGTTACTGTTTTTATTTAAGTTTTCTTCGCTTATTCTATTGTTTTGGACATCTACATCAAAAACATCCCCAACAGTTCCGACAGCACGAACACCAGCTGCAGCCCATAAGACTTTTGGTAAGTATTTAAGAATAAAACCAAGATATGTATCAGGAGATATGTTTTTAGCAACTGTATCATAGCTTTTTGCAGCAGCGACGAGTAAAGCGCTCAAGTATGTATCATCGGATAGAAAAAAGTTTTTAGTAAATTTATGAAGTTTTGAGCTATCGTTTTTGTTTAAGTCTTTGCTCTTAATTCTGTTTAGGTTTTTGTTTGAATTTTCTTTACTTATTTCTTCGATGGCATTTTTAGCAGTATAAGCAGCAAGGATGCAAGCTGCAATCCAGTGTATACTAGCAAGGTCGTTCATAACAGGTCGAGCTGAACTCTGTTCTAACGTTGCAACAAGTGCCGCAGTGGCAGTGGCACAGGCACTCGTTACAGTCAAGAATGAAAAGTTTTTAACGCTTTTTATCCACTGCATAAATCCTGCACTAGTCACGTTAGTCTGTGCTGTACCTGCAGCCATACTTGCTAAACTTGTAGTTAATAATAGGGCACCTGCTTTCTTTTTGTTTTTCATACAACAAAACCTCACATTAGTGTATATTTTTATTAACTATAATAGAAGTTGTTTTAAATGTCAAGTATAAATATTTATTTTTAACAAATTTAATTCTATTTAAGTTAAATTTTTCTAAAAACTGACCAAAGAACTAGACTTTAAAAAGTGCGTGTAACTAAGCAAGACAAGTGATTAGACTATCGCAGTATCTTCAGAAACTGTTTACCTATTGTACTGGAGAATTACGAATATAGTTTTTTATCTGCAGGGGCGAAATAGGATAATAGATGAAAAAATTTTCGGAGGTTTTCGCCCTTTTTAGAGTATTTCGATTGTGCTAATTCTTTCATTTTTTGATGAGTCTTTTTTAATTCGACAGATAGGATTTTACCATCAATATTAGGATAAAGCTCGATGTGGCTGCAGTTTTTTGTTACAGAGATTGAAATTTTAAATTAAAAGCAAAGACACCTGATTGAAACAAATAAGCAGATCAATTCAAATATAACATAAAACTTTAATTTTACTTTTTATGTGAAAACTACCCGAACAACCAAAGTATTAACAAAGTAAAAAATGTTTCTATACCTTAAGTTAACAAGTTAACAGTAAGTGCATCTATGAACTCTTTGATGTCAAATTTACTGATGCCGTCCACTTTTTTACCAGTTCCAACATGTTTAATCTAATAGAGAATTTTAATTCTACTTTTTATGGAAAATTACCCGAACAATCAAAGTATAAACAAAGTAAAAAATGTTTCTAGACCTTAAATTAACAAGTTAACAATAACTCTATTATTCGAAAAGTGCATTCACGAAATCTTTGGCGTCAAATTCGCTGATATCATCTATCTTTTCTCCTGTGCCAACATATTTAATAGGGACTTTAAGCTCATTCTTTATAGCCAGAACTATACCGCCCTTTGCCGTACCGTCTAATTTGGTTAAGACCAAACCGGTTACATTGGTTATTTTTTTAAATTCTTTAACCTGCGAAATGGCATTCTGCCCTGTTGTAGCGTCTACTATAAGCAATGTTTCAACAAAAGAATCAGGTAATCCCTTTTCTATAACCCTATTTATTTTAGACAGCTCATCCATTAAATTTTTCTTATTGTGTAATCTACCGGCAGTATCGAGAATAACGTATTCTACTTTTCGCGCTTTAGCAGCATTAATGGAATCATACGCAACAGCAGCAGGGTCTGATCCCTCCTTTTGCTTTATTATTGTCACACCTACTCTTTTTGCCCAAATTTCTAACTGATCTATAGCAGCGGCCCGAAAAGTATCTGCAGCACTAAGGAGTACAGTTTTTCCATTGTTTTTGTAAAGATTCGCCAGCTTCCCTATAGTTGTGGTTTTTCCAACGCCATTTACACCTACCACGAGTATAGCGTGCGGGTACGTTATTTCCTTTTTTTCTGCCTCACCTTGCTCTTCTAAAATCTCTACCAATATTTCCTTCAAATGCTCTTTTATTTTATCCGCACCTGTTAGTTTCTCTTTTCTAACAACGTCTTTAAGTTTTTCACAAATCTTTTCGGTAGTTTCAACACCAACATCAGCAGAAATCAAGATTTCTTCAAGTTCTAAAAAAAAGTCTTCATCTATTTTAGTAAATTTCTGCAAAATACCATTTATTTTGCCAACCATGTTGTCTTTTGTTTTTTTAAGACCATCTTTTATCTTACCAAATATTTTAAACATAACTTATAAATCACTCCCAACCATAACCACAAACTGTAACCAATATAACAAAAAATATGAAAAATAGAAATGTTATCTCAGCGTCTTTATTTTGCCAAAATAGAATAAAAAATATAAGTTTTAGTATTGACTTTCGTATTTCTTTATGATATAATGTATTTATACTGTTAATTTATTAACAGTTAGATTTATTTTTTAAGGAGTGTTTATATATGAGTAGACCTTTTACATATTCAAAAACTCTTACGGGGGCATGTGGTGGCGTTATATTTATTGGTATGACTGCAAGTAGTGTTTCTGCGGTTGATGAAAAAACTTTCAATTGTGTGAATGAATTTTTGATGTCAATTTGCAATGTGGAAGATGATAACTATAAGGGACCAGCAAAAAGATTAAAAGAGTATAGTTTAAATCTTTATTTAAAATTTATAGATTTCTGCATAAAGAATTTTGAGAATTATGATGGTATGCGGGAGAGTATAGAGTTTTTGTCGCATATTATATACAACAAAAATTTTATTGTTATTGGAGATATAGAAGACCTTAGAAATCGTTATGCAGAAATTATAAAAGTAAAAAACGTGACAGAACCTTATGTGAAAAAAGAATATAATGCATCGACAAATTGTTTAGATGCAGCTGTAGAAAATATTAATAAATATGTTACTCACTGTGCTTGTTCTGTTACAGAAGAGAGAATTGCAAAAAGAGTGTTCTATGATTTTTGTAACAAAATGGTGCTTTTGAGAGAAATATTAGCTAACAGAGGGCAGAATTTGCCGCTTTTTAAGGGTGTTGCTAAAGATTCTTTGTTATTTGGTTATGAGGATGCGAACAGATGTCTTGAAAAAAAAATTGAAGATGCTGAAAAAAGCGAGAATATGAGTGAGAATAAAGAAGATTGCATAAGAAAACTTAAAGAGGATAAAGCTGAAAAGGAAATTGGTTATAATCAACTAGGCGCAGAATTATGGGGTGCAATATTGCAATTAACCAAATACAAAATGAACTTTTCGCCTATCAAAGATTACTTCGTGCCTCTTCGTAAGATATTTTGTGCAAAAAATAATGAAATATCTATGGACCCCAATAGCAATCACAGGATACTGTTTAAAAGAGATATATTTTTTGGTTCTCGATTGTCAGCAAAGGGCTATGTGTATGAGAAGCAAGGTTTTATTCATTACAAATTTAAATATTGGAATTTAGAATTGAAAAGAGAAGTGGAGCAGGAGCAATTTATAAAATTGAATCCCTTGTTGTGCAGGTGGATTCTAGAAACAGTTAAAGCAAAAAACACCGACAAGGTTATTGTAGACAAAAGCTTAGAGAAAAACAATGTGTTAGCAGAAAATAAAGATAAAAAGCTTTTGAATAAAAAGTGTAATAGGGAGGTAAGTCCTGTTGCGAAAAAACAGTCTGTCCTGTTTAAGGTTATGAAATTTGATTTGTCAACATCTGCTAAACAAAACTTGGTAGGGAATAAAAGCGAAGAAAGAGGTATAGAGCTAGACGAAGATAAAGGGGACGAAGAGGTTAAAAAAGATGATAGTAAAGGGATTGGAAAAAAGACCAAATTTTTTGAGATTACTAAAATAGCCAAGAATGGTATACAAGGCACACAAATTGGCGATATAAAGTCAGATGTATATTAAGAAAAAGATAATATAGGTCATTGCATAAATCTTTATAACTTAAGACGGGAATCTAATCTTTCATCACAAAAGATTGAGTTTGGTCTAAAATATAAAAACAATGAGTTTATACCTTCTCTGCCGTTTTTTGATCAACAAAGTTGATAATAGTGTGTCTCTATTTTGAATCCATAATATCCAGACAATTTAAGAAATGTAGATCTAGATAGCGCAGTTAACCTCGAAATAAGGCGGTGCCGGTTTTTGAGGTTAGCTTTTATGGTTTGGACATTATTAAAACCTAAATGAAAAACCATACGTATTTATTGTAAAAACATGTTGGGAGGCTACTATCCAATCGATATGCAAAAGCCTGTAATTATAAAGAAACGAGTTTCGAACCATTGTTTATAGTTTTTCAAAAAGAGTGTATCGGAAGGTAGTATTTAAAATTATTTGTAATTTTAATATTTTTGTTTATAAAAATTAGTTTTATTTGTTTAGTTTGTTTATTTGGAGGTATGTGTTTGCAAATTACATCAGGATAATCACAAGGTGCCGCAGTGTAAACTACTATAAAACTATTAAATAAAAAATATTTTTAATTAATACAACTTCATAAAAGCTTATTTTTATAAAAAAATTCAAACTAAGTTATTTGTAAAAAAGTGTTGCTATGTTTATGCCAATGATTTAAAATAAGAGTATTGGGCCGGTGTGCTGGAATTGGCAGACGGGGCAGACTCAAAATCTGTTGTTGGCAACGACGTGTGGGTTCAAGTCCCACCACCGGCACCATAGAGGTTTTTTGGTTTTGTGTTGTTGTTGTCGCAATGTCTTGGGGTTGTGGTACGCTTTAGCGTGTCACTGCTCGGTGATGCTGTCGTTGGTTTTGCGGTTTTAGTTGTTTTTACTTTGGGTTTGCTTTTTGTTGTTTATCGTGTCTATTTAAGTTTTTCTCTGAAAACATCTAAGTAGGTGCGCGGGTGATTTCTCGTCGTGTTGTCGCTTCTTTCCAGTTGTCTAAGAGGAAGTTTTGTTTGCTTTTTTGTGCTTTTTTGTATAGCTCTTTTTATTTGCTTGACTCTGTTTTTCGTAGATTCAATGTATTTGGGTTCCAAAATGTCAAAAAGGCTAGCTTCGATTTGTTTGTCCGTTAGTGACAGTATTTTGTTCGCTAGATTCTTATCCATGTGAGGGCGATTGATTTGGCCTTCATGGTTTACTAAAGGCGAGCTGCCCCAAAGTGGAAAGCTGTTGCAGTTGTCGTATATTCCAAAAGAAAGATCATTATCGTAACCAACTAAGTGTTTTGGTGTACCGTCTTGTGTCGTAATTATGGAGTAATTCCAGGGGCATCTGTCGGTCTGGGTGCAAATGCAGTCTAAAACTTCCAGGTTGTATAGATCGTTTATAAAAGACGGTAATACGTTTTTGTTACGTAATTTTTTTCTGAATTCAAAAAAATCTATTCCACGTGCATCATCGCTTAAGCATCCGTCTATCTCTGGATTTCCCGCTATTTCTAAAGTAGCCATCTGGCAGTTAATGACTATGTTTTCAAGGCCTAAAATCTCCGCTATTCTTTTGGTAGCGATGTTTCTAATTTTTGAATCGAAAAAATTTTTACCCACATTTAATAAATTCCAGACTTCAGAATTATGGTGCGCAATCACATTTTCGGGGTACTTAAAAAATTTAATTCCCTCATTTGTCCGGAATTTGATTACAGTCGATCTTGTGCCACTTGCGTTTTTTACGCCGTTTTTGGGCACTTTTATTATAACTGGCGGGCGCGTGTACTTTAATTCTTGAAATTTAACATCTTTTTCCAACAATCTTATTTCCAGCTCGTTCATTCCTAAATTAAAACCAATGCTTCCACAAATTTCACCATTTCTTGCCCAACCTAGCCATCCTTTCTTCTCTACATTTGCTCTGTACCAAATGTTATATTTTTCTTGAAGTACACCTGTTAGTTTTATTCTTATAGCTTCAATAAAGGCGTCTTTTGCACGTTTTTGAAATCCACTTAAGTTACTTATATAGCCGCTAATTCTACCGTCAGTAGTGTAAACAGAGCAGAGAACACTTTCATTGTATTGCCTATCGCCTAAATCTATTTTTAACTGTTTTTCATTGGTATTACGATTATTAATCTTAATTATTTGATGATTTTGTATCCCTGAATCGTAATTTGTAGCAGAGCAGTTTATAGAAGGTGAAAAAACGAAAAAAGCACAAGTTAAGAAAGAAAAAAGTAGATTAAATAAAGTCTTTTTAACTTTCCCCATCGTGTTAATCCTTTCTTCAAAAAATATGTATTTATAATCTAAATGATAGATCATAAATAACAAATAATATGCTATTTTAACTAAAAAATAGAAAAATAGCAACCATTTTTTTCTTCTGATGAATTTCTTTTGTGCCTCACTGTTCACAATTTTTATGCTAAATATAGCTAATTTTCATGATTATAAAATAAAGTGTTCCTAAAACGATTTTTGCTTTACGTATCTTTATTTAAATTCAGAAAGACATTTTTATAATTTTGTGCTATAATTAGCCTGGTGTCTGTTTAGATTTAAAGGGGGGTCCCTTCGTTGTGGGGAAAATGTTAATTGTAGTGAAGGTATGAAGGTTGTATTAGGAATTTTTTAGGTTTTCGGGAGAAAATAGGTTCTCGCGTTTTCGGTCCTGCCTTTTGAGCTTGCGAAATTGTTTTTTCGTTTTTTAATTTAAGATTTGTATGGTCTTCACTGTTTTTTGTGAATGTTTGGTTGTTTTATTCTTTTAGGGTGGTGCGAATTTGGTGCAGATGAGCAAAACAGGTAATTTAAATTTTTCAGTAAAGGTTGGTAGTCTGGTAAAAGTTGCTGTTATAGCGGTTTTTTATGTTCTTTTGACGTATATTTCCGCCTCTTTTGGACTTGCATATTTCCCTGTGCAGGTTAGATTTTCGGAATCGCTTTGTTTTTTGCCCATTGTTATGCCGGAGGCAGTGTTCGGGTTAACTTTAGGGTGCTTAATTTCAAACTTAACAAGTCCCTTCGGAGTATTGGATGTAATTTGTGGCGCTTTAGCCACATTTGTCTCTTCATTTTTGACTTTAAAATTGCAAAAATTTAAAGTGCGTGACTTGCCTTTACTGTCAATGGTTCCTCCTGTAGTTATAAGTCCTTTAGTTGTTAGTTTAGTAATTGGCCTTTTTAGTCCAGAAGGATTTTCCTTGACTGCGTATTTTGTGACTTTCTTTAGCATAATGATGGGCGAATTAGTAGCATGCTGTGCGTTGGGTGTCCCGCTTTACTTGTTTTTTAGCCAGAAGTCAAAGCTAATTGAAAAGATGTTGGGATATAGGGTATAAATGGCAAACTACACACTGAAGGCTGTGATTTTGTGTATGTTTTTCGTTTTGAAGCAAAGGTGGTAACGTATTTTAAAAAAATTAAAAAATATTTCTGCCGTGCAGCTTATAGTTATCAGTTTTTTGTTAATTATTTTGTTTGGTGCTGCTCTGCTGTGTGTACCGTCTTTTACAAAATTTAACAGTCGTGTTAATTTCGTGGATGCTTTGTTTACCGCGGCATCGGCCACGTGTGTTACAGGACTTTCGGTTTTTGACACTTATACAGGTTGGTCTATTCTAGGGCAGCTGGTGATTTTATTTTTGATTCAGCTCGGTGGCTTGGGGATGGTGACTTTTACAACAGCCACCACACTTTTTTTTCGAAAGAAACTGGATCTAAAAGAGTTGCAGCTTGCAAAAGAGCACACCAATAGCGAAGTAATAAATATAGCGAGTTTAGTCAAAACTATTTTGCTAAGTACTTTCTTATTTGAGGCAATAGGTGCCGCGATCCTTTGTATAAGATTTATTCCACAGTTTGGAGCAAAAGGAATATTCGGTGCGGTTTTTATGGCTGTATCTTCGTACTGCAATGCTGGGTTTGATGTTTTAGGTTTTTTGTCACCGAGCGAAGGAAGTCTCACATTTTACAAAACAGATGCTTTAGTTTCTTTAACTTTAGCGTTTTTAACTATATTTGGAGGCATAGGCTTCATAGTTATGCGCGATTTTTGGTCTTTTTTAGTTAAGAGAGTAAAAAATAAGGATCCATCTGCAAAGTTGCATGTACATACCATAATTGTTTTGGTAGTAACTTTGGTACTTTTGTTTTTTAGTACAGTTTTTTTTATGCTTTTTGAGTCCGATGGGGTTTTGTCAGATTTAAAGTTCTCACAAAAGTTTTTGGCATCGTTTTTTTATTCGGCAAGCATAAGAACAGCTGGATTTTTTTCAGTTCCGATTGCTCCACAAAAAGTTATTACAAAAATAATTACTATATTTTTTATGTTTATAGGAGCATCACCTTCTTCAACGGGTGGAGGAATTAAAACAACAACTTTTTTAACACTGATAATGACTTGCGCATGTGTGCTAAAAGGTAAGGAAGATCCAACTATTTTTAAACACAGAATATCCAAATTTACGGTTTACAAAGCAATTACCATATTGACGTTATTCTTACTTTTGTTTTTGATTTTTTCTTTTTTAATATCTATAATCGAAATGACTTTACCTTTTTTAGATGTTGCCTACGAAGTAGTTTCTGCACTATCCACCACAGGGCTTAGTACCGGAATCACAGCTAGCCTCAGTTCTGTTTCTAAGTTTTTGATTTGTCTGGCAATTTTTACTGGCAGAGTAGGTCCAATATCTTTGCTTTTAGCAATAAATATAAAAAAACATGGAAGGGGTGTTGATAAAATTTTGCCTGATAGTAAAATTGTTGTGGGGTAGAGTGGTATTCATAGGTAGTATTTCAAAGGAAGGGAAGTGTCCAAATTATGGAAGATGAAGGGATAATGAGTACGGGTAATGTTGAAAATAAAAGTACGGTAAGTAATGAAAGTGGTCGGGAAAATGGTATTGGTATTGGCGCAAGTGAAGGTACGCAAGCAGTACCTAAGGATAATGAAAGTGGAGTAAGTAGTACTGGCGAGGTCGTTGAGGGAAGTGGTAAGGTCCCGTCTGATGAGTCTGCGAGCGGATTGGTTCAAACGGCTGTAGATGGAACAGAGAGGGCGGATGAAAAGTGCAATGATCCTGTGGATAGGAGACTCTCTAAGTTTTTTGCCGCTTTTGCTGTAGTGCTGATTCTTATTACGGGATATTTTGTTTTCACCAATAACAATGCAGTTGGAGCTTGGAAAATAGATAAAAATAATAATAATAAAGGTATAGCTGCGCTTGTTTTGGAAAGTGATGGAACAGCTAGGTACACGACAGGGTCACTTGTAGTTACAGGGAGCTATAAATGTGTGAATGGAACTATGACTTTAAGCATGGGTGATGAGAGTGAGCTTTCAGGTGAATATAGTTATAGAGTTGCTGCTGGATTAACTGATAGGTCTTTGGATCTCATCAACAGTGCAGGGGAGAGGATGACTATGAAGCAGTATCAGCTGGAGGAGGCCGTGCGTCCAGTTAGTAACTTTTCACCCAAACAAGAAATTTTAGGCAAGTGGGCTTCTTCACATAGACCTGATGTAACTTATGAATTCAAAGATAATGGTTTAATGATTTTTACCGACAAAAATGTTATATTAACTTCGACGTATTTTGTGAATGATGATATCATAGGGCTTATGCAATATCCTCTCAGAGATTCTGCAGATGATGCTTCAATGAATTCACTGGAGTATATTGTGAGGGATGGTGTGCTCAGGTTGGGGGGGATAATTTTAACAAAAGTAGTTTAGTGTTGTGTTGATGTTTGGTAATGTTGTTGTTGTATGTGTGAGTATGATTTTTTGTATTATGTGTGGTGAATTGAATTTTTGTTCTGTTTGTAAGTTATCTTGATACATAGGGGGTGTGGTATTTTAGCCGAGCGTTCTGTTGTTTGCGTTCAAAGTTTTAGTAATTGTATTAGTTGTTTTTGAAAATTCTGTTATTTTTTTGTTTATTTTATCAAAAGATTGAGAGGAATTTGTTTTATGGATTTGAAAGGAAGTAGAACGGAACAAAATTTACAGAAGGCTTTTGCTGGAGAATCACAAGCAAGGAACAAGTATACCTTTTTTGCTTCTGTTGCCAAAAAAGAGGGCTATATGTATGTAGCTGATGTTTTTGAGAAATCTGCTGAAAATGAAAAAGAGCATGCCAAACTTTGGTTTAAATATTTGAACGGTGATCGTGACGCCGGTACTAAAAAAAATTTGCAAGATGCTATTAGGGGTGAAAATTTTGAGTGGACCTCTATGTATAAAGAGTTTGCAGAAGTTGCTGAGGAAGAAGGTTTCACCGAGATAGCACAGAAGTTTAAATTGGCTGGGCAGGTTGAGAAGGTTCATGAAGGCCAGTTTGAAAAGTGTGTTAAGTTATTGAATGAAGGTTCTATCTTCAAGAGGGCAGATGAGTCAATTTGGATCTGTAAAAATTGTGGATATATTCATCGTGGCAAGGTTGCGCCTGAAAAATGTCCACTTTGTGAGCATCCACAGGGGTATTTTGTTATAAAGACTTGAAATTTATTTTATTTCTAGTTTTTCCAGCAAGTTTTAAAACTGTAAAGTGTTTTAAGATCTTGTTGGGCTGTGCTTTTTGTTAAAAGAGAGGTTAAGCTTGTAATTTAGGGATTTTTCACTGCTGTTTGTTGTGTGAGCTTTTGTTTAGTATTTGTGTTAAGTTCTTGGGCATTCTAAGATTTTTATATTATTTAGGATATTTATATTTAGGCCTCGTGAAAAGGTATCGAGGTCTTTTGAGAGCCTTTTATAAATATATATAAATTTGTTCAATCTTAAACTGTAGTTTTTGCTCAAAAATCTAAATTTAAGAATTCTTGACTGCTCTAGATTAATAATCATCGGATAATTTTCATTTTCTCCAAATCCTGTACTTAGCGTATTATTCTCGGCAATTACTATTCCGCAAATTAGAATAAAAAATAAACTTGTAAATAGTGAACTGCAAACGATCAGTTTTGTTGAAAGTTTGTGTCTTACTGCAGTTGCCTCCTTTATTTTTTATGAGTCATCAACTCGAAAAACAGCGTATACTTAGAATTCCATATTATTTGGTTTTTATACTAATTATTATGGATGATTCAAGTAATAAATATCATCTTGTATAAATCTTTCAAACTAATCATAACAATCAAAGCAAAAAGTATAATAAAGCCTATTTGATGTATTTTTTCCTCAATTTCTGGTTTGATCGGACGTTTTAAAAGGGCTTCAAGTAACAAAAACACTATCCTACCACCGTCTAAAGCTGGTATAGGCATGAGATTTATCACGCCTAAATTTACAGAAATTATAGACATTATGAATAAAACACTGTTGATAGCATCTAAAATACTACTTTTTAGTCCTTCTTTTGCGACTGTTTTTACGCTGTCTACGATCCCAATTGGTCCTGACATGTCCGAGATATCTAAGCGGCCAGTCAGCAAAAGCCAAAAACTGCGGCAAGTGACCCTAACAGTTGAAAATATTTCGCCAAAAACTTGGCCAATAAACGAAAAAAAATTCTTATTCACAGGCTTTACAAAAAAATCTCTAACTAAAACAGGACTTTTTTTATTCGAAATATGTACAGTTTTAAACTTAATAGATGTAAAGTTTAGAGTATCGTTGCGCCTAATAACTGTAACATTTGCAAATTCTGAATTACTTGTAGCTAATGCAAAAGAAATATCACTAAAAGTGTTAATTCTGAAATCATTAATTTTTATTATTTTATCATTAACTCTAAGCCCTTGATTACACGTAACCGCATTTTCAGTAAATTTAGATATCGTTGTAGAGGCATATTGGTTTTTTTGTACCAATACAATCGCCATAAATAAAAAGGCGATTATAATATTCATAAATGCGCCAGCGCTAGTTATAATAGCACGTTTATAAACTGGTAAATTTGCTAAAGATCTAGAATTATTTTGCTCTTTTTTTGTTTCTCCCTCTAGTTCGCAGTAGCCACCTAGGGGTAAGGATCGGATGGAGTATAATGTTTTACCTTTTAGCTTTTTATAAATTGCCGGCCCCATTCCAATTGAAAATTCTTTCACTTTCACACCAAACGATTTTGCAGTAAAAAAGTGTCCGAACTCATGAGCTAAAAGTAATAAGAAAAAAAGAAAAATGGATAAAAAAATCATAATAACGTTTTCAAACATAGGTGCCTCTGGAAAAATACTCTTTAAACAGTTTTTTGTAATATAAATTAAATAAATTTAAGTCTATTTAAAGTATTTTACAAAACTGTCTAAATTGCTATTAGCGAAATTTTTAGTCCAGTCATCAGCATTTAAAACATCATCGATGTTATTTATTGGACTATTTTTGTACGCTGTACAAATAAACTTAATAACTTCGATAATTCCTAAAAATGAAATTCTATTTCTTAGAAATAAATCTACAGCAAATTCATTTGCTGCGTTAACGACAACTGGCAAAGAACCTCCGGAGATTAACGCATTTTTACATAGATTTAAAGCATCAAGGGAAAAACTGTTGGGTTTGTAAAATGTTAATTGGTTAATCTCGTATAAATTTAGATTCTTAGCCAAACTAGTATAGCGTTCAGGATAAGTTAATGCGTACTGGATAGGCAGCCTCATATCTGGTACAGCTAAGTTAGCAAGTAGAGAATTGTCCGCAAATTCTACCAATGAATGTATTATTGATTCCCTATGTATCAATACATCAATAGACTGTACGTCAACATTAAACAACCAGTGCGCTTCAATTAACTCAAAACCTTTGTTCATCATGGTTGCAGAATCAATCGTTATTTTATTGCCCATACTCCACGTTGGATGCTTCATAGCTTGAGCAACACTAACATTAAGTAATTCCTCTCTTTTTTTACCAAAAAACGGTCCTCCCGACGCAGTTAATATTATTTTTTTTAGGAATTTATCACTAAACTTGCCATTTAAACATTGCAATATTGCAGAATGTTCACTATCAATAGGTAAAATTTTTGCACAATTTTTTTCTGCCAAAGAAGTCAGAATTTTTCCCGCAACTACCAAACTTTCTTTATTTGCCAATGCCAGTGTTTTTTTTGCGGCTAATGCACATACGCTAGGTAGCAATCCAGCAATGCCAACTATTGAATTTACTATTATATTAGATTCTTCAAAAAGGTTTGGGTTGCAAAGCTCATCTTTCCCACATAAAATTTTTGTGCTGGAGTCACGTATTTTAAGCTTTAGTTCTGTTGCTGCGCGCTCATCAGTCATTAGCGCATACTTCGGTTTAAACTTTCTAATTTGTCGTTCAATAATAGAAACATTTTTGTTAGCAGTGATAGCGATAACATTTAAACCTAAATGTGAAATAACCTCTAGAGTTTGTCGCCCGACAAATCCTGTAGAACCAAATAACGTAATCTTTTTAGACTTTTCTTGCATATTAAGCTCACAATTTTAATGTAAAATAGCTAAATTTTTAATAATATATCAAAATTTTTAAGCATGAAATACACAAAAGGTGTTACTAATATTACACTGTCGAATCTGTCTAAAACGCCGCCGTGACCTGGGACGACTTTCCCGAAATCTTTTACATGATAGCATCGTTTAGTCATAGAAAAGAATAAATCTCCGACGATTGAAATCAAAGCTCCTACAAATGCTAAAAAAGCAACATACAAATAATTTACATCAGTTTTCATATTAAGAAAAGACATTTTAAATAAAGCAGAAATAAATAAATTAGCTAGTACACAAAAAATTATCCCTCCAAATGCACCTTCAACTGTTTTATTAGGGCTGAGATCAGGGCAAAGCTTTGTTTTACCAAATAATTTTCCGCAGAAATATGCACCAGTGTCCGCCATCCATGGGATCCCAAGCGCTAGCAAAATATAGAAATTGCTATATACTCCACCAATAGTGCGAATATCTATGATCGTAGTAAGCGAAAATGTTATTAGTAAAGTCAAACCATATATAACAGCGACATCCTTGAAGTTTAGTGACTTTCTTGAAAAAATTAAAATTAAGAAAACAGCTAAAGTATAAGTGTACCACGACACTTTCCACAGGAAACCATGACCAAATATAGGTAAAATAGCGGAAAAAATTGCTCCAGGGATTACTATACTAGGAGTTTTATTTAATTTGGAAGTATAGTAAAGTTCAAAACAAGCGAGAACGCAGACAACGGCAATGAATACATTTATTAAAAAAGGAAAACGATGATTGAAAAAAATTATTGAGAGTACTAAAAGTGCACCAATTATTCCCGACACGGTTCTTGTTACCATATATTAAGCCTGAATTCCTCCGTAGCGCCTTTTTCTACTTGCATATTCATTTAAGATTTCGTCAAATTCAGATTCTTTAAAATCCGGCCACAGAGTTTTTGTAAAAAAAAGCTCCGAATAGGCGCTTTGCCAAAGCAAAAAATTAGAAAGTCGAAACTCACCACCAGTTCTTATTATTAAATCAGGGTCAGACTGCCCCTTTGTGTACAAAAAGTTCGAAAACTTATTCTCATCAATTTCCGCTATACTTACCTTTCTTTCAAAGTATTCAGAAACCAGTGACTTAACAGCGTTAACGATCTCTGCCCTTCCTCCGTAATTGAGAGCAATATTGAGCGTCATTTTTTTATTATTTTCAGATATTTTTACAATTTTTTTAATCAACATATGCAAACTATCTGGGAATTTTGACACGTCACCCAGAAAATTTACTTTTATATTTTCATCAGAAAAATCAAGCAGGGCACTCTGCAATTGTGTTTTGAATAATTTAATCAAAAGGTCAACTTCCAATTTAGGTCTACCCCAATTTTCAGTAGAGAACGCATATACGGTCAAAGCCTTTATATTCCGTTTTCTACAACAGAAGATCATTTTCCTAAAACGTTTTGCCCCTTCAATGTGTCCCTTAGATCGCGGAAAACCCCTACGTTGTGCCCATCTACCATTGCCGTCCATAATCACGCCAACATGATCCGGCAGACTATTTTTATCAATATCGACAGAAGGCAAAACCCAACCCTACTTTCAATGAAACAAAAAGTATTCGAAGAAAATATAGTGCAAAACTAAACAGTCATAATTTCCTCTCTTTTCTTATTTAAAAGTGAATCAATTTTACTAGAAAAATCATCAGTCAACTTTTGCACTCTTTTTTCACCAGCAATCTGATCATCTTCCGCAATTTCCAAATTTTTTTTCATTTTTTTCAATTTTTCCATTGAATCGCGACGAATATTTCTCACTTGGACCTTGTAAGTTTCAGCCAACCTAGCTACATCTTTGGCCAAGACTTTGCGCTGTTCCTCCGTAATTTGAGGGAACACCAGCCGTATGACCTTGCCATCGTTTTGTGGATTTACACCAAGATTGGCACTCTGTAGCGCTTTTTGTATGTTCTTAAGGCAAGAAATATCCCAGGGCTGCACAATTAAAATGCGCGATTCAGACACAGAAACTGTTGCAACTTGGAGAATGGGAGTTGGCGTGCCATAGTAATCGATCAGAATCCTATCCAAAATTGAAGGACTAATCCTGCCAGCTTTAACTTTTTTTAATTCACTCTCGAACGCATTAACTGCTAGATTCATTTGGTTTTCTGAATTTTTTAAAATTTTTTCCACTTATTAAAACCTACCCTTACTGAAAAGCTCTACAAGGCGATAAACACAGGTTATTATAGTTCAAATCCATTTTAAAGGCAACGTTGCCATGTTAAAAAGTTAAAGCCGTAATAAAGACGATAATTTAAGAAACGAGTAAGTAAAACAACTGAATTAATTTGCATTAACTGTGTCCAAAGGTGCAACAGCTGTATAACGGAGAGTGAATAAAATCACATCAACATGATGAAAATAAATCTTGTAAAAAACGCGTTAACAGTAAATCTGGGGAGGAAAATGTGAAAACAACAAAAAATGAGTACAACAAAATGGTGAAAAGTGTGGTGGCACAAAGTAAAACTGTCAGAAATACAACGCTAGCATTTTTGTTTGGAGGAGTGATTTGTATGATGGGGGAAATTATATGTAAAGTGTTACAAAGTAATGGCATGAGCGAAAAAAATTCTAGTGTTCTTTGTTCAATCATCCTTGTGTTCATCGGCTCATTCCTAACTGCAATAAAAATTTACGACAGTGTTGCAAAACATGCAGGTGCGGGAACAATCGTACCAATAACCGGGTTCGCTAATTCAATAGTTTCACCGGCTATAGAGTTTAAAAGCGAAGGGCACATTATGGGAATAGGAGCAAAAATGTTTGTAATTGCGGGACCAGTTTTAGTTTTTGGAACTATTTCTTCTGTAATTTACGGACTGATAGTGTGGTTTTTTAAATTATACTAATTTACCAAAAAAGAATGTAGATGCGATTAGTTGATCGATAAAGGTAAAAGCGGTAAAATGAACATGCCTAACGAATTTATGACTTTGGTGCTTCGCTGTTTTTTTATTCATGTAAAAAACAATTTGATGTAATGCATCCATTTCGGTACTGCCAAATTTTAGGAAATTACCATGAGTAGAGAGTTAACTGAAATGAGCTTGGAAGAGCTGTGGCAGTTGTTCCCTGTTTTTTTGGCTAAACATAATGATCTTTGGAAAGAATGGTATTTTGAAGAAGCAGCTGTATTAAAAAAGTTAATTCCAGAAGTCAAAAGAATAAGTCACGTAGGCAGTACGGCTGTCCCCGTTATTTGTGCGAAACCAATCATCGACATCCTTGTAGAGATTTCAAAAGATAGTAATTTATTGGATTACAAGTATATTATTGAAAATTGTGGGTATATTTGTATGACAGAAAATGATAAAAGAGTTTCCTTCAATAAAGGATACACAAAAAATGGATTCGCAGAAAAGGTATTTCATCTACACTTGAGGCAAACTGGGGACAATGATGAGATTTATTTTAGAGACTATCTTATTGAGCATCCTGAAGTAGCAAATGAGTACGAAAAATTAAAAATAAGACTTCAAAAGAAATACAGGTACCACCGGGACAAATACACAACCGCCAAAACAGACTTTGTGAAAAAGTATACAGAGAAAGCTAAAACATTATATAAAAACAGATATTAGATACCATCAATATATTGCTGCCAGAGAAAAAAGCGTCGTTGGCAATTGAGTAACAAGTAGTTCTCTACGAAAACATACGGAAAACAGCAAGTGACAGTTCAACGCACATAAAACGTAGATAAATGAGAAAGGAACCGCAAGTCGTGGTCAAAAACTATTCCAAACTAACTATAATATCACCAAAGCATAAATAAGGAATAACCTACTTGGCACAGATTATACGGAGGACAACTGCTAAAAATAAAAATCTAACTAAAACAGACTTGCTACTTTAATTCTAAATATATATTCAAAAAATTACGAGACCAAAAAGAAATATTTTCCATATTTTTGTACAATTAAGTATATTTTTATAATTTAAAATACGCTTTATATAAAAATGGCTGAAATCGATTTTTTGACTTTTTTCTGTTGACAATTTTTTTTACTAGATGTTACAATATGATCACGCTCGTGGTTGCGAGTTCGTACCTTGAAAATTAAACACCTTTTTCTTGTTACCTTTTCTTTATTTTACTTCTTTTTTCTTTTTGAGAG
>DFGJ01000031.1 GCA_002372375.1 Ruminococcaceae bacterium UBA3753
TGGTGCTGATGGCCGGACTTGAACCGGCACGGCATCGCTGCCGAGGGATTTTAAGTCCCTTGCGTCTACCTATTCCGCCACATCAGCTGAAATATGGCTATATTCTATCATGATGTATTTTTTAGTCAATAAAAAAATAAAGTCCGTGTCTGCAAATCATCAAAGTTATTGCAAATCTATTTTTTATTAATTATTAAACTGATTAGTTCTAATGTATATGTTTATTTTCAATTAAATAATTTTTAATTCATTCTACGTTTACTAAAGCACTACACACATTTAGCAAATTACACCGATATCTTTTTAGGCTTTGGTTTTTAGACTATTTTTCACTAAATTGTTTATAAACAGCTAAATGAGCAAATCATTCTTTTTTTGTAAACTATAAGATTGAAGATTGTACGCGATTAAAGTACTATAGTCGGGGATAATTGCAGCACGTATATATTTGTCAAGAAGGAACTGAAAGTAAAGATTATGATTATTCTCATCACCGGTGCATCCCACACAGGGAAAACGCTTCTGGCACAAAGGATGCTGGAAAAATATAAATATCCGTATTTCTCTATCGACCATCTGAAAATGGGATTGATCCGCAGCGGCATTACCAGTCTGACCCCTGAAGACGATGATGCTCTCACTGATTATCTGTGGCCGATTGTCCGGGAGATGATTAAAACGGTGGTGGAGAATCATCAGAATCTCATTGTGGAAGGATGCTATGTTCCGTTTGGCTGGCGAAGAGATTTTGACTCTCATTACTTAAAGAACATCAGGTTTATGTGCCTTGCGATGAGTGAAAAGTATATAGAGAACCATTACAGTGAGATCATAGGATATGAGTCGGAAGTCGAAGCCAGGACGATTGATGTAGAATGTACGAAAGATAGTTTGAAGGCAGACAACAAAAATATCATCGATGGCTTTCAACATGCTGGGGAGCAGATTGTGCTGATCGATTCCAGTTATGAGCAAACAATAAAAGCACACTTGACTTGAAAACGGGATTTTACGGGCAAGGCATAACAAATTTAGCGCTTTTTCTATGGGATACGTATCATTTACGCGCTCTTTCACAACTGACACGACAGCGCGTACCTTTTTGTCTTTTTATGGTTCCGAGAATTCAGGAGGGCGTACGATTTTATGATTGGCTGGTTTACCATTGAGGAAATCGATACACAAACATTTGCCATAAGCGAATATCAGCATTACGAAGAAACGCATTGCTACCTGCTTTGCGGTCAGAACAAAGCGGTGCTGATCGACACTGGTCTCGGCGTTTCAAACATCAAACGCGTTGTCAATCATCTGACGACGTTGCCTGTTACCGTATTTACCACCCACGTCCATTGGGACCACATCGGTGGACACAGTCTCTTTAACCACATTGCAGTCCATGAGGCGGAAATAGACTGGATTGACGGAAGCTTTCCTTTACCGTTGGAAGTAGTAAAGGCCCAACTGACAAAATTGCCCTGTGCATTCCCGGAGGATTTCAATGTAGATACATATCGACTTTTTCAGGGCGCACCGCAGACTATTTTGCATGACGGCGACTGCTTTGATTTGGGCGGACGAATGATCCGGGTACTGCACACGCCGGGACACTCTCCCGGACATTGCTGTTTTTATGAGTTGGAGAAAAGGTACCTGTATTCTGGCGACTTGATTTATAAAGGCTGCCTTGATGCTTTTTATCCAAGCACTGATCCGGAGCTTTTTCATCAGTCAGTAGAACACCTGACGAAGCTCGATGTCAGCCGCATTTTCCCCGGCCATCATGATCTGGATATACCTGTTTCATTGATTAGGGAGATCGAAGAGGATTTTTCTCAGATAGAGAGGACCGGTCAACTGAAACACGGAAATGGATTGTTTGATTTCGGCGACGTCAAAATCCATATCTGATGGGCAAGTTAGGATTTGTGAGTAGATAGAAATGGTTACAAATCATGTTGTTGTCCTTCCATATGATGGACAATTGGAGCAGGATTTCCTTGTGATAAAAGATGAACTCACATCTGCTCTTGGACAACTTGCAAGGGGAATTGAACATGTAGGTAGCACTTCTGTTGAGAACTTATCTGCAAAACCCATCATTGATATAGATGTTGTCATTAAGGATTATACTGTGTTTGAAGAAGTTGTATCAGTTCTGGAAGCAATAGGTTATCGACATGAAGGTGACCTTGGCATCGCAGGGAGAGAGGCATTTAAATATGATGGCAAAGAACATTTGAGAAAGCATCATTTATATGTATGCCCAGCGGATCCGCTAGAGCTGAAAAGGCACATTGCTTTCAGAGATTACCTACGGACTCATCCTGATGCTGTGCGAGAATACAGCCACATCAAATAAGAAGGAGCAAAACTGTATCCTTATGATATTGAGCGATATATTGAACATAAGTCTCCGTTTATTGAAAAGATCTATAAAAAAATATAACTGAAAAATTTCAGTTTTCCGAGGCTATAGTATCGATTCTGTCGCCTCAACTTCAGCCGGTCGACGGCATAGGCTTTTTGGGCAAGGTCGAGATTATGGAATCAAAACATCAATCCTATAGTCCCAAGGTATCTTGAGTTTTGACGTACTTATACGATTTTCACAATACCTATTTACTTGGCGGATAATGGCAGAGGTTAAGTATGGGCAGTTTATACATTTGATCAAGTAATGACTTTACATAAAAGGTTTGTCAAGTTACTTCATTATTTTTGTTTATTTTAAAAGTAAACCTAGACTAGATCCACATTAAAAACGAAATATTTATATATACAAGCTACCAAAGGTATTGAATAATAATTTATTGTCTAATTTTTTGTATATTCATTTATAAATTACGAACAATATAATTCTCTATTTTTAAGCCTACTCTTTTATTTTATGGATGTGCTAGTATCAACATACAATAATTAAATGCTGTTGCACACCAAATTGAGATATTTTCACAATAATTAGGCATACCTATAACATTTGTGCAAAAAATGCATTTCGGAGTATTGGCTAGAGCTACACTTAAGTAGTTAAAGCAAGTGTTGAGAAAAGTAAAAAATAGAATGATTCATAATTATATTTTTATTGTATGATACACACGAATTATTTGAAAAATAATTCTTCGATTTACTTTATACATGAGGGTTGAAGATTTATGAAAGAAAAGAAAATTAAAGATGTGCAGCATGACGATGACAGTTCGGAAAATGCTTAAGGGGTATATGTACACAAAACACAAGAGCAGGTATGGAATGTGCCTAGCAGAATCATGCGGGGAGCTTACACTTTGCGTATGGCTTACAGACTCGAAGTAATAGACGACGAAACGGGTGCAAGAATAGGAGGGCTTTTTAACACACAGGAGGAAGCAGAAAAAGCCGCACACGACAAAAGTCAAAGTACTAAATCGATATCGGACAACGCGCTAAATTACTTAAGAGCGAGAAATGAGTTAGAAAACCTCTAAAGTAAGAAAATTACGTAAAAATAGAATGAACATTTCAAAAAGGGGGCTTTATGGAAAAAATAACTGCTCAATAGAAAAATAAGATAGGTATCATTTTTTTCACTTAATGTTTAAACTCTCATTGATCAAAATAATAAATTTTTTAAAGTCTTCCATTGTATTTAAACGTTGCACCTGATTTTTTATAGCAGAATTTGCCCTAATGTCTTTTAAGTAAGCATAAATATGCCTCCTTGATGTTTTCATTCCTACTGTTTCTCCCTTATAGTAGCAAGCATTCTTTATTTGTTTGTACATCAATTCAATTTTTTCTTCTCGCGATAACGGTAAGTAGCCTTCTCCACAAAGAAAAGCATTTATATACTCAAAAATATAAGGTTTGCCTAAAGCTCCTCTTCCAATCATAACAAAGTCACAGCCGGTATAATCCAGCATAAACTCCGCATCCTCTGGCGTTTTTATATCACCGTTGCCTATAACTGGTATAGTAATCGCTTCTTTTACTCTTTTTATTATTTCTAAATCAACTGATCCTTTGTACATATCCTCTTTGGTCCTACCGTGAATAGTTATGGCACTGGCTCCAGCCTCTTCGCAATATTTTGCGATCTCAACCGCATTAACGCTATTGTTCGAAAATCCTTTTCTAATCTTTACAGTTACAGGAATTTCTTTGTTAACAGTTTTAACAGCCGCTTTTACCAAGTTAAAACACAACTTCGGTTTTTTCATCAGTACTGCACCGGCACCACTTTTATTTATTTTTGGAACCGGGCAGCCCATGTTTATGTCTATTAAATCTGGTCTGTACCTGAGCGATAAAGCTACAGCTTTTTTTACGTCATTTGAATCACCTGAAAAGATTTGTATCCCACAAGGCCTTTCGTCTTCAGAAATCTCCATTAATTTTAAAGTTTTCCCATTTAAATAATTAATGCCTTTGGCACTCACCATTTCAGTCTCAACTAAGGCGGCGCCATATTTTTTGCATATTTCACGAAAAGACCTATCCGTTAATCCAGCCATAGGTGCAAGGATAGCCTTACCCTTTATATTTAAATTGCCTATCTTCAATGTAAAAGTCCTAAAAAATATTTAGAAATATCTGACTTAAAAAAATTTTCTCACGAAATCAAGATTTATGCGACTATAATATAATAAAAATATATTCCGGACTAATTAATTAGCAGGAGAAGTGTAAGTTGAACATTTTGGCTATTGGAGATGTTGTTGGTCCTGGTGGTTGTGAATTCTTAAGAGAAAAGCTTAAGGTTATAAAAAATGATTATAAAGTCGACCTGACAATAGCCAATGGAGAAAATTCGGCTGAGGGGAACGGTATAACTTTTTTTTCTGCAAAATATTTATTAGATAGTGGCGTTGACGTAATAACTACAGGTAATCATGCTTTTAAAAGGAGGGAGTCGCGGGAACTTTATGAAAAAAATTTTAGAGTTATAAGGCCAGCCAATTATCCAAGAGGTACAACACCGGGAAAGGGTTATTGTTATATAAAAGTTAAAGGCGTAGATGTTCTTGTTATAAACGTTCTTGGAGTTACTTTTTTAGAATATTTAAATTGCCCGGTGCGAACAGTCAACAGCATTTTAAAAAGTAACAATGGAAAAGCAAAAGTTGTAATTCTGGATTTTCACGCAGAGGCTACAGCGGAAAAACGGATGATGGGCTTCTATTTGGACGGCAGAGTATCGGCAATTTTTGGGACACATACTCATGTCCAAACAGCGGATGAGTGTATATTAAAGAAGGGAACAGGTTACATAACAGATGCCGGAATGGTGGGTGCTATCGACTCTGTCCTTGGGATAAGACCGGAGATAGTTATCAAAAGAACGCTGACACATTTGCCAGAAAAGTTTGTTTGTGCAGATGGCCCACATAAAATGGATGGCGTACTATTTGATGTTGATGAAACTACAGGTCTTACGCAAAAAGTTGAAAGACTCACAGTAGCTTAATTTCGATTATAAAACGTAACTTTGCCTTTAGCACTAAGTTATAAGCAATTACCAAAAGAGCAATAACAAGTTTCCCGAAAAAGTTTGTTGCACAGCTGAACTGCATAGAACGGTTTTATTACAGTTGTTGCGGCCGAGGTGGGCCATAAATTGATAGGCAAAAGTTTCGTAGTATCATAGTTTTTTCTTTAAAAAGTTTAAACCTTAAATATTTTGGAAAGGATTAGAATCAAACTGGTTACTAGAAATTTACGATCGTCTGACAGATTTATTTGTGCAAACAGCTCAAATAAGATAGGTTTTGTACTAATAAATGTTGACGAAACTGAAGTTTTTACGCAAAAAGTTGAAAGACTCACAGTAGCTTAATTCGATTATAAAACGTAACTTTGCCTTTAGCACTAAGTTATAAGCAATTACCAAAAGAGCAATAACAAGTTTCCCGAAAAAGTTTGTTGCACAGCTGAACCACATAGAGCAATTTTATTACTGTCGCCGCAGCCGAGGTGGGCCATAAATTGACGAGAAAAAGTTTCGTAGCAGCATAGTTTTTCTTTAAAAAGTTTAAACCTTAAATGTTTTGGAACAGGTTAAAATCAAAGTGGTTATTAATAATTAATTTACCAAAGAAATTTATTTGGTTAGATAGTTTGCGAAATGGACTGAATGTTATTTAAAATTGACGTACCTATAAGCTTTACGCAAAGTTTTAAATATTTTCGTTAACTTAATTTATTTTTTTGAAAGTAAAGGTCTTGATCTATAATCTTGAAATAGAAACAAAAAAGTCACAAAAAGATGTTAAACGAAGTAAATTTTAAAAATAACGAAAACAAAATAAATTTAAATATTACTTATTTTGTGTAAAAGCACTTATTTCCCGCAACGTTTAGGCAGCTTTTATTGGTATAATTTTTATGCTTTAAAAACTATAAGTCTTGAATTTTATAAAAAATACACACATAAATAGCTATTAGAGTGGTATCCTTCTCGCTAAATGGAAAGTGTATATGAATAGTTCATAAGATAAAATAAAACGAATATTATTTGCCGCAAACAACAATACTGATGATATAAAGAATATCAGTTCGTTTAGGGAGGCTTTGGTTTCGTGCTTATAGATAAATGTTAGAACTTTGTATATTAAGACTTCGATATAAGTATTTTTATTCATAAAGGGGCTTATGTGATTAATTTTGGTATAAATAAACCAAATATAAATCATATTAATCTTATAATTATTGAACCTAAACGTTAGTTACAAAAAAATAAATTCAAAACGACGAACTTACAGTTGATTCGACAAAAAATATTGAAAAATAAAAAAATTGCATATATTATAGTGTCCATCAGCTTTAGATATTGTAAAAAATGGAGGATTTATTAGTGGAAGTTTTAAAAGTTTCGTCGAAATCTGCACCAAATTCGGTGGCTGGAGCAATAGCCGGAGTTGTTAGAGAAAAAAAGTGTGTTGAATTGCAGGCGGTAGGTGCTAGTGCTGTAAATCAGGCTACCAAGGCGGTAGCTATTGCTAGAGGATATTTGGCACCAACAGGGATAGACTTAATATGCAAACCAGCATTTGTTAACGTTACTATTGAAGACGAAGATAGAACAGCTATTAAAATAATAGTAGAAGATAGGAATTCAGGCTTTTAATATTTTATTTTGTTGATTTGTTGCATAAATGTTACCAACATTTCACTCGTGAATAAACTTTCGGTTGACCTGTAATTTAATTTATTAATAAATGAAGGTGACGTAAGTTTTTGTTATGATCAAAAGTATATAGATATCCTAATTATATAACATTTGCAGTGTAGTGTGCTAAAAAATTATCTTATAATAACAGTTAAGTAGAATTGCGTTGCCAGTATTTCAGATTATAGCAAAAAGTTTACTTTATGTTATTTGTAAAGCATAGGTCGGTGGAGTTCTGTTCAAAAAAGTTGATAGTTAGATTTAGATTAAAATATAATGTTGGGAAATGACTAAAAGGTATAACTAAATAAAAGTGAAAAGTAAAAAAATGTAAATACAAATTTGTTATATAGTTTATGAGGGGGTCTCTCCGGGACTAAGTTCAATTTCTCTTGGAGCACTTGATGAATTTTGTTGCTTCCACTAAAAATAATTGCAATTTACCTATACAAGATCCTGACTAGGTGTTGTGGCTAAAGTGATGTTTATTTTTTTATGTTAAGCTTATTTTTATGAGTAATTGCCGTTTATTTGTAAATGCGATAGCTAAGTATTGATTTACAGTAAAGTTTTAACAAAATTTTAAATTGTAAAGATTAGGAAGACGGGAATGGATCAGTAAATGCATCCAAAATTCTAGTGTAAATTTGTGTTATATATATTATGCTAAAAAAATTGCACAACAAGCATTAAAAATTTAATATAACATAAAATATGTGTTGATTTCTTTATTAATATAGGCTTTCAAAACAAAAAAATATCGTATTTGATTGAATAAAACGAATTAGCGTAACTGTAAAGTCTGTCCTAGATTAGGATTAGGATATTTTGTGAGATGTGGCTTTATAAATTAAAAAAGTTCGTAAGTTCTTTATTTTACCCTGCAAAATGTCCTTACTGTAATAAAATTTTAGAATCAGACAAGACAGTTTGTGATGAATGCTACAAAAAGTTTCATGTTACTCCCTTAACGACTGATTTGGAATTAGATTACAGACATAGCATAAAAGTAATTTCTGCATTTCCGTACCGTGAAAAAATCAAGGAATTAATTTGTAAATTTAAATTTAAGTCAAATTTGGATTATGTGGAATACTTTGCTGAAAGTATGACAAAAGCTATAAAGCAAAAAGGAATTGTGTGTAATTTTGGTTTAATAACATTTGTACCGATGACCAAAAAACATAAAAAAGAGAGGGGTTTTAATCAAGCGCAAATTTTGGCAAAGGCATTGGGTAAAATGTTGGATATTCCTGTTGAAAACATTCTTTTGAAAGTAAAAAATAATAAAGCACAGCATACACTTCACAAATCTGAACGTGCGATAAATGTTAAAGGTGCATATATTGCTGAAAATAAGGAAAAAATAAAACTCAAAAATATCTTGTTATGCGACGACATAGTTACGACCGGCAGTACTATAAAAGAGTGTGCATTAGCACTTATTGACGCTGGAGCGAAAGATGTTCTGGGCATTACTATTGCAAAGACAGAAAAGTAGACTTTTATTTGCTTTTCGGTACAACGTTACGTATATAAACCTCTCTTTCAGAGGTAAAAAACGTAAGAGACACAAAACAAGCGAATGCATCCTTTTAAAATTTAACATAACCTAAAAAACTTCTAAAATAAGTACTTAATTTAGCAATAAAATCTAAAGATTTCAAATAATTTTAGCATATATATCAACCCTAATTAGAATAGTATTACTTTTAGCAGTTACGCCGCAATTCTAAGATAAATGCAGTTAAAAGGGCATTTTATGTAAAGAGTTTGTCAGATATTTCTCAATAATTTAGATAAAAAAACTTCCAACTCTTTTTTATTTTTGTAACTCAATATCAACAGGATATGCTTTTGCAATAATGCCTTGAATTGTGCGCGTTCTGCATACCCGGTGATCGTGGGTAAAAATATTTTGAGCTAACTCATATGCTTAGCTTCTTAGTCAACGGGATAAATACCCCACCCAAAGAATTCCCAAGAACGGTCACAAACAATAAAACAAATGACCTAACAAAAATAGCAAAATCACACAGTGAAAAATAGAACACATCTGCTATACAATGCTCGAAGCCACTTAAAATAAAAACAGGTATTCCGACCAATATACCGACCAAAGATTTTTTATTTTTGTAGATGTCAACAGCTAAATATATTAAAATACCGCAAAAAAATGCATCTAAAAAAACTTGAGATATAGATTTATCCAACTTAGCGACACACAACAAGTTTGCCGCTTTGTTTAACGAAACGTGAGTAAACTTCAGAAGCAGCGCACACAAAAACGTAGAAACAACATTACTAAGAAGACAAATAGGCAAAACCTTAACGCCATCTGTATTTGTACTTTCTGGCAAGTAACAGATTTTACCGGTATAAAGTGAAAAACCCTCAAGGCAAATACACAACAGTGCGATAGAAAAAAGAAAAGAGCCCACTATTTTATCGTGGCAACTCAAAAAAACGGTTCCTCCAATGGCTATAAGTATTCCCGCTATTGTACCACTAACAAATTCTTTCTTAAAAAAGCTCAACAAACAACTAACCTCATTTATATCCAATATCGTGACTTAGAGCTAATTTGATTCTACAATTTATTTAAAAGTGGTCAAGAAATTTTTTCAAAAACTACTATTTTAAACTTGATCGCAATATAGCCATATATGAGCCAAACTCTCGTTCTACATTTTTATTGCTTTCGTTTTAAACAAAGCACGCACTTAAAATGATCTATAGAGATTTTGAAAATTAAACTTTTCGTCTTGTCATGTCATGTACATGATCTTATGCAACGGCACACAATAGAGCACAAAACTAATACATCAAAAAGCACGTGAAAATAGATATCCGGGAGAGAAAAAACGGTGATGTGAAAATTTGATCTTAAACAACCAAAAAACGGCACAAGGCTTCATAAGGTGGAGCCTGTGAACCTATATGCACCGCACCGTTTACTGCTTCATCCCTCGACATTATTGAGAGTACTTTCAAATTTATTAATAGCATTGTTTAACTGAGGGAAGTGTTCTGAAAGCTCTCTTAACCTTTTTAAATAAGCCCTGTCGTCACACAGAGTGTCACGCACAATTCCATTATATTCCTTGACTAAAGATTTCTTTTCCTCGTTACTTCTCGAATATCCTTTATAAAAAGGCTCAAATCTTATAGCATCTATTTCAGTATCAAGAGCCTTAAAAAGTGAATGCCTTGCATAAAAAAGGTCATCTCTTAAGCTTTCAAATTTTTCTAGGTACACCTTACCATCAGGATCAGATATCAAATCCCAAATACAGTCACCACAAATGGCGTAACAATTGTATAGACAATTATTCACTTTATTTCTGTAATCACGAATTTTGTCCAGAAAATCATGCGCGTGGGGATCTATATATAGGGGATATAGGGGTTCATCCATAAATAAAAGATATAAAAGATAAAATAAAATACCCAAAATACCCAAAGCACAAAAGTAAACACTGATATTTGTGATATTTTCGATATTGTTTAATATAGGCTTTAACTTATCATGTACCTCGTGAACCTTTTTAAAATATAACGAAAGATGATCAGAGGGAATGAGTTCATTCCGTACACTAATAACCTCCTCTGATTGAGGAGCAGATTCGAGCTTATGAAGCAGCTCATCACGTGACGAAATAATTGAGGTATAAGCATAATCGAATGCAGCATACAGCTCGTTAGACTTCTTTTTATATAGCGAAGTAAATGCTAAGCGAGCGGGAGAAGTAGAATTAAGTTCATCAAACACCTCTTCAATCTTTTTTTCAAGAAACGAAAGAACTGCGGAAGAAGCAGAATTGAAATCATCCAACGCTTTATTCCAATTTTCTGTAGAGTAAGCCGAAATGTCATGCCCATCAATAGCATTCGTCAAAGACGGTGTTATGGCACCTAAAAGTGATATACTGGCAATTTTCCTTAAACTTCTTTTAGTTTTAAACATAAAAACCTCCAAATTGTGAAATATTTGAACCAAGTGAATAATATAAGTATACCATATATAATTAACAAATACAAGTATATATCAAAATTTTTCATTACAAAATTTATGTTCTTGCGCAGACTGTGCACATTATAAAGCTAAAATAAGAATATTCGTTAGAGCTATTTAAATTACTAGGCAAACCTCTGGTATTTAAATTTTTTTGTCATTTGCACTCATATATCTTGTATGTACTTGTATAAAAATATTTTTGTGATAAAATTAAGTTAGATACTTGAATTTTTGCTTAAATTTTAAAAATCTAATGATGCTATGTGTTGCCTGTTGTTTTTGGGCCGCTCCTTTTTGGTACTAGCAAAATACTGTTTTCCTTTAAGCAAAGGTTAAAGTGTGGTAGAATGGCGTACAGGTAGCGGAAGTAGAACGAGGACTGGAGGAAAGCGGTCTGGTGAAAATCGGTATAGTAGGCCTCCCGAATGTTGGTAAAAGCACTCTGTTTAATACGCTCACCAATGCAAAGGTGAGTGCAGAGAATTACCCATTTTGCACAATAGAGCCAAATGTGGGAATAGTTCCGATGCCGGATGATCGCTTGCTGCAATTAAAAAAGATATATAATCCTCAAAAATTCACACCTGCAATTGTAGAGTTCTTTGATATTGCTGGAATAGTTAAGGGCGCATCTAAAGGTGAAGGTTTGGGGAATAAATTTTTGTCGCACATTGCACAGGTAGATGCCATTTTGCATGTTGTTAGGTGTTTTGAAAGTGAGGATGTTACCCACGTTTCAGGCTCAGTTGATCCAAAAAGAGATGTAGAAATAATTAATCTTGAGCTGATACTTTCGGACCTTGAAAAAGTAGAAAAAAGAATAGAAAAAGTTAAAAAGATGATAAAAGCAGAGAAATCTTTGAGCAAAGAGTTGAAATTTTTAGAAAACTTAAAATCTGAATTGGAGGATGAAACGTGCGCAAGAAATCTGGATCTGCATGAAGAAGAGGAGAAATTTTTAAAAAGTCTTGATCTTCTTACCGCTAAGCCGGTGATTTATGCAGCTAATGTTGATGAAACAGCCTTTGAGAAAAGTGAGAAAACCAATGTGTATGTTGACCAGGTTAGAGAAATTGCCGATAAAGATGGAAGTCTAGTTTTACCAATATGTGTAAAATTTGAATCTGAAATTTCTGAGCTCGGTGAAGAAGAAAAAAAAAGTTTCTTATCTGACCTTGGGCTAAAAGACTTTGCGTTAGGCAGACTTATTAGAAAGTGTTACTCGATGTTGAATTTGATATCATTTTTTACGGCTGGCGAAAAAGAGGTAAAAGCCTGGACTATATCAAAAGGTACCAAGGCACCCCAAGCTGCCGGGAAAATACACTCTGATTTCGAGCGTGGCTTTATTAAGGCAGATGTTATCTCGTATGAAGATTTCGTAGGTTGTGGCAGTATGCCTGCAGCGAAGGAAAAAGGGCTGGTTAGGTCTGAGGGCAAGGATTATGTTATGAAAGACGGTGATGTTGTGGTTTTCAAATTTAATGTTTAAAAGTGCTGCAACATAGTGTTTTTGAGGAATATGCCGCAGTGGTGTTGTAGGTAGTTGTAAAGTGTGTAAAATTTTCATACAGGCCTTTATATCTTATCCAGTTAGCGTGGTTGCTTTTGCTGTATTTATGTAGTTTTTTACTTAGTGCATTGTAACGGTAAGTTAGCATAGATATCTCTTTTATTTGGATGTAATTTCTTGTACCTATAAGCTTGTCTCGTATGAATATATATTTTTGTTAAGTTATAATATCTGATCGGGCAAAAAATGAGTAATTTGATTATAGATTGAAAATACAAGAATAAGGTAGTAGAGAACCAGGTATCTGCTACTGGCTTCACATGAGAACGGAAGGCTTCGTTAAAATATTGTAGATTCTCAGTTCTCCAGAAGTTTAATGGTATTTTTTAAATAGAAATTAAGTTTGGTTCAAAAGTAAAATGCTGAAGGATATCACGTTTGGTAAATATATTAGTACGGGATCTATAGTCCATAAATTGGACCCACGAACAAAAATATTCTTTTGTTTATTGTTTTCTTGTTATATTTTTTTTATAAGTAATTTTTTTATTTCTATTCTTGTAGTATTTTTTTTATTATCTTTAATAATTTTATCGAAAATAAGGCTCATAGTTTATCTTAAAAATATTAAACCGGTTATTCCCATTTTGATTTTGACTTATATATCTAATATTTTATCTACAAGCAACAAAGATGCTTTTATTGTAGTATGGTTTTTTTATCTATCAAAAAATACAGTCTTGAATTGTGCTGTTACCACTTTTAGGATAATTTTTCTTGTAATGATTAATTCTCTGATAAGTTTCACGACAACGCCGATAGAATTAAAAAAATCGCTGTTATTCTTAATGAGACCACTAAAAATAGTAAAGGTGCCAATTGAGGACGTAGCTTTAACGATCACATTAACATTGCGGCTTATTCCGTCGGTTGTCGAACAAGCTAACAAAGTTATGGATGCTCAAAAAATAAGAGGAGTAAACTTTTCAAGTAAAAATATTGTAAAGCGGACAAAAAACTATATTTATATTATCATTCCAATACTAGTATCATTGTTGAGACAAGCAAACGACCTGGCAACGGCCATGGAATGCAGATGCTATACTGGTAAAAACAGAACAAGTTTTAGGACCTTAAAGTTTAAGAAATTGGATATAGTATTTTTGTTTGTTGTAATTTTTTTGTTTTCATCATCGATAATGCTTAATACGATATCTGGTAAAAAAATGTGAAAATACAGTATGTATTTAAATTTGAAGATTTAAGAGCTATGGCTATGACACGTCTTATTGCCTGTACATTTACTTTTTTAGGTTCGAATTTTATGCTGATGTCAGACTATGTTAAAAAATAAAATGGTATAAATTTGTGAAACTGATTAAAGATTGTCAGCATGCTTGTGATAAAAGTTATTCGGACGTAACTAATTTGACTCTCCTAAAGTATTGCGTATCGTAATTTGTTGAATGAATTTTAATGTATGTTTACGTGGAAATAATTATAATTTTATTTTAACACCGTACATATACTAAAATGTTTTTTAAGACGAGACCTAAATCAAGTTCAGCTTAACATCAAGAAAAATTGAGTGATAGACCAGTAAAACAATGTTCAATATTCCAAGAGTAGCATTGACGGAGCAAAAAATTAAAGATTACTAGAATAGAAAGTGACTAGAATTTTAAAAAATTCATAAAAAACAACAATTTTTTTACATTTTGTAAAATAGTAAATTCTAAAACAGATAAACTTTTAATTTTAAAGAAGATAGATTTACAGAATAAAAAGTTGCTTTTTAACTATAATCTTAAGTTCTTTGAAATTGATTTTTATCATTTTATTTGTAGAACATCCGGATGCGTTTTGCACTGCTCTTAAAATAACCAGATTGTTTCGTTTTTTAATTACACAACAAAATCATCAGGTACAGTTTTACAATACAACACTTGATCCTTGCTCATTTTATTGAAAGACCACCTTATGCAAAAAGCAGCAACAAAAGGTTTGAAAATAAGAAAACAGGAGTCAGATTCGCTGTGCTTATGAAAAATAATTACAGACGTTCTACGCGCAGATGGCAATATCTCTACCATCAATTCTTTTCCTTTCCTCAAAAAGAGAACACTCTGACTTGCTCTCTGTAAACGAGCGCACAGCGTCCGCGGAAATAAAAAGCAAAAAAGCTATACCAACGGAATTGAGGAGCAAGGGATTAGTCTGGACAAGTAAAATAAACGCGACTGCCAAAAACAGCCAACAAGAAAAGTCATCTGTGTTATTTTTTCTGTATTTATACTTAACATAAAAAACGCTAAATATTAAAAATAGCCAACATAAAATCCCAATCACTCCTGTTTTCATTAATAATGCGAAGAAGAGCATCTCGTAAGAAAAGGGAGCTTCCTCGGAGCGCACAAAATCTTCTAGGTAACTTCCATAGCCGTAACCTAAAATGGGTCTTTTTATCCATTTCTTTAGCAAAAGCTGAATTTGCTTAATTTTTATATTGTTAGATATTATGGATCCCTCTCGGTCGTGGTATGCATTAACATTATTTTTAAATTTTTCCCTAATCCTATTTTTAAAATCTTCATCCAATTTATTCTCACTGGCGTGATGCTGCCCATAGTCTCGTTCATAAACAAAAGAATTACCAAAATGATGTAAAACTCTACTATTAAAAATAGCGATATTGGCAACGACTACGAAAGAAAAAATCTCTACAAAAAAAATAAAAATGCGCTTAATATTTTTTCTACTTTCCTTGTCGAGTAAATTAAACATAAAATAGCAAACTAATCCAGTTAGAGTACCAATCCAAAGTGACTTAGTCATTGTAGAAATTATGGCAAGTATGTTAACTGCTAGATAAATATGGTCAAACAACTTGAAATTTCCTAGTTGCTTTAAAGAAAAATATATACCGATGGGTAAAAAAATCGAAGTTGTAAAAAATATACGCGGGACACCAGCATGGCCTAACATTATTGACGGAAAAACTGAAGTTTTGCCAAGCATGGTATTTAAAAAAAAGAAATACTTGTAAATAAAACTGGCATTAATATCTTGACCTATGTAAAGCACTACATGCAAACAGGAAATAAAGAAAACCAAGTAATAAACATACTTAAACAAAACAGATGTATTTATCTGCTTATTTTTTATTAAGTAGAACAGCGGAAAAGAGAGCAGCATTACCAAAAGTGAGGAAAACACTTCATTTTTTGCCAAATTTAAATCTGAATGTGCAAAAAACGGTACCACCGTGGAAAAAACTGCTGTTGAAAAAACTATAATTAAAAAAGCTACATCTACAAGACAAATTTTCGGAAAAACAGAATCTAATTTGTATCTAAACGGCAATTTACCACTCTTAAAAGTGTAAAAAGCATGACGCAAACTTAAAAAGTAGAGGCTAAAAAAAGTTCCGACGAACAAGAACTGCCTTATTGTAACACCATGGACAACCACCATCTTGCCAGAATAGCCAAAAAAGAGTTCGAATATAAATAGAAACGGAAAAACGAAGCATATTTTCTTCGAGATCTTCTTCAAAACATAGCCACCTAAATCAACAAAAACTGCCAATTAGTTCTTAAAAAAGATAAATTATTTTTTGAGCAAGAAATCCAAAGTTCGAAACTTTATAGTCAGATTCAAGAGCCTTTTAATTATAACAAAAAAAGCGCAAAATTCATCAAAAAAATTTCCTTTACAAAATTCTCTAAAATCTCTTTTATATATCCTAAATCTTTTTAGATTTGCCTCTTTACTGACAAAAGTACTACCAGAAAAATTTTGCATCAATTTCACATTAATGATCTCTATTTTTTTATTCAGGCGTTTCATATCTCGCAAAAAATTATGGTCGATGCAGTCTAGAAAATAATTTTCATCATATCGGTAACCTTCTTTAAAAATTTTTAAACTTATTGCCATAGCACTGTTTATGCCTGTAATATTTTTTTGGTGCAAAATTTTTATATTCTTGACTCTTTTTACAAACACGCCATTTATCTTACTGGGTGACAGAATACCTGTACTGTCACAAATAACAGGCAAATATATATCGGCGTTGCTATTCAGAATGGCTTCTTTAAGTTTAGAAAAATAATCCGAGGAAACGAACGTGTCGTCATCAAAAAGGCAAACAAAACCATCTTTGTCCTTTAAAAGTTCCACTGCGCTATTGTAAGCTACAGCTAAACCTTTGTTGCCTTGCATATTCAGGTAACAGTAGCCCCTCGACTGGGAGTATTCACTATTTTTATAACTAATCGTGCTATTGTCACAGATCACAATACCCAATCCTGATATTTTCTCCAAGCATTTAAGGGTAAGCGAATTTTTGCAAAACTTATTGTATATTACAACTACAACATAAAAATTTTTTTCTACAAAATTCATACAAATATACCTGCAACGAACATAGAAACTAACATTGGCATCCTCTTGCCAAGAGACTTTTTATTAAATTATAACGCCACCTAAGCATTTTTAAGACACTAGAATGTTTAATACAAGTTGCGTTATTTTTGTGGCGTCTGTACTTAATTAATGGCAATTCTAAAAACTTGACTCTGGTGGTTAGTTCAGCAACTAAACCAATCCATTGGTCATGCATAGGGATCTTATCAGGAAATGGCAAGATCTCATCTTTTAACTTACTACTAAAAGCCATGCAACATCCGATGTACGAATTTTTTATGATATTTTTCAGTTTTCCAACGCGTGAACCATTTTTTTTAAAAAAAGACTCACAAAAAACATTCAATTCTTCATCTACAACTAAGGCATCATGAATAACTAAGCCAATTTTTGGATCTCTATTAAATTCATTCAAAACTATTTCTACTTTTCTGCCATTCCAAACATCATCTTGGTCACACAAGAAAATCACATCGCCACAACATTTATTTATAGCATTTTCAAAATTTTTCACTATACCAGAATTCGGACCAGAAAATATTTTAAATCTGCCGCTTGTATGTTTATAATTATTCAAAACATCCAGAGTGCCATCATCACTTTTATCTAATGATACTACTATTTCATCCACTGGAACAGTCTGCCCCAGAATAGAATTCAACTGTTCTTCTATATACTTCCTACCCTTAAAGGCAGCCAATGCTACAGAAACCACGAATAATATCTCCGCACCAAAAGCTCACTAAACTCACTGACACAAAAGTTACACACCAAAAAGAGACTTTTAATAGTACAACGCTCAAGTCAAAAAAACTGCACTAACAAATAAGCCACAACGCCGATTAGTGAAACGAACAGAAACACTTTATAAAAACTATCTCTTTTTCTGCTTTTTAACCAAAAATCTACAGCTACAAAAAACTTTCAGGAAAATTAAGAATGCTAACTTAGAACAATTAACCATACAACCTTGGAAATCTTTGCTTACAGTACCCTATTACGCTCCATCGATAAGCCACAAAATTGTGTCCCGAGTTCGCACTTAGACATACTTTATCACTTAAAAGTACTCAAGCAAACGCTTACCTCACAGCCTCACATTCTACGTCTATTTGTTAGTGTACACGATACAAATATTTTTTGCAAGACTTATTTTTAAGTTAATCTCTAAAATAGTAAAAAAATTGTAAGTATGAACGTTTTATATTTGAGTAAGGATATACCAAGAATTTTAGAAAATTTATCTTTAAATGAGCAATTTGAGGCTTTAGTGCAAAGATTCAAAGTTTTAAAGGGAACGCATTAAATGAAGGCTACAAAAAATAGTAAACTTTACCGAATTATAAATGTTTAATCAGAAGTATTGTTAAATAGGAAAAGTAAAAAATCTGATGTAGCGTATTCGATCGATTCTGGTAACTTTTTGTGTTTCTCAGGCGGTAAAGTTCAGATTAATAACACAAAGGTGCTTATTTTAGATTTATAGGTGAACAGTAAGCCTGTAAACTTTAAGCTGATTATTAAATTAGAATATATGATTATATTAATTTTTTTATAAAGTAGTTGTATCCTTGTCTAATTGCATTGAATACAGAATCATGTTCTACATTGTATTAAAATTTAAGTAAGTTTAATGATTTTTTCTTTTTTCGTTAAATTAAAAAATTTATCCACAGTATTACCTTAGTGCTGCTTTTCGTGCTATTTGAATAATTATTAAAAACATAACAAATAAATTACTAAGCAGTTATTTTATATATAGATAAAAGTAGGTATATCAATATTCTTTTTAAAAAAGAGTAGATGGAATCACTATGTTAAAGAACAAAACCTTCACTTACGTTGAAAACAACGCCGAATGCTAAAATACTATAAATTGCACTAACAATATAGTATATGCTAACTAAAAATCTTCAAAACAGTAAAGTTCTCGAAAGTTTTCTTATTTTTTTAACTACTATGTCGCTTGGCTATTTCTTTTTTAGCTATCAGTGCCAAAAATTCTAATTTTAGAAGGCACATTGTTTCCCAAGTTAATCTTTTTTACTAATTTTGTAATTTCATTGTAAAGACCAGGTGACTTAGTTATAGCATCGGAGAGGTTTAGTACTACCTTAAGACCCGATTTTCTTATAAAATCTTTATTTTCTTCCAATGCATCAAGTAGCCATTTTGGATCATTATTGAAAACGCCGCATCCAATTAAAGTTAAAAAAACCTCTTTCCTACCTCTTTCAAAAGTGGACTTTAAAGTGGCTTCTACGCTTAGTCTTACAACTTCTTTGGCAAAGTTGCAGAGAATCTGGTAAAAATAAGGAAAACTTTTATCTGTAGCTATACCATTTTTCTTACTATAATTCATTATAGCTGTGACGTCTGCACTAGACAAAGAGACTCCTGCAATATAAATTTGATCTATTTTCTGATCTTTGTCATAAAAACAGCTGGTGTTTTCCTCATTAAAAACATCATTTGAGGTAACTTGTATTCCACTGTGGTAACAAATCTTAAACTTATCCCGCAATTCACCATTTTTTAGCTTTTCTGTAACTTCTTTTATTTTATCTATATTTTCTTCAATGTATCCATTACGAGTTCGTATCCCCAGATCGTTCAAAAGATTTACCTGGCGATCATCTGTTTGGCGCCAGTTTTCGGGATTCTTTTTTTCGTCAAAGAACATACCATAATGTCGAAGTATTGTACCAGGCATAGCAGAAAGTGCTGCCGCAGGTCCTTGAGTATGATCATAAAAATAGTCCGTTATATACTTCCTACTTGTACTATCATTTGGCCCCAACGTTTCTATTGCATTGAAATTTGAAGCCACAACAAATACCTTATTTTTATTTTCTTTTTTGCTTTGTAAAAAGCTTACATCGATTTTTTCTTTCAATTCTTTGCTTGCGCTAGAAAAGCTTTTATTTATTCCTATAACATCAATTTCTCCAGGAACGTAAGCAGACGCTTCGCGATTAATATTTTCTAGTTTTTCGTCTACTACTTTATTGAGGTATTTCATATTTAATATGTCCACTTTTCCAGCTGAAAAAGACTCTTTACCATTTTTATGAAAAATGGTGTAGCTGCCATCTTCATTTTTCTTTATGCAAGATTTGACATATTTTGGATTTTTTCTAAATTCTTGTTCTGTATATCCAGTAAATTTCTCAAAAAAATCATCACTATTTACTTTTTCTACAGTGCGCTCATCAGATAAACTTCCATTATTAGTATCCGTTTCCTTAGTTTTTAATGTGAAGAACCCAGCAACAGCTGCTGCTAAGCTTGATACTATAGCCGCAGCTGAAGTCAAAGTGGTAGTAGAATTGGATGAATTTCCTTTTTCCAATTTTTCTTTTTTATTAAAGGCACTTACGGTGGCGGTAGAACCGGATGACTTTCCTTGCTCCAATTTTTCTTTTTTATTAAAGGCGCTTACGGTGGCGGTAGAACTGGATGATTTTCCTTGCTTCAATTTTTCTTTTTTATTAAAGGCACTTGTGCCAGATGTACCGACTACCAAAGACGAAACAGTGCCACACAACAAAGCCGTGTTTCTAAACTTTTGTTTTTTGTAAAACATTTTTAATCACCCCCAAAAAATATATCAAAAACATTTTCAATAAACTTTTACTAATACCACCAACTGCACTATCATCAAAACCCGCAAGGCACCCTTGGCTTAAAAAATTGAAAATAAATCAGCCAAAAATTCCGTGATAGAAGTCTTAAAAACTACTGTACTGTGTTCTATTTGACGAAAAACTACTCAATTCTCTAATCTTTCGACACCAGGCCCAAACTACGAAACCGTTTTCTTAACCTAACGACCTTTATATTTTGTTCGCTTATCACTAAAGCCGATTAATAAAAAACCAGCAGCTCAAAACCTACCACACATTTATTATATCATAAAAGAAAAAAATTTACAAATATTATAAATAATATTAACATTTACATGCTTGACAAAAGTTACAAGTATTCCATAATCTTAAATATGCGGAATATACTTTTAAAGATTAGTTTTAGCGGCAAAAACTATCATGGCTGGCAGGTGCAGAAAAATGCTTTGAGTGTTCAGGGCGTTTTTCAAGAAGCTTTGAAAAAAGTTTTAAACGAAGAGAATACTGAAATAAAAGGATGTAGTAGGACTGATGTGGGTGTGCATGCCAATGAGTATTTTTTGTCTTTTAAAACAAATCGATGCATCAGCACAACTAGATTGCCTGTTGCTTTGAATCATTTTTTGCCGCGTGATATTTCCGCAATAGATGCGCTGGAAGTCCCTGATGATTTCCATGCTAGGTATTCCTGCAAGGGGAAGGAATATATTTACAAAATTTGGAATAACAGAATAAGAAACTCCTTTCTTGACGGTTATGTTTTTCACTATTGGTACAGTATCAATATAGATTTTTTAAACGAATGTGCAGCCTACTTTATTGGTATACATGATTTTACATCTTTTTGTACATTAGACAGACGGAATCCCAAGAATTTGATACGAAATGTTTTAGACTTTGACGTTTATAAAAAAGGTAATTTGGTTATTTTTAGAGTTAAAGCGAATGGTTTTTTATATAATATGGTCAGAATCATGGTGGGAACTTTGCTGAAATTTAATAAGAATAAAATTACTCCGTCCAAAATTTTAGACATTATAATGAAAAAGGATAGATCTAAAGCGGGTCCAACGGCTGTTGCCTGTGGACTATATTTGAACAAAGTTTTTTACGAAAATCTGGATTTTTAATCAACGAAGGAATCTAATCTGGTTTTACTAAGAGTATAATGTTAATGATGTATAGAAAATCTACTTTATCAGTTTTATAGTAATTTTTGTTTAAATCGTATCAGGTTTTTGCTTATAAAAATTATATATTTGTTGCTTTGCTTTTTATAAAATTTTGTGTTTTAAATTAGAATATGAAAATAATCTTTTTGCTAATTTTTTTAAGTGAGGCAGTTAGTCGCTTCCTTGCCTTTATAGTGGTAAGGTCACTAGATTATTTAAATGGTCGTTAGATGGATAAGGATTTTTTTACTTAATAGGTTTGGAATTAGTGCTTTGGACTAATTCAAATTTCTTTAATTAGGTTAATTTGTAGATTAAATCTTTAGCCACTAACTTTAACAAAGGTGGTATATTTTTTAGCACCAAGCCATTATATTAGGAGATAAAGGGAAGAAATTTGGTAAAAACTGATACAAATCCAAAAAAAATTAGATCTAAAAAGATTTTTAAAGTAATTGTTTTTTTATTTTTCTTGTGGGTGTCAATTTTTTTATTTATGAATAAAGAAAATTTACTGCACCCAGAACTTACTTTTCCATGGCTAAGAGACAAGTTGGTTTTGCCAAAAAGTGACAAAGGATTTCCTGTAAAAATAAATGGAGAAAGCCTAAAAGCTCACAATATAAAATTAATAAATGGAAATATTGTTATCACTAGTAACACTAATTATATGTGCATAAACAAAGATGGGAAAATATTGGGAAGCGATGCTCATCCTTGCTACAATCCCGTACTCAAAACATGTGGAGATAAAATAATTTTTTATGATCTAAATGGAAATGATTTGCAGATACGATTTAAGTCTGTGATTTTAGAAAGAATTAAATGTGAAAATAAGCTATTATCCGCTGCCGTTTCTGGTGGTAATGTTTATGCTACAGTTTCCTTAGATAAATTAGGAATAAGTCACTTAAAGTTTTTTAAACTATTTTGTAAAGATCCAATATATAACAAAGAAATTTGTGGTGAAAATATAGTTGAAATAGGACTCAATGAAAGCGGTACATTTGCTGTTACTTTAAGTAATTTTAACGAAGAGGATGCTATAAGTTCAAAAATAAAAGTTATAGATGTGAAAAAGGGTAAAGAAAAATATTGTATAACATCGAGAAATAATAAATTATTTTACGTCGACTACATATCCAATAATAATATACTATGTATGGGAAATAATTCTTTTTTGGTAGTGAATACCAAAAATGGTCAATATAAAGAATATAATTTTAATAATGAAATTCTAACAGATTTTTCGCCAAGTATGAATGACGGCTTCTGCGTGGCAACCTCGGCTTCTGGACCCGAAAGTGATCACAATTTCAGCATTTTATTGTTTGACAAAGATGGTAAACTGAAAAAAACAATAAAAACTGACTTGCCCATAAAGGCTATATCGTATAGGCAGGGTTGTGTGGCTGTGTTTTCTCCAGGAATCTTAAATCTTTATAAAATGGACGGACAAAATACGGCAAAGCTTGAATGCAAAGAAAATGTGAAAAATATAAAACTTACTTCTAGTAATCAAGTAATTATCGTTACATCCGATCAAGTGTTAAAAAAATCTTTCAGCAATTAGCGAAGTTTCTTTTTGTAGCTTTTAAGAAACATTTAGTTGAAAAAAATGTTTATTTATGATATTATTGGCGCGGTCGTTGTTCGTGGCTATTTTTGTTTCTTATTATTGTTTGCAGGAGTTTTAGCTTGAACTTTAGATTATTTGATATCGTTGTCGTTTCACTTTTTATTTTTTTTGCCATAGTGGGCTATAGGAAAGGTTTCTTTAGATCTATCTTGAGCATGTTAAGCCTTATCGGTGTGGTGTGTGTTTCTCCAAGTCTTTCGGGAATTGTCTCCAAGAAAATGTACGAGAGTTTTATGGAAAACAAAATTTTAGATGCTACTGAAAAGGTGTTGGGAAGCAAATCCGAAAAGGCTTGCAAAAGGCAGATAGATAAGTCAATGAAGAAATTTGATCCGATTTCTTCCATTGTTTTGAAAAAGTCCGGGGCCTTTAAGTTAGAAAATTTTTTAACTAGCAAAACCAATAAAGACGCAATAAATAACACAATAAAAGATCAAGCCATTGGATACATCAGTTTTGTGCTAACGCTGTTGATTTCGGCCGTGCTTATGATTTTTTTGAAGATTTTGCTCAAGAGAGTTTCGCTGAAAAGCATACCACTGTTGGGCGGGGCAGATGCATTGTTGGGTTGTGCTCTGGGAATTTTTGAGTGCCTGATCCTTATTTTCGTTACTTTGAACTTGTTCAGATTATTCTCCCCATTTTTTGATTCAACAAATTCTGACATTGGGATTTATAATAGTATAAACGACAGCTTGACCTTTAAATATTTTAAGGAGTTTAACCTTTGGGGATTGATAGGATAAAAAATATAGGAACAAATAGTCGGGTGGTAAAGATGTCAAATTTTGCTATAAATAAAATAGCAAGTGAGAATTTTTTTAATATACCAAATATGCTAACGGTTTTTAGGGTCCTTATGATCATCCCGTTTGTTATTTCTTTATTGACAGATAAATATTTGTTGTCTGTCGTCGTGTTTTGTATATCAGGTGTTACTGATATTTTGGATGGATTTATAGCGAGAAGAACAGGACAAGTGACGAAGTTAGGGGCTATTTTGGATCCTTTGGCTGACAAATTAACTTTGATTTCTGCTATAATATGCTTGAGTATCAAATTTCCTGAACTTGTGCCTTTTGTTGGTATATTGCTTATTAAGGATTTGGCAATGATAGTGGTTGGTGGCGTTTTTTTAGCCAATGGAATAAATCTTATTGCTGCCAAGTGGTACGGAAAGGTCTCTACTGCTTTTTTTTATCTCTCAGCAGTGTCGCTTGTTTTTTTTAGCAAAATTTGTTTAGTGGACTGTTCGGTGCTGTCTCTAGTACTGTTTTCTTTAACCACTTTGTTTATGGTATTTTCTCTTTTCAGGTACTTTATTTTATGCTTAAAACTTTTAAAAAAATAGTATGTTTGCTATGTAATGATGTAGTTTAATGAATGTTTTTGACTATTATTGTAAGGGGATTTTGTTTTATGGTTATGTGTTATAAGTGTAAAAAAAGGCCGGCCACGGTTTTTATAACTACTAATAAAGACCCTGATGGAACCCCGCCAAAAGGGCTGTGCCTTGTATGTGCTAAAGAACTCGGAATTAAACCTGTTAATGATATAATCAAGCGTTTGGGGATAACCGAGGAAGAAATTGATGACATGCTAGACCAAATTTCCTCTTTTGGCATCGACGAGCCTTTGGACGACGAATATATTGAGGCAGAGGCGGAAGAACCTGCCGAAAAATCTGTGCCGTCTTTCCCGTCCTTTTTTAAAAATTTTTTCTCTAATTCGTTTGGTTCTAAATCCAAAACTTCTAAGGAAAAAAAGAAATCTGGGACAAGTGGTTCAACTAAACCAAAAAAAAGAAAGTATTTAGATCATTATTGTAGCAATTTAACCGAGAAAGCAAAAAATGGTAAACTGGATAGAATAATCGGGCGTGAAAAAGAGATAGATAGAATCACTCAGATACTAAGCAGAAGGACTAAGAATAATCCTTGTCTTGTAGGAGAGCCTGGTGTAGGAAAGACCGCAATTGCTGAGGGACTTGCTCTAAAAATTAGCGAAAAAAAAGTGCCTTATAGACTAAAAAACAAAGAAATATATCTTCTTGATTTGACGGCACTGGTTGCTGGAACCCAGTTTAGGGGTCAGTTTGAAAGTAGAATAAAAGGACTCATCGAAGAGGTTAAGTCTGCGGGTAATATAATTCTTTTTATTGACGAGGTGCACAATTTAGTAGGTTCTACTGATGTTAATTCTGGTTCTATGAACACGGCTAATATTCTAAAGCCTGCCCTTTCACGCGGCGAGATTCAAGTGATCGGTGCTACCACTTTCTCTGAATACAGAAAATATATTGAGAAAGATGCTGCTCTCGAGAGAAGATTTCAAACTGTACAAATCGATGAACCGAGTGTATCTCAAACTATAGATCTTCTCCGCGGCGTTAAGGATTATTATGAAACTTTCCATAGGGTACATGTTTCAGATGTTTTAATAAAAAAGATTGTTGTATTGGCAGAGCGCTACATTATGGATAGATTTTTCCCAGATAAAGCTATAGATCTTTTGGACGAATCATGCGCGAGAGCGTCCATTAGAAATAAGGCACTTGCAGTGTTTGATGGGCTCACCGAAAGTATTTCATCACTGACCGCCCTGCAGGAGAAATTGCAGAGTCCGGAAATAGAGAAAGTAGATTATGAAGAATTGGCCAAAGTGAAAACAAATTTAGACAGATTGACTAAAGAAAAAGATAGCATCACCTCCAAGGCTTTGGGAGCTGATGTCACGGAAGACGATGTTGCCAATGTGATAAATCTTTGGACGGGTATTCCAGCTGACAAAATAAAAGAAAGTGAGCGTGAAAAATTAAGAAATATTGAAAATAATATAAAAAAGAAGATTGTTGGGCAAGATGAAGCGGTTAAGGTAGTCTCCGACGCTACCAAGAGAAACAGGGTAAAGATTACAGCGCAAAGACGTCCGGCTTCGTTTATTTTTGTTGGGCCAACTGGTGTGGGCAAAACTGAGCTTGCCAAGGTGCTTTGTGAGGAGCTTTTCGATACTCGTGACGCTCTTATACGTGTAGATATGTCTGAATATATGGAAAAGCATTCCGTGTCTAAGATGACTGGTGCTCCTCCAGGCTACGTAGGTTATGATGAAAATGAAGGTTTGACTGAAAAAGTCAGAAGGAAGCCGTATTCTGTTATTTTGTTTGATGAAATAGAAAAAGCTCACCCAGACATCATGAACATTTTGTTGCAAATTCTGGACGACGGGATTTTAACCGATTCAAAAGGTAGAAAAGTTAATTTTGAAAACACAATAATAGTTATGACTTCAAATGCGGGTAGTAATGAAAATTGTGGTTCTGTTGGGTTTGGAAAGGATAAAAATACTTTAACCAAAGAAAAAGCCCAAAAAGCGTTAAAGGAGTTTTTGAGGCCAGAGTTCCTTGGTAGAATAGATGAGATTGTTGTTTTTAAAAATTTGGATGTTAAATCATTGAGGGGTATAGCGAGGATTATTCTTGACAATTATGTAAAAACTTTGAAAGAGCAGGAAGTTGATCTTGAGTACGACGATGATATAGTTGATTTGCTTGCCGAGAAATCCAAGGATAGTAAAATAGGTGCTCGTAAACTGCGTAACTTAATACGTAAAGAAGTGGAAGACAATCTAACGAATAAACTTATAGAAAGTGACATAGAAACTATAAAGAGAGTAAGTCTTAGCGTTGAGCATAAAAATGATAAGAAAAAGATTTTAGTGGTTGCGGTTTAATTAAGTAAAAACAAGATCACCGATTTTTTGCCCGCGGTTTGGTGATCCGTGGGGGTTTTTGGCTTCCTAATTTTTAACTTTTAGGCAGTATGGTTGAAGTGTAGTCGGGTGTAAGAGACCTGGTTTTCAGTTTCACCTTGATTCTTAATTTTTGACCAAGCTTTGAGTAGTGTTTTTGTATTTTTATTTTTAATTTTCTGCTTAGCTGATTTTAGTACTCTTGTCTTGGATTTGGGTTCATCACTCAAAGGAGACAATTTTGCTGAAGTTTTAAAGAATTAGTGCGAGAAAAGTTAACTATTGAATTTGTTAATCTATAACTTATTTTTGTTTTTGTTTTTGTTTTACAGAAGATTAGGGAAAGTTTTAGTTATATTAAAAAACAAGTTTTCTTAATTCACTTTTATAGTTATATATGCAAGACGTTATTTTAAAAAAGTGTTTTTAGTTCTTTGTCGTTCTATGATACTTTATCATGTGATGTCTTATTACTTTTTGTTTAGATTGGTTTCCAATTCGTTTATTTCAAATATTGAATTTTTTCGGAAGTCATTGCTTTTTGTAACTAACATACAGTGGGTAATATATCATTTTTCACTTTTTAGCCGATTTTGTGATAACACTCTTTAGCCCAGTGCATCCAATAGTGGACATAGCACCATGTTATTGTATCAATTTCGTTTTAAAAGCAAGGTTTAATCTATCTGTACGGTAACATTATATCGGCCAAATGCCCAGCAAGAGGTGTCCCCGTAAAATTTTACGACGGCCGGGAGTTCCGTTACACCTTTAAAATTTTCTTTGCTAGATAAATCGACCTGTGCATATAAGTCTTCTGATTTGATATTCCTAAGTTCCCAAGCAGGCCCCACTACTTCAACATTAATAATTTTAGTGTAAGAATTAACAATTTGACTGTTAGATTTATTTATAAACTCTATATTATTGACTTTTACACTTTTAGATTGCATGCCATCTGTGTTAAACTTCAGAAGTACGGAGTAGATGTTACTTAAATTACGTACTCCACTTGGTAACTTCAAAGGCAAGTTGAATTCTTTGTTGTGAAGACTTATTTCAGCAAAATCTAGAGTTTCTAGAGGAATAGATGTTATGGAGTTTATTACGTCATCACTAGCGGCTATTTCTATTTTGTTCTGATCTAAGGCTAATCTTTTCCCTTTTAAATTTAGATTTTTCGGTTTATTCAAAAATACAGCTTCCAAGTTCACCGTTTTCTTCGAAAGTACAGTAACTGTGGCATCTAATTTGTTTACGCTAAACGATAAATTTGTAGACGATATTTTCCTGTTATTTTCATCGTATAAAGTGAGAGATAAGTCGTTTAAATTAGTGGTTTGCACCAATTTTTCTTTTATGTCTTTTTCTACCACTACCCTATTTATACTTGAAACAACAGATTCAGGACCTGAAATTATTACATTTGGTTCTGACAAATCAGCAACACTTACAAAATGATTTGCATCAGTAGAACAACTTATATTGGGTGTAATATCAAAATTTTTGCTTTGAAATCTATCCACAAAGACATTTATAAACCTCGGCGAGACCTGATTTGTTATTTCATAGTCCATAGGTTGACCAGATTTTCTTGCCAACAATTCAAGAGTGTAGTTTCCTGTTGTATTTATTATGCCGGCGGACTGCTGAGCAAAAACCGAGATGTTGTTTTTTGTCAACTGTCCTAAAACTATACGGTTGCCAGTAACGGTAATTTCAGCGGATATTTCATCTAACCCAAAAACTTTTAAACCAGCTTCTTTAGCGCTATCAGAAAGATTAACGGTTATAGGAATATTTGTAATCGTTTTCGTAATGCTTTCTGACCCACTTGTGGAAAGTTTTACCCAAATACAAAACGAGACGATTAACGAGAAAATATATGCTATCTTATTGCTGATGATAATTTTATGTATTCTATCTTTCATTTTTATGTGAATCCATAATTTTTTTTAGAAATTGTGGATAGAATTTCCTTTCTCTTATTTTTGGAATAAGTTCATCATCTAATTTGTTTTTTAAGTGTTCCTTGGTATAACCTCTAGTCAAGATTCCGCCGAGTGCAACAGATATAACACCTGTTTCCTCCGAAACCACTACCACCACTGCATCCGAAATTTCACTAATACCCAGGGCAGCCCTGTGCCGCGTACCAACATGTTCTGATATCTTTTTATTTTTAGTCAGAGGTAAAATGCATCCGGCGGCGTATATTTTATTATCTTTAATAACTACAGCACCGTCGTGTAAAGGGGATTTATCAAAAAATATATTCTCAATTATAGGCACAGATGGTTCCGCTTTTATGATGGTACCTGTATCTATTATATCGCCAAGCTTAGTTTTCCTTTCAAGTATTATTAGAGCACCAGTACCTTTACTGGAAAGACTAACAGCAGAATCAACAATTTCTTTTATGCAAGTACGTGTCTTTTGTAGACTCAAAGAGTCCAAACCATAAATTTTTCCACCAAATTTTGTGCCAAATTTACTTCTACCTATCTGCTCTAAAATACTTCTCAATTCCGGTTGAAAGACTATAACAATAGTGATTACCGCAAATTCAAAAAATTTATTTAAAATATTACTTAAAACAACAAATTTTAGCCAAGATGATAAAAGCGAAACAGCAATCAATATCACTATTCCTTTAACCAACTGTCCGGCTCTAGTTTTTTTTATAAGATTTATAAAGCTATATATTATGATTGAAGTTATGGCGATGTCTAAAAAATCCAAAAAGCGGAAGGTTTTCATCAGGTTAACAAATGAATCAAAATTGATATCAAACATTACTAAAGATGTTCCTCCACTTAGTTGTATCAGACATATTACATTTTACTAGGAAACAAGTGTATTTTCAAGGAATTTGGAGTTTTGGTATTACCGTATTTGTCTAGAGTATTTGGGTGTGCACTTAAAATATTCTCAAACTCTTTGAGTACTCTAAAAAATGTACTTTTCAATCTATTTATTTCAACCTTACCAAAGATTATAGGTAACAATGCTAACAAATAGATAAATGAGTTTTAACGAATAATGTTTACATTTTTTATTCTCATTGCTAAGAAACATTTGTATTTTCAAGTGGCTAGGAGCTTGGGCGCCACCGCATTTACATAGGGAATTCAGTTTTGCGCTAGGAATATTCTCAAATTTTTGAATACTCTAAAAAAATTATTTTTCATTCTTTTTATTTCACCCTTCCCAAAGATATTAAGCAACAATGTCAGTAAACAAATAAACGGGTTTTAATGTAATAAATGTGAGAATAAAAAGCTGTAAAACGTAGTGTTTTTTGGCATAGTTTATTGAGACTGCTCTATTGGTAGAGTAATCACAAAGGAAAGCTCATATTGATGATACGGTAGGTGTAGAACCAGAAACTGGGAATGAGGACTTTGACCTTAACCTTGACTTTTAAATTTATGTGCTCTTTTGGTTTTTTCGTTTTTTAACAAGACAGCTGGCTCTTATTGGCGACTTTATTGGGGAATTAGCACCAGAGTTTGTTCTTTGCGTTTTGATTCTTGTGCTGTATTAAGTGTCGTATTCCTTGATTTTGGTTGTTTTCTGCTAAATGATGTTTTTAACTTATTCCTGCTCCTTTTTTGTAAGTACATACAGTGTTTCTGTACACATGGGTCGTGTTATTCCGGGTTTTGTAAAAAGTTTATTCTTAGGAAGGAAGCTGGGCATTTTTACAAACGTTATAAATTAAGCTGATTCTGGTTTGCGCTAGATTTTTCATCGTTTTTGTATAATTAATTTTAGGCTAACACAATTTTAGATTTAAGCAAAATTTGGAAATGTGTATCTGCCCTATTGTTGGTTTCTTATTGACGTGCTGACCTTGGTTGTATTGTAATAAGGCGGGAGTTTTTTAGCGGTTGCTTTCACACTCCTATAAATTAATTCGTCCAATTTTTAAATTGTCACAACTTACTGGTCAGAGTGCTTCAATTACCATGACACGCCTTCAAAGGAGTTTTTAGAAAACTAATAAAATTTAATTTTTATGGTAAAATGAGACGTTAGCGTATGTTCGATCTATGTCAATTTGATTCGGGAGGAGTTATAACCACGTGTACAGCGATAAGGTTAAGGATCATTTTTACAATCCGCGAAATGTAGGCGAAATAGATAACGCTGATGGCATAGGCAAAGCTGGTAACCCTAAATGTGGGGATATAATGAAAATGTACATTAAAGTCAAAGATGGTGTAATAACTGATGTCAAGTTTAAGACATTTGGATGTGGTGCTGCCGTTGCGACGAGTTCTATGACCACGGAACTTATCAAAGGCAAGACATTAAAAGAGGCCTTAGCGCTTAATAATAATGATGTAGTACAAAAACTAGGTGGGCTTCCTCCACAAAAAATACACTGTTCTGTTTTAGCTAAGGAAACCATTGAATCTGCTATCAAAGATTACTGCTTGAAGAACAATTTGGCGTTCCCTCCTGCTTAATTTTAACATTATGTGCTCGACCGAAGTAGTTTTGTAAGTAACTTCAACTGTGAATGATCACACGTGGCTTTAAAGTTGTTCCAGGCCTTAAGTTTCACTTAGAGCCAGCTGGGGGGGGGTTGTCACTTATAGGGGATGTTTGCGCAGCAATTTGTCCGGTATGTAGTTTTGATCGGTTTTAGTAAACTAGTATTTTTTTGAGTAAATAGGTTTTGCTTTTACAGTACAACACTTTTTTCTTGCGTTTGTGTATTGAAGAGTATTTTATTTCTATCTTTTTTGTGTAAAAAAACAAAGCCATATTTTTTCATTCACTGGTATGTTAATTTTGAGATGTAGGTATTTGCAAATAAGTTCGGACTGCAAACTTATAAAACGATGCGCAAGGACTTTGTTGCTAGATTTTATGTTACTAAGTTAATGTTCTCTCCACGTAAGGTTAAGAACGTCAATGGGAGCAAAAAAAATTATTGTTTAAGTTATTTAGAATTATCAATGGTAAGTACCGAAAGTTTCGTAGTTGTGCAGTAAATCATAAATTTTGATTTTGTAAATAGAGGCTTTAGATTACCCAATCAAGGAGAGAATGTTCAAACTATCAGTAATTGTTGGTAAACTAAAGATGGAATAGGTAGTTATAATTGTTAGCGAATTGTAAATTTCGTCGAAGTAAAAATTTGGTTTGATTAACTAAGCAGTTCATATAAAAATGACTACGCAAGTTATGATGTGAAAGGAGTAAACTAAAAAAAGGGTTAGAATGGTGGCTTTCGAGGAGTTATGCACCTAGGTTTGGTTTAACTTATTAGTTTATTTAAGGAAAATTGTGCAAGTCAGAGTCTTAAAATATTAAATTAATTTTAGGTAAGTTTGATGAGTTTGATGTTTAAAGTATTGAAAACATTTGGCATGGCAAGAAGAGGAATTTTAGAAACAGTTCATGGAAAAGTAGAAACTCCTGGTTTTATGAATGTTGCTACTTGTGCAGCAATAAAGGGCGGTCTTTCTTCCTTAGATCTAAGAAACATAAATTGTCAAGTAATGCTGTGTAATACATACCATTTGCATTTAAGACCTGGTGATGAAATCATAAAAAAACTAGGGGGACTTCACAAGTTTACAAGATGGACAGGTCCTATACTGACAGACAGCGGGGGCTTTCAGGTCTTTTCTTTAGCCAAATTACGGAAAATTTCTGAAGAAGGTGTGGAATTTTATTCTCACGTAGATGGCAAAAAAATATTTTTAACGCCGGAAAAAAGTATACAGATACAATCTAATTTAGCTTCAACAGTGGCTATGGCTTTCGATGAGTGTGTTAAGAATCCTTCTCCAAAAAGTTATGCCGAAAAGTCTGCTAAAAGAACGGTAAGATGGCTTAAAAGGTGCAAGTTAGAGATTGAGAGGTTGAATAAAGATGACAGCACAATAAACAAAAAACAGCTCCTTTTTGGGATAAATCAGGGAAGTACATTTTGTGATTTAAGAATAGAAAATATGAAAAAAATAGCTCAGTTATGCCTCGACGGTTACGCAATAGGGGGACTTGCTGTTGGTGAAAGAGCGGAGGTAATGTACTATGTTATAGAGAATGTGGAACCTTATATACCAAAGGATAAAATTCGTTACCTTATGGGTGTTGGGACGCCTGTTAATATTTTAGAATCAATTTTGCGAGGTATTGATCTTTTTGACTGTGTCATGCCAAGCCGAAATGCTAGACATGCTAAACTTTTTACAAATGGTGGGACACTGAACATTTTAAATGCAAAGAATTCTATTTTAGATGAATCCATAGATGAAAGTTGCAATTGCCACACGTGCAAAAATTTTTCTAAAGCTTATCTGCATCATCTTTTTAAGTGTAAAGAAGTGTTAGCCCTTCGTTTGGCAGTGATACACAACCTTTACTTTTACAATAACTTTTTTAAAGAAATTAGAGCTTCATTAGATAACAACAGATTTTTAGAATTTTATAGGCAAAAAAAGAATATACTTTGCCAAAAAGTTTAGTGCCCACAAATTGTTTTTTTATGATACTATGTTGCTTTTATTTTTTTACAATTTTTACATTAATGACGAAGCAACATAGTTAGATGAACTATTTAATCGTATTAGTCTCATTTATAATATTTTCGAAGCCAAAATTTATGAGTGATTTAATATCATCATTGCCAAAATTATAATAGTACGCCAACGATTGCTTCAAATTATCAGATTTAGTTTTAAATACTTCAAAAGCTCTTTTTTCTTCTTTTATGGCAAGATTAGTGGGATTGACCTGTTCTTTAAGTTCTAGATGAGTCTTACTTACCTTTAATGAAAGCTTATACCATTTTTTTAAATTTTCACCAAATTCAAGAAGCTCTTCTACGACTTTTTTATTATTTTTACTTTTATTATAATTTAAAGCTATATCAAAAGCATGAGGTGAAAGTTTTTCAAGCTCTTTGCATTCATTCAGCTTTTTAAAAGCTTTATTTATAAATACGTCGAAAAATTCATATAAATACTCTGCCTTTTTTTCCTCTTTTCTAATGTAGTTATTACCTAATTTTCTAATTTTTGTAAAAAAAATTTCTTCTCCAATAAGTTCTTTTTGCTCATCAACCAGTTTTTTTAATTTTTCATTAAGTTTACCTCTTTTTTCAACTTTTAATAGATGATCTGTCCCCTGTCCATTACTAATATCTAATGTTAGGAACTTCTTAAGAGCCGTTTTATATTCCTTTTTCGAATTTGTCCACCATTGCTTAATGGGTTCCATAAACGAAACTATACTCTGATTACAAGTTTTAATTTTATCGACTATTTCTTCCTGACTATCCGCACGTACTCCGACGCCTGCTACAGTGTTTGATATCATTAAAGTCGGGACTAAACCTGAAAAAAACCTAAAAAAACGCATAACAAAAACCCCCTAATATAGTTTATTATATAATGTATAAATCAATATTTTTATACATTAATATAATTAAAGCATTTTTTTATGGAGAAATCAACCTTGTTTTATATATAAATAGTATTTTTATAAAAGTTTGTAGTAATGAATAATAATTAATTAAATAGTAGTTTTAGTGTGTTCATGTTGTAAAAAATTAGTTTTCTTTATAAAATAGGAATAATCTGTTTTTATATATATTTAGGGATGGATTGATAGTATGAGGCTTAATGAAAATCTTAATAGGCTTTCTAAAAGTTACTTATTCACTGAAATCGCCAAAAGGGTGGAAGAGTATAGAATTTCGAATCCGGATTCCGTGCTTATTAATCTCGGTGTTGGAGATTACACTTTACCACTTTGCGATACAGTAATTAAAGAAATGCACAAGGCAGTCGACGACCAGAGTAAAAAAGAAACTTTTAGGGGATATGGTCCAGAAGAAGGCTATTTGTTTTTGCGTAATAGTGTTAAAAATTACTATAAAACTAAAGGTATTGATCTGGAAGCAGATGAGATTTTTATAAGCGATGGTGCAAATTCAGATATAGGCAACGTTCTAGAGCTCTTTTCGAGCGATAATCCGGTTTTGGTTCCAGACCCTGTTTATCCTGCTTATGTGGATGCCAATATAATACAAGGCAGAAAAATCAGCTATTTAGATGCAACAATAGAGAACGAATTTTTACCTGATCCACCTGGTGAGAAGATTCCATCTCAGATTATTTATATATGTTCGCCGAACAATCCCACGGGTGCTACTTATGATCAAAAACAACTTCAGAATTTCGTGGATTATGCCCTAGAAACGGACTCAGTAATAATGTTTGATGCAGCATATGAAGCTTTCGTTAGTGAAGAATATCTGCCAAGTAGCATTTTTCAAATACCTGGAGCAAAAAAGTGTGCTATAGAAATTTGCTCTTTTTCTAAGATTGCAGGTTTCACGGGAGTAAGATGTGGATATACAGTAATACCTAAAAAAATGACTTACGAAGGATTTAACATAAACATGCTCTACAAGAGACGTTTGGCAGCAAGGTTCAATGGAGTTTCTTACATTAGTCAAGTTGGTGCAGGTGCGGTTTTTACAAAATCGGGAATGACTCAAGTAAGCGAAAATTTAGATTATTTCAGAAAAAACGCTAAAGTACTATCAGAAGCCTTAAAGAAAAAGGGAATTTTTTTCACTGGAGCGAAAAACTCACCGTATGTATGGTTTAGATGCCCTTATGAAATGAAGTCGTGGGAATTCTTTGATTTTTTTCTAAAAAAATTTGGTATAGTTGGGACTCCAGGCGTTGGCTTTGGGAAAAATGGTGAAAACTTTTTTAGGCTTTCTTCATTTGGTGGTACAGAAGAAACACAGTTAGCGGCGCAAAGGATCTTACAACTGTAGTCTTTTTGCGGATTTTGCTTCTCTGTACTGTAGATTTTAAACTTTTTTAGATTTTATTTTAAAGTAAATTTGCACAAAATGAGATAAAAGATCCTTCCTTAGACCTAGTGAAAAGAGTCAAGGCCGTACACTCCTCTGTCGTACATGTCAGTGAGAAAATACAAGTAACTTGCGGGGTAGCAACGACTTTGAAAAAATGAACACATTCAGCAAGTCATTGAGACGATAACGCAGCGCTTGAGTGACTAGCCCGCTCAAAAATTTTAATACAATATGCTTTTAAAACAATTGTGATCGAATCTACGTGATATAGACAACACTATCATCCGGGTAATGCACAGAACGGCCTACGAAGTCAAAATATTCAATCTCAAATTCATTCCCCAGCGTGTTTTATTGCTCGTCAGTTGAGATCTAAAAATTTCTAGTTCACTGTTTTTTTAGAAAACCTGCAATAATATCTGTGCATTTTACACCGAACAGCGCATCTGTCACCTTATCGGCTACAGCAACGGTCAACAAGCCAAAAATTGCGGAGATGCCGTAGTGTATAACCATTTTGGATGCTAAATTCAAGAGACTTTTTGTTCCAGAAATAACAGAAATCGTTGGTTTAATCTTCTTTTTAAAAGTATGCTTATTCTCACTTGCTATTGAAACCGAAGAGGCTCCAACTTTTTCAGCAAAAGAAAGTGTATCGCAGGAACTGTTGACTAAACTCAAAACAGAGAAGCCTACCAAATAATTCTGAAAACGAACTTTCATGTTAGATTAAAGCCTTTAATACGCTTTCCAAAACTGCAGCAGTTGCACCAACTACCCCGGTTGATACTATAACCGTTTTTGCTACATTCTTTTCTATCCCTAAATAGTTTTCGGCAACTTTAGTAAGTCCTATCGTTTCAGCTAACAAAGCCACAGCTGTGCGTGCCATAATAGCATAACTTATAACCCCTATTGCTCCAAAGGCAAGAGTACCAAGATTTTTTATTTTCGTATAAAAACCTTGATCTGCCTTTTGCTTAGTGATCTGCATGGTCTGTGTTATTGTGGTTTTTGTTGTTGAATTATCAACATCAGTCTTCACTTAGTTAACCGCGAAACCGACTGAAGAGCCAATCAAACTTGCAAATATTAAGCTTGAAAAAGAACTTAAAACTTTATTCGCGGAATTATACCACCCAATTTTTAGCTGCTTTTGTAAGTATAACATATTATAAATAAAATTACAATAGTTTTATTAAATTTATTTTTAAATATTTTTATAAATATATAATAATTTTTTTGTTATTAAAAATTTCCTATTAAAGTTTTCTAAAACATTTTTTTAATAAATTTTACTTTTTGTTCCTATAATTGGAGGCATCAGGCTACATTTATTTGTAACTAAACAATTGTGATTTAACGGATAGTATTATTGACTTATATATAATTTTTAACTTTAATTTAGCAGAAAAAACTTTTTTATATAGTTACAACGAGCGTAATTAAGAGCACAGATTATATCTGTTTTTTGAGCGGATAACAAGGTTTATCTGAGGTGCAATTGTGTGGTAAATTACGCGAAACAACGGCCATACTGCACAAAAATTACAATATAAGTTCTTTAGAATTTATATTGTTTATATGTGTTATGTAAGAATACTAGATTTACTCAAATGAGACCTGCGACAACATATATACGCTTCCCAGCCGAAGAAGTCCGGAATAAAATGGGGGGGCTGATTTAGCAGACGGGTCCATCCAAAGAAGATAGGGCAAACCGGTCCAAATCTTAACTACCATAACGACAAGCTTTTCCTGCCTTATCCGTTTCTTATTGGCTGGCTTCCTTGACATTTTTCTTAGTATAACGATGGCGCAGGTTCCTGTCCTTGCTACTGCCGCCATACCGCCAAACCTTTACACCAATGCATCCACCTTTTCAGATCAGGTTTTTGATTACATCGTATACTATATCGCACAATGTATTTGGCAAAGTTTCCTTATTTTTTAGATATTCTTTTGCAACCAATTCTCTTCCAAAAGATTCAAATACAGAATCAGATATTATCTTTAGACAAATAAAATTAGTATTATTTAAATAACATACCTGCGCAAGACTTCCTGCTTCCATATCTATGGCCAAGGCGTCAAACTTTTTGTTTATTTTGCATATTTCTAACTTGCTATTTAAAAACTTGTCACCACTTGCCACTGCTCCAAAGCGTATTCCAGAATTTTTTTTCAAACTTTCAAAAATCTTTTTGCTAAGCAAATTATAACAAGGAAGTTTTACTAAATTTATTGTCGATATCATTCCCACTGGATCGCCTAGTGCAGATGTATCCACGTCGTATTGAACTACATGCTTGGCAATTATTATATCGCCCACAGAAACCATCTCGGATGACGACCCAGCTAGTCCGAAATTAAAAACTAAACAGGGTTTAAATTTAAGAAACATAGCCTGAGCGGCGGCAGCGGCGTTCACTTTTCCAATGCCACATACGCACATTACGACCTCTTTACCAAAAAACGTTCCGGTGTAATATTTAATTCTACCAATTATTGCAATTTTTTTTAACTTTATTTTATCTAAAAAAGGTTCAATTTCACCTCCCATAGCAACTATCACTCCGACCAAAAGAATCACCCTCAGTTCTCTAGGATATTCAAATCTTAGATACAAAAATTCAAACCAGTTATCACTTGGCCTTGAATGACTAGCGATTTTCAAACACAAAGATCAGTTAACTATAAAACAGAATATGCAGCCGCTACATTGTATCATAGAAACAAAACCATTTTTTGTGTTATTAAGGCTGAGGTGATAACAACTGAAGTCAGGCACACTATTCCACCTCAAAAGACTCGATAAGTTAACATTTTTTAAATCCTTTTATAAAAATTATAACACACTTCTTGATACATATCAAAAAATTCAATAATCTAAGTCAAAAAGAAACAAATTTTTGTCAAACCTAAAAAACAGAACTATACTTTTTTACTTCTTAAAATTAAATAAAATCTGAAATACCATTCTTCTCTTAACATAAAACTAATTCTAATAATCCCTATTTTTGATTTATCGAGAGCACATTTTTTATGAACGTCTTGCCACGTTCTTCAAAATCTTTGTACATATCGAGACTTGCACACGCCGGTGAAAGCAAGACATGATCACCTTTTGAAGAACACGCCTTGGCTATCTTCACGGCTTCCAGCATATTTTTTGCAAAAAATATCTCTGGGACCTCCTTAGAATTCCTTTTTTTGGCACTACAAAAAACAGCATTGCGTATTTTAAAAGCCGTATTTCCCATCAAAATCAGAACCTTAACTTTTTTTAAAACCTTATCTCCAAGATCGTCAAAAGGTACGTTTTTGTCATACCCACCAGCGATTAAAATCACTTTTTCATCGATAAAAGACAAGGCACCTTTTATTGTTCTTGTGGGAGTTGTCGCAATGGAATCATTTATATACGTAACACCATTGTACGTACCGACAAACTCCATACGGTGAGGTACACCTTTAAATTCCTGCAAAGTTTTGACTATCGCTCCATGTGACGATAATCCATAAATTGCACAAATAGCAGCTAAACAATTTTCTATATTGTGGGATCCTTTTAGTGCTATATCTTTTGCCTCTATAATAAATTTCGATTTTCTCTCTGTTATAAATTGAACTCTACCATTAACTACGGTGGCACCGTTATCTATAAAACTATAATCTTTACTTTCAAAAATATTGCTTTTATCTGTAAGATTTTCTAATCTAGATAGTTTAATGTCAGAGATACTGCTCTTCGTACAATTATGGAGACCACTTCCAGAACATTTTTTTGGTTCGTTTTTTACAAGTAAATTTTCCCCAAAAAATAGAATCTTTGCTTTAGTAAATTGGCTAAAGTGGTACTTTTTTTCTGATTCGAAATTTATAACGGCTATAGAATCTTTACCCTGGTTTAAAATTATATTTTTTTTGGCTGAGATATATTCTTCCATATCTTTGTGTACATTTAAGTGATTAGGACTAATATTAGTGATAACAGAAACATCTGGTGACTTTTTCATAGAAATAAGTTGAAAACTTGAAAGCTCCAGTACAGCTATATCTGTATTTTTGATTTCTTCAATCTTATCCAGAATCGGATTACCTATGTTTCCTCCCAAATGTACCTTATATCCCGAATTTTCTAAAATTTTACCAATAATTGATGTAGTTGTAGTTTTTCCATCACTTCCAGTAACAGCTATTATCTTGCAGGGATGAATGTCAAAGAATTCTTCGATTTCTGAAGTGACCTCGATACCTTTCTGTTTTGCCAAATTTAGTTCCGTGGAATTAAAATACACTCCAGGAGATCTAAATATTATGTCCATATCCAACTTACGAAGGCAATTTGGTCCAAGCCTCAACGAGATTCCAAGCCGCAGTATCTCTTTTACATTAGGATCATTACTGTTTTTAAATTTATCTAAAGCTATTAGTGCTATGCCGTAATCTTTTTTATATTTCGACAATAATTTTATTAACGGCAAGTTTGTTCTAGCTAGCCCTAAAAAGGCAACTTTTTTATTTTTTAGTTTATTCAGTAAAATCTCAAGATGACTTTGCATTTTTTTCTCGATATACTCCTAGTTTACCTAAAACCTAACTGTATTCCGAACAACGACGAAATAGCACTCAGAAAAATATTCTAGCAGTTGCAATCTTGCAAATCTACCTATTTCCACGTTGTTCGATATTACTATCCGTGCTACAAACTTGGCATTCATTAAAGGTTAAATTAAAAACACTTATCCATAAGAACGAAATCTTGCTTCAATTTTTTGAAGAATTAAAGTTAAAAATTAATTATTAAAAATTTCTTACTGTTAAAATTACACAATCAGTTGGTTCATGTAGCCTCTTAAGATAATCCACACTGCTCGAAACCTTTTCCTTTTCTAGGAGACCAAAATAAGATTTTAAGTTCGATGTTGCTTCTATAACTTTAGGATCATCGATAATTTTAGACAATTCATCTGCACTTTTTGGCAAACTGGATTCATATTTACGAAAAATATTGCCTGGAATGTTATCTTTTTCTCTCAATTTACGTAACTCATTCACCTTACTAATTAATTGTTTGTACTGACTTTTCTCGTCCTGAATATTTCTTTTGCTAAAGTCCTCCAGTTGATCAAAAATATTTTTTTCACGCCATTCTATAAATCTTTTATAAGCTTTAGCCTTAGATTCAATTTCTTTTGCTTCTTTTATTTTTTTATCTAAAGGCTTATTTTTTCTTTCGTCAAAAACTTTCTTCAAACGCTCGTTATAAAGCTTTTCAAATTCTTCAAAAGGTTTTCCAATTATGTCCTTTACATAAACCTTATCATCTTCACTATTTAAAACTTTTTCCAGGTTTTGGCTTTTATATTCTTCATAAGCTTTCTTGTATTCTTCTATATTTTTAATAATATCCACATATTCTTTTTTTAATTTATCTAAAGACAAGTTAAATTTTTCCAGAATTTCCGCAGCACTATAAAACTGCATCATATAGTAGTGTACAGCATTTTCTTTCAAAATTCTTTGTTCTTTCATAGTTTTAAAATATGTAATGACATATAAAAGTATTACTGTAAAAATAATTCTTCCCACAAGCGAAGATTCTAGCGCTTCACTATAATTTTTTGCATCCGTATAAATGTTTTTATAATGATTAGTACTGTACTCCTTAACTTGTGCTATTTTTTTCGTTACACCAGTGTCAGCAAAACCAACTGCGCTTGCTGCAAAACATGACAGTGTCGCCCCAGCAAGTATTTTTATACTATTTTTTAAGTGTTTCATAAATACCTCCTAAATTTAAAAAATATTTATATTTCAATTAAAACATATAATCAGAAATAAATCAAGTTTTATTTTTATTTTTTATAATATTACACATATATATTGCTTTTATATAAACCAAAAATGTAAATATTTAAAAGAATGAGCTCTTATTTTTTAATACAAAATAAATCCGGTAGATTTCTTCTACCGGTGGAATAGTTTTAAATTTAAATTAATAATTAGTCGTCTATTTTTCGACGATTAAAAGCTTTTTCAAATTCAACTAAAATAAGCGGTGAAAAAGAAAGTAAAAGCACAATAACCCATGCATTAAAGTTCAATGCAGAAGCCTTAAAAATAGCTGATAAGGCGGGAATAGATACCACAATAGTTTGCAAGATTATACAGACAAGGAAAGAGAATACCATTTTCATGTTGGAAAATAAACTAATTCTAAAAATCGACTTATCGCTTCTGAGGTTAATAGAATGAACTACCTGAGAAAGACTAGAAACCATAAATGCCATAGTCCTGCCAATTTTAGGAACAGGATTTAAATTATCGAAAAATATTCTTCCTATAGAAAAAGCCAGCATAGAAACAATTCCAATAAATGCCCCCTCTATTGCCACATTGGTCCACTCTGTTTTGGAAAACAAACCTTTTTCACGTTTTACCGCGGGCCGTTTCATGATATTTTTATCTATCGGTTCAACTCCTAAAGCTAATGCTGGAAATGAATCCGTAACTAAATTGACCCATAAGAGCTGTATAGCTAAAAGAGGAGTAGGTAGTTTTAACGCAAAAGCACTCAATATAGTAATAAGTTCGCCGACATTACTAGCTATTAAAAAATGTACTGTCTTCCTTATATTTTCAAAAATTCCTCTACCCTGTCGTATAGCTTCTACTATAGTAGAAAAGTTATCGTCGGTTAAAACCATGTCGGCAGCGCTTTTTGCAACCTCTGTTCCAGTTTTACCCATAGCACAACCGATGTCTGCTGCTTTAAGTGCCGGTGCATCGTTTACGCCGTCTCCTGTCATAGCGACAACTGCGCCATTTTTCTGAAATGCCTTTACTATTCTTACCTTATGCTCCGGTGAAACCCTTGCAAAAACTGAGTAATTAAAAATTTCTTTTTCTAAGGTTTTGTCATCCATTTTTTCAAGTTCTGGTCCAGTTATAGCTTTGTCTTTTTCTTCAAAAATACCTAGCTCCTTAGCTATGCTTTTCGCCGTTATAACGTAATCACCCGTTATCATAACAGGTTTTATATGAGCTTCTTTACATCTTTTTACAGCGTCTTTTGCCTCTTTCCTGGGCGGATCTATAATCCCTAAAAGCCCGCAAAAATTAAGACTTTTTTCTATTTCTTTTTCATTACCTATACTATCAACGTCTTTGTATGCAACAGCTAAGACCCTTAATGCTTCTTGTGCCATACTTTCATTTTTATTTACTATTTCATCTCTTGACCTGGAACTCATTGGTTTGCCATTATAAAGATCACAAATATTTAAAAGTACATCCGGAGCACCCTTAGTAATTACTCTGTACTTACCATTTGGTAACTTATGTACGGTTGTCATCAATTTACGCTTTGAGTCAAAAGGTATCTCTTTTATTTTAGGGTACTTGTTAATTAAATCTTCTTGGGATTTTCCTAATTTACCAAATGCTTCTACAATAGCTGTTTCTGTTGGCTCACCAACAGCTACGTTCTTGTTCTTTTCGTCTAACTTTGCGTTGCTACAAAGCGTTGCAAAAGTCAGAATTTTTTCATATTCAGGATTCCCTTTATTTACCTGTAAAGTTCCAAATATAACTCTTGTGACTGTCATTTTATTTTGAGTGAGAGTTCCAGTTTTATCTGAACAAACAACGGTAGCACTGCCCAAAGTTTCTACAGCAGGGAGTTTTCTTATTATTGCTTTATGTAAAGACATTTTCCTTACGCCAATAGCCAAAATAATAGAAACGACAGCAATAAGACCTTCTGGTATTGCGGCAACGGCTAAACTAATAGAGATCATCAACATTTCAAGGAACGGTATACGCTGAAGCATTCCAAGGACAAAAACAATTAAACTAACAGCAATTACAATAATACCTAAAACCTTACTTGTTTTTTCTAGTTTTTGCTGTAATGGTGTTTTGGGATTTTCAGATTCACTAATTAAATTGGCAATTTTTCCAACTTGAGTATTCATCCCGGTTTCAACAACAACTGCTTTAGCATGACCGGATATTACAATACTAGAAGAAAGTGCCATATTTTTGAGTTCTGCTATGGGAATATTTTCTTTTAAAGTTAAATTTGCATCTTTTTTTACAGAAGAAGATTCTCCTGTCAAGGAGCTCTCTTTAGTACAAAAATTATTTGTTTCTAGTAGTCGACAATCTGCCGAAACTAAGTCGCCTGCACTAAGAATTACTATATCGCCTGGAATAATTTCTTCAGATGGCACCAACTTATTAGTACTATCTCTTAAAACATTGCACTTTGGAGAACTAAGCTTTTTTAAGGCTATAATTGCATTTTCTGCCTTAGTTTCTTGAAAAGTACCTATGACAGCGTTCATTACCACTATGAACAAGATTATTATAGGATCTAGGTAATCGCCCTTTTTTTCTATTAACGCAGCAAAAAAAGATACACCTGCTGCTATTAATAGAATAATTGTCATAAAATCTTTAAACTGCGAAAAAAATTTAAATACTACACTTTTCTTTTTTTCCTCTTTTAGTTTATTTTTTCCATACTGTATTAGTCTCTGTGCAGCTGTGGTACTGCTAAGACCTCTTTCTGTATTTACTTTTAATTTTTCTAAGACTTTTTCTCGTGGCATCGAATGCCAGTTCACATTTTTCACCTCATTTATTTTTTACTATTTTCTAACAAAATATATATTCGCAATAGTAAAAAAATATATTACACATTTGGGTTAAGACTAGTTTCAACTAAAAGAAAGTATCACATATATGGAGCTCATAAGACTTAGATCTTACAAGACATATTTTACAAGAATTTAACACCAGTTAAACTTGCCGTGCTATTGCGTAGAGCTTTATTACATATCTTAATATTGGTTGCCATTGCGAGTTATATACTATACACTGGTTATAGTGCTTATAGTCGCTAAACGACTATAAAAATTGAAGTTAAGTATTTGAAAACTTATGAGAAATTCTACTCAACCTAAAAGTAATAATTCTGCCTTTACAAAATATTATGCAGTTAAGGAAATTCCCAACCTGAACTCCCGGTTATAGTTTATTTGATTTGTTATGTTTTAAATCAACTTTGCCATCTGAACTTTGCCTCTGGGAGGCAGACTATCATCCTCTCTATTAATCACTTCGACTTAAATTATTGCAAACCACGTCACCATCATAATCGCACACAGAGAGCAAATTAAACTTTAATTTGTTTCATTGTCGAAACTCCAAGTTTCCATTACATCTTTGTGATACTGTTCCTTGACGAACCACTTATTTTTTAGTCGCAGAAAGCGCGACGCAATCACAAGTATCAGAAAAAATAGGTTCATACTTTTACCCCGTATTTTGTTTTAATCTCTTTTCTCAACAAATTAACTTGCATGTCGCATACTAAGCCGTAATCTGTCCGCTATCATAGCTATAAATTCGCTGTTAGTCGGTTTGCCGCGACTGGTTTGAACTGTGTAACCAAAATAAGAATTTAAAGTATCCATGTCGCCCCTGTCCCAAGCTACCTCTATGGCATGACGTATAGCTCTTTCTACTCGTGAAGCAGTTGTCATGAATTTTTTTGCTACACTTGGATATAACTCTTTTGTAACAGCATTAATAATGTCTGGTATTTCAGTAGATATAAGTATTGATTCTCTTAAATACTGGTAGCCCTTTATATGTGCTGGAACTCCTAATTTAAGCAATATCTCTGTAACCTTAGATTCCATATTTTTTTCTGCACCGTAAAGTCTGGAGACACTGTTCCCTTTGCCATAAATTATTTTATTGCTTGAACTTATGCTAGATATTCTCTCCGCCAGATGCTTATAGTTAAATGGCTTTAGAACGAAATAAGACGCGCCCGCAAGCATCGACTCCCTTTCCAAGACTGGATCGTCGTAATTAGAAAGAATGATAAAAATTGGAGTAACCATTTTATTTTTGTTTTTCACAGAATTCATAACGCCTAAAGCATCTATACTGGGCATAAATAGGTCCATCAAAACTGCATCCGGATGAAAATCTTCGATGGTTCTTAGAACTTCCTCGCCGTCTTTCCCGGAAAATCTAATCTGAAAACCATAAGATTTAAGATCGACTACTCCTTCTTTGCTTATTCTGTCCTCTCTCTCAGCTATAAGTAATTTTATATTCTTTTCCATGGTTTTCCTCCCTAAAAATATTGTGAGATCATTTGCAGTCATAAATTTACCATATTTTGGAATAAATAGCAATGAATTCCAATTAGCTTTTTTAAAATCATTCTTTTTACTATTTTCGATTAGTATTTTAAGATGCTTCCTTAATTCCAGAACTGCTAACTGGAAATCCACTGCCGTATACCATATTTTCAGCGAATATTGCATAACCTTTAGAAGGATCATTAACAAAAACGTGTGTTACAGCGCCTACAAGTTTGCCATCTTGTATTAACGGGCTTCCACTCATTCCCTGTATTATTCCGCCCGTTTTGCACAGCAAGGCATCATCTGTAATTTTTACTATTATGTTCTTGCAAGGAGAGCTTTCTTTATAGTTAACACTTTGTATGTATACACTATAAGTTTTTGGAAAAGTTCCATCAATCGTAGTTATCATCTGTGCAGGTCCAATTTTAACATCTTGCTTAGCTGCAACCGCTATCGGCAAAGTTTCCACAGTCGAATCATTTAAAGTTCCGTAAACACCGTAGTTTGTGTTTTTTAATAATTTGCCTATAGCCTCTGTTTCTATAAAATATCCCTTAAGTTCACCTGGCACTCCTTTTTGACCTTTTATTATTCCATTTATGCTAGCTTTAACTATATCTCCATGTGAAAGTGGTAGCAAATCCCCTGTATCTATGTCGCAAATTCCGTGTCCCAAACCCCCGAACACATTCGTTCCAGGACTATAAAAAGTCAAAGTACCTATACCCGCAGAACTATCCCTTACCCAAGCACCAAGCTTATATTTACCATCAACAAGATTTTTTAATGGTTCAACGTCTACATCAAACTTCAAGTTATTTCTTAAAATTTTTAAGTTTAAAATGTTGCCAGAACAATTTTCAACTATGCTAAAAAGTTCTTCATTATTATTTACAGGCTTATTGTTTACACTTAGTATTACATCTCCCTTTTTTATTCCTGAGTTTTTTGCAGGACTTATAAATCCTTTCTCTGATTTTACCTCAGAAGTGCCAATTACTAAAACTCCTTGGGTAAAAATTTTCACACCGAAAGGAGTTCCGCAGGGTGTAACCAGATGTTCTTCTGCATACTCAAGACTAACCTTTTTTATTGGAATAAAGTTTAAAAATAATATGTTCCTATTTTCACAGTTACTTAAATTTTTTTTTGGATTTGTAAATCGGCGGGATAAAGTTTTATTAACAAATACAGGTTTTGCGGGACTTTCTACTTTCAAGAATTCATTTATTTTAATTTCAGAAAAAGGATTCGATATCACCATATATTTACTAGGTAAATTGAATGAACAGTACACGCAAAGAGACATAATGAATCCAAAAATAACAGCTAAAACAATCGCCAAATATCTAAAAAATTTTCTCATAGTAAGCCTCTATTCCATTTGGATCTAAAAGACGTTCCAACAAGAATATTTTGCCCCAGAATAAGAAAAACTATTTCTGAGAACAAAATAAATTGAGTTGGGTGCACAAAAAATAGCACCTGTAACTATAAATCTGAATTTGGAATTTGATTCCTGTCAGATGCAATAAGCAGTTTTACGTGAGGGAACAAATGCTCAATTTGTGAAAAAAGGTAAGAACTATAGTTTTGAATTCATACAGTTTATTCTGAGGTACCAAAAGTTTCATAGAGAAAGCAGAATAACTTTTTATAAAATAATGATGTGTTTGCTACACAGCAAAAAAATATTAGTGAGGCAAATTGGAAATTATAATTTCGGGAGTAATTTTTTAATTTTAAACCTACTAAATTTAAGGCTTATATTGTAGGCAAGTTACGGCATTTTAATAAATTAAACAGCTTTTTCAAATTAAAGTTCGCATAATTTAAAGACTTGATAATTCATAAAAAGCAAAAGACTACCAAATTCTCTGTCTACAAAGTCCAAATTAAAAGATTGGCGTTTAGAGGTGAATCATACCCTTTAAAATAATTATTTGAAAATATTAAAAAAAGCGTTACAATATATGGGCTAGAGCCTTTTCTTTCAAGGAAAAATCGAGATACCAGATTTAGGGGAGGCGGTAATTTGAAAAATTTTAAGAATGTTAGTGAGTTTTATGAATTAAAGAAAAGACTTATTGAAAATGATTTTTCTAAGATGAATGAGATGCAAAAGGAAGCTGTTTTTTGTGTCAATGGTCCTTTGCTTGTATTAGCCGGTGCAGGAAGTGGTAAAACTACCGTTATTGTTAATAGAATTTTGAATTTAATTAAATACGGCGACTCCTATAGCGAAGATGCAAATATGGAGCTTGATGTAAATGAAAACAACGTAGAAAACTTGAGAAGGCATTTGGAAAGCAATGAGCCCTTGGACGATGAAACGAAAGCCGTACTGGATGCTTCATCGCCCAGCAGAGTAAATCCGGGAAACATACTGGCCATAACTTTTACTAATAAAGCGGCCAAGGAGCTCAAAGAGAGGGTAATTTCTGCTGTTGGAAGTGAAGGTAAAAAAATCTGGGTTTCCACATTTCACTCTGCGTGCAACACTATTTTAAGGAGGCACGCTACAAAGATAGGTTTTGAGAACAACTTTACCATTTACGATGACGATGATTCTAGAAGAATATTGAAGGAATGTCAAAATGATTTGAATATAGATGACAAAAATTTAGAGCCAAAAAAAGTAAAGCGGGCCATTTCAAGAGCAAAAGATAGTATGGTTACACCTGAGCAGTATCAGGCAGAAGTGGGGGATGACTACAAGAAAAGCCAGATTTCTAAAATTTACTCTGAGTATCAAAAAAGGCTTAGAAAATCGAACTCCATGGATTTTGATGATTTAATTCCTAACACCATATTACTGCTCAAGAATAATAGGGACATACTAGAGTACTACTGGAGCAAATTTAAATATATAATGGTTGATGAATACCAGGACACAAATAGATGCCAATATGAGTTGATAAAAATATTGGCGCAAGGTAGTAACAATATATGTGTGGTTGGTGATGATGACCAGAGCATATATAAATTTAGAGGGGCAAATATTGAAAATATACTCAATTTTGAGAAATATTTTAAAGATGCTAGGGTTATAAAGTTAGAGCAAAATTACCGATCTACCGGTAACATATTGAGTGCAGCAAATGGTGTGATTAGTAATAATAAGTCCAGAAAATACAAGGCATTGTGGACAGATCAAGGCAAAGGTGAGAAGATAAACGTCCATGTTGCGAACAATCAGGATGATGAAGCCAAATACATTTGTGAGAAAATCAAAGAAATAATGGAAACTACAAACAAATCCTATAAAGACTTTGCTGTGCTTTATAGGGTGTCAGCACAATCGAGTGCCCTTGAAAAGGCGTTTATACGATCAGGAATACCACATAGGGTAGTCGGTGAGCACAGGTTTTTTGACCGCAAAGAGATCAAAGATATTATAGCTTATTTAAGTATTATAAATAATCCAGACGATTCTGTTCATCTTTTAAGAATAATAAATCAACCTAAGAGGGCAATAGGTCAGGTAAGTATCGATCGTTTGGTGGAGTACGCGGAAGAAACAGGGGAGTCTATTTTGTCGGTTATGCGAAATTCTGCAGATCATGCAAAGGCATTTAGGTCTTCGACAAAGTTCAGAGACTTTGCAAGCCTTATCGACGCTTTTATTAACGCTTCTAAAGATCCCAATATTTCTTTGGCTCAGCTGTATCATTTGGTTTTAGAAAAAACAGGATATATTGAGTTCATTAAATCGGGTAAAGACGATGTAGAATCAAGAATCCAAAATGTTAAGGAGTTCGAATCTAGCATCCTTCTTTACACGGCTGTAAAAGAAGCGTCAGGGGAACCTGCAACGTTAGCCGGTTTTTTGGAAGAAGTTTCACTTTTAACAGGATTTGAAAATTCTGATACTTCAGCGGACGCTGTTTCCTTAATGACTATTCACTCGGCAAAAGGTTTAGAGTTCCCTGTAGTTTTTCTGACAGGGCTTGAAGAGGGGCTTTTCCCCGGGGTTAAATCTTATGAAAGTGAAGAGGAAATTGAAGAAGAGAGAAGGCTAGCTTATGTTGGGCTTACCAGGGCAAGGGAATTGCTTTACGTTACAAGGGCTAGAAGCCGTATGCTTTATGCTAGTCTGTCAAGACACGAAGCTTCAAGATTTTTAAGAGAAATGCCAGAAAATACCTATGTAGAAACTGAAAGCAAAGAGGAAATTTCTTCTCGAGTAAATTTTACCCCTAGAACAAAAAAGGTTCAGGAAGCTAAAGAGTTTCAGTATGAAAAACATTCCTTACCAACTTCGCCGTTACAAACCTTTTTGGGTGGTGAAAAAGTTAAGCACAAGATTTTTGGTGAAGGTGTAATCGTCTCCTGCGAAAATATGGGATCCGATACGTTAATCGAGATCAACTTTAAAAATATCGGTAACAAAAAACTCATGGCGAAGTTCGCGAAGCTTGAGAGGGTGTAATTTTATTCCTAGGCCCTTTTGACTAAAACAAAAGGTCTTGGGGAAGTAAATTTGTAATTTTTTTGGCTTTCGAGGATGATATTTGAGATTTTTAACTTTTGTTTTATATATATTGTATAAAATAAAATGGATGTTTTATATCCGTGCGTGCTGTTGTTTTTTCTTCTTATGTTATAAACATACAGTTCTTCGAGTAATAAAAGTGTGCGAACAAAAATAAATAATATCAAAAAAATGAAAGACTACCCAGTCTGGGTAGTCCGAAAGTGTGTTAAAAACTACATTATGCTGTTCAACCCAATGACCTAATTCAAACTTTTTTAACAATATATACCTTCATGCGGCGTTTACCAAAGTTATTTGCTTCCCTGATATTGGCAACTCTCATGTCAACTATTCCAAAGCCTTTCATCAAAGCTCCCCCGGTGTCTGCAGCTATACGGTAACCCTGACCCGGAATGTATAACTTGGAACCATAAGGTATGATCCGAGGATTGACAGCACAGTGAACCCCCGGTTTAACTCTCACTCCTGTGGAACCCACTCCAGTATCACCTTTTTCATCAGGGCTGTATGCAGTGACAAAGCCTTCGATAACTTTTTCGTACTCAACGACTGCCCCATTATTATCAACAAACGTGCCCGCAGCCGGGCAGCAGGTTACTTCGCCGTCAGTGGCCTTTCTGCCAGATACTGCGCGCGCGCTTACTGCCCTTTTCTTTTCGACCACTTTGGTCCCTACCAGCTCTACCTGAGAAATAGGCTCCTCTAAAACTTTCTCAGACCGTTGAGTTTCGCCTTCAATTAGCTCGCCGTTAACGAATTTCTCACACAAAATTATTTCTTTTTTGCCTTGAATTCCATGCCTTTCCACTTTGCTCTTACCCTTCAACAATGAGCTCGTCTCTTTTTTCTCTGTTGAAAACGGAATATTTTCCACAAAATTAGAGGTCTTATATTCTACACGATCAATTACTACCTCTAAATTTGGACTGACAACCTGATCCTTAGAAACGCTCAGGACATCATCCGGACGCAAAACAACTCCAAGTTTATCTAACACATCACCCACTTTTTTCCCCGACTCTACTGCCACCTCATACTTGCAACCATCCACCGAAAGGCCAACTGATACAGCCCTTTTTATACTTACGTTAGTAATTACAGAATCGACATCACTAATGAAAACTTTGTCATTTACACCAAGTTTCACACTTGCCATGTCTAGCACTTCGCCTATATCGCGGCAAACACTTGTAATTCCAATAGTATCCAAGCCATCATTTATGACGTAATACCTGTCTCTAAGAATAGTCGACAACGCTGAAGAAGTCAGTAAAGAACCCACAATAAGTGTTGAGAAAATACTCTTTGATCCCAAAAACCTACGCATTTTGTGATTTAAACTGAACGGCACACAAGATCACTCACCTTTTTTAATGTAACTACTTGAACACATTGAAAACAAAAATGTAACAATGTTTAAAATAGTGAAACTAATCTTAAATTTAAATTTCCTGAATGTCAACATTTAGCATTTGGTCTTTTTTATATGTAACATACAAAAAAATAAGGCGATAATCTTATTTTGCTCTTTTTTAACACTATATATAGAACTAAATATCACTTTTTTTGTTCAAAACTCCAAACATCATATTATTACAACAATGTAAAAATATGATTTGCAAAAGACAATTTTTATGTTACAATACATATACTTTTTGTTGCTTAATGTAACAACATGCATGTTTTTTGATTACTAAACTCGGAGGATAAAATGAACAAGGTGATTAGAGCAAGTTTAATGTGTTGTGTAAGCCTTTCGGCAGTATCCGCTAATGACGCGATCGGCTCCAATCGGTTTGGTGATCTTTTTTATAACTTATCAGTTAAATGCTTAGATTACAGTTTTCTTTACTATATTGCTAAAGCAGGAATATTCAATGGTATAGTAAAAAAAGATGATATTTTACCTGAATCACTAAAACAAAACGGCGTAATTTCTAAAAGAATATCTGCAACTTACGAAGAAAGCGATGGTAGAAGTGGAGATACTGTTGCATACTTCAAATTTGACGGAATCAACGCAACTGAAGGTAACGACACCATACTGCTATCTTTTGGAGGAAACCAAAGCAACGGTTATTCTGCAATATACAGAGGTATAAACGAAGAAAAAAATAATTTCATTTTGCCTACGGCATCGGTTAGGTATAGATATTTTCACGATCCAACTATCAGTTTTATGAACAAAGCCAGTAATGTTAGCGAAAAAACTATTTATGAGGACGGTATCAGGCTCTATGAATATGTTACAAAAGTTTTGGGATTCAAAAAAATAGTTTTATTAGGATATTCTGAGGGTGGGAGCGTAGCCTCAAATCTTGCAAGGTACATAGAAGATTCAGGTAAAGGTGAAAGCATAAAGGGCATCATTCTTGCCAGCCCAATAGACGGAATTAAAAGTTCCGCAGAGAAATATACCGGCAGTAAACTATTAGGCAGCCTGGCAGGGATTATTTTGAGAAACGAGAAACTCGACACATTTGATAATCTCAGCTTCTTGAAGAACAAAGATATACCAGTACTTATTGTCAGCGGTGGGGAAAAAGATTTTCTTAGCTTAAAGTTTACACACATAGATGAGAGGATGAGGAAAGTTGGTTTCACTAATGTTTATAGTCTTGTCAACAATGTAAATAACCATACCGACAGCACCTTTGACATAGAACAAATAGAATTGAATGAAAAAGGTGACATATTGGTAAATATTAAAAAAATAGAGGAATACATTGAAAATAAAGATTCTTATTGGGAATGCTTTGACGAAAATGGCCAAAGAATGATGACTGAAAATGAGAAGACAAAAGACGATGCTCATTCAGGTTAAATTAAATAAGTGTCAAGCAAACACGTAGTAAGGAACTAAATACAAATCCTATCGCTTTCGTATATTTGAATATTTTCGTACAGTTTTAAGCTTGCTTTATATAAAAATGGCCGAAATCGATTTTTTGACTTTTTTCTGTTGACAATTTTTTTTACTAGGTGTTACAATATGATCACGCTCGTGGTTGCGAGTTCGTACCTTGAAAATTAAACATCTTTTTTCTTGTTACTTCTTCTTTAACTTTACTTCTTTTTTCTTTTTGAGAG
>DFGJ01000018.1:0-16049 GCA_002372375.1 Ruminococcaceae bacterium UBA3753
GTAAAATCTCCAACTATAATGTTAGGATTTTTAATTGTTGGCTTTACATAGATTTCTTTATCGTACCCTACGATCGGGTGAACCACGTTTGGATCAGGCCTTATATTATTTTTAATAATAATCACCTCTTTAAATATTTAATTACTGCGGCGTAATTATGATACCATGACCCTTTAAATCTGCTCTGCACCGTAACTTGTTTTCCCTCAATTTTTTCGAAAGTTCCATTTGTGAGCCATTCCCGTACCTTTAACACGCAAAAGACTTATGTCTAAAAATTTTTGTTTTACTATTGTGCAGGTCAGGACCACTTCCCCCAACTTTCATTTTCACTTTGGCAGTACGTAAAGCAGGTTACGCTAAACGAAACTACGCCCCTTGGCGAGAAGAATTGAGCTGTTAATTACTAAAACAATTTCTAGCCTTTTTTAATTATCCCCATATATTTGACATTTTTTCCTTTAACATCAAAAGCTTCAGCACACCTATCCAACCACACTGCAAGGGAACTCTTTGCTAAAAATGTTGAACCGAATCTACTTCAGCGAGCTAGCACAAGGTTCTCCAATATTTGCAAAAAAAGCGTAGAGAATAATAAACCATTGAAAAATTGCGTACTATCCTAAATTGATATAAACTGGATTCTCGGGAATAATTCCGTTTATTATATCTTCTAAGTAGAAGGGCAATTTCTTTGGGTAGATAAGGACTTTACTGTTTTTTATAGAGTCAAGACTCATCCACCTAAGGTGCTTACACACTCCCTTTTCCTCAGAGGTTAGATTTTTCAGTGTTACTTCAGATTTTATTGTCTTTGCCAAAATAAATCGCTGATTTATATGCGTTAGCTCGCCATGTAATTCTAATTTAAGGTCACCATACCAAACAATCGGACCAAACGTTACATCACTTTCACCAAGACCAGTTTCTTCAAAGAGTTCTCTTTTAGCGGCCTTAATAACAGTCTCACCTTCCTCAATTTTCCCTCCTACTAATTGGTAAAAGCCACCATTGTATTTGCCATCTTGGCTTTTTATGGACTTATCGTCGGTAAAAAGTAGCAGCAATTCTTTTTTATTATTAAGAAGCACTATTTTTATGCTGCTCCTTACTTTTTGTGCCAATGTTATCACCCCACATATTCGCAGTTCTGAACACACGTGTGCCATGCTGTCACAAAGATCAAAAACCCGCAAATTCTACCGTATTACAAAGAATTATACTATACTTGCACTTATAGTCAATAGGGTATTAAGGCATTACAGAAAATAAAAGTTGACATATAAAAAAATCTTTTTTAGCAAAAACTCGATAAAGCATAAAATTAATTTTATTGGTGACATTTCGTTATGCGACTATTTTGAAAAACTTTTTTATATAATTAAAGTCTTGACACTATCTGGTTTTTTGTGAATATTAATAGAAATCCCTTTCCATTTCAATTGTGTAGATTGGCTAATAGTTTTAAATATGCACATGCAAGCGTGAATGTATAGTTTCTTCAATCTTTAAAGTATTTCATTTATTTTATATTTTATACATTTAAAATTTATATACCTACACCTTGCTTAAGTGATACTGTAATTACATAATTGCAAAAATTTAAAAACAATTTTAAAATATACTCAGCTAAACCCTGGTTTTTAGTATGAAAATTGATTACTTAGGAGTTTGCTTGCATAAAGATTTTTTCGTAGTAGCTAACTGGAAGATGAATAAAAATTCGGCTGAGACGAAGGCATATTTGCATGAGCTCAGTGGTTTGCTCGCACGATGTAGCTTTAGAGTATTGAAAAGCAAGAGAGTCGTTTTATGTGTCCCATTTACGAGCCTGTCTGTCTTGGTGGAATGTAAAGAGTTACCTTATTTGAGTGAGCTGTGTGTTGGGGCACAGAACTGTCATTTTAGTGGGAGTGGTGCTTTTACTGGCGAGATATCTGCAAACATGTTGGTGAGTTCGGGTGTAGATTATGTTATATTGGGCCATAGTGAGCGTAGAATTTTGTTTGGCGAAACAGATGAATTTATAAGCAGAAAAGTGAGTGCTTGCTTGAATTGTGGATTGAAAGTTATACTTTGTGTTGGGGAAGATTCTTCTGAGAGAAAAAGTGGAAAAACAGCGGACGTTATAAAAAGACAAATTGATTCTGTTTTGGTGCAACTCGAAGAGAATCGTATTAGCGATCTGATAGTTGCGTATGAACCGGTTTGGGCGATTGGTGCAGGGATCAGTGCTTCATTAGCTGAAGTGAATGAAGTCGCGGGTTTTATTGACAACATTCTTAAGAGTTACTGCACTTTAAGTTCAAAAAGTGTTCCAAAAGTGATTTATGGTGGTTCGGTTAGCAAAAGAAATGTGAAGGACATTGCCCATTTGAGTGGTATAGATGGTGTGTTGGTAGGTAGGGCTTCCTTGAATTGCAGGGAATTCGTGGATATATTATCCGCAATATAAGTGTTGTTTTCGCTTTTTGTTTTTATCTTAGTAAAGTGTGTAGGGCCTGAGATATTTTTGATCTCGATTGATTGATTTGTTAGATATTTTTGTCGATTTTTGTGTATCAAAGATTGCTAATTATTTTGTTTTTGTCAGGTTAACTGTTTGTTTTTTTCACGAATATATAGGTGTTTTGAGTGACAACTAATTTCTTTCAAATTTTGTCGTCTGAGTTTGAGTTTTCTTCGTTTTATTTAACTTTTTATTTTAGTTATCCGTGTTCATATGTTTAAACAGAGTAGGGCAAAAAGTTTTTGTTTGAGAATGGTTGCTTACACTTTTCCGATAATTTGGCCTATTTAAGTTGGCTATCTCGCATTAGAATGAAATCTGCTCGATTTTGCTAATAAATATATTTACCTCAGTTTTATTCTCATCATATGATTAATTTTTAAATAGACTCTACCTTTTCTGGAACATACCTTAAACTATTACCTTACTAAGTATTAATGTAATAAATTTTTCTATATCTAATTTAAATATAATAAAATTACTATGTTTATTAAATATTGTATACGAATATCTAAAACTAAGAACTGATTAGAATCACGTACTTAGTGATTAGGATGCATTAAAAGTTATTTAGCATTACTTAAATACTACAAACTTATTTTCAAGTTCAACTCAACACCAATGAGATTTCTGTTAGCTAGTTACTTAGTTACATTTTAACAATTTTTTACAATACAGCTTAAGCTTTTTATATTTACCAGATTAAAAAAGATTTTGACACTCAAAAAGTTGGTAGCAAAAACAATCTACTGTCCAAGTTTTAACATGCTGAAAAATTCATCTGAATTATTAACAAGACTTAAACACTTAAATTCTTCGTTTTCACTTTTTATTCGGACTTTTGCAAGTCTAAGGTTGGTAAATTACCTTTTCCCAGGTGTTATACTCATAAATTTTGGCACAAGCAAATAAAATATGGAAAACAAAACTAAAAGTGAAAACACCCCCGGCAGTATTTTTTTCAAAAACAGAACAGAAAAAATTATAGCCGCGATACTGAAAATCACTGTGATCACAAAAGCGTAAACCACTCCTTTGCTTACAGAAACTGTGCATTGCTTCTTACATGAAAAGCAATGGAACGACGCTTTGTCTTTTAGATAAAGCAGCTGTAAAAAAGTAAATATTTTCTTACAGTGCGGACAAAATTTATTTTTATAAAACATCTATCAAACTCCGAAGATTAAACAGCGTTTTTTAACGAAACAGACTAACTTATGCACCTAAATTATATCATATTTCTTAATTTGTTTTTATTACAGTTTTTATTTTTTCACTGTTTTTTAGTGTAGTCAAAATTAATATTTTTTTATACAATAGACTTGCTTTTTTATTTTTTATTGCTTTTTTTATTTTTTTGCTATAATTGTTATGTTTCTGATTTTTACAAATTGTTGCGTATTGATTTAAAATTTTGTTTTTTGTATACTCAACATTGTTTGTATTGTATCTAATACTTAATAGTATTTTTAATTTTTAAGTGGAAGGGTGAGTTTTTCGTGCCATTTGGTTTAGTTGATGTTGGTGTGGAGGAAAAAGAAAGAGAAAGGTTGGAGACAGCGGACGGCGTGATGGCAGGGGGAGTAAAGGCAAAAGCCGGTAAGGTGAAGGTTGTTATTGTTAATCAGCAGAAGGAAGTTAAGATACCTACGGGTTTGAGGATGGTGATCAGGCGCAGTTGTGTTGCGGTAATAAAGATAGAGCGATTTAATGACCCTGTTACGGTTTCTGTTGCGTTCGTTGATAATGAGGGCATAAGGGAATTAAATAAAAAGTACAGAAATAAGGATGCTGAGACTGACGTTTTATCTTTTCCATCTTTGGATTCAGCTGGTAATTATGTCGTAGATCCAAAGACAGGGCTCACATCTTTGGGAGACATAGCTATATCGGTTGAAAAGGCCTTAGTTCAGGCGAAAGAACATGGTAATAGCCTTCAGGAAGAGGTAAGCTTTCTAATTGTTCATTCCATGTTGCATCTTCTTGGCTACGATCATGAAGGTAGTGCAGAAGAGGAAAATAGAATGAAAGAGCGTGAAACATTGATAATGGCGAGCTTAGGCTATGTTTCTGTTCCAGGTCACAAGAGTGGAACTTAGCTTTTGCACTGGGCCCGCTTTGAAATAGTGGGCCTTTTTTATTTTTATTAACTCAATTTGGTGGTCTATATATTACGGGTAGCGTTTGGTTTACTTTAATAAAATTTAGTGAACATGTCAGAATAGTGGAGAATTATTGATATTTTTTATGGATATAATATAATTTTATCGCACTATTTTATCCTACAAGGGGTTGCTGATACTGTGGTAAATGGACTTTCTGGGTAGAAGATGGTTAAAGTAAGCGGTGAAAAAGGTCGTGGAGCACGTGTGTGTCAACTGTTTGGCAGGGGTAGATTACAAACTTATAAGTTTACTAATGTGGGTCATGCAAAGAGTACAGTAGATGAAGACCCTGATATGTATTTTGGAGTGTTTGATGATGATAGCCATCTCGTGGCTATGTCTCCGACCTTTGAAGGGGCGCAATTTTTGGCGCAGCAAAAGGGTTTAGATGCGAATTACATGAATCAGGATAGACTTCAGAAGCTTTATCATTCCCAAGTCCGTAAGTTTGGAGGGTAGAGAACATAATAGGAAGAAACTTCAAAGTAGTTAGTGGTGAAATAGAGTTGTCGATTTTTTCATTTTCTTTTGAGGATGTTGTGCAAAATGGAGTATCTGAAGTCAAGAATATGGGTTTTGTAGTGTTTGACGATAATTGCGAACCTACGGCTTTGGCTAAGACTCTTGAAGGTGCAAAGAGTGCGGCAAGGAATTTAGGTTTAAGTACTAAATACATGACTTACAGCACAGCAAATATGCTCCAGAAAAATGGGAACATAAAGTTGGTAAATTTTGTTTAGAGATTTTATTGTAGCGAGGCCTGAACCCAGGAAAGGGAGCAACTTGCTTGCTTTCCTGGGTTTGCTTGTAAAGTTTTTAGTAACAAATTAATTGTGCTAAAGAACAAAACTATTACGTTTTGTGTTAGTTCTGTTTGTAACGAAAAGTGATAGTGCTAACTTAACTCAACGGCAAGACGGGAAATCTTAGTGGCGACACCAAAACAGGCACATCAGACAAGACAGTGACACACGAGCAGAAAAATTGATTTTATAATTGTAAATTTAATTCTCTGACTTTTACGCTCTAGATATCTTCCCTAACTCTTAATGTTTTGAATTTTAAAGTACTTATTCACTATTCGCGCTGCCCATTTTTACACTGAGATTACAATGTTCGGTAGTTGTGAAGTGAGGGTTCAGTCTTTTGCATTCTTAAATCAAGGTAACAATTTTTAAAATTTTCTTCTTTAGTTTTTCTACAATGGATTATTAGAGCGAATAGGCATTAAATAGAGGTTTATTTTTCACTACGATCACACCTAACCTCAAAATTAGTACCTGGTACATTGTATGCTGAGATACAAATGGTATTTGCGCCGTTGGTGTACTGTGTGTTTTATTTTCTATTAGTAAAACGGTACTGATTATTTTGTATTAAAAACTTCATACATTTCATCGCTGAAGGAGGTATAATCGCCGTATTCGCCAGAATACTTAGATTTTTTCATGACGTGGATGTCTTCTGGATTCACCGCTAAACTTATCTGACTACCCAGTACTTCGCATTTAGTTGACTGTACCATCCATTTAAACCCTCGTACATCTACAATCATTTCATAGTGAACACCCTTAAAAGTAGTTTGCGTAACTGTCCCCGCAAGAGTGCCTTCTTTGCTTTCTACTACTTTAACATCTTCTGGTCGAATAACGACATCTACTCTCTCCATTTCAGAAAATCCGGAGTCTAAACATTTAAATTCTTTCCCCGCAAATTTAACATAATAGTCTTTTAGCATAACTCCATCTAAAATGTTGCTCTCGCCTATAAAATCCGCAACAAAAGCGTTTCTAGGCTCATTGTAAATATCCAATGGAGTGCCGATTTGTTGTATTTTTCCATGATCCATTACAACAACGGTGTCTGCCATAGAAAGTGCCTCTTCTTGGTCATGAGTTACAAATATAAATGTTATATTCATTTTTTTTTGTATTTTTTTTAGCTCAGTCTGCATGTCCTTTCTTAACTTTAAGTCCAAGGCCGACAGAGGCTCGTCCAGCAGCAAAACTTCAGGTTTATTTGCAAGAGCTCTAGCTACGGCTACTCTTTGCTTTTGTCCTCCTGAAAGATCATTCACATTTCTTTCCTCAAACCCAGATAGGCTTACCACTTTTAACATTTCCTTGACCACCTGGTCTACTTCATGCTCTTTTTTCTTTTTCACTCTTAAACCAAAAGCAACATTTTCGTAAACATTTAAATGTGGAAATAAAGCATAGTTTTGAAATATGGTGTTAACTTTTCTTTTGTGAGGAGCTGCTTTTGTTACATCCACGCCAGACAAATATACACTCCCTGAGTCAGGTTTAATAAAGCCCCCAATAACTTTCAAGAGCGTAGTCTTGCCACAACCTGATGGGCCTAATAAAGTGACGAACTTTCCACTCTTTATGCTTAAATTAAATTTCTTCAGTATGCTCACTTTTCCATACGAGACACACACGTCTGCCATACTTACTGCCAAATCATCCGACAACTTTCCACCTCCGCAATTTTGAACAACCTACACTAATAATATATAAGTCTAATACTTGTGAAAACTAAAAGCGTGTTTTTGAGAAAAAATGCTAAGACATAAAAGCTGCCTTTTACGTGTGAATTTTTGTGGTTGGTATGAAGTGTACTATCATATATAGCAAATTTAAAACTTTGAGTGAATTTTTAAATTTCAGTGTTTTATAAAATTGATTAAAACTTTAAGGCAAAAGGATTATTTTACTTTTGAAACCGTTTCATAGGCTTAGTTTTATTTATTGCTTATCAGTTTAAAACTATTTATGAAAAAGTATATTTTCTACAAATTTAGGATATAGGCGCAGTCAGATAGCCTTAAATTGTGGTGACAGGAACGGAAAAGGTGTCAAAATTTATTTAATTCCGGGAAGCAAAAAATATTGAGTTTAGATATTTTATACAAATTTAGTATTTTCAAAAACGATTATGCAGAGTTATTTAATAATTTTAAAAGAAGATCGCGAATACTGCAGGCAAAACAGGACGTACCTAATTCTGATAGCTTCGTTTTTTTAATTTTATTTTTTTCTGCACTAATATACAATTTAAACTGATTAACAGGAATCCTGTTAGTTGTGTCGCTCAAGTTCAGTACGTCTTGACGCATCGAAGTTTTTACATAGAATAATTGTTCATCCCAAACATCACTAGGACCGTTCTAGGTAGGTTGTTTTTATTTTGCTAAATATGTTAAATAAATCAAAAAAACTATTGACTATTATGTAAAAATGATATAATATACATCAAACATTTTTCTGATATTCAGATTTGTTTGTATTATTTTTAAACGGAGGTATTTTGATATGGGTGATATTAAAAACAAATCAAAAGCACTTAGTGATGATGACCTGGAAAATGTTGGTGGGGGGATACCTTTTAGCTCACAGGGGGAGCAGCCGTCCTATGGGGATATTTGGGCCGAGTATAGCGAAGAAGAGATTTGATTTCAGTGAGGAGGAAGAAATAATATTAGAAAAAGCCGGAATAAGTGTTAAAGATGTAAACGGTGGCAAATTAGGTAGTCTGGGGGAGACCGAATCCCGTCTCAAAGAATTGGGACTCTGGAAGGAAGCAGATTTGTTTGAACGCTAGGGAAAAAGTAAAAGTAGTTTGAAAGATTTACTGCTATACAATTTGTTAACAAAACTCTCAGGTAAGAGCGTTTTCAGTTTTTTTGGTAAATTTGGAATAACATATGGCTAAAGCTACAGCGTCTGCAGCGTCATCGGGTTCGGGCAGTTCTTTTAGTCGTAGAATTTTTTTCACAGTTTCCATTACTTGTGGCTTTTTTGCTCTGCCGTACCCTGTTACTGCCATTTTTACTTGTAGCGGGGTGAATTCCTCCATTCGAATGTTGCTTTGTTGCCCGGAGAGCAAGATTACTCCTCTAGCTTGTGCAACGTCAATAGCAGTCTTTTGATTGTTTTTAAAAAATAATTTTTCTACGACCAATACATCAGGTTTTACTCTAGAAATAAGATAAACCATCTTTTTGTAAATTGAATTTAATCGATCGCAAAATATTTTGTTAGATGAAGTGGTTATTGCGCCATAGCATAGAAGACTCAATTTTTCCGTGTCGATCCATTCTATAGCACCATAACCAACTATTCCATAACCAGGATCTATTCCAAGTACTATCATAAAAACTCCTTTATAAAATTAAACTATGGGCCAAGACTAACACTTAAATACAAAAAATAAGCACTGCTAAATTTATATAGGAATAAAGTAAGGTCTAAAGTTTTTTATATCCTAATTTTGTGCTAAGTCTCAAAGTTTGTACATATCTATTCTTTTCATCCGAAACTGTTTACTTACTTTTAGCACTGTCAAAATTCGTCCATAAAGCACTTATAATCTTTTAGTACTGACTTTTATCTTTTTCGTGAATAAGCATGCCATTTCAAGGTAACTAAAGCTTGCAGGCCAACGTTTATTACAAAAGCGTAACGCATCTGGCAAAATAGCAAATATTAAAAGTTTAAAATAAAGAATAAAAATACTACAATTTTGATTTGTGAACGTGGTTACACTGTTAGCTCGAATCATTGAGAAATTATAGGAAGCTGAGCTTGTAAAAATTTATCAAAAATAATAGAAAATTGTAAATTTGAATTCGACCACATTTCTTTTTTGTTATGATCACAAATCCCACGTGCCTTTTAAACTTTTTGTTTATAAATCGCCTTTATAATGCGAATACAATAAAACTTTGTTTGTGTACTACTTCGGTTTTAATAAACACAATAAAAAGGCAGTAAACCCTGGCGTTAACTGCTGTGTATAGTTTGAAAAATTAAAAATCATAAAAGTTAGTAAGTTATCATTATTCGTATTTTTTAAAGATATTATCGTGACAAGATACTTAAAAAGCAATCTGCAAGAACGATTAACAGAATTTACAAAATGGCACCGGCAAAGATATTCAAAGAATGGTGAATGCTAAAATAAAGACGAGAGAAGGCACCTAGACAGGCTTTGTAAATTTTTAAAATTGCTAGTTAAAAAAACTTTACTGCAATAACGCTTGTGTTCAAAAATAATTTACAAGTGCGGTAAGTATAGCTTTCAAAAAGCATCGTAAATTGTTGAGATTGCTAGTTTAAAGACTTTATTGTGATAGCACTTGCGTTCGTAAGTAAATGGTAAGCGTGGCGAAAAGAATTTCCAAAATATCCCCCGGCAAAAATACTAGAAAGATAGAAAATTTTAAGATAGAGACGCAAGATTACAAGTAAAAATGCACTGTAAATAGTTGAGAAATCTAGTTAAAAAACTTTATGGTAACAACACTTGCGTTCAAAAGTAAATTACGATAGTGGCAAACAAAATTCCCAAAATAGCACCGGCAAAAATATCTGAAGGATAATGAACTTTAAAGTATAGACGAGAGAAACTAACCAAAAATGCTAGAACAAATACCGGTACCGTCAAATGGGGGCAAAATCGAGATATCACCGTAGCCGATGCTACAGATGAAGACGTGTGTCCCGAAGGAAAAGAGTAACTTATCGGTTTTCTTATGAGCATGTCCTTCTCTTCTATATACCTGGACGGTCTCTTCCTTTTGGCTAAGTGTTTTATTAGTCCTTCACCAACAAATCCGGTTAAAATGACAACCATAATAACCTTTATTCCAACAAATTTAAGGTCTTCTATAAAAAGCATCGGCAGGGCAATAAGTAACCAGATGATCCCCAAACTACCAATTTTTGTAAGTGGAACTAAAATTTTATTAAATAAGGGGTTCTGTATCCTCGACATATGCTTGATTACTGTTTTGTCTATATTTTTTATACACTCAAACACGGGCAATTACCTTAATGTAATGTCAAACCGTCAGATTATACCACAGAGCAGTATTTTTTCAACATCTCGTACAGATACTTGCTGTGTTGATCGAGTAGACCATGTGCATGGTGTGAAAAGAAATTCTGTATGGCGAGCTGATGAATTGCCTGAAAAAGGCTTGTGTTAAATTTAGCACGGTAAAAACAGAGTTCTATGAAGGTATATAAACTATAATAAAAAAGTGAAGCAGTATGAATCTGTTAAATCTGCCGTGGCAAGGATAAAGTGTGACCCCTGGCGCAATTAAGAAAGTATTATAAACTGCTGATACCAATGATCTTTAAATATTATAGGCTATAAATTTAGATATCAAACATTACTGCTGTGTTTGGTTTATATGCATATTCAGGGTGAAATTAAATAAGGGTGTTAAACTGCAAAACACTAAAAGTGAAAAAAGTACCCCCCCAATGAGGTGCGACCAAAAAAGTTAGATATATGATAAACTGCTTAATTTTTCTTTTCATAAGTTATAATTTTGTACTAGATATTTTGATAGATGAGGTTAACTTTCAAAACAAGTAAGGAATATATGGATTTCACGATACAAGGTTTTGACTTTTTTTACAATAATTAATCTGGAATATGGTGCTACTTAATAATTTTAAAGAATGAAATTGTCTGCTTGACTATATTTTTAATAGTCGTTGCTTTTTTGAACTATTAACTGCCATATTGTTGGGAAAATTTTTTTGAGAGGCATATTCAAAACTGACGATTTACGATAGTTGCCATTTTGAGGTAGACTTTCAAGATATGAAATTTTATTCAAAATTTATTAAATTCTTGTGTAGATACAAAAGTTGCGATTTCATTAAATAAACGGATCAAGCAAAAATTTACGAAGGATTCAGACTGTAAAGACTAGTTATTGAGCTAAGTCTTCATACATATTATTTTTTATGTGATAGACTTTTATTAGTTCTATCTTTATTCTGTACCCTAGTATTGGTGCCCACTTAGAGTTTGCATATTCCTTTATGTCTGCATTATAATTCCGAGGTATTTAGTTTTTTTTATTTTCTGCTTATTTTAATGTTGTCGTAGTTGGGGTGGGTCGAGTTGTTGCTAAGTATTGTTTTGAGGGATTTGCATAATGAAAAAGTGCTTTAGGTCAGTTTTTGCTCTTTTTTTATCTGTTTTTGTTGGTTTATTTTTTGTTTTCCTGAAAATTTTAGATAATTCAAGTAGTTTTAGTAATAATTCTACGCCAAGTGTGTCTGCCCATGAGATCCCTAGGATGAAGGCAGTTTGGGTTTCGTTCATGGATTTGAATATGAGCGGGACAGACTACTCGGAGACTTCTTTCAGATTAAAATATGATCGCATTGTCGATGACTGTAAAAGGTTGAATGTAAATGCGCTTGTGGTTCACGTCAGGCCTTTTTCTGATGCCTTGTATCCTTCGAAATATTTTCCGTGGTCTCATTATGTTTCAAGAACGCAGGGCGAAGATCCAGGATATGATCCGCTTAGCTATATGGTAAAAAAAACGCACGAGGCGGGAATGGAGTTTCATGCTTGGGTAAATCCTTACAGGGTGCAGTACAATAATGTTCCGAATGATTTCTCTAGGGATAATCCTTTTTGCACTTTTGAGGTCGGATCTACCAGATATCTTAATGAGGATGTTGTAGATTTTGGTAGAGCCAAGTATTACAATCCGGCGAGCCAGAAAGTGCGAGATCTAATAGTTGATGGTGTAAAGGAGATTGTTGAGCAATATGACGTAGATGGTATACATTTCGATGATTACTTTTACCCGGATTCTGTGGAATATAAAGGAGCAACTGATTTTGACAAAGAAAGTTATGAAGAGTATTTGAGAAGCCTTGGTAGAGGGCAATGTCCGCTTTCGCTTACTGGTTGGCGCATGGAAAATGTGAACCAACTAATAAGAAGAGTTTATAGTGAAGTAAAAAGGCTTAATTCGAAAGTTGTTTTTGGTATTTCGCCAAGCTGTAATAATGAGCTTAACGAAAGGTTAGCTGCAGATGTGTTTACTTGGTGTAAGAATAAAGGTTACGTGGACTATATTTGTCCGCAGGTTTATGTCAGTTTGGATCACCCATTTCTTCCGTTTAAAAAAGCAGTTGACATATGGCAAAAAGTCGAAAGGCATCCCAGCGTAAAATTGTACTATGGACTTGCTGTATATAAAGCTGGGTCTGACTACGATAAAGGCACTTGGCGTAATCAGGATGATATTTTGAAAAGGCAGGTTGAGTACACAAGAGATTTAGGATGCGATGGTTACATGCTATTTGATTATAAGAGCTTAGTTAGCGAAAAATGTAGAAGAGAGGTTTCTAATCTTATGAAAGTACTCTAGTGGTCCGGTTTATTGATTTTGGGTCATTTGTTAACTGTTTTGCAGATGCGCGTATGCTGGTTGTCTTATTACAAAAAGTATTTTGATTGTTTGAAAAGCCCAATTGTAGAAAGTACCTTTCACTTGATTGTGGTCGCGTTTCTGGTGGTGGACGCTTAGGCTTTGTACAGTATTTTTGCACAGTTGGCTGTCCTGATATGTGCATTTTGTGGAGAAATATTTTAAGTAAATTGAAAATTTTTTTAAAATGTACATAAACTAGTTGAGGTGGCTGGTTTGTGCCAGTTTTTTATGAAAAAAACGTCATCTGATACATTTCAGGTTCATCCGAAAAACTTTTATATAATGTGATATTTATAGTCTGATTTTGTTTTTACTTTTAGTAGGAATTTTTATCACATTTTTTGAATTAAACAAAATAGCGGTATAAGCGTCATTGCTTACAGTGCTTCTAATGTATTTTTTTATAAATATTAAGTTTTATTTTTGACTTTACTTTATTGAAAGGTATAATCCAGTAATAGTCAAGCGATGCATGGAAGTTAGGAGGGGATTATATCGTGGTAGAGTTGTAATAAATAATAAGTTTGCTTTTGGGTACAGCAGTTTTATTGTGGGTGTATGTTGAGATTTTTATAAAGGGTTCGAGTGGTGTTGAAGTTCAGAAGAAAATCCTTTGCCACGTTATTCATTTTTTCGGTTACTTTAACTTTAATCGGTGCGGTCTTTTTCTTTCTAGCACGAAACAAAATTTTTGCGGAATCGGATGTGGGAGAAAAATCACACGATGTGGGTGGTAACATCAAGATTTCTGTAATTGTTCCAGTGTATAAAACATAAAAATGTTTAGACGAATGTATTAAAAGCATTTTAGATCAAACTTTAGAAGGGTTTGAAGCAATTTTTGTAGATGATGGCTCACCTGATAATTGCGGTGAGATTTTGAATCGGTAGGCCAACGAAGACGACCGCGTAATAGTTATTCACCAAAAAAATGCCGGTGTTTCGGCTGCTAGAAACAGAGGAATAGAAAGAGCTAAGGGGGAATACATACATTTTTTTGATTCGGACGATACAATCGCGAAGGAGACACTGGAGATTTGTTACAAAAAAGCTAAGGAGCAGGATGCCGACATCTTGCTTTATGAACAAGGTAAAAATGAGACGCTCAAAACGCCTGTTTTTACTAATTTGAAATTTAGTGCTTGTATGGGTATATATAAAAAAGGCTTACTTAACCGAGAAAGTATTTGGTTTAAAACAGACCTTAAGTATGAGGAAGACCAAGTGTTTAATCTTATGTGTTTTCCAGAAGCTACTAAGATTTTGTTGTCAACAGATTATTTCTATAATTATCGCTGTAATCCGGACTCAGCTTGCCATACGCCCAAGGTAGAGGTACATTCTAAGTCACATTGCTTTGGCTGTTGGCTACGTGTATGATTATTGGAAGAAAAACGGGTACTTTGAGAGTAACGACGCTAAGGTCGGTTTTTTACGCTGGATTTTGAGCAAAAATTATTGGAAAACTAAGGAAATTAACAAAATGTTTATAAAAGCTATTGGTCCCGAGCTGCTTAAAGACAACGTTCTAAATCTTCTTGACAAAGGCACCAGAGACGGCATAAAGCTAATGATTGCCAATTCTAAAAAATAAAAGTGATGTGGCGGGTGTTTTTCGCGCCTGGATAAATAGAGTAAGGAATTTTAAAATGAGAAGTAAAAAAATTAAAATAATAGTAGCTGTTTTTGTTAGTATCCTGACCTTGTTAGCGGGAAGTATCTTTCTTTTAACAAGGCTTAGAGTCAAAGAAATTTCTAAGGTAGATGTTAATTCAAGTAGTGCAAAAAAAGAAATCAAAGTTTCTGTAATTGTTCCAGTGTATAAAACAGAAAAGTATTTAGACGAGTGTGTTAGGAGCATTTTAGATCAAACTTTAGAAGGGTTTGAAGCAATTTTTGTAGATGATGGCTCGCCTGATAATTGCGGTAAGATGTTGGATCAGTATGCCAAAGAAGATGGTCGCATAGTAGTTATTCACCAAAAAAATGCTGGTGTTTCGGCTGCTAGAAACAGGGGGATAGAAAGAGCTAGGGGGGAATACATACATTTTGTTGACTCGGATGATACCATCGCGAAGGAGACACTGGCGATTAGTTACAACAAAGCTAAGGAGCAGGATGCCGACATCTTGCTTTATGAACAAGGTAAAAATGAGACGCTCAAAACGCCTGTTTTTGCTAATTTGACTTCCAGTGCTTGTATGGGTATATATAAAAAAAGCTTAATTGACCGAGAAAATATTCGGTTTAAAACGGACCTTAAGTATGGGGAAGATCAAACGTTTAATCTTATGTGTTTCCCAAAAGCTAATAAGATTTTATTGACAACAGATCATTTTTATAATTATCGCAGCAATCCTGACTCAGCTTGCCATACGTCCAAGGTAGAGGTACATTCTAAATCACATGCTTTGGCGGTTGGCTACGTATATGATTATTGGAAGAAAAACGGATACTTTAAGAGTGATGACGTTAAAGTCTGTTTTTTATATTGGGCGCTGAGTAATAACTATTGGAAGACTAAAGAGATTAACAAAATATTTATAAAAGCTATTGGTCCAGAATTACTTAAAGACAATGTGCTGAATCTTCTTAATACAGACGCTAAAAAAATATTTAAGAGAATGATATTGGATTCCAAAAAATAAAAGGTAACGCAAAAAAGTCTTATCGAAAAGCAACATTATTATGAATTAGCAAAAGGCGAGGTTTCACTCTGCTTTGTTGCGTCTTTCTTAAGGCAGCTGTTCTTTTCACGGTGTTGCTTAAGTTTTATCAAAAACTAATTAATCGGCCCGTTTAGTTGATCACTAAATATTTCGTTTTTGGGTTGAACCCCATATTTACACATTGTTGCTTACGACATATAGTTTTTACCTCTGGGAAAGTATATAAATTTGAGCAACAAAATTCATTTTCTAAGGTAAAAGATTACCCTGAAAAATTACTACAACTTTAGAAGATAATGTTAAATTAAAGGATTAGTAGTTTCTTTGCCGGACGTTTTTCCTGGATTTAGTCGCGACTCGTTTATTATGCACTTGACGTTTTTGCTAGTTAATGATAAACTCCAGCCGTGTCTTTTGTTTTTTAGGGGTATAGCTCAGTTGGT
>DFGJ01000018.1:16108-41028 GCA_002372375.1 Ruminococcaceae bacterium UBA3753
GCGTGCCGAGGGTTCGAATCCTTCTACCCCTGCCAGCTTTTTTCAGCGTCAGTTGTGGTTGTCCGTGGGCTTTTTTCTTTGCGGCTTTGTTGCTGTGCTTGGGAGAGAGTTTTGAACTTTTGAACTTTTGAATGTTTAGTTTTGAGTGGAGAATCTTAGTTTTACCCGCAGTTTGTTTTGCTGGTTCCTTGGTTGGTTTTGTCGGTGGAGATTAACTTTTTTGATTTGTCAGTGATAATTTGAGAGATATTTTGTTTTCTGATCTATTTTACCTTGTTCTGCTGGGATTTTTTATTAAGCGGGGTAATGCTTTCGCCCCGTTTGTACTTTATTGTTGGGGTTGGTATAAATATTTTTTTTTCCTCTGAATTACTTCTTCGTGGTAGATTTTTTGTTGAGTGGTGCGAGAGCTTTGGTTGGTAGTTTTACTTTTCTCTTTTTTGTGCTACAATGCCGCTGTGTTTTTGTTTTCTTAGGTCGATACATGCTTAGGCTGCAATTTTTTTGCGGATATGGCGGAATTGGTAGACGCGCAAGGTTCAGGTCCTTGTAGAGTGAGGTCTCTGTGCAGGTTCAACTCCTGTTATCCGCACCAGAGTGGGGCTGTCTGAGCGAACGTATTTTGGCGGAAATGCAGCTAATTCTGTTGTAGTAGAGTCTGTCTGGTGGTTTTTTGTCTTTATTTGGTTCTGAATGTCTATTTTTTTGCTTTTTGTGTTTAGTATTTTCGCTTTTAGTGTGCTTTAGATAAGTTGGCTAAGTTATGCTGAAGAGTAATGCGAACGTTGAGTCTTTTGAGAGGTGGGCGTTAACGGTTAGGTGCGGCCCCTTGTGTGTAATTTTGGGTGCAGTCACTTATGGGTTTTTATTTGTTTCCTTTTTAAATAAAAGAAGTTTATGATAAAAATATTACATGGATAACTTTCGTCTATTAGGCTATTAAAAAGTTTGACAAAGCTAATTTTCAACTAGGCAACCAGTTCGTCGGTTTGTTACTGAGGTAGGCGCTGTCTTAGGCTCTTCACTTTAGTGATCTGCTTTACGGGATGTACATTCATTACACAGGTAATAATATACATATTTTACATTTATTATTATAAAATTTCGGATATCATGTTATTTTATCAAAAGTTTTATGATATACGAGTTATCAGAAAAGTCTGTTATGATCTTCTCTTTCCTATTAAAATTTTTAATTTTAAATTTCACGGTAAAGAGGTTCGTAGTGAAAAACACATTCACACCTGCCTTATTACTGGTGTGGCGCTTTCTTGCATGTTTACGATATACCATTGATTTTGGGGTAAGCTGCCGACCATCTATCAGTTTTAAAAAGAGTAATATTGATCGATTTAATATTTGTGATGCGAAAGTATAATTTTTTTCAATATTGCGTAAAAATTTAAATGTTTTGTGATCGGTTTACTTGGCTTAAAATTAATTTGCTTATCTTAACATTAAAGTCAAAGTTTTCTACATGATTATGTTATATTACTGGCCATAGGGTAAGCTGTCGACCTTCCACTCATTCTGAGGCGTGCGGCGAGAAGATGTTATTCTTACCATACAAGCGGTCCATTTGATGAAAAATTAATATGTCTACTTCCTACTTTAACATCAAGGTCAATTATCTCTTTACGCATCGTTTTATATCAATTGATTCTTCTTTGCGCTATTTATTTTGTCTATTTTAAATAAAAATACCAAAAAACAAAAACTTATAACAATTTCACGTTTTTACCATCATTGTGCCCTAAAAGCTCGTACACTTTTTCAGAGGCTTCTTTTGTGGAGAATATATCGTTTACTTCAACGTTGTAACCTATTTTTTTTAATTGCACAAGTATGTCTGCTGGGTCCGGAAGCGGTAGTTTTAATTTTTCAAGAGTACTTAGCTTTAACAATTCACTGGTGTTTCCAAAAAAAACTTGCTTCCCATTTCTTAAAACTAAGGCTTTGTTTGTATATTTAGCTATTTCTTTTAAATTGTGCGACACTAAAACAAAAATAGATCCCCTTGTTTTACAGTATTTTTTCATATTGCTCAGTATTATTTGACTAGAGTTATAGTCAAGACCGGCTGTGGGTTCGTCCAGTATTAAAATTTCAGGACCAATAGCGATTATTCCTGCGATTGCTACTTTTCGTTTCTCTCCACCTGATAGTTCAAATATACCTTGGTCAAGAAAGCTTTTGTCTAAACCTACAAAATTTATAGCATTAATGACACGCTTTTTTGTTTCTTCATGGCTTAACCCCATATTATATGGACCAAACGCAATGTCCTTATATACTGTTTCCAAAAACAATTGATCCTCTGGTGACTGAAAGGTAGCACTGATCTTAAATCTGTTAGACTTATCTTTTTTTAAAAATCTTGAAATCTCCATTCCTTTGACTAACACTGCACCACTTGTTGCCTTTAGTAATCCACTCATAATTCGGACTAACGTAGATTTGCCCGAACCACTTTCCCCGACCACACCTAAGAAATCGCCAGGAAAAAGCTTAAAACTTATTCCAAACAAAACGGGATTTTTGTAGTTAAAATCTGGATTATATGTGAAACTTAAATCTTCTACTTCTAGAGCTGGTGTTTTATCTTGAGTTTTAATTTTATTCATTGGCAATATTATTACCTACTACGCTATTTCTTGAAAGTTTTTATTGTAGCGTGAACGAAAAATAATGGTCTAGATATACTTATAAACAAAGTAATGCACAGTAGTACATATTTTTTTTGGAAAATATAGAGAATGAATTAAATATAAATGTTTATTGGAGCCAAGAAGCTTGCAAATATAAGTTCGGAGTTAAATGCATCTTTACTCCTAAGTTATATTTACATTTTTTGTAATACCAGAAAGCTGGATGATTTTGTAAATTTTAGAAAAAATTGGTATTGGTAAGCAGCGTTGTTTATTCGGATCAGAAGCTATAGAAGTTTAATGATGCTTTAAAAAATATTCAAAAATTTTTTTAGAAACTAGTTTTTATTCTAAAAACAAAATTCAAGTAGACCCCATATTCATATAGTCTATATGACACAAATATAAAATAATTAGTAATTCAAATTTATGAAAATCACACTAGAGACAATGCAAGCTACATTCGTTGGCTTATTTTATGTTGTATGAAATTATTGACTTAAGCAATAGAGTTGAAGCTAGTCATTTAATTAAGTTGCAAGATTATAATACATGGTGTACCTTAATACTAGTATCTAATTTTTTCTGTAATAAAACTTGAATAAAAGAAGAAATTAAATCTTGTTCAAATAATAGATTTGAGAAAAGACTGAAGTTTAAATGTTTATATAATACATGTATAGTTTAGTCTAATGTTGTTTTTGAGTAAGTTAATCTGGGGCGTTATGGCGTGCTTTGTTCTCGTTAAGATAAATTTTGGGTGGCTAGTTGTGCTTGATAATTATAGGTTTATATGAAAAAACTTTTGGGGTTATCTGATGATATGTTTATTAAAGTTTATAAGTAATACAGCAAATTCTGTAGAGTTACAATTTTATAAAAATGCTAGTGAATAGGCTCGTTTAAGGTGCTAAAGATACTTTAGCGCTATGGATTATGTGCTTATTGAACTGGTTGTAAATTTTTTATGTTTATACAGCATAAATAAATGCAGATGTTTTCTTTAGTTAAATCAAAGTGTAGGTTGAAAAAAGCTAAGATTTTATGCTATGATAAGTGCAGTTGTTATTTTTAAAATTAGAAATTTAACATGTTTTTTAACAAATACAAATTAGGTTTAAGAGCAATAAAAACTACTATAGCGGTAGCTTTTTGCATAATCTTGGCTTTAATTTTTAAACGAGAGGATAAATTTTATGCCAGCATAGCAGCCATAATTTGTATGTGTAAAACGAATTCAGAAACTTTAGCAGCAGGCTTGAGGAGGATTGTGGGAACAGTCATTGGTGGTGCAGTTGGATTAGCTGTTTTGCTTGTAACGCGGCTTTCGCCAAATGAAGAAATGATAAATTTATTTCTGTGCCCTTTTTGTGTAGTTTTAATAATTTATATTTGCAACGTTGCCGGTAGAAAGAGTTCTGTTGAAATTGGTACAATTGTAGCACTTGGATTGCTGATGTCTTGCCCAGAGCCTTACAGTAATACTTTTATGTATGTTGCTAATAGAGTTTTAGACACAAGTATGGGAATTTTAGTGGCGATGTTTGTAAATAAATTTCTTTTTAAAGCACGGACTCTAAAAGACCGAAGATATGACGCGAAACTTGAGGAAAACAAAAACTGTAGTTGACGTTAATTTTTTTGATTCTCTGTAGGTTAGAAATTTGAAAGTGCATATGCTATACTAAATATTCAGTGTGATGAAAAAAATGTTAACTACACGTGAAAAGTTGAGGAGAAGGTTGCAGAGCTATCAAATTGCAGTTGAATTAATAAACTGGTATATGTGTGTTAGCTATTTTCGTTGTAATCCACTGACTTTTTGTCACATTTTATCCACAAAAGCGATCACATGGACGGTGTTTTACCCTTTAGTTGTATAAATATCGGTGGAAAAGCGTTTTCAATAAGAATTGAGTACGAGTGAATGAGTCTTTTAGCCACACTCGGATAAAAAAGATGTTCCTATAGAAAATTATTATATAAGTGTACCGGAAATTATTCAAAGCGGTTGATCTGAATGGCAACGGGTTCGTCAAAGATAGATATACGTATTAGGGACATAAAATGGAAAGAATAATAAATAAAATCTAGTGACTTTTAGCATTTTTTCAGCTAATTTTAAATGTATTGAAAATATGCAGAAAAATATACTATAAACTAGGGCTGCTTATTTAAAAATTTTAACGGTTATCTTGATTAAAAATGATATTTTTTCTATTTTCTAAATGTTGATACGATTACTGGTTTATTTAGCCCATATAAAGCAGAAAAATTTTTGAAATAAGGCCAAAGGATCTTTGAAATTGGCGCCTATTCAAAAGACAATATTAATTCTACAAAAAGTTTTGATATAAAGACTTTTAAGATAGTGCCTATATCTGAGCAAATATTAGAGAGAATTTTTAAAACTGTAACATTTGTTTTAAAAATGTAGCAGTTAGTTTAAAATACTCAGTTGCTTGGTATGTTTTCCTTATTCAAATTTTTAACTTTTACATTTGCGTAAGGATTATGGATCACATATTACGCAATGGACAAACTGATAAGATAGTAGATATTCAATCTATACATATGCTAAAAGACGGCAACATTATTGCCTTAGTAACTTTTAAGCGCTATAATGCCTTTGTTAAGTTTTAAAGTGAAGTCTGTAGTTCTTGTTTTTTGCTTTAAACCCTTTTTGGTGTGTTGCCTTTCTATGTTAGGTGAAAGGAAAAGGTTAGCTTTCAGTTGCTCGCCGGCGGTGGGAGGGCTTTAGTTTCAGATCATTTGTGTTATTTTATTTGATCCTTATCGAAGAAAGGAAGGTAATTTTGGGTTCAAAAAAATATGTCTTGCCCTACCTGTGCTGGTCTTTTTTGTTTTCTATAATACCGTTTTTTCTCGTTTTTTACTACGCTATTACCGGTGAAGCGGGGGGGCTTTCGTTCGCTAATTTATTGCATTCTTTCAAATACGTGAGCGTTTTTGTGAAGTCTTTTTATATAGGTGTGGTTTCTACGTTAGTCTGCTTGGCTTTGGCTTATCCCTTGGCGTACGGAGTCTCCAGATTTTCTAAGAAGTGGCAAACTGTGTTAAGTACCGTTTTTATTTTGCCGATATTTGTAAATGTATTGCTTAGAACGTATGCTTGGTTAACTATCTTAGAAGACAATGGTGTATTAAACCAAATGCTCACGCTGTTTCGATTACCAAGAATCTCCGTAATAAATACAGATGCTGCTATAGTTTTGGGTATGGTATATAATTTTTTGCCCTACATGATCCTGCCACTTTTGAGTAGTATATCTAGAATAGATAGCAAGGTAGTGGAGGCCGCTATAGATTTGGGTGCAAGTAGAGGTGATGTTTTTTTTAGAATAGTTTTGCCGCTTAGTGTTCCGGGAATCGTTTCTGGTCTAACTATGGTTTTTGTTCCGTCGGTTAGCACCTTCGTGGTTTCCAATTTGTTAGGAGGAGGTAAAAATCTTTTAATTGGTGATTTGATAGAAATGCAATTTTTGGGAAGCTCTTACAACCCCTCTTTTGGGTGTGCGCTCTCAATTGTTTTAACTTTATTTGTTTTTATATTTGTTTTGCTTATTAACAATGTTGGGAAAAATTCATATTCGGAAGAATAATTCTTTAATTAGTGTTTTGTGTTAATACGAAGTCGTTATGCTTATTTTTATTTAAATATTTTTGAGTAAAAATTTTGCTTTGTTAATTTGTTCGGTTTTTTAGTTTTCTAATTTTTTGCTTTTACTTTTTTGTCTTCAGGAGTCAGTATGTGTTTATTTTAGAGCCTTTGCCGGGTAGGTTTGTTATTAATTTGACATTAAACCTTAATTATGATAAAATAAACTGTACAGTAATTTAATTTTATTTTAGAGGTGATTTTATGTTTGTAAGAGGTTTTTGTAGTAAAACAGTTTTGATAGGATCGGCGTTAAGTGGATTGTTCGGTTCTAGTATTGTGCACGCAGACACTCCGAGCACTGTAACAAGCGAGAACAATAACGAAGCATTGAATGACTTGAATTTTGAAAGTGCTAGAAACAAAACCACGATTGAAGGATTGGAAATGAGGATTGGAAATTTGTTAAAGATTATAAATAAATTGGATGTTGAAAAACAAAAAATGAAGCAAGAAAACGATATGTTGAAAAGACGAGTTACTTGGAACAAATTAGATGAGGATGGATATTTAAATGAAAAAAAAGACTATGAACAAAAAATTAAAGACTTAAGTAATAAGCTAAACAGCAAGACTTATTTTGGATTAACGTTTAATAGATTTGCTTATATTTCTGTTATATTGCTTATGTTATACTCTGCGGGAATTTACAAGCTTGCACACGAAATTATTATGAAACAGTTAAAGACTAATTTAGAGGATAAGGATAATGAGATACTTAAATTGAGTAAAGAAGTAAAAGAGTTGACTGATAAAAATGAAAAAAATGATACGGCGCTAAAGAAAAAAACTGAGGAGCTGGAAAAGCTTATAGAAGAAAAAAAGAAAATTGAAACTAGCATTCTGAAACTTAAAAATAGTCATGAACTTGAGATGAAAAAACTTGATGTAGAGATGAAAAAACTTGAGGTTGAGGGTAAGCGTGAGGATGTTGAAATGCAAAAAAACATCATTGACCAAGAGACAAATAAAGTTGAGCAGGAAAAATATAAAGTAGAGAGGGAAAATGTTCAAAATAAAGGTCATTTGTATCGTGCTGGAGGTAAGTTCATTGAAAATGCTGTTGGTATAGCCAGGGATGCTGCTGGATTTAAACTTAAAGCGGCTGAGTTCAAAGAGCAGAGAAAAAATGATATGTGGAGTATAGGAATGGGTACTTTTAGATGTCTTGCTGGAGGATTACTAGGATATGTTTGTCCTCCTTTAGGTCATGTTGTAATTGGATCTTAGCGTGCAGTTTTGCCCTGTTATGGCTGGAAATGTTGTTGGCTTTAAACTTAAAGCGGCTGAGCTTAAAGAGCAGAGAAAAAATGATATGTGGAGTATAGAAATGGGTGCTTTTAGGTGTATTGCCGTGGGAATTACTGGGCTATTTTTGTCCTCATTTAGGTCGTGCTGTAATTGGATCTTAGCGTGCAGTTTTGCCCTGTTATAGCAAGGAATGCTGCTGGCTTTAAACTTAAAGCGGCTGAGCTCAAAGAGCAGAGAAAAAATGATAGGTGGAGTATAGGAATGGGTGATTTTAGATGTCTTGCTGGAGGATTGCTAGGCTATGTTTGTCCTCATTTAGGTCGTGCTGTAATTGGATCTTAGCGTGCAGTTTTACTCGCTTTGCCCCTGCTTTTGGCATACTAAAAGGTCGGCCGAACATTGAATCGGTGGCCCTTTGCTTTTTATAATCTTTAGTATTCATTGCAAAGGTTATCTTTTAAGTTCGGTTCTTTTCCTTAGGTTAAGACCTTTTTATTTACTTGAGTCTTTAATACTTAAAAACTATGTTGTGTATAAAAAATTCTTTGATGTTTTTAAGATTTTTGATGAAGTTTTTGAAAAAACTATTCGAACATTCAGAAAGGAAATAATGAGTTTAAATTTATTCCTAGCTTTATACATGATTGACTATTTTCACGGGTTCTAATTAAAAGATAAAGTTCTTGGAGTTATAAGAAAACAAAAAAACCTTCAGGTGTGAGGTGGTGTTCGTGCGCTCCACCTTTTTTAGCATTTTTATTTTATGTGTAACTACAGTTTCCGTAGATTAATTAGGTCTTTAATTTTGTATTTTCAACTATTCTGGAGTTTCTACGTTTTTTAACCATTTCACATTCTTAACGCGGTCGTTTTCTTTAAAAAGTTGCTATTTTTACTACAAGTTATTATATTAAACACGGATGGCGTTTATGTGTGTCAGAGTAGATTGCCGGTGTGTTTATGGTTTTTATCGTGGGTTTAATGTGGTGACTTTTAGTATAGAGGTTAGGTGGATACCGTGAGATTATTACGAAGAACATATTTTTTTCTAGTTTTTTTCTTTCTTTATTTTCCTATCTTCGTGCTTATTTTGTTTTCTTTTAATAGTAGCAAGAGTAGGGCTGTGTTTTCTGGTTTTTCACTAAAATGGTACGAAAGACTCTTCAGTGACAAAGAAATCATGTTAGCACTCATGAACACCTTTTTGGTGGCTGTGGTTGCTTCGTTGTTAGCTGCAGTCATAGGTACTTTGGCTGCTTTGGGTTTGAATTATTTAAAAAAAAGACAGAAAAATCTTTTTTTACATTTGAACAGTACTTTTATGATTGTTCCTGAAATAATAGAGGCTGTTTCACTCATGATGTTTTTTGTTTTTTTATTTAAAATTGTTAAGTTCCTTAAGTTAGGTCTTTTGACGTTAATCCTGTCGCACACAACGATATGTATCCCTACAGTTGTATTGTCTGTACTGCCGAAACTTAAAAATCTTGATCCTGATTTGGAACTTGCTGCTCAAGACCTGGGTTGTACTCCAATAAAGGCTTTTTTTAAAGTTACGCTCTTTAATATTCTTCCCGGGATATTCTTCGGTATACTGATGTCTTTAACTTTATCGTTTGATGACTTCGTTATAAGTTATTTTACAGGTGGTACTACTCAACTTTTACCGATTTTTATACACTCAATGACTAAAAAAATTGTGAGTCCAGAAATAAATGCCCTTTCAACTTTGTTTCTTGTTTTTGTTTTATTTTTAATGTTTGTGATAAATATTTCTAAAGTGTTTGAATTTAAAAGTAAAAAAATAGTTTTACGCAAAGAGCATAATATGCAACAATAATGTGAAAGGTATAGAAATAAGGCGTTGTTGACGTTCGGCTACTTTGAGGGCTTTATTTTCAGTTTATTGGGAGATAGTTTAGGTTTTAATTGAAAAAAGTTGCTGTTGTTTTGTTTTTTTTTGTCTTTGTTTTTCTTGGCTATTTTTTCTTACTTTTGCCAAAAGACGGCAGTGTCATGGCTAATGTAGGGACGGGTTCCGGTAGAATTACTATAAATGTTTGCAACTGGGGTGAGTTTATATCTGACGGTAGTGATGGACTGCTAGATATAAATGATGAGTTTACAAAAAGAACCGGAATGAAAGTAAATTACACAACATTTCAGAGTAATGAAGACTTGTTTGCAAAGCTGGAAAATAAAGCGATTCAGTACGATGTCATCATACCTTCGGATTATATGGTTTCACGTCTAATAAAAAACGGTCTTATAAGAAAGTTGGATTTTTCAATAATAGAAAATGAAAAGCTTATAGTGGATCAACTTAAGCACCCCGATTTTGACCCAACTGGAGATTATTCTATACCGTATGTGTGGGGAGTTGTGGCTTTAATATATAACAAAAAAGCAGTAAATTTAGATAAAAAAAATATAGATTGGGGTGTTCTTTGGGACAAGTATTATAAAAATAAGGTTTTGATGTTCAACAATCCACGAGATGCGTTTTCTATCGCGCAGCTTAAGTTGGGCATAAATTTGAATAGCCTTGATGAAAAGGATTGGTTGTTAGCGTTTGAGGATTTGAAATTACAAAAAGAAGTTGTTCAATGTTACGTGATGGACCAAATATTTGACAAAATGTCTTCTGAAGAAGCTTTTTTGGCACCATATTATCTTGGAGATGCCTTGACTTTGAGAGAAATTAATCCAAATTTAGGTATAGTCATTCCGAAAACTGGCACGAATAGATTTGTGGACTCTATGTGTGTGCCGGTAAATTCATCTCATCCAAAAGAGGCGATGATGTACATAAATTTTCTGTGCGATCCTGAGATTTCAGCTCAGAACTCAAAAAAAATAAAGTACTTTTCACCTATAATTGGTGTAAGTAAATTAGAAGAAATTCATGACGTTGAAAATTTGGAAAAAATTAAGAATCCAGAATTTACTAAAGGTTTTACTGATCTTGATGAGAGTACCAGGCATTTACTTAGTGAATTGTGGATTGATTTAAAACTAAACAAAAAAATTGCGTTGCACGAGATAGTAGTTGTTTTGTTTGCATTGCTATTACTAATAATGTTAGTGTTACGTAAAAAAATTAGGAGGGCTCTAGTAAGAAAATTTTAATAAATTTCTGTTTAGTTCCTTTTTTATTATAGTGAGATTCTATTTATGTTAAGTGAGTGATATTGTGAGAATCTAGTTTTTTGAAAAAAGCGAAGATTTGTTTTGAGCACTGCGCCAAAGGAATGTATGATTATAGTATTAGTAACATTTGTTGTGTGCTTTACAGGGCAATTAGCTAGAACTTGATTTTTTTACTAGAGCTGTTTTTTTAAAACTCCGATTTTTTTATTCCACTAAATAGAGAAAAATTTTTTATTTACGGTAATCAAAATGTTTTTTTACGAACTATGACTTTCGCGCAGTATTGGGTTTCCGTAGCTTGTATGCTGTGAGTGTTTTGGCATTGATGAGTGTCTTTTATTTTGATTTTATCTTTTAAATTTCTTAAAACATCGCGAATTTAAAATACTACAAACCCTATATTGAATTCTGTATATGATATTTTTGTGGCTTTTGCTTTAGTAAAAAAATTCTCACTAGCAGTGCAATTGGATTATGTGTATCTTATTTTCACGTTATTTCATTATAAAACTAAGGTTAAACGAAGTTAATTTGTTCTGTTCATTGATAGTTTTTCTCATGAAAAAAATAAGTGGAAAAAATAATTTAAGTTAGCTTATGTAGATTAAATTTTTGAATTTTCTTAGCAATAATTTGCAAGCTGTTTATAACTATGCTGGTGGGGAGTGGTTTTCTAACTTGCGCTGTTTTTCTATTTTGTTTACAATAGTCTTGTTCCTGTTTTTTTATGTAGAATTTTTTAGGAGGTTTGTTCAGTGCTTTGTCAGGTATGCGGAAAGAAAAATGCGAATGTTCATGTAAAGCAGATTGTTAATGATGTGAAGACGGAGATGATGCTGTGTGAGGATTGTGCACAAAATTTAGGTGTTACCTCTGCTATTGAAGAGGAGTTCAATTCTGGTTTTGGGGACTTGTTTGGCAGTTTTTTCCCAAGTTATGTTGCTTCTCCCTATAGGCTTGATTATTCGGTTAGTAGGTGTGAAAAATGTGGCACCTCGTTTGAAGATGTGTCTTCTACAGGTAAGTTAGGTTGTGCGAATTGCTATAAAACTTTTTACGATGAGCTTTTGCCTTATATCAAAAGGATACACGGTAATACTAAGCATGCTGGTAAGGTTGCTTTGTGCGCTAGAGCGTGTGCGGATAACTGCAAAAGTAAAATTGAGGAACTTCAAATTAAGCTGAAAAGAGCTGTAGAAAACCAGGAGTTTGAGCAGGCGGCTGTTTTTCGTGATGAAATAAAAAAACTTAAGGATGGGGGAAACTGTGATGAATAGTGCTGTTTGGTATAGTAAAGAGGGACAAAATAGCGACGTTGTGGTTAGTTCAAGGATTCGTTTGGCCCGTAATTTACCAGATGTCCCTTTTCCGATTAGGTTAAGTAAGGAAACTGCGCAGGTTGTTGTATCGAGGATAGTTTCTGCGGTTGAAAAAACTGGCGAGCTTACTAAGTATGATTTCCAGTTTTTGGACCTTTCAAAGCTCAGTCGTGTAAAGAGATTGTCTTTGCTTGAGAGGCATCTGATTAGTCCGGATTTGATTCAAAAAAGTAGTGGTACGGCATTACTTTCTTCTACAGATGAATCTGTTAGTATTATGGTAAATGAAGAAGACCACCTGAGGCTTCAGGTTATGCAAGCGGGTTTCGGACTACAGGAAATATATGTGTTAGCAGATAGTATAGATAATTTGCTGGATGCTAAATTGAAGTTCGCATTTGATGACTCGCTTGGATATTTGACGCAGTGTCCAACAAATTTAGGAACGGGGATGCGTGCTTCGCTGATGCTTCATTTGCCGGCTTTGAAAAGAACGGGTGCAATCAACAATGTCGTAAAAAATTTGATTAAACTTGGTCTTACTATGCGTGGAATGTATGGAGAGGGCACAGAGCCTGTAGGAGATATGTACCAGTTGTCTAATCAGGTGACGTTGGGAATTTCAGAGAAGGCAGCTGTGAAAAATCTTGAGGATATTTCTATGCAATTAGTAAATCAGGAAAAGACAGCCAGAAATGAATTACGTTCAAGTCTATCCGTTCAAGATGAGATTCATCGTTCTTTCGGTTTACTTTCAAACTGTAGGTTACTAGGGTCTAACGAGTTTATGAGTCTGGTCTCTAATGTACGCTTTGGTGTTGCTGTGAATGAGTTGAAGAACTTATCTTTTGCTGACTTAAATTCTTTGATGTTTAAAGTGCAAGCAGCGTCCATATGTTTAGAGTATGGTGAAGAAACAAATGGTAAAGAGCAAAATCGGATCAGGGCGGATATCGTTCGCAAGGCGCTTGGCGGAAGTTGACTTTTTTCGTTTAACTAGAAATCTTGACTTTGGTTCTCTTTTGTTGGTCAGTCTAACGTGTCTTCCATTTTTTTGTTTTATAACGTTCTTGTAATTCAATTTTACGGCCTTGGCGTCGATGTGATGGGCGGTGCTTGGTCGTGGCTTTTTGTTGTTGCTTTTTATAAAAAGACTAGTTAAATTATATGTTAAGATATTTTGTTCACTACGAGGTTTCTATTTTATTTCCCTTTTTATCATGTTTTTTTAACTACGTTTCTAGGGGCCTCGCCGCGGCCTTTATGTTATTAGTAGGTGTCGAGAGGATGCAGCTTTTTGCTATTGATTCTTATGAAAAGATTAGTTAAATCATATGTTAGAATATTTTGTTCACTATGAGGCTTCTCTTTTATTTTCCTTTTTATCATGTTTTTTTAATACGTTTTTAGAGATTGTTCTGCGATCTTCATTGCACTTGTAGATGGTGTAAGTCCGCAATTTTTTATTACTGGTGTTTGTAAAAAGGACTAGTTAAACTATATGTTAAAACACTTTATTTCCCATAAGGTCTCTAATTTATTTTCTTTTTCAGCACATTTCTCTTTACTACTTTTTTAGAGCTTTTGCTGCTGCAGTTTTCATGCTATTGGTAGATGACGTGAATCCGTAGTTTTTTATTGCTAGTGTCTGTAAAAGGGATTAGCTAAGTTAAGTCCAATGTATGTTAGGATTTTTGCTTACTATGAGGTTTCTCGTTTGTTATTCTTTTTAACGTATTTTTCTTTACTGCATTTTTAGAGGTTGCTCTGGAGTCTGCATGTCACCGGTAATTGTCGTGAGGCCGTAATTTCTCGGTGCTAGTGCTTGTAAAAAGATCGGTCAAGTCCGGTATATGCTAACGTATTTTACTCACTATAAGATAATATAGCGTCATTTAAATGCAATTTGATTTTTTTCGTAGGGGTTGCTATGTGTTAGGGTCTGCGTTGACCCCAGTATCAGTATCTGGGGCCTTTTCTGTATTTCGGTGTACGATTTTAAATGAAATATTTTAAACTGTAAAAATCTGTAAGATTTAGTTCACGCTTGCGTGTACAATTTAGGAGCTAAAATATAAGGCGATTTAACTCCTGCAACCGCAACCAGAACTGGAAACATCAGGGCGAAGCTCTGTTACTCTTGGAGGAAAAAATTCTTCTGTTGGAAATTCCAGTTTGCTAAACAGTTCACATGGATCATCTGAGCTTGTTATGCACTCTTTTTCTGGGACGCAGAAGTCATAAGTTGGTATTAACATTTGCACGCTTCTTTCGATTTGTACGATAGTAAATATTCCAATTGTTACATAAACGAAATTACCGGATTTAACAATAGAGAAATCTCCGCCATATTTTCTGCAGATACTTTCGGGGATAGGGCATGAAGGATCTGTATTTTCCCCAGACTTGTACTGTACCTTGGCACTTAGACCTATCGGTTCTGCTACTTGAACAGTTGCTTTTGGTAGGTTACAAGATGCATTAGTTAAATCAGAATCTTCGCTGCAGGGGCTGGAACTAAATATTTTAACATTACCCTCACTACCGAACAATATAACCTTTTTACTATAAACTGAAAGTCCGCTGACATTTACTGGTGAAGATGCTGGTGCTAAGAATACTTCCAAATTCACTTCAAAGAAAAATGTCATTTCTACTGAATAAAAACCTTTATTAAATGGTACGGGCTCCAAATTTACATATACTGTTATTACGCTAACGTCATCTATTCTGACACTACAAGCTTGATCTATAACATGCTGCCCTGATTCAGTGAAGTATACTCTTAAGTCCTGTAAGCAGTCTTTATCAGCGCATGAGTCGTACACTCTGTATGCATCTATGCAAACGGCCTCTTTGAAACAAGAGCTGCCTCCAATTTGTGGATCTTTAATAGCGTTGTTTCCATTTTTTGACGAATTACTATATATGTTGCTGTCTGCCATAATGTCCTCCTAATAAAACTTAATTTTTGTATAATTCTTTATACATAGTATTTATATTTTGTGTTTTTGTTACTTGATATGGCGGTAGTATAAACAAAAGTATTTTAAAGCTTCTTTAACCTTGTTTTTTAATATTTCATGGCGATCTGTTTATTATTAATTTATTAGAACTAAAAAAAATTATGACACTTTAAAAATCATATAGACTTAATTTGAAGTTAGAAAAGTGTCTTATAAATTATTTATTGAATTAATACAATAAACAAAATATTGTATAATTTATTGATATGATATATTCTATTTGTGGTTTAATTGGCAGTTTAAGTATGAATGTTTAGATTTGGTACTAATGTTGATAAGGAGGGAAACTCAAAAAAATTAGCCAAGAGTAGGGACGTAGCATAGTGAAAAAGGATAGAGCTTGTAAGAAGTGTTTGTAATGTGTAGAGATGGAGTAGAGGATTAGATGTTAAAAAATTTTGGAAATTTGTATAAAAATGTTCGGATGTGTTGCTTTCAATATGGACGTAGAGTTGGGAGGAATGGAGTCCCAGCAGAGCTTTGGTATAGCAGTACAATTAATGGATAGTGTAGGTTTCTGGTCTGCGTTTTTTTTGAAAAGCATGTAGAAAAAAAGTTTTCAAAGTGAGATTTGGAGTATCTAGTGTAGATTTGGTTTTGTTTTTGGTAATTGCTTTTTATAGTTTCAAATTGCTTTGGTTGGAGTAGAAATTTCGTGAATTATATAGATAAAAAAATTAGCATTTTAGATATTATAGATACTTTATCTCTTAAAATTATCTATTGCAAAGGAAAAATTTCTAATTATTATGTGGAAAGCGCACAAGTCAGTAGGTTGGCATTGTGTTTGTTGAATTCTTTTTCAAAATATGAGCCTGCAAATGCAATGATGGTTGGGCTAACAGAAATTGAGTTTTTAAAAAAAAGCAGTATAGAAGTTCAGGTTCAGCTCTTAGAAAAATTGTATAAAACTCCTCCACCACTGATAGTTTTAAGCAATAACGTGTCTGAAAGTGAAAAGTGTGTAAAAATATTTGAAGGATGTTCGGTCCCAGTAGTTAAAACTGGGGATGAAACTTTGTCTTTTTTATCTAAGTATTTTGAATATCTTAGTCTGCAGCTTGCTCGCAGTCAAACTATACATGGTGTGTTAATGGATATATATGGTGAAGGTATTTTAATTACTGGTAAAAGTGGTATAGGAAAAAGTGAATGTGCTGTTGAACTTATACGTCGAGGGCATAAATTTGTAGCTGATGATGCAGTTATGATCAAGGCAGTAAATGATAAAGAGCTTGTAGGGATGGCGCCCAAAAATATTAGTAATTTTCTAGAATTACGTGGAATAGGTGTTATAAATATAAAAACAATGTTTGGTGTGTATAAAATTAAGAAACAAAAAAAAATTAAAATGGAAGTAAGATTACAAGGGTGGAATGAGTTTTCAAACAGAGATCGGCTCTTCGTGTTTCCTGAAGAGACAGAAATTTTCGGAATTAAGATACCAAGAATTAATATACCTGTAAATTCAGGCCGCAGCATACCCGTAATTATTGAGACTGCAGTTATGAATGCTATAAATCGTTCTAAGGGTTACGATGCAACTGAGAGTCTTATTAGGTGCTTAAAATAGTGGATGGTTTGTATAAAATTGGGTAGTGCAAAATACACAGTTTGGCATTGCAAGTAGCTTAGCAAACGTAAAATTTAATAAGGTTATATTTCAAAATAATACTGTATTTTGTAAATCTTTTTTATCTTAAGTTAAATGCTGTTTAAGTTTATTTGCCCTTATTACTACTTAGAGTTGTGGATAGTCCGTATAAAACTGGGTAGTGCAAAATACACAGTTTGACATTACAAGTAGTTTAGCAAACGTAAAATTTAATAAGATTATATTTCAAAATAATACTGTATTTCGTAAACTTTTCTTTTTTATTTGAAGTTAAAACTTGCTGCTTAGGTTTGTTTGCCTTATATTACTACTTAGAGTTGTGGATAGTCCGTATAAAACTGGGTAGTGCAAAATACACAGTTTGACATTACAAGTAGTTTAGCAAACGTAAAATTTAATAAGATTATATTTCAAAATAGTACTGTATTTCGTAAACTTTTCTTTTTTATTTGAAGTTAAAACTTGCTGCTTAGGTTTGTTTGCCTATATTACTACTTAGAGTTGTGGATAGTCCGTATAAAACTGGGTAGTGCAAAATACACAGTTTGACATTACAAGTAGTTTAGCAAACGTAAAATTTAATAAGGTTATACTTTAAAATAATAATGTATTTTGTGAATCTTTTTTATCTGAAGTTAAGACTTGCTGATTAAATTTGCTTGCCGTTATCACCACTTAGAGTCAAGGCACTGACAAAGCTGGGTGGGTGTGTTAAAAACGAAAAAGTACCCTAAATGTGGGGGCAACTAAAAAATTTTTTAAGGCAATAGCTTGATTTCTCTGCCCACGTGGAATGCTCTTGTCTGGAGCGCCTAATTCTTGCACTGCCGGAACTTGGCATCGGAGTTGCTGGTAAAATTTCCGCGCATAACGCTTGCCAACTTGTTTAGCAGTCATGGTATTGAAAATGAGCAGGCAACCTGTGACACCGTATCACTGTGAAATACTTTAGTTATTGAAATTTCTGCTACTAGCAATATATACCACAGTAACCTATTGTTCAATAACTTTAACCTTTTTATTACGCTTCGCTTTACGTACGGCTAACTCACAACAATGACAACAATAGACATAATAACGTGCACGCTGTAACATCAAGCTGACACACAAACTTCCCACTTACCGAAGTTTAACCTCCAAATCTTGCAGTTCAAGCAAAAGAACTATGCAGTAAGATTTACGTGTAACCCACACTACACTAAAGTTGACATCAGTTGAAACAGTTCACAATACTTAATCCTTTTAACATAATTTAAAACTATACGCATTTATAGAAGATCTATCTGTCACGTATGTTCTTTATAAGATCCTCCACTACAGCTCTAGACCTGCTATCTTTACCCATACTCTCTTTTACTTTAGCAATGGCATACACCATTGTAGAGTGATCTCGTCCACCAAATTGCTCACCTATAGATTCTAATGGTAGTTGAGTAATTTCACGTGCTACGTAAATAGCAACTTGCCTGGCACTCGAAACATTAGCAGCTCGCCTAGATGAGCGAATGTCGTCAGCCGTTACATTGTAAGTCTTAGAAACCTCATCTATTATTTTCTCAATAGTAACTGGAGGTGGCTGGTCGTTATTTAAAATATCTGAAATAGCTGATTGGGCCGTTGCCATACTGGGTGTATCACCCTGTAGAAGGTAATAAGCCTTAAGCTTTTTTACTACACCCTCTAGCTGACGGATATTCGACTTCAGTTTAGTTGCAATAAAGTCGCATAAACTCTCCGAAAGCTTTATATTCAAAATTTCTGCCTTTTTCTTTATTATGGCAATACGCGTTTCATAATCCGGCGGCTGAATATCCGCAAGAAGTCCCCACTCAAATCTTGTTCTAAGTCTGTCTTCCAGTGTCTTAATTTCCTTTGGTGGTCTGTCTGAGGTAAGAACTATCTGTTTTTTGGATTCATACAGTGTATTAAAAGTATGAAAAAATTCCTCTTGTGTGGAATCTTTTCCTGCAATGAATTGTATGTCATCCACAAGAAGGATATCTACATTTCTATATTTATTATGAAAATCCACAGTTGTACCATGCCTTATGGCCTCTATAAGTTCATTTGTAAACTCATCTCCTTTTATGTATAAATCTGTTTTCTTTGGGTGATTTTCATGAAGATCATTGCTTATTGCATATAACAGGTGCGTTTTACCGAGCCCGGAGTTTCCGTAAATAAACAGAGGATTATAAGCCCCCGCAGGATTTGCTGCTACTGCTAAAGCGGCTGCGTGTGCAAACTTGTTAGAATTTCCCACTATGTACGTTCCAAAAGTTAACTCACCTGAAGAGTCTATTCCAAGTCGCTCTTTTTTGTTTTGTCCCTCATTCTTCCTAGTACAATCGGGAGTAATAAAAACGAGAGTGATATCGTCCTCGCCGAAAATTTCGGTAAAAGCACTGTTCAAAAGTGGAGCATAACCCTTAGACAAAGCCTGTTTATGAAACTCATTTTGAACCAAAAGGGTGGCTTCCTTATTAGTAAAGTCCATGTCAATGGGCTCTATTTTACCTATCCACAAGTTATAAGCAACATCCGTTATACGCGTCTTACAATATCCACATATCATATCCCACGCATCTTTAAAAGATTCCATATCTTAAAAGGTTCCCCCAAAGCCAAAATTTATACTTTAGTAAATCGATAAGTGCCACATCTAAACATGTAAGGATTTTAACACTTCTTTTAAAACAAAACAAATTGTTCAAATAAAAAATATATGCTTCACAATGTATATAATATAAAAGACTCAACACTTTCTATAACTTGAACCAATTATTAGAATCTTTTTAACTTCTATTTTTTCACATACTAAGTTGTAAATTAAAAGATATGTAACAATTTTATGGTTTAATTGCGGCTTTTGTTGTACAATGGTGTAGCCTTAAATTTGTTATTACTATTTGTACTTGGGGGAGTCTGATGTCGGCCGTTCTTGACTTTATTGGCAGTGTTTTTGGTTACGTTCTGTGGTTTTTCTTTGATTTATTTGATAATTACAGTTTAGCTATAGTCTGTTTTTCGGTCATAATTAGGGCTATTTTCTTTCCGTTGGACATTAAAGCCAAAATGGTAGCTGCGAAAAGTGCAAAATCTTTTGCTAAACAAGCTGCGATAAGTAAGATGTACAAAGATAATCCGCAAAAACAGCTTGAGGAAACACAAAAGCTTCGTGAAAAAGAGGGAACAAGTGGAGGCGGAGGAAGTTTTTTTCAAACGATTTTTCAGTTAGTGTCAATGTTGGGTATATTTAGAGCTATAATAAAACCTCTTACAAATATGTTTCATATCAGTGCCGATAAAGTTAATAGTGCAATATCGAAGTTGCCATCACTAGCTAGTAGTGGTGTTGATATAATAAAAGGATACGAGCAATTGAATATAGTGAAATGTGCGCCAGATCACTTTGATGTTTTTGATATGTTTAATAAATCTGAGATAAGTGACATATTGGACTTTAATAAAGGTTTTAATTTCTTCGGCTTGGATTTTTCTCTAACTCCTAATAAGTTTCATATTTTTAGCATTGTTTGGTTAATTCCGTTTTTTTGCATTTTAACTTCCCTAATTTCAATATTTATAAATCAAAAAGTTAGCGGTATGAAAGAAATGCCAGGATGCTTTAAGTTTGGGCCTTTTTTGATGGTGCTGCCGGCAGTGTATTTTGCAGTTAATATGCCAATAGCAGTAGGCTTTTATACTTTAGTGTCGAATATCATTATGATTGCCGAAACCCTTATAATTGCTAAGTTTTTTAGTCCAGCCAAACTTGTTGCTAAAAGCGAAGCAGCTCGAATCAGCAGACTGCTTGATGAGGAAGGCAAAGTTAAGAAAAAGTAAAATTTGCGTAAAGACTTGGGTTTGCCAAAAATAGCAGTTTGGCTAGTTTCTTTGTAAGTTGCGTATTCACTCTGGATAGGTTTAGCAATCGACATTGCCAGCAAACAAGTATTGGTAGTTTGCGTGGCCTAGTCTTATGTAATGTTGAACACAAGTTTATGTTAGATGCTTTCACGATTCTAAATGTTCGCAACTATCACAGTCGAGGCCTAGCTTTACAGTTAAAGCAATACAAAAGCAGTTCACCTTTATCCCATGTTTAACAATATCTCCGAATTGTATATTCACTATACGGAATGTTTTTAGTTACTTAGTCTACCAGCTTGATTGTGTTTTTGTATAAAACGCATAGCACAAATTCAAAACAACCACGGACAATAAATACTAAACAGAAAAAGATATCAAAAATACCCTTCGGTAGGAACACAAAGAGCAAACCTTATATTTACACAACAAAAAAGTTGGCGCCTACATATTTTTCCCCGTCATCACTAACTAAGTGTCTTCTGCATCGCCAGGCTTAACTTCCGTGTTCGATATGGGAACGGGCGTACCCCCCAGCACCGTCAGCACCAACCAAATTATTCTAATTTAAAGTCCTTAGCTTGTCAACCTTTTTCTGGTGGCTCACACGGGAACCTGAATCATCATATTCCCGGTGTGAGAGGCCAGCGTCTTAACATCTTGACCAACGAGCCCTCACGCAGCTAACTGGTGCACCATCAAAGTTCCGGACCCAAGCTCACTCACCTATGATACTTTTTAGGATCGTATGCATCTGCGAAAATGGCGCATGTGTCTATCACACTGGTGCTAAAGTTATTATCTTCAGCAGTTTTTAATGCACTGTCTAAATTTTTTGTCATTGCATACATAATGTGTTCCTTCGGTTTGTCGTCATTAAAATAGTCATCTGAAACTACTTTATAGTAAGTAGTGAATATAGGCTCATTAAAACCCTCAGTATTATTTCTCTTAACGAACCCTTGGAGTATGTAACCGCCACTTACTTTGTTTAAATTGTCTTCGTTAATGCTATTTCCATTAACAACCATAAGAAACCTCTCATAAAAAATAAAAATTGATACTCTATAACTGTATCTGATTTTATTATACCTTATTTCTAAAAATATGTTAAATATTTTTATTTTTTTGTATTTTTAATATATTTTAAAAAAGCAATGCAAAATAAAAAAGAATAATTCTATGTACAAAAAGTTACAGCTGAAAAGTAGGACTTTTTTTAAATTAAGGATTACGATTTAAAAGAAAGACAGTTTTAGTTCTACTAATTGTTATCAAAAATTTAAGACTTCTTTTAATAACTTGTGTTTCTGTGGTTGACTTACCTTAGAAATTATTTTTTAAACTGCTCAGACTCGCGTTCCTTCAAAAAAATTACAATGGCGACTTACGCTAGGGAATTAAAGACTTTACTTACTGTACTACAGGTGCACTAACTTTTAAGGTACCTATTCTAATTTTCCCAGATATTTCTAATAATAGTGTTTTATAAAATCACTACTTCCCGATTTTAGCTAATTTATATAGCTCTGTTATCTTATATTCAGCTTGTACGATCTTAAGTTTTTATGCTAATTTTTTATGCTGTAGATGAATCTTAAATTCTATCCTATAAAAAATATCAATAAAAACTATTTTCAAATGTAAATAATAAAAATTGGACTTCAGCGTCATCTTATACACGTGTATAATAAATTTGGGCATACTTAATGTTAATGAAAAGGGAAAATCAATGTTAAACGAAAATAAGAATTACAAAAGAACTGATTACTGTGCCCAGCTGAGTGAACTGGACATTGGTAACGAGGTAGTCGTTTGCGGATGGGTAGATGGAAAACGTAATCTAGGAAATTTAATTTTTGTGAATTTAAAAGACAGAACTGGAATAGTACAGTTAGTTTTTAATGAGGGCACGGATGAGGATGTTTTTTCTAAAGCTTTAAGTTTAAGAAGTCAATACGTTGTTTTGGCTAGGGGTGTAGTCAGAAAAAGGAGCTCTGTGAATAAAAAATTAAAAACCGGGACGATAGAAATTCTGGTAGACTACATCGATGTTTTGGCAACATCGGATGTCTTACCCTTTGAAATAGATGATGATACTACTGCAAGTGAAGCATTAAAACTAAAGTATAGATACTTGGATCTTAGAAGACCTGTCTTGCAAAAGAATATAATGTTGCGGCACAGAATAGTAAAGTTCTCTAGAGATTTTTTTTCAGATAACGGTTTTTTAGAAATAGAAACTCCTATGTTAATAAAATCTACCCCTGAAGGTGCAAGAGATTATTTGGTACCTTCACGGATTTTTAATGGTAAATTTTTCGCTCTTCCGCAATCGCCTCAGCTTTATAAGCAACTTTTAATGATATCTGGTTTTGATAGGTACTTTCAAGTAGCCCGGTGCTTTAGAGACGAGGACTTAAGGGCGGACAGGCAGCCAGAGTTTACGCAACTAGACATAGAAATGTCCTTTATAGATTCGAATGATGTAATGGCTTTGATGGAGAACTTTATAAAAGGTCTTTTTAGAGAGATTCTAAGTACAGAGGTACCTACACCGTTTGAGAGGTTAACATACAACGAAGCAATGAAAATTTATGGCTCAGATAAACCGGATACTCGTTATGACTTAAAAATTAAAAACTTAAATGCTATTTTGGTTGATACAAACTTTAAGGTGTTTTCTGAAGCTGTTGCTTGTGGTGGTGCGGTATTAGGAATAAATGCTAAAAATTTAGCTAGTGAAATATCAAGGAAGAAAATCGATGCTCTTAATAATTGGATGAAAGAAAATACAAGATTATCTTGTTTTTCTTGGGCAAAAGTTCAGGAAGACGGTACTGCTAGCTCCTCTTATGAAAAGAATTTGAGAGAAAATGAAGCTAAAATGATAAGAGAAAATTTAGAATTGAAAAATGGTGATATAGCTTTTATAGTAGCCTCCAAAGATAAATTAGTAGCTCAGGAAACTTTAGGTGCACTGAGAGTTAAAATTGCAGCTGACTATAACTTAGCAGATAAGAGCAAATTTAATTTTTTGTGGGTTACCGACTTTCCTTTACTTGAGTACAGCGAAGAAGAAAAAAGATACATAGCAAAGCATCATCCGTTTACCAGTCCCAAAAAGGAGGATCTTAAAAAATTGGATGGAAATCCTGCAGAGGTTCTTTCAGACGCCTACGACTGCGTACTAAATGGTTTTGAACTTGGTGGTGGATCGATTAGAATTAACGACGTAGGACTGCAAAATAAAATGTTTAATCTTTTAGGGTTTAGTAAGGAGGAGGTAGAAAATAGATTTGGATTTTTAACAGAGGCTTTTAAGTACGGGGTGCCCCCGCACGGTGGGATGGCTATTGGGCTAGATAGGCTCTGTATGCTCATGTTGGAATGTAGAAATATTAGAGAGGTAATAGCTTTTCCTAAAGTTCAAAGTTCGGCTGACCCTATGAGTGAAGCACCGTCTGACGTTAGCATTACACAACTTAAAGAACTTGGCCTTTCAATTAAATAGTTTTTTATTAGCCTCGAGGAAGGAGTTATTGCACTGATCTCTAGTTAGAGGTCTTCGGGAGTGTGAACGAGTTTAGCATTAAACTCTAAAGTTAGATAACTGGTCTTTTTCAGAATCCTTACCGTGCGTTTACTTAACTCGAGAGCTGTTTCGTTCTTCATGGAAAGCACTAAAAATTAGTGATTTTTTGCAATCTAAAATTCCATTAACTTGATTCATGTTGCTATACCTAGTATGTTGTAAAAATGTAAGCGAAGCATTGCTGCCTTTTAATTGAATGTTTTTTGATCAGATAAAAGCAAATGGATAAATGTGCTTTGTAGATCTAGTGCACAAAGTTGAGGTGGTGTAAGATTTGATAGGTGTACTAAAGTTTTTGATGTTAAAGATAAAAACGTCAAATATATGGTAATCGAGAAAGGTTAGAAATTATTTTAGTAATTAACAGCTCGATTCTTTTCGTCAAGAGGCGTGATTTCGTTCAGCGTAGTCTGCTTTACATACCGCCAAAGTGAAAATAGAGTGGGGGTGGAGTGGTTCTGACTTGCACAATAGTAAAACAAAAATTTTTAGACATAAGTTTTTTTGCATGTTAAGGGTACGGGAATGGCTCACAAGTGGAACAACTTTCGAAAAAGTTTAGGAAAAACAAGTTACGGTGTAGAGCTGGTTTAAAGGGAAATGGTATCATAATTATGTCACAGCAATTAAATGTTTAAAGAGGTGTTTATTATTAAAAATAATATAAGTCCTAACCCAAACGTAGTTCACCCGATTGCAGGGTACGATAAAGAAATCTATGTGAAGCCAACGATTAAAAATTCTAACATTATAGTTGGAGATTTTAC
>DFGJ01000045.1 GCA_002372375.1 Ruminococcaceae bacterium UBA3753
AAATTGTGGCACAAAAATCGGATAGATGCTGTACACTTCAAGCGCCTTTCGTGTACGAGTGTTGTTGTCTTTTTCTTGAGATAACACTAGTCGATGTATTTTTAATAATAGAATTTTTACAACGACTTATATAATAAAAGTTAAAAAAATAATTAAAAATTCTAGATTTTTACAAATTATGTTAACAGATGGACTTAAGTCTGTGCCTATACCGCTAACGGAAGCTTGTACATGTATGTTTGACGGGCGTAGTACGTCGGACCGGGTGCATGTTGTACATTACTAAGTGGGAGCACCGTTAACTATTTTTTGAGATGCTACAATCCAAGTTAAACCCAAAATAAAACTTCTACGAGGGCTCGATACCGTAAACGCTATCTAGGATTTTAAGTTTTCTCACAAAAATTATGGTCAATGTACCGGGTAGAGACGGACGGTACTTGGTGTAAAGATTGTCACCTAATTTGTGTGATGGTGTAGACTGAGTTGATTCGAAAATAGAGTTTTCATGAAAGTTTGTAACGTATAAGGCTAAATTAAGGCTAAATTCTAAATTTTTCAACAGGTGAATTTAGGTATATATTCTCGTCCAGAAATATCATTACGGAAAAGTCTCTGCTTATCAGAGTGCAAAAATTGTGGCACAAAAATCGGATAGATGCTGTACACTTCAAGCGCCTTCCGTGTACGAGTGTTGTTGTCTGTTCCTTGAGATAACACTAGTCGATGTATTTTTAATAATAGAATTTTCACAACGACTTATATAATAAAAGTTAAAAAAATAATTAAAAATTCTAGATTTTTACAAATTATATTAACAGATCGATCTAAGTCTGCGTCTCTACCGCCACCGAATGTGTTTACGTCTGTTAGAGTGCAAGAATTGAGGAATGATGAGCAGGGTAGACACTGTGTGTAGTATTTGAATGAGTGCTGTTGGCTGTTTTCGGGCTAGTGTGAACTAAAATAGTTTTAAAAATAGAATTTACACAAGAGCCTACATCACAAGAGGCAAAAAAAGGATCAGAAAAATCTGATTTGTGACGTTGTTTTCGTTTAGTGTTGCTGCAAATGCAAGCGATTGGTGAGTTGTTAAGACTTTACACAACGGACTGGACAAGCACTACACGGCAATCAAACATGAGCACCGTTTTTCGTTTGCTACGAAAACGTAAACTAAAGCATTGGCTGTTTTCGGGCTAGCGTGAACTAAAATAGTTTTTAAAACAGAATTTACACAAGAGCCTACATCAAAAGAGGCAGAAAAAGGATCAGAAAAATCTGATTTGTGACGTTGCTTTCGTTTAGTGTTGCGGCAAATGCAAGCGATTGGTTAGTCGTTAAGATTTTATACACTGGACCGGGTAAACACTACACGGCAATCAAACACGAGCACCGTTTTTCGTTTGCTAAGAAAACATAAAACAGAAGCAACTGATCACAAAGCCTAGATAGGTAAACAAGGTGAATAAGATTAAAAATTAGTTTTCTCGAGCCACTTTGAAATAATTGAACACAAATCGCAGTTTTAATAAAAACGAGTTGCACAGCAGAAAGTCTACCTTGACATATCTGCAATGATCTCGTTAACTATCTTTCTTTCGTCAAAAGGTCGTCTTTCTCCGTTTATTTCTTCATAATCCTCATGACCCTTACCTGCAAGAACTATAATATCACCCTCGTAAGCTGTCTGAATAGCATATTTAATTGCTTCTCTTCTATCTGGAATTACCATATATTCGCCATCTTCTTCGTAAACACCCTTCTCTATTTCACTGATTATATCTAACGTTTTTTCAAACCTGGAATTATCGGCGGTAAGTATAGAATAATCCGAAAATCTCCCACTAACTCTGCCCATTAAGTAACGACGATCTCTTGGTCTGTTGCCTCCCGCGCCAAAGACCGTAACAATCCTACCTTTTTTGTATTCCCTCAATGTAGTCAAAAGATTTTCCATGCTTAAAGCATTATGGGCATAATCAATTATAACCTTAAAATTGAAGTTTTCCGGAAGTGGAACTATCTCCATTCTACCCTTAATTTTGGTTTCTAAAAGACCATCTAAAATTTCCTTTTCTCCCACACCGAGACGGCAGGCTATACAAATGGCCGCCAAAGCATTATACACATTAAATTTTCCAGGTACATTTAACTTTACTTCGGAACTGAAAAATCCATCAGTGTTAAAACTTACTCCCATTTTATCTTTTTCGTACAATAGTTTAATACCATACGCCATAATATCTGCTGCTTTATTATTTATTCCAAAACTTTTCACATCTTTACACTTGCATCTGTTTAGCATAAATTTAAACTTCTGATCATCCATATTCAAAAAAGCTGAATCACAATTTTCAAAAAGTAAGCTCTTGCAATCTAAATAATCACATAAATCTCTGTGTTCACTAGGGTTCACGTGATCAACAGAAAAATTTGTGAAAATTGCACTACTAAAGCGTACATGCTCCAGACGGTAATGTAAGTAAGCCAACGATGAGGCTTCTATTATAACGTGTGTAATACCACTATCTACCATCAAGCGTAAATACTTTTGTACACAGTAAGAAATAGGTGTTGTATTTTTGCTTTCTATAAAATTATTGCCAAAGAATATGCCTAAAGTCCCTATCATTCCATATTTGATCCCGGATTTCTTTAAGATAGAAGCCAGCATAAAGGAAGTCGTCGTTTTGCCTTTTGTGCCAGTTATTCCTATGGTATAAAGTTCCTTTGATGGGTGAGAAAAAAAATTCGCAGATAAATCTGCTAGAACTTTCTCAGTGTTTCGTACCATTATAACAGGCACATCGTTGTTCCTTCTTATCAATTGTTTAGAAGCTACTAGAAGAACAGCTCCATTATTGATTGCGTCGTCAACAAATTTGTGCCCATCGGCGTTATAACCCTCTATGCACACAAACACCGCACCTTTTGTAACATTTCTTGAGTCAAAACAAACGTCTGTAACATCTAAATCAGGGAGCTCCGTGGGGGAAACTCCTGAATTCAAAGTTTCAACGGAACAGAAGAGATCTTTTACTAGCAAAGCGTACGTCCCTCCGGACAAATAAAACTTCAAGCAGTCCCTACTATATCACAATCTATGTTAAAATACGCTAAAAACGTACCAGGTTTATACACTTACATAAATCCCATATTAACAAGGTTCAAAAAATAAGAACTTAAGTCGTTCACCAGTAATTGAAAGATATAAAGTTAATTTTACTGCACGCATTATTGGTAGAGAAATTCTTATTCTTAAATTCCGAAAAGTGTTCTACTGGATTTTGGCACTAAAGAAAAGATCTCCTATGCTAAGACTAATTGTCAAATTGTATAAAAGTAGAAAATTTCCCTGTTGGCAAGCACATTTTTTATTCCCTGGATAATGGGAGACGGTTAATCAAAAGATACAAGTTTAAGTTTTACATGCATTTTGTGGAGCTGTCTTTATCTTTTAAACCTTAAATATTGCTTTACTAAAATTAAATACTAAAACAGAAATTCCCCAAGCCAGAACTAGTTGGTAAATGATAAAACTCTCCTGTTAGCAAGCAACTTTTATACCACCCAGGTCTAGCTAAAAGACCAAATAAATGGCATAATCCAAATTTTTATATGCATTGTGGTAGTGCATTTTTATTTTTTAAGCTTTGAATATTGCTTTACTAAAATTAAATACTAAAGCAGAAATTCCACAAGCCAAAGCTAGTTGGTAGTAGAAAACTTTTCTGCTAGCAAGCAATCTTTGTACTATCCAGGTCTGACTAAAAGACCAAACAAATGGTATAAACCCAAGTTTTTATATGCATTGTGGTAGTGCCATCTTTATTTTTTAAGCTTTAAATATTGCTTTACTAAAATTAAATACTAAAGCAGAGATTCCCCAAGCCAAAACTAGTTGGTAAATGATATAAAGGTAGAAAATTTTTCTGTTGGCAAGCTCTCTTTTTATGGATGAGAGTGCTGCTATACAGGGAGTATATAAAAGAGCAAAAACCATAAACGAACAAGCCGATGATTTCGTAAAATGCACCATAATTAAGTTTTGGAGAGAAGTGCCGTCATTAGAGCTGTATAAAATAGCCATGGTGCTAATAACAGACTCTTTAGCTATTACGCCGCAAATTAGTGAAACACTAGCGCGCCAATCACCGAAACCACAGAAACTAAATACCGGTGCGATTAATCTGCCGAATGTAGCAAGTATACTCTCACTGCTATCTGTCACCATATCAAGGCCAAAATCAAACGATTGTAAGAACCATATTATTATGCTAGCCGCAATCAATACGGTGGCGGCTTTTTCTAAAAAATCTTTTACTTTTTCAAAAACGTGGAAAAAAAGATTTTTGGCAGTCGGTAATTTATATCCGGGTAATTCCATCAAAAAAACAGGCTGCTCATTTTTCTTGGTAGAACCTTTTAACATAAATGCAGTAAATATTGAAACCATTATACCAGTTAAGTAAATTAAAAATATAGCCAGCACTTTATGCTGACCAAAAAACACTGATATAAACATAGCGTATATCGGCATTTTTGCGCTGCATGACATGAACGGTATCATGAAAATAGTACGCTTTTTGTCTTTATCTTTCTCGAGGATCCTGGTCCCTAATGCTGCAGGAACTGAGCAACCGAATCCCATAAGGAGTGGGACAAATGCCTTGCCTGAAAGTCCCAACAGTTTTAGAGGTTTATCCATAATAAAAGCGGCTCTAGCCATATATCCACTGTCTTCAAGTAAACTAAGGAGAGTGAATAATAAAATAATCTGTGGCAAAAATGATACTACAGATCCTACGCCTTGTATTATTCCGTCTCTTATTAAAGATTTGCTCCAAGCAGATGCTCCAAATTTATTTAAAAAAACGTAGGAAGCATTTCCTACACCATCACAAATAAAAGAATTTATTGCGTCCTTAAAAAAAGTGCCTATTGGGCCAAATGTAATATAAAAAATTAAAGCGAGTATAAAAAAGAACAAAGGAAAGGCTAAAAACCTGTTTAGTAAAATAGAGTCCAAAAATTCTGTAAATTTGGTACTTTTATTTTCTCCTTTTATTACAATGCTCTTGCAGAGCATATTCAAGTACCTGTACCTTTGAATAGCTATAAGAGTTTGTCGTTCCGTATTTTCACTAAGCTCAATTTTATTTTTTTGCTCATTTATCTGATCCACAACCTTCTTACTTAAGTTTAGCTTGTGTAAAATTAACTCATCGTCTTCAAAAAGCTTAATAGCAAGCCATGGTACAGAAGTATCGGTTATTCCGAAATCAATCAAACTTTTTTCTATGATTTTTAATGCTTCTGTAGTCTTTTTGTCATAAATTCTCGCCCTTGTTGTAACATTTTTATTATTTACAACAGCATCTAATAGCTTTTCTAAGTTTGTACCTCGATTAGCAGATATAGGAACAACAGGTACACCCAACAATTTTTCCAACTCTAAAAAATCTAATTTCATATTTTTACCTTTAAGAAGGTCGTACATATTTAAGGCTACAACTAAAGGTTTCTGTAATTCTAACAGCTGGGTCGTTAAATATAAATTTCGTTCTATATTTGTGGCATCGACTATATTAATTATTACATCTACTTCATCTTCCAAAAGATAGTTCCTGGTTATTATTTCCTCAAAAGAGCAAGGAGATAAGGAATAAACTCCAGGAAGGTCTGCAATTGCTATTTGTGCACCTTTATGTACTAAATTTCCTTCTTTTTTTTCTACAGTTACCCCCGGCCAGTTACCAACGTGCTGATGGCTGCCTGTTAATTGATTAAACAACGTCGATTTTCCACTATTTGGATTTCCCACTAAGGCTACCTTAAAGTTATTTTTTTTTATGCCTTCTTTTTCTAAATTTTTCAGCACATAAGTTTTACTGTTGCTATGCTTTTTCCCTTTGTTTTTTAAATTACTTATTTTTTCCAAAATTAGTGCCAACCTATAACACCTCACTTATGTAGGTAGCGAGGAACACCAAATTGACTATCGACAAAAATTCCAAACAAAACCTAAATAGCCCAAAAAGATGTGTTCTTTATAAGTTTTGTCAATAAAACTGAGCCCCGCTAGTGAAAACTGTTTTTAAAAACTAACGACTTTAAATAACCACTTCTATCTTACTGGCTTCAAATTTGCCTATACTTAACTCATATCCGTGCAAAGATACCTGCATTGGATCCCCGAGTGGTGCTACTCTTTTCACATAGACAGCACAACCTGGTACAAACCCCATATCAGTCATTCGAATTTTAAACTTTTTATCTTTGCTATTTATTTTTACGACCTTAGCAGATTGTCCAGAAGAAAGCAAATTAAGTTTCATAACAAAACAGACTCACTTATATTTACCCAGTACTTAATAGTACCTATATAATACTACATTAATTGATATAAAAAAAGAACTTGAGACAGTAGAAACATAAATAGATAATAGTTCATATTTTCGAAAATATATTTGATATTTTAGGCTTATTATGTGAAATTAATGTAAGGAAACGTTACTCCATTCTATTAAAAAAGTAAAATGGAGAAGCTGTGGTCTAAGTTTTTCTATTTCTAAATATAGCTCCAAAGATATCATATTGAATATTTGAAGGGACTCTGTTAGAACAACTCGAGTAAGAAATTTACTTTGTTTGTGGAGGCTTTTTTTGAAGAAGGCAGCGGCGAGTGTTTGTTTATTTAGTTTAGTTGGAAGTAGTTTGACGGGGTGCCCGGTTTGTGCGGATAATTCGTCCGAGAGGAGTGATAATACAAATAGAATCTATAAAGTTTTTTTAGAAGTTATTACCGGAGATACAAAAAATGAAGCAGATGCTATTTTTAAAAGGTGTGTACAGTTTTTCCCTTCCATTGAAAAATACGGTTTTGACTTTAATGAGTTTGTGACTGAAACAGATAACTTTTATGAGTCTGTTGTGCCGCGCGACCTAGGGGCAGAGGGGTTTATTGTGGATAGTATGTTACGTACAGACTTCGTCATTAAGCGTGCAAGGTTTTTGAAAAATTTTAAATGTGCTTTCAATAGGTGGAAACGTAATAAATATATAGAGCGTGCTTATTGGTGTTCAGGGGTAGTAGCAGTTGTTTCTGCCGTTGCTTATTATGTTTGGGGTTGGTTTTTAAAAGAAAGGAATTCTCAGGAAAAGCCCCAACTTGGAAAAGAAAGAAAGTCTCAGGAAAAATCCCAACTTGGAAAAGAAAGAAAGTTTCAGGAAAAATCCCGAAGCTATAGGATGTAGCTTTGGGATTTTTCGATCATAGTTTTTATTGCGGTTCTTATATTGTTTGGTTGTACTGTTTTTTTGTAAAATGTTACCTGGCTGGTGCCCGTTGATGTACGAAGGTTGTAACATGTTGATTTCTGATACTGCAGTTTAGGATATTCTTGAATCCACCTGTTGCTGTGCGTTTTTTGAAATGCACAACGTTAAGCGGTTTTACATTTTTTATTTGTAAATGAAATTTTTACAGTAATTAAACTTTAGAAAGTCTAAATTTTTGTTTCTATTATACCTCCACCCAGGACAATGTCGTCTTTGTAAAACACTACGGATTGTCCTTTAGTCACAGACTTTACTGGATCTTTAAAAATTAATTTGGCATTTAAACTTTTCTCCCCACTTTCATAAATTCTGGTAGTGCACGGTGTTTCTTTGTATTTATATCGTATTTTTGCTGTTATTTTTATTTCTTTGCTAAGCGGCATTAGCTTTCTAGAAATTATGTTCACATTGCTGGCAATTAGTCCATTACTAAAAAGATCGTCTTTTCCCCCAAGTGTAACCGTGTTTTCTTCGGCATTAATGTCGGTTACATAAAGAGGGTAACCAAATCCGATCCCTAGGCCTCTGTGTTGCCCGATTGTATATTTAATTATTCCTGAGTGTATTCCCAGTATGGTATTGTTGCGGTTTATAAAATTGCCCTGTTTCAAGTCGTTTAGTTTGCATCTTTTTTTTATAAAATCTACATGGTGGCAATTTTTAATAAAGCAGACATCCTGGCTTTCCGGTTTTTCTGAGACAGGTAAGCCGTTTTCTCGTGCTATCTTTCTAACTTCAGCTTTTTTAAATTCACATATAGGAAACAAGATGTGTTTGAGATCGTCTTGCCTTAAGTTGTAAAGTACATAACTTTGGTCTTTGCCGGTATCCGACTTTTGCAAAGTCCACTCATCTAGAGTTTTGTTAAACCGTATTTTGGCATAGTGCCCAGAGGCCAAAAGATCAAAATTATTTTCTTTTGCAAATTGTAACATATACCCGAATTTTATTTTTTTATTGCACATAACACAAGGATTAGGAGTTCGCCCTTTTAGATACTCTTTGCAAAAATATTCTATAACATTATTTTCAAATTCATTTCTTAAATCGATAGTTATATGTCTAATATTTAAAAAATTAGCTACCAGTTTTGCATCTTTTATATTAATCTCGTTACTTGCATCGCCACTCTTACCAGATAGCAACATTGTTACTCCTGTAACGTCATACCCTTGTTTTTTTAAAAGAAGCGCAGAAACTGAAGAATCCACTCCGCCGCTCATTAAAACTAATGCTTTTTTTTTGCTTGAAATCATGGGAAGATCTTTCCTATTTTA
>DFGJ01000008.1 GCA_002372375.1 Ruminococcaceae bacterium UBA3753
CCTGTGCTAAAGATACAGAAAATAGATAGTGTTTCTCTGGGTAATAAAGAAACACGAGACGTTTTGGAACAAAAAGTAAATGAAATAGGTGAAGTGGACAGTCACAAATTAGAAAATCAAGAGAATGAAGATGAAATAACTTTTGTTGGCAAAAAAGAGAACATAAAAGAATCACCAGTAGATTCGGAAGAAAACACCGATTCTCTTGAGGAACTAATTGACGATTTAAGTAATTACAGTGAAAAGATAAAAAAAATGCAAATTCCTGACAAAGACAATGAAGATACTAAGGATTTAAAAAATGCTATTCTTGAAACAAATAAAAATTTTGCAGCTTTTCTAAGGTGCCTCGACGATGAAGTACCGTCGGGCGATAGTGATGACGCTGTATATGATTATATTGAAAAAATCTTAAGTGGTGTAGACGAGCCTTGTATAGAGAAATTTAAGGTTGATCCAGATGACTTTATTCTAGGAGCTGATCTTTGTTCCGAAAAGTTTTCTAGTGGTAAAAAAACAATATTCAAAGCAAAAGAATTTTGTAAGCGCTATTTGATTAACCCTAAATGGGTTAGAAAAAAAACGGAGAAGGAGATATTAGATAAAGAAAGCAAAATACTTGAAAAAAATTTAAAAGAAGCTGCTGAAAGTTTAGACAAGCTCTACACTAGCATGGATAAATTAGAAAGTAAACTACAGTCTAATACTTCAGAGAATGTTGAAGAAAATAGTGAATATTTAACCAATCTTAATATTGAAAAAGAAACGTTAAAAAATAAAAAACATTCCCAGTATAATTCAAATAGTAGTAATATCAAAAAAGTTGATTATTCTAGGGATAATTCTGAGTTTGAGAATCTAAATGTAAACAAAAATCTCCACGATATATTCCTTAAAGATAAAGGCAGTGAAAAAGAATCTTACAAAAGGCCTTATGGAATAGAAGATACCAGCTCTCTGTCCGAAGATAATATTGCTGATAAATCAAAATTCAAGGAAAGTGATCTTAAAAAAATATCCAAAAAAAATAATGCTCCTAATGACATGAACTGCGAAAGTATCAAGTCGAGAATATCGAGAATATTTGATACAGTCTGTACTTCAATAAGAAACTCAGAAAAAAAAGTTCCATCTTTTACGGAGAAACTGAACGATAGTAAATTGAAAAAAAGATTGAATAAGGGTAATAGTGATTATAAATATTCAGTATTTCAAGGTAACCAATTTTATAGCGAAATTAAGCGTAATAATGATATCACTCTTAGTTCAAACTCCAAGCATGAAATTGAAGATACGGTGCTTAAACTAAAAGAAACAGATCTTTCTTCGCAGCGTGAACAAGAATTAGAGCAAACAGGGAAATCCAAAAGAAAATCATCAAGTGAAACGGATTCAACACCTAATAAAATAATAAGTCTTACAGGTTATAAAGAAAACTCAGTAGACGTGATAGAGGATGAGAGCGAGTTATATAAAACAATGGGTTTAAAAAAAGCCCCTAATCTATCTGATCCTTTGTATTTTTTATTAAAAGTGAATGATTTACTTGAAGGCAATGGAGAGACGTCACATCTTTCACTAGACTTTGGGTATAAAAATTACAAATTAAGTGCTAAATTGGCTGACAAGATATTTAGTCTCATGTATATCAATAAAGACGCTTTAAAAGAGTGTCACAAGGGAAAGAAGACACTTTTCTGTAATCTGCTGTGGAAAGTTTTAAATTCGTTCAACGGTAGTGAATTTCCGGATAATAAAATTAAATATCCTTCAACTAAAGAAGGAATTTTAGTAGTGAGAAATAAACAAGTGTTAGAGATCGTTCCTTTTACTTTTGAGAATGTTTCGGTTATACGTAAGGCTTTTTCGGAAGTGGCGCAAAGCGTAAACTACTCTGTTAAAGACTATAGTTTTTATTTCTATTTGTATCAACTAGCTAAGAATAAAGAAATTTTGTATACTGATTTTCAGTCACTGTTGTATGAGTTATATAAATATAGTTCATCTAAGGAGGATCAATTTGTTGGTTATTTAAAACGTGTAAATAAAAACAATTTACTTCGAATATTTAATAAGTTTAAATTTGGAAATAATAGCAAACGTATTGAATACTCTGAAAATAAGAGAAGTAGTGTTAAATATAATTCTGAATGTATAGTGTGGGATCCAATTTTTTCATTGTTAAAGGACGAAGATATAAAAAAAATAAATACAACTGTTTGGGAAGGTATATTTAGTAATGTTTTGACTGCATTAATTAAAAATAAATATATAACTTCAGAAAATTTAGATAAAATATTTTCAAATTTAAAAAAGGATGCCTTACGAAAGTCTTCTGAAATTGATGAATATAAGTTTTGGAATGAAATTATTAGCTATATGGCTAGTAATGACCAAATTAAAGAAATTGGTGTCAAAAGTTGGAACAATATCTTTTGTAGCCTATTCGGTGGTCGGAACGAATCTAATTTATTAGTAAAGGTTAATCCTGCTGCCTGGAGAACGTTAATTGAAAAGATTCCAGATAATGTATTACAGGAATTGGACTATAAAGCTTTCGAGGCAATAATAATGAGCGCCAAATTTCACGATAGCGGACGTAATGATACGACTAATTATTTGGATGGTTGGAAAAAAATAATCAAAAACATGCCCCTACCGGATAAAGATGAGTTAATATATGAAAATAAAATTCTTATAAATTGCATAAAAAAGATATGCGAGTCAGAGTGGTTTGTTTTCCTTGCTGACAGTAGTAATATTGACGCGACGCTGAAACAAAAAATTGAAAGGCTTATACGTTTATCAGAAGGCCCTAACGCTAAAAAAGATGCTATCAAAGTACTGGAAAAAATTGATGTTAACAGTGAAGTGCAAGATTTGTTTAAATCACTTAAAAGTAGTGGTAAAATACCCGATGAAACAAAATTTGATATTTTGGACAAAGATGTGCAAAATTTATCTGTGAGTAATGTTGAACATAAAGTATCTACCGATGATTGCGTAAAGATTTTAAAATACATAAGTTCTCGTACTGTTAAAGTTGATCCGAACAAAATCTCTAAGTCTTGGAATAATGTGTTATTAAGTTTAAATGGAGAACAACTAAGTTCTTGCGTTGATTGTAATGTGTGGAAAAGTTTAATTGTTCCTATGGTAAATAAAAACATTATATCGTCCGACGCCTTGAATAAAGTAATTTCCAACTTATCGGGAGATGCTGTATCTAAAATTTCTGGAGAAAAAATCAATGACGCTGAAATCTATTGGTGTAAAATATTATCTATGTTTAAAGAGAAAAATCTATTATACAAAATTAATAGTAATAGCTGGAATAATTTATTTATAAAGATGAAGATTAATTGCGGTGTAGGCGGTACTGTTAAGAAAAATTTTCTTGGTAAAGAAAATTTGAAAACCCTAATAAAAGAAATGGATGAAGCAGTGTTAAAGGAATTATCGTATGAAAGCTGGGCCAATTTGTTGGAAAGTGGGCTTACTTTAAATTTGGCTTGTAAAGATTTTGTTAATTTTTGTAACAAATTGTTAAAATGTATTCCCGAAATTGAGAATAATAAAACTATGATTGCGTGCTATAAAATTTTAAGAGACCATAAAATATTTAAAAATTTTAAAAGCTTTTTTGGGGAAGACCAAAAGCTACGGGAATTAAATCAAAAAGTCATAAGATTAGAGAAAATGCTCTCAAAAAATATAAATGCTGCTGGTAGAGGTCATTTTGATATTAACGGCGTATATTTAAAAAAGAAAACAAACACAATTAACATGCCCAAATACAAGGAAACGAATAATCATGATAAGATAAATGTTCAAAAACAAACGAATAGCAAAAATAGCACTAACATTACCGACAAAATAATTACTTCTTCAATAGAAGATAATTCTAATTTCGTTGATAACAATAAGCAAGGCTTCGTGAAAAAAATAAAGAATATTGAAGAAAAAGGTATTTATCAGCAGACTACAGCGAGTCACAGAAATGAAATATTCCCTAATATTAATATTAGTAATAAGAGCAAACAATTTCTTAATAAAAACTTAAATAGCGAAAAAATTAGCAACTTTGAAATAAACTCACCTGTCAATCCTTCTGAGGACAAAAAATATGCTGCAAACCCTAACGAAAAGTTTGCTGACAACAAAAAGTTTGCATTTCATAAGAAAATAGTTTCAATTAAAAATAAAAACAATGATATAAATAAGAAAGGTACTTCTTATAATAATAGACCGACATATTTAATTAACAATATATTTAATAATAACTATTTTAACAATAACTACAACTTTATTACGAATAGTGACTCTAATAAAAGTGAATAATTTTGGCTTTCTTGTTTTAATAAGGAATTTTTGTATTTTGAGGGGGCTTCTGTTCGAAACAGTAGTTAGTAGTTTTTTTCTTGTATTCTTATACATACTAAAAAATTAAGTGGCGTTAGGTTGTTTGTATTTTTTGATGTCCTGGTTTGATAACTTTCTTGTTTAATTATTTGAAAGTATTCTGCGGCCTAGCTGCAGTACAAAAACAGAAGATCATGTCATGGGTGCGTGTTTGGCTTTTTTAAAGGTGTATGTGGATTTATTGTGCAAAAGCAAATGATTTTAGTTAAAATACATCTATTGTTGTATTAAAATTAGCAATGCAGTAAGCGATCAGTAGCTCTACTGCACCGATCGCCTTGGCACACAGTTTTCTAACTATATAAGTAACGCTAATTCTAAAATTCTAAAGGCCTCAGCTCTTAGAGATGTCAAAGTTTACGTTACTTTCGTTCTATTCTTTGATAATTAAAACACTGTAACCTAATTGCAAACTTTTTAACTTAGTAACCGTTAAGGTGTTTTTCTTTTATGATTTCAGGATAATTTACGTAGCATACATCTAGATCTACGTTACCTTTTATTCCCGATATGCTACCTTCGCTACTTTTTTGCCATATTCCGTAAGAATGTTCTGAAGTACAATTCTCGTTCCACTGCGCCATCCATAAGTTAAACGGTGCGAGCCTATCCATATCTAGATAGTTTCTGCTCCAATTCAAATTAGTGTAAAACCCAACACAGTAACCTTTCTCTTTTACTTTTTCCATGAATGCTAACATTATGTCCGTCCGCTGTTTGTTTGTTAATTTTAACTGAGCTTTATCTTCGATATCCATAAACACAGGATATTCCCACGTTGTGCGCTTGAGTCTGTTTATAAAAAATTCCGCCTCTAACTCTGCCTCCTCTACAGTAGTTGCGTAGCTATAGTGATAAGCACCTATAGGAATTCCCACGGACTTGGCCCCTTTAATATTGTTATCCAGTTGTTTATCTGTATATTCATCCCATCTTGACCAGCCGTAACTAGTCCTAATAATGGCAAATTGCACTTGACCGGTTTTCTTTACTTCCTGCCAATCTATATCGCCTTGCCATTCAGATACATCTATACCTGTAAAGTACTCCTGACCACAAGGCTGTGAATAAACAATGGTACTCGAGGGCAAAATAAAAGCAATGACAGTTGTTAACAGGGCAAATAACAAACTGAGTACTCTATCTCTAAAATTAAACATACAAAACCTCATATATAGATTAATTTTTGTCTTTGATACAATAGGCCAAACTGATATTTACTTTCCAAGGGCAGCAGTAGCAAGCAAAATAGTGGTCTTGTATTTATTAAGTACAGTATTTTGGGAAAGACAAGCACTCATGTAGCAAAACAAGAATGGGGACACCGTTTTACTAGGATTTCATAGGCAATAAAAAATTTTCTAAATAAAATTAAACTTTTTACTTGTGTCCTCCCAAAAAATTAAAGCACTCCCACGTATTACTCTTCCCTTTACCTTAACTTTTAACAACGCTATTTCAAATTGCTAATATTAATTTAGAACAATTTTTTTGTCGAATTAATATAAAATTCTTGAAAAATTATTAATTTTGGAACCTAAATTAAAAAGTCAAGCTAAAGAGCAAAAAATGTGAAATCTTAAAACTGTTCCAAAGCTACAACAAACTAGACTTTTCAGCAACAACGTCGCTGCATAGTGGGGAAAACTACTGCTTTATGGACTTACAACATATCGTTTAAACCTCAGTCTAATGCCAAAACTTTAGCATATAATATTATCAATGTAAACAGAAGATATTTTTAAAAGACTATGATAAAATAATTACCAAAAAGTATAATTAAAAAAACTAACAAAAAATGTTTTTGCTGACATAAAGATTAAAAATAAGAAAGACTCTGATTATACAGACCAAACTAAACGTTTAATGTATGTATTAAACTGGGGAATCCTAAATTTTGATTTTTTGATTACATATTTTACAAAAAATTGACTGTTTGCTGTTATTTTGTATAATCTACAATTGACTGCTTTTAGCTCTACTTTGTTCTTAATGCAAAAATAGAAAATAAAAATTGCGCAAAAATTTTAATTGCAAAAATCCTATATCTGGAAATCAAGCAGTGGTGACTAAAAGGCTGTTGGGGAACGAAACGGAAAAGACCCATTCCAGGATCACCCAAGATGCAGAAAATGATTACTCTGGTAGAAGTATTGGTTATGCAAAAAAATTAAGTCCCTGTAACATGTCTTAAGCGAAAACACTACATCTCTTGTCAATACAATATAAAACAGTTGCCTTTTAAAGAATACCCTGAACCACCCTATTTAATAACATATCCATCAGGTAAACTTGAAATAGTTTTTTCAGTTATTGTACCGATCTGTTTTATATGTTTTATTAATATTTCATCTAATGCTGAAAAGTGATTAACTTCAGGACTGGCTCCTATCAATTTGTACCCATCGCCACTCGCTGAAATGAAGTCGTTGGTAGCTAAAATGTACTCTTTATTAAGGTCAAGATCCTCGCCATTTATTTTTAAGGATTTCACTTTTGAACCAGAGCTTCCTTTAGAGTCTAAGACACACTGTATTCCAGCAACTTGCAGAAATTTAGCAGCTGCCTCCGGAAAACTTGAAAGACCATGCTCTAAAGATTTTAGAATGTTTTCACCTTTGACCCGTTTTGTAATGATATAATTCCCAAATGGAGACACCTTTACAACATCCTCGTAAGTTATTTCTCCTTTACCTATGCTTTCTCTAAGCGATCCTCCGTTTGATAAAACTATTTGTGCTTCTGTTTCTTCTAGTACAAAATTTGCAAAGAGTTTTGTCAAACTAGTCTCCTTTGATCTTACGGAGGACTTTTTTCCGTCCAGGTCAATTTCTGTTTTTCCTATTACCTCTTTTAAAGAAAAATCCTGATTTTTCTTTATTTCATTCACCAAATTTTCTACATCTTTGTCCTTTTCTATCCCCTCAAACTCTGAAAAATTTACACTACTCGTCTTTACCTCAGCTTTACTATCTTTATAGCTGACTTTGACTATTCCAAGGTTTTCGGCATATGCACCAGTAGACGCTATAATAGCCTTCCCTTCTACCTGTTTTATTTTGTCCAGAGTAGAGTGACTGTGCCCATCGATTATCAAATCTATACCATCCACGTTATCTCTAACATCGTAAGATTGGTGGCCTTTGCTTTCGTCGTCTATACCTAAGTGGCAGAGCAAAATAATTACATTTGCTCCTTTATCTTTAAGTAATTTTACTTGTTCTTTTGCACTTTTAACTGGATCATTGAAACTAATACCTTGTACATTCTTCGGATTCGTTTTAACAGCGGTTTCCGGAGTTGCAAGACCAAATAGCCCTACTTTAACCCCATCGATTTCAATAACATCATTTTCCAGAAAAGGTTTAGTGCCATCCTTAAGTGTAACATTTGCAGCTAAAGTTTTGCACTTCATCTTTTCGGTAAGCTCTTTACGTCTGCTGTAGCCATAGTTAAAATCGTGGTTTCCGGGAGTAAAATAATTGTAGCCCATTATATTAAGTAATGAGACTGCATTGTCTCCTTTGGACAATGTTACTAAAGGTTGGCCGTGCAAAACATCTCCAGCATCCATAAGCAGTACATTTTTATTGTCTTTCTTGAGATTTTTTATATATGTTTGCATTTTTGCGTAACCGATCACCGATGTATCTTTGTCGTAATCGATTCTTCCGTGAATGTCGTTAGTATGGGCTATGGTCAATTCTAAACTTTTTGCTGAATTAGCACATCCTTGTGTAAACATCAACATTAAAACAAAAAAACAGCTAGAAAAAATGAGGATATCTTACGAGTGCGCAACTTAAAAATTCCTTGCCTTTCATTTTTTATATTCTTGAACTAACTATCTTAAACTTTCTACAATCTTAGCCAAACAAAACAACTCCTTTCAGTCTAGAGCACATTTAATTGCTGCAACGATTTTAGAGTTTTTATTAAATTAAAATATATTGTGATTTTTATGATAGATTATTTTATCTAGTATTGTCAAATATTCTTTTGAGTGGACTCTTTTCCGGCTTTTGACATTAATTACTTTTTATAAGATAATTTCATTATAAGATGTTCTTTGTATTTCACTAATGGTAAAAGAGGCGTACCTTTTGCGCTTTCGATATACGGTGAATTGGAGTTACATTCCGGAAAGGTTGTTTAAACCATGAATAGAGATTTTGAGAAGCGTTATGATCCTAAAAAGGTGGAGGGAGAAATATATAGTTTATGGCTCAAAAATGACTGCTTCAAGCAAAGTGAAGACAATAGCAAAGAGACTTTTTCAGTAATAATGCCACCACCAAATGTTACAGGCAGACTGCATATGGGTCATGCGTTGGACAATACCCTCCAAGACATTTTAGTACGCTATAAGAGAATGAAGGGCTTTAATACTTTATGGGTACCGGGACTTGATCATTCAGCTATATCAACAGAGTGCAAAGTTGTTAATATGCTAAGAGAAAAGGGTATAAAAAAGGAGGACCTCACAAGGGAGCAATTTTTAGAGCATGCTTTTGCCTGGAAGGAAAAGTACGGGAATATTATAGTTAATCAAGTAAAAAAATTGGGTGTCAGTGCCGACTGGGATAAAATTAAGTTTACAATGGATCCTTCTTGCTCACGTGCTGTAAAAAAAGTTTTTGTGGATCTTTACAATGAAGGATTAATTTATAAGGGCAAGAGAATAATTAATTGGTGCCCAAATTGTGGTACATCACTTTCAGATATCGAAGTAGACTTTTGCGAACAAAAAGGTAGTCTTTGGTATATAAAATATTACTTAGTAGATGGCCGCGAGGATGATTTCGTTACAGTGGCAACAACAAGACCTGAAACTTTGCTTGGTGACGTTGCAGTAGCAGTTCATCCAGAAGACGAAAGGTACAAGAAGTTAGTTGGTAGAAAAGTTTTAGTGCCGATAGTCAAAAGAGAGGTACCTGTTATAGCAGATGATTTCGTGGAAAAAGATTACGGCACTGGCGCTGTAAAGATTACTCCTGCGCATGATATAAACGATTTTGAAGTAGGTTTAAGACATAACTTAGAGTTTATTGACGTCATATCAAAGAAAGGCACGATGCTTAAAAATACTGGAAGATATGCTGGACTTAATACAAAAGAAGCGAGACAGGAAATTTTAAAAGACTTAAAACTAGGAGACTGTGTTTTAAAAGTTGAAGATATAAATCATAATGTTGGTAAATGTTACAGATGCAGTTGTAACGTAGAGCCTTTGGTTTCAGTTCAATGGTTTGTTAAAACAAAAAATTTAGCTAAACCGGCAATAGACTGTGTTAATTATAGAGAAGATACGCTAGACAGTTGTTCACCTACGAATAAAAATATGAAGTGTTTCGGAGAAAATACTTTAGAAAAAGAAAATTTAGAATATACATTTTTACCCAGGTTTTCTGATGATGAAAAATTGACATTTTTACCTAAAAGATTTTCTAAAACATATTTGAATTGGCTTTTTAACATAAGAGACTGGTGTATATCTAGGCAAATATGGTGGGGGCACAGAATTCCAGCTTATTACTGCAAAGATTGCGGCGAAATGATGGTGAGTGAAAACGTTGTAGAAGTTTGTGCTAAGTGTAAATCCAAGAACATATACCAAGATGAGGATACCTTAGATACATGGTTTTCTTCCGGGTTATGGCCGTTTTCTGTATTTGATTGGCCTAAAAAAACAAGCGATTATGATAAATTTTTCCCAACTTCGGTTTTGGTGACAGGGTACGACATAATATTTTTTTGGGTCGCAAGGATGGTAATGCTGTCTCTAAAGTTCACGGGGAAAGCACCATTTAAATACGTTTTAATTCACGGCTTGCTTAGGGACAATTTGGGAAGAAAAATGTCCAAGTCTTTAGGCAATGGAATAGATCCTTTAGATGTAATAGATAAATTTGGCGCGGATGCTTTACGATTTATGTTAGTGCTGGGTAGTACCATGGGCAACGACATAAGATTTTCGGAAGAAAAGTTAACAGCTAGCAGAAATTTTGTTAATAAACTATTTAACGCAGCAAGATATATATATTTAAAAGTTTCTGATAATTTGGATTGTTTAAATCTGAAAAGAATTCCTGAGAACTTACACCCTGAAGATGAATGGGTGCTCGGAAAGTTAAACACATTGATAAAAGATGTAGAGAGAAATCTTGATAACTTCGATTTTGGTATAGCACTTAATAAGATTTACGATTTCGTTTGGGATATTTTTTGTGATTGGTACATAGAGCTCTCGAAAGTACGCTTAGAAAACGATTTAGAGGATATTGATTCTAGATTGTGTACAAAAAATGTACTTGTTTTCGCTCTTTTAAATGTGCTAAAACTTTTGCATCCTTTTGTTCCATTTGTAACAGAAAACTTGTGGCAGATATTTACAGAAAAAAAACTTGGGCCTTTAATGCTGAGTAATTTTCCAGTAGATATCAAAGTCGTGGCTTGCTCCCAACAAATTACAGGCACTGACTGTGTTATTGATATAATAAAAGCAATAAGAAAGAGACGTAAAGAACTGAATGTACCAGCAGGAAAGATTCTCAGTGAGGTTTTTATAGAATCGGATTGCTCTGAGAATATAAAAAATAATTTGATATTTATAAAAAGATTAGCTAGGATTTCCAGTATTAAAATAGTAAATGATAGCAATCTTAACAATGGCAAAGAGAATGAATTTAGTGTTGTTATTGCTCAGAGATCAAAGATATACATAAAAAATAGTGAACTCTTTGACAAAGACGAGGAAGTAAAGAGACTAAAAAAAGAACTTGAAAAGTTTGAAAAAGAACTTGAAAAAGTTAATGCCCAACTGGGTAATAGAGAGTTTTTAAATAGAGCTCCATCGCGTGTGATAGAAAGAATGAAAGAATTAAAAGTGGATCTCTTAAATAAAGTAGAAAAAATCAAAGATAGTGTGTGTGGCTTGGAGAAGTAGTGGATTAAACCATCAATAAGTAAGAACAGTTTATCAGGAAAAATCAACTAGTTCAATAAGTGTAAAGAGGGCCAAACACTGTGTATTTACAGTAGACTTTGGTTCTCGGTTAAGCTTTTTTTGTAAAAGTTTACTTGCTAGCTTTTACTGTACTATCACTTCTGGTTTTATTTTTTTTCAACAAAGATACAAAATAGTGAACTATTTAATAGCGTAGAGTTCTTGGCAGAAATTTCTTTGGTGGATTTTAAATAAAAGGCTTCAGATTCAACTGGATATTGACAATTCTTTTATAACAAATATCTTGCCTGAGACTTAGTTTGTAGTTCTCTGGTAGATCTCTAGTTTCTTAATTACGAAAGTCAGCACAGCAACCGCTACGGCGTCGGATTTTATCGTGTGCTTCTAAAATCAAGACTCTCATAATTCTAGGCAAACAATTTAAATTTACACAACTCGCCCCACACTGCTGCTTCTATTTTAATACCAAAGTCCTTCAAATATGATTCTGTATAATCGGCAAAAATAAAAGGAAGCCTCGACTAAAGCGACATCGTAAACAAAACAAGGGCACATAAAACACGGAAGCTGTACAACTTTCCCCTCACTTATAGCATCTTTGACATCAATACCCTTTAAAATTGGCCCTTAACACTCAATAAAGAACAAACAACGGCTGCGACTAAAGTGACATGGTCAGTAAAACGAGGGAACACAAAACACAGAAGCTTTACAGCTTTCCCTACACTTTTGACATCATGGCTCTTTAAATGTTTGGTCCCTAGTAGTCAGTAAAGAGCAAACAGTAACCATGACTAAAATAACAGCACCAAAAAACCACAGAGGTCGCACGCCCCCCTTTACCGCCCACGCCGCTGTGCACCAACTCTCTCTTTTACTTACATAAAATGTTTCAGCCTACCGTTACACCACCCGAAGCACGGAGTCCAAGCAACTCCATACCTCAGTTTTCTGTGACGCACACGCCCCCTCACGCTAATTCACAGCCATCTGCAAGACACAACCTGAAAAATCCAAAACATTTGCATCAAACCTGCCTAAGACATTCCATTTATCCACTGCAAAAACAACAAACAAACAATAACAACGCAGCGAAGACGCGCCAACGGAACACAAACCGCGCCGAAACCCCATGCTCTAGCCTAAAGTTCTAGTGATCCACCTGCTCCCTAAAAAGTTTCCCCGCCTTAAAAATCGGCACTTTTTTGGCAGGAATAGAAACAGTTTCACCAGTTCTGGGATCTCTTCCTTCCCTAGCCTTGCGCTCACGAACCTCATAGGATCCAAATCCGACCACTTGAACCTTTTCACCCTCGCTCAAAGCTTCCATTATGGTGTCATTATGTGCCTTAAAAAACTTCTCTGCATCTTTCTGTGTAAAACCCGTCTTGTCTGCCAACCTCTTCACAAATTCTGACTTATTCAAAAGAACCTCCAAAAAATAAAACACTTCAAAAACAGGAAAACCACCCCTATTTATCACGGAAGCAGCAACTAGTCCATTCTATACAACGATTTTTAAAAGTGCAACTTTTTTTAAAAAACGTAGAATTTTTTCGAAAACTGAGCAAACAAGAATAACAAAGACCTTGTTTTTGATAATAAAAAGAAATATCAAACTAAAATAATAAAAATAATTAGTTCATTGGTATAAAATACCAGGAATATTTATTATTTTATTGCAAAAACTAATAATGCAAACATATAAAAAATTGTTTGCAAGAAAGGAGATTTTATATGTCTAAGAAAAAGAGCGCTGTACCAGAGGCCAAGGAAGCTTTAGATAATTTTAAGATGGAAGCGGCCAACGAAGTCGGGGTCGATTTAAAAAAGCAAGGATATAACGGAAATTTGACCTCCAAAGAAGCTGGCTCTGTTGGTGGACAGATGGTAAAAAAAATGGTAGAAAAATATGAATCAGAAATGTAATAGTTCTATAAAATAAAACTTAGCACTAAGTCGATGTTTAAGACTTAGTGCTAAATTTTTAGCGTATATATAACTAAAAGAAATCTTATACACAACAAAGTCTCCGCAAAGTACCAAATTTTAGAAAGTTACGGTAAATTGTCTTTTTAGCTTTAATACTCTATATCTGCAAGCAGCCAAGTAGTTCTAAATTGTATTTCTAAAACTTATGTGAACCGTGAAGTTAAAACTACTGAATATTTTAAACATTTCAAATAAATAATTTGCGGTAATACTAAATTTGAATACATCTAAGAGAAAATAGTACCTTAAAAGTAAGGAAAATTAAAAAACTTTAATTTACAAAATAAAAGAAGCCAAAAGCCTAACAAATCTATACAGATTTGGCTAAAACCACACCTGCGCGAGCATATTTATTTTTATTTTTTAAAACTATCCTCCATTGTCAAACTTAAGTTACTTTATTTCTCTTTACGTGTAACATATGCCTCTAGCTTTACAGAACCTGATTTACATCCAATATGGACACTCCCGAGCGTGTTGCCCAGGAATGTCGGACAAGTATCATCCATTAACACTAAATAGCTACTCTTCTAATACTTTAGTTACAACCTTTTTTTCATCTATTATATTACCACAACCGAGCTTTGCTGCAATTCTAAGCGCAGTTGCATCGCTTTTATTAGTTAAAGAGACAGCAGGCCTCGTAAATTTTTCTCCAGTTAAACTAGGATAAAAAATGCCATGTCTAGTTGTTTTAGATACTACATTTCCATCTTTGTCGAGTGTCACTTCTGTTACCTTTAAGATCTCTCCTCCAGCGGCCTTCTCTAAATCATTCTCTGCCAATAAATTACTATTCATGGTATTAAAACCTCCAATAAGCAAAATTTGAATATATTAAATATTCGTTTGTATTATATAAAACATTATTTATTTTGTCAATAGTTTTATTTATATTTTAAATTTTATGCTCACATTTTAATTCTAAAATTTGAGACTCTTTATTCCTTTTCATAAGCAACACATACACCCAACTTTAAAGCGACTAATTTATAATTAACATACACAGTCTTGAGCTATTGTTCTCAGGACTACCAGACAAGTGTAACCATTAAATAGCTAATCAATTAGCTTGGTTTTAACATTTTTTTTGACTATTTCGTCACTGACACCGAAACGCCTTGCCCACTTACGTGCAATCTCGTCACTTGCTTCACCAAGTATAGGACCAACAAACTTCCCAATTCCTTCAGGGTCTTTTGGATCATCTTTATATATGCCATAGTTAGTTTTTTTAGCGACCACATTGCCATCTCTGTCGAGTGTCACTTCTGTCGTCTTAATAATTGCACCTCCGGCGGCCTTCTCTAAATCATTCTCTGCCAATAAATTATTATTCATGGTATTAGAACCTCCAATAAATTAAATTTGAATATACTAAATATTCGTTTATATTATATAATATAAACACTTATCTGTCAAATGTTTTTATTAGAGATTTATAAAATAATTATGCTCGTATATACAAACTTGCTTTTTCTAGCCCCTTCAATACAAACTGGGCATGAGGTTAATAAAACAAAAATTATTTTGTTTTAAAATTAATATCGTATTTAAATCATTTTATAGTGAATAACGAAATCTATATATAAATGACACAATATGTGAGTTATACAAATTAAATAACATATATATATATAACATCTAAACGTATGTGTTATTTGAGGAGAGTCAAGCCATCTGCAAAATCTGATAACTGCAGAATAAAGGGAAAAGTCATTTTTGTTACCTGACAAAAACGTCTTTAAGAAAATTTGCGAAAGCTATTTGCTATACGTGCTTTATATTTGCAGTGTAATGAGCTAAACAGTATCCATGGATTATTGCTTATTATAAACACCAAATCTAAAATGAACCGATTAATTAAGTGCTAAAGTTATAACTGAGCCAAAAAATTTTTGAATATTTACCTTTAAGCTCTTGGGAGTGTGCAGCGCCCTATTCCTAAACTTTTTTATTTTTATGCAATAATAAGTAAAATAAACTTGCAATATTTTTTTTTTTATGCGAAATTAAGAAATATCAGTGCTTTTAATTTATTGACTGTTTGAGGGAAAAGGTGTGCTTTTATGGCATTTTTGGATTCGGTTTTTAAAAAGAGTGTACCTTCAATAATGCAGATGGAAGCGTTGGAGTGTGGAGCTGCTTCTCTTTCTATGATTTTGGCTTATTATGGTAAATGGCTCCCACTTGAAGAGGTAAGGGTTAGCTGCGGGGTCTCGAGAGACGGTAGCAACATGAAGGACATAGCTGATGCCGGCATGATGTATGGCCTTGTTCCGACCGCTTATAAATGCGACGTTGACGATCTTCTTACAGTGGATTTGCCTGCTATCATTCATTGGAATTTTAATCATTTTGTAGTTCTTGTTAAAGTTACCACTCATTACGCAATAATAAACGACCCAGCGCGTGGTAGGGTAAAAATAGGCATTGAAGAACTCGACGAAGCCTTTACCGGTGTCGTAATGTGCTTTGAAAAAGGCCCTAGTTTTGTCCCTGGAGGGAAACCTAGAAGTGTTCTTGAGTTTATTAGGTCCAGACTAAAAGGTACTGCGGAACCTTTTTTCTTCGTTATGATCGCAAGTATACTCGCTACTTTCACGGATCTTGTATTTCCGGTTATTTCACGACTATTTTTCGATAATGTGCTGATTCCTGATGAAAATGAATTTCCTTCAAATTTTAATTGGTTTAAGTATCTTATATCATTTATGTTTATGGTAGTGATATTTAAATTTATTGTTGGAAGTGTTAAAGACATCTACACCTTAAAAATGAGAGCTCGATTGGCAATTTCGGCAAGTTCGTCTTTTATGTGGCACGTTTTAAGGCTACCTATGGAGTTTTTTTCACAGCGATCAATCGGAGATATTTGTGAGAGACAGTCATCTAATGAAGATATAGCAGAGTCTTTGATACAGAAATTGGCTCCAGTTTTAGTTAATTTTGCTATGCTTATTATCTACTTTTTTATGTTGATAAAAATTAATATGATCCTTACTGCTATAGGAGTTATGGCCTGTGTTATTAATGTTTTTCTGAGCATTTATATTTCTAAAAAAAGGGTGAATTTCTCGAGACTTCAAATGCAGGATGAAGGAAAGCTTTCTGCTAGTACGGTTTCTGGCATAGAAATGATAGAAACCATAAAAGCTGCAGGTGCAGAAAATGGTTTTTTTGAAAAATGGGCCGGATACCAGGCGCTTGTTAACAGTGCAAAGGTTAAAACCGATAAGTTAAATCAATATATTGGTGTACTCCCTGAGATTGTAGATGGACTTTCTACGGTAGCAATATCTTTAGTTGGGGCTTACTTTATGATTTCAGGTCATTTCACATTAGGTCTTTTAATGCAATTTCAGGCGTATTTGAGTAAATTTGTAGAACCTGCAGAAGAGATCAGGACAACAGGGCAAAAAATTCAAGAGACGCAGACACTTATGGAACGTGTAGAAGATGTGATGAATTACGCGCCGGATGTTTCTTATAAAGAACAAGTCTCGGGGGAAGATTCGGAAGAGCAAGAATATAAAAAGCTGAGTGGGAATGTGGAAATTAAGAACCTCACTTTTGGATACAGAAAACTTGGTGAACCTTTAATCAAAGATTTTTGCCTCACTCTGAAGCCAGGGATGAAGGTTGCTTTAGTTGGCCCTTCAGGATGCGGAAAGTCTACGATCTCTAAGCTTATTTCGGGACTATATAAACCGTGGAAAGGCGACATTTTATTTGATGGAATTAGTATCGATAAAATCAGAAGGGAAGTTTTTACTGCTTCTTTAGCTGTTGTAGATCAAGATATTTCCATGTTTGAGGATACTATATCTGAAAATATAAAGATGTGGGATAGCTCCATAGAAGACTTTGAGGTAATAATGGCTGCGAGGGATGCTGATATGCACACAGATATAGTCGGTAGGGAAGGGGGGTATGATGCTATTGTTAGGGAGAATGGTAAAAATTTTTCTGGAGGGCAAAGGCAAAGAATAGAAATAGCAAGAACTCTAGCACAAGATCCTACAATTATTGTTTTGGATGAGGCTACTAGTGCCTTAGATGCTGAAACAGAGTTTAAAGTCGTCAAGGCGATCGCTGATAGAGGAGTAACGTGTGTTGTTGTAGCTCATAGACTTTCAACTATAAGGGATTGCGACGAAATAATAGTCTTAGATAAAGGAAAAATTGTGCAAAGAGGCACTCACGAAGAGCTTTACTCAGTAGAGGGCTTTTATAAGAAGTTGATATCGGTTGAGTAAGAATGTTTTCAGGGATTTTATATTTGGACTTAATTTTTGCGATGTGTGTACAAACAGTTATATTTTAGACTTTTAATAATTTTTTATGGGGCGTTTCAATGTTAGTTGTTAGTAAAAAAGTTTGTTTTTCTACACGCGACAACTGTGATAAAAGTTACTCAATTTTTAAATGCTTCGAATTGCTTTAAATTGTTTTGGTGTAATTATTTTATTAATTTAATTCAGTACTAGTAATTTTGAACAATAAAAAATTGTGAATATACCAAGGGAGCAGTAGTGTGCAGGATGTGGAAAATTCTAAAAAGAGGTGGAATAAAGAAAGCAATTTTACCTGGCAGTTCTACTTGAAAAATGCTTTTGATAGAAAGCTTTAGTATCTTACCGTTTTAAAAAGGGAATTATCAATAAGTATCTAGGATTAGCAGTCAAGTTAAGGAGCTCATTAATTGGTATGTCAAGTGCAACATCAGGTAAACAATTTTTTCTAAAAGCTGCGGATTAATTGTAAACCAGTGCTTTACCTGTAAAGGAGGACTTTAGTAAATGCTTAGCAGTAGCGGCAAGTTAAGGAGCTCATTAACTGCTCTGTCAAATGCAACATAAGATAAACAATTTTTACTAAAAGCTGCGGATTAATTGTAAACCAGTGCTTTACCTGTAAAGGAGGACTTTAGTAAATGTCTTGGGTAAGTGATCAGGTTAAAGACCGAATTAAAGCAGACGATGATGTTTTAAGGGATTCTATAGTTGATCTTTCAAGCAGAGCTTTCCGCTAAGAACTGTAGAGAGAAGCAACTTAAAAATATTATTGGCACTTTGAGTTCAATAAAATAAAAGGTCTAAAGGAGCGTGTTTATTAGTGTCTTGGGTAAGTGATCAGGTTAAAGACCGAATTAAAGCAGACGATGATGTTTTAAGGGATTCCATAGTTGATCTATCAAGTGTTGTTTTGGGTAAACGATTTTTAGTGCGAGCAATAAACGAAAGTCAAGTAAGAGCGGACACTGCTATCGAAGAGATACTTAAGTATTATAAAATTAGATTAAAAAAGGGCGATAAAAAAATTGATGAAAGTGCTGCTGAAAATCTAGATAATATGCTTAATCCATACGGTGTTATGTATAGGACTGTAGAGTTAAAGAATGCCTGGTATAAAGACGCTATGGGTCCGCTTTTGGCACAAACAACAGATGGGAATATGGTTGCTCTAATACCAAATCGGTTTTTCGGGTACCATTATTACGACACAGCTAGTGGAAACAAGGTAAATATTGGTAAAAATACAGTGAAAAATATAAGGGACGAGGCAATTTGTTTTTACAAGCCTTTTCCACAGAAATCGTTAACTGTTAAAGATCTTTTGAGGTTTATAATCGATAGCCTAGAAAAAAAGGACATTGTTATATTTTTTCTGTTGACTTTGTTAGTACAAGTTGTAGGCATGATATTTCCTTATATCAGTAACCTTCTTTTTAGCAAAGTGGTGCCACTTAAAAATTTAAACATTTTGTTACCATTTTCTGGTCTGTTAGCTGGGATGGTTTTGACTTCGAAGCTAATAGCTATAGCAAGAGGAATTTTTAACGCTAAAGTAGGTACAAAACTCAATTTGTGCGTAGAAAGTGCTACCATGGCTAAAATTATGACGCTACCTACAACATTTTTTAGAAATTATTCTTCAGGTAATTTATCTTCCAGGATGCGAGGTATAAGAAAGCTATGTGACATTTTAAGCGACATGCTTTTTGGCAATTTACTTGTTGCAATATGCTCACTTGTTTATTTACTTCAGATGTACAAGTTTGCCAAAAACTTACTTATACCGGCGGTGTTATTGATAGCTGTACAGTTATTTTGTACAGCCTTTAGTAGTTTAAAGCTTTTAAAAATTTCTAAGCTAAGAACGGGGACGTTTTCTAAGCTTTATGGTTTAGTTTTGACTTTATTTAATGGAATCCAAAAAATAAAGCTTTGTGGGGCTGAAAAGAGGGCATTCTCGAAGTGGGCTAAAGCATACAAAAATTATGCTGATGCAGAATATAATCCACCGTTTGCCGTAAAATTTGTTCCTGCTGTTATAGATATAATACCCGTGATCTGCAATGTAGTTCTTTGCTATATGGCTGGAATTAACAATATGCATCAGACAAACTATTATTCATTCATGCTTTCTTTTGCAGCCATATCTGGTGCTATTCTGGCCGCTAGCAAATTTGTTGAGGATTTTTCTGAAATAAAGCCGCTTATAAGTTTGGTTTCGCCTATACTGAAAAGTATTCCGGAGAGTTCAGAAAGTAAAAAAATTATAAATAAGTTAAGCGGTGCTATAGAGCTAAATCAGGTTACTTTTCGCTACTCTAAAACTTCACCTGTTATTTTAGATAACATTAGCTTAAAAATAAGGTCTGGTCAGTATGTTGCAATAGTTGGAAGAACCGGATGTGGAAAATCTACTTTAATGCGTCTTCTGCTTGGTTTTGAAAAGCCACAAAAAGGTGCCATCTATTACGATGGAGTAGATATGAATAAAATAGATCTTAAGTCTTTAAGAAGAAACATAGGGTCTGTTATGCAAAATGGTAAGCTGATGAGTGGGGATCTTTTTAATAATATTGTTGCCGCAGCGCCTTGGCTCAAATTAGAAGATGCCTGGAATGCAGCTATATTAGCTGGGATAGACAGCGAAATAAAAGAAATGCCGATGGGGATGTTCACGTTAGTTTCTGAAGGTAGTGGAGGACTTTCAGGTGGTCAAAAGCAAAGAATTATGATAGCAAGGGCATTGGCCCCGAACCCTAAGGTACTCTTTTTTGATGAAGCCACTAGTGCACTTGATAATATTACTCAAAAGCAAATCTCAGATGCTTTAGACTCTTTGAAAAAAACAAGGATAGTCATAGCACATAGGTTATCGACGATAAAGAATTGCGACAGAATAATAGTTTTGCACGAAGGTAAGATAGTTGAAGACGGCAAGTATGATGATCTGATAAGCAAAAAAGGATACTTTGCTAAATTAGTTGAAAGACAGAGGGTAGACACTTAAATATTGAGAAAGTGCTAAAGTCGAGCATGCCGAACAAAATTATTTTTTAAACAAGAAAATAAAAATGTTGATCAAACTTATATTTTTCAGCTGTCAATAAGCTGCTTGTATAAAATGCACCAAGTAATGACGCCATAGCCGATTAGTTTTTCTGCCAAGTAGGTTTCAAGCTTAGCTTGTCTAAACTATTTTGCCAAAATTATTCGGTTTTTGCGCTACCTTAATGTTTTTTACGGTATTAAAACAGATCGCCTACATATAATATTCAGTAAATATATTGGAGTACAAGTGTCATTAGTCTGAACTAATATTACTAAATTGTAAAGCAAATTGATATGACAAGTGTTTTTATTTCTTTCAGTAAAAAATTGCCGAATTTAATTGGTTAACAGATAAATACCGGGAATCCGCAGTATCGACGACTATTTCCCTACTGGGATCTTATTTAAACGCTGATAAAAATAATTTAACGAGTGAAAATAAAGGAGATGTGGGTTAAAGTATAGTGGTATAGATATTTTGTGAAACTTAGGAAACAGAGAAAAATGTAGGATTGCTTTTTGTATGTTTTTTATTTTGCTGGCACAGAAATATCCAGTAAATTAGTTGTTATACAGATAGAGGTATAGTTAGTCAATCATTTTAATTACCTAGACGTGTGAGCAGACAAGATTTCTTAATAGAAGTCTGCGTAAGCGCTGATAAAATAGATTTAGAAAACAATAATAAAAGAGAGGTAAGAGGAAGTGTAGCAATGCAGAGACTTTGTGAAAAGTAAAAGCAAACTGGTAAAAACATATGGTTTCTTTCTGTGTATTTTTATTTCCCCGATTAAAATATACAGTTTAGTTGGTTTTCATATAAATTTGTGATATTTATATAGTTATTTAAAGTATCAAGAAGCGTAAACTAGCAGTATCGCTCAATGAAATTCTCACTAGCACTGCTTGCAGGAATTTAGAAAGTAATAATAAAGGAGAGATAGAAGTGACTTATTACTATAGAAATGAAAAATAAGTGAATAAAAACGGAGCTATCTACCTGTGTACTAATTATTTTTTACAATAAAGAAAAATTATTTTATTAAATTAATCAACAGGAAGACTTACAACTTTGTTCTCTATTACTTTGGAGCGCGCCGTGGCAAAAAGGCACTTCCGTGTAGAGGCCAGTTCATAAAGACTAAATTTAAAATGACCTTAAATATTTCATGGAAATCCCAAAAACCAGCCAGACCACACCTGTCCAACCTATAACGGCAAACCGAGAAATTTTCCGCAACAAAAAACACAGATTCGTTTTCAGGTTTGCTGTCCACGAGCTACTCACAGGCTAATCTCTCATTTAGGCTTCCCTTACAGACTCGCGTGCGCGTTTTACTGCCCAGCGCTTTTACCCCTCTTGCTAGCATGCACATATGCTCAGCCTCAACTTCCACCTTAAGCCAAAGTGAAGGTATATTTTCAAACAAAAAGCTCGCCAAACTTTCCGTAAACCTCTCTTGGGTTTGAAGTTTTTTAGAAAAATGATCCACGATTCTTGAAAACTTCGAAAGACCCAAAATCCTCCCCTCACTAGGCACATAAGAAATACTCACCGTGCCAAAAAAAGGTAATAAATGGTGTTCACACAATGAAAAAAACGGTATACATTCAACACTGACAACCTGATCGCTACCATCTAAAGATGGCTCGTCGAACAGCTTAACCAGTCTCTTTAAGGAAGTGTTCTCTGCTTTAGAGTCAACAACAGCAAACTGAGATATAAAACGCGCCACCCGGTTAGGCGTACCGCAGAGCCCGCTTCTTCCCAAGTCTTCACCCAGGGCTGACAAAACCGAACCCACAGCACTAATCAAGTCACTTTGATTGTCCAAAAAACTATCCAACATAACTCCATAATCTAAAACTGGTGGGAGATGGTGGATTCGAACCACCGAAGTCAGTGACAACAGATTTACAGTCTGCCCCCTTTGGCCGCTCGGGAATTCCCCCTGGAGCTGGTGATCGGAGTCGAACCAACAACCTGCTGATTACAAATCAGCTGCTCTGCCATTGAGCCACACCAGCGAACAACGTCCGCCGCGATTTCGCTTTCGGAACGGAGACTATTATATCACAATCATTTTTGTTTGTCAACCCCTTTTTCAAAAAAATAAAGCGCGGAAAAATGAAGCGGATTTTTCCCAAAAAGGTATTGACCTGAACGAAAGATTGTGATATAATGGTGCTTGTCACGAAAACAGATCTGCTTTTGTGACAAAATTATTCGGAAGCGTATCGAAGTGGGGAGCGCACCGAGCGCCGCTTGTAGCGGAAGCAACGAAGGCGCGCGAGTGGCAGCGGTCGAAATTTGAGCGAGCGAACAGCGAGCAAATCAAATTTCGGGCACCGCAACAGGGACATAACGGCCCGGCCGCCCCGAAGAAAAAGAGTTGATCTCACAAGTTGAGTTTGACTATATATGGAAGCGTATCGAAGTGGGGAGCCCTGCGAGCGCCGCCGGTGGCGGAGAAAGCGAGGCGGCAGAA
>DFGJ01000013.1 GCA_002372375.1 Ruminococcaceae bacterium UBA3753
TCGAGGTGACAGGATTCGAACCTGCGACCTCTGCGTCCCGAACGCAGCGCTCTCCCAAACTGAGCCACACCTCGATAAGATGCTACCAACGATACTTACTACGTTACCGTGAGTATTATAATATTTTTCAGATAAATAATCAATGTGCAAAAATAATCGTTTGTTAAAATGTTTATTGCGTTTGGAAAATAAATAATGTAATATTAAACTGTATTTTAATTAAAGTTAGTAGGTGAGCACTTATGTTTTTTAAAAAATTGTCCTCTTCAATTTTTGCTGGTGCATTTTTATTGAATGGTTGTAATGTAGTTAATGTAAGCAGAGCAAAGGAGTGCAGTGAACAAGTCTCGGAAACACAAACAGATGTATTTAATAGTGATAGCGTGATTGGCCCTACCCAAAAGTCTTATTTTTCATGTGGTAATGTGGTTACTGCGCTGACTGCTTTGATTGGTGTGGCAGCTCTGTACAGATATTTTTTCGCGCGACAGGGACAGGGTATAGAACTATTTGGACCTCATGGATTTGTAATTTCAAATTGTGCGGCGGTGTATGCCTGGCCACATTTTGATGATGTTCATATTGAAGCGGGGGATATTTCAGAAGTAATAAATCACTTTCGCAGTTGTCTGCAATATAATGACAATTTTCACAAGCATCAGTTTAGAATGATGCTTATGTTTCAATTATCAAAACTTTATAAAGAAATAACTGATGACCTGTTTTTAACCGATGGAAAAGGACACATAAATTTTAAAACGTTGCTATCTGAGGTTAAGTTATACCTTTACCGACGGGACTCCCTTTTTTATGAAGGAGATCCGCCAAATAAGTATTATAGAATTTATAAGAAAATCAAGTTTGTAAAGGCATTTATGTTGCGGCTTTGTCGTGACTACTTAGGCACGATGCACGACGAGCAACAAGGTGGGCGTTATCGTCTCGAGCTGCTTAATAATATACTCATGCTTATCGCATGGAGTCGTTACAACTTGAAGAACAACCCAGTTGAAAAACGTAAACGAGAGGACTTTTTGCGCTTGTTTAGCAATCAGTACGACTTAGAGGACGGTTCATTAAAAAAGTACAAACGAGAGAACTTTTTGAGCTCACTCTTGCGATTGTTTTGTGGGAAAAAAACAATGTCTGGGATTTTTTGTGAAATACCGCCTAAATATAAACGGCTACTATCACGGGATGAGTACGAGGTTTTTTTAATACTAAGGTATGACGGCCTCAAATTTGTTTAACTAGTTTCTTAAGGTTTTTGAGACTTTTTTCATATACTTCTTTCACTGTATTTTCAAGCTCTTTTTGCATGCCAGAATATTCGTTCGGCGTCATTTTTAAAGCCGTTACCATTGCACCAAACAGGTCGTTGTCAGAATAGACCAGAGAGTTCTTTTTGTTGAACTTATAAAGTTCGGCAAATTCCTCTGCGATCAAAACAGGCTTTTTAAATCCATACGAAAGTTGTACATTGCCGCTAACAATATCTTCTTTGTATTGTTTGTGACCTATACAATTGTCGTCCAGGAGCATCAATATATAGTCGGATTTTTCTACTAAACTGTACATTTCCTTATAAGATACGCGCCCTTTAAAATCAAAGCACGGCCTGATATCTTTTGGTATCATATCTTCGTTTGCGCTCCATCCTATAACAGTAATAGTAAAATCTAGGCCTGATTTCATTAAACGTCTAGCGGAGTTCATTAATAAATCGTAGTTTCTAAGGTTTGGATCCATTCTCCCTATTACAATAAATTTAGTCTTACTATTTTTACTGTGATCTTTCAAACTTCCAAAATAATGAGGGTTAACATAACTTCCACCCAAGTGTTCCCCTATCATAACGCCACGTTTTTTCATTTTTTCAGAAAAATCATTTTTGTAATGATAATACCTGTGCGTAACATATATGCCGTTATCCAAATCGTATAAACAGAGCCTTTCTTCCAAATCAGGCATCCTGAAAGTAGTATTTAAAAACAACCTATGATATCCACCAAACTTGTTTTTTAATGTTTCAGAATTTTCACATAGTTCTTCCTGATTGTCGAAAGTGTAAATTTGGACCTTATCCATAGGTGAAAAAATAGCGAAGCAGTCCTCTCTGCCTCTCATTAAAAGTACATCTACTTTGTAACCCAAATCTATAAAATATTTGGCAAACCCGGGTATGCACTCCTGATGGCATTCGTTGGGTTCAAAAATAAGGACCTTACCCGCCTCACTTTTACTATCCAAAAAAGCGGAAAAATTTTTAACTTCACTTATTTGTTGTATAGAGGTCTTGGTACCTTCAACAGGTTGCATTTCACTTTTTTTACTGAAAGAATATTTAGAAATAAAGAAAAAGCCCAAAACAATGACTACAAAAAAAGCTAACCTAAACACGAGATTTCTAAAAGTTTTATTCACGAACGCAACCCTTTCCTTAAAAACTACAGTAGAGTTTTAACTTAAAGCATACTATGTGTCAATAAAAATGGGCAGCGATAGGATTAGCAGGCCTATTGAAATATGAAGTTCTTATGTAAAAAAATGTTTAAATTGTTTGAAAAAGGCTAACATACAAACTTTTACATTTGGTTTTAATACTTTCCAAATAAAACAGTGCTACGGTGCTGAAGGTAGACGGGTGATTCAAAAATATAAAAGCAAGAGCTCAAGTAAAAAGTGGGAAACGAGAAATTGCGTTAATGTATTTATTTTTTGTTCGAAGATTTCCTACCAAAAAAATCAAAAAATAACGCTTTTATCTGTACTAAACGAATACAATATGCATTCTTTTACTTTAACTTTAGTTTTTTTCTGGAGAGCATATTTGTACAAAAGTATTTGTTTTTTATAAGTTTTTAACTTTAACAAATCATTTTTCAAGTCTCCAAGTTTATAATCTACTATGACAAATTGTTTATCTTCTAAAAAAGCACAGTCAATGATTCCTTCAAGCTGAAATTTAGCGTCCACGTTCTCTACAGGTAAACCAAAATCCATCATTTCTTTGCCAGAAAATTTGACGGAAAACTCGAACTCTTTTAGCGCTTCGTTAGACTTTAAAATTCTTTTTACAAGGCTACTTCTTAAAAATTTTTTCACTAACTCTAAGTTTATTTTCTTTATAGCTTCCAAGTCTAATATATTTTTACCAACAAGGTATTCTATATGCTTATCAAAGTTTTTGCTAGCTTCGTTAAAATCAATTACTTTAATGAGTTTATGTAGATCAGATCCCTTTTCTAGCATTGATTTTTTCTTATTCAAATCATTTTCACTTTTACTTAATAAGTAATTTGAAAGTGGAGGAAGAAGTCTTTCTTTGTCGTGTGACTGTTTGTTTTGATATAAATTTAAGATCTGTGTGACACTACATTTAGTTGGTACGTTATGTGATTTTTTAATCGTTAAATTTTGAAATTTTGAAAGCATATCTTCAGCGCTATAGCTGCATTGTATGGTAGAGTACTTTCGCTTTAGGCCTTTTTCTCTCTGTTCTTCTTCACAGCGACTTCTATTGATTTTTACATGTTCTATGCTGAAATTATTGATTTTTTCGCTGTTATCTAGTTCTGAGCTAATCTCTACTTTTTCTAACAGTTTTCCAGCAAAGTTGCTTTTTAAAATACAAGCGCAAATTAGCTCAGAATAACTCTGAGCTTTTAAAACAAAAAAAGGAGGTAACTTTCCAGAAGGGAAAGAGGAAACCGCTAAGGCTAATTTTTTTAAAAAACTGTTTGCATCTTTGAAGCTAGACAATAATATGAGCCTTTGCCTAGCCCTAGTTAAAGCCACATATAGGACTCTAAGCTCTTCAGATACAGAACTTTTTAAAATAGCCTGTTTTATTGCCTCTCTTTGGAAAGTAGTGTACTTGATATTTTTTAGTTCATCTAAAAGCTTTATTCCTACTCCTAGATTTGAATGCAAGATCACATCATCGCAATCTTTGTTAAATTTTCGGCTACAATTTGCCAAAATACATATGGGAAATTCGAGCCCCTTGGAGTGATGTATGCTCATTATACTTACGGCATCCAGGGAATCTTCATAAAAAAACGAGGAATCGTTAAGTTTTATGCCATGTTCTTTAAGTAAGATTAAATATCTAACAAAGCTAGAAAAGTCAGATTTTTGTTCATTTTCGTAATCTTCTGCAAGCGCGATAAGCAGATTCAAATTATCAATTTTTTTTTCTGATTCATCACTAGCACTATAAATACAAACTAGGCCTGCTGTTTCAAACAGATAATCTAGGAAATTGGATATATTTAAAATTTTGCTAAGCTTTTGATACTCTTTGAGCCTTTCTATAAAATTTATTGCTGTTTCGTTTCCATTCTTAGCACTTAGCTTAACACAATTGTAGAGAGGGATATCTTTTCCAAACTCTTTAAAAAACGCGATATCGTCTAGAGAAAAACCAAATACTGGACTTAGCATTGCAGAGGCCAAACTGATGTCGTTATAAGGATTATCTATAGTTTGAAGTAACGATAGCACATCGACGATTTCTTCGGATTCAAGAAGATCTTTTTTAAAATATGTTTTCACCGGGATACCGTTAGAATCTAAAACATTCTTAAACTGTTCGGTATGACTGTTAGCATTTCTTAGCAAAATACAAAAATCTTTATAGCTAGCTGGTCTATAGTTATTGCCATCTTTTACCATATAGTTGGACTTAATTATAGTTTTCACAAGCCTACTAATATAGTCAGCTTCAGTAATATTCATGTCCTTGTTTTCGCATTCTTTTAAGTCTAAAATCTTTAGTTCAACATCAGTATCAGTATTATTTAAGTAATCAGAACCATACACTAATTCTTCTTCAGTTGTGTAGTCTATTTCACCCACGTACTTTGTTAATATGTTTTTGAAAATAAAATTAATGAAATCTAAAATACCTTTTTTGCTTCTAAAGTTTCTATCTAGTATGATCTTAGATGTTTTCCGTTTTTTCCCAGTTTTATAAATTTCGCTGTTTTCTTTTTTTCTTAAAAATATTTCAGGCATCGCTTGACGAAAACGGTATATGCTCTGTTTTACGTCACCTACCATAAATAGGTTTTCCCCGTTTTTAGAAACAGAGTTGAATATAGTATTTTGTATTTCATTAATATCCTGGCACTCATCAACCATTATGTATTTATACTTTTTTTCTAAGTTATAAGCTATATCGGTTTTTTTTAACCCTTCTGCTGTCCCACTTACTAGAAGTCTCAAAGCATAGTGCTCAAGATCTGAAAAGTCGCATATGCGTCTTTTTCTTTTCAATGAAGAAAACTCGTCTATGTAGTCTTTAACTACCAAAAATAGTTCGGAAACGACTTTTTTTATTTTAACTGTATCTTCTAGGTAGTCTTCTTCGCACAAATTGAATATTTCTTTTAATTCTGAAGTAATTTCTTTAACTTTGTTTCTGTTATTTTTTATTTTTTCTTTAAAAAAATCGTTACTGTATTCCTTAGGAAATCTCTTTAACACAGAAAAACTTACAGAAAAAAAACTATTTACAATCTCTTTAAAATTTTCCTTGTGCAAAGATTTTTTTAGATTGTCTATTTGATTATATTCTGACGCTAAAAAATCTTTAAAAGTATCCTTAATTTCTTCGTCTTGTTCCAGAGAATGTAACATATCTTCGTAAAGTAAAGAGCAAAAATCAAGGCAAGTAATAGAATAATCTTTTATTATTTTAAAAAATACGTTTTCTCTGATTTCTGTATTTTCATTGTAAAAACTCGATTTTTGTTCTAACCACTTTTTTGGGAAAGGATGTGCCATCAAAAATTCATAGAGGGTGTTGATGATTTTTATAAAACGTGTGTCATCTTTTTCTGAAGAAAATACTCTCATCATTTTTAAGAAATTCTTATTGTTTTCATCTTTGTATTTCCTGCTTAATACAGTCTCGATGGCTTGCTTTTTTAGTAAGCTTAGTTCCAATTCATCTGCCATTTTTATTTTGGGTGGTAAATCTAAAAAATAAAAGTTTTCTTTAGTCAGCTTGCCACAAAAGCTATGAATCGTACTTATATCTGCCGTTTTTATCAAGCTTTTTTGTATTTTTAACCGCGCGTTATGTGGCTCTTTGGAAAGAATTTCGTCTATTTTAGATTCTACACGTCGTTTTATTTCACTAGCTGCTGCTTTAGTAAATGTAACAACTAATATTTCATCTGCCATGCAAGGATTATTTTCATCCAGAAGAATATCTACTAGTCGCTGTGTTAAAACAGCAGTTTTACCAGAACCTGCAGCTGCGGAAACTAAAATATCGCCAGCACGGGAATCTATTGCTTTTTTTTGCTCAGATGTCCAATTTCTTTCCTTACCCAACAGACTATACCCCTTCATTCAACCTTCTATGAATTTTACTGTAGAATATCTGAAGTTTTGCAAAAGCCTTGAGCCATAGAAACTAAAATATCACCAGCATGGGAATTGATTACTTTTTTGCTTAGGTACCCAATTTCTTTCCTTACCCAACAGACTATACCCCTTCATTCAACCTTCTATGAATTTTACTGTAGAATATCTGAAGTTTTGCAAAAGCCTTGAGCCATAGAAACTAAAATATCACCAGCATGGGAATTGATTACTTTTTTGCTTAGGTGCCCAATTTCTTTCCTTACCCAATATACTACTACCTCTTCATTTAACCTTCTAAGAATTTTACTGCAAAATACTTGAAGTTTTGCAAAAGCCTTCAGTCATAGAAACTAAAATATCATCAGTATGGGAATTAATTACTTTTTTGCTTAGGTGCCCAATTTCTTTCCTTACCCAATATACTACTACCTCTTCATTTAACCTTTTACGAATTTTACTGCAAAATACTTGAGGTTTTGTAAAAGCCTTTCACCATAGAATCTAAAATATCACCAGTACGGGAATTGATTACTTTTTTGCTTAGGTGTCCATTTTCTTTCTTTACCCAATAGACTATATCCCTTCATTCAACCTTCTAAAAATTTTACTGCAAAATATCTGAAGTTCTGTAAAAACCTTAACCATAGAATCTAAAATATAACTAGTTTGGAAATTGATTGCTTTATTTAACTTTCTTTTGCTCAGGTATCTATTTTTTCTCTTTTTTTCACCAATATATTATTCTCATTAACTCGACTGTTTCACGGATACTGCTTACCATAACTTGTATCTACAGAAACTAGGACACTTCCAGCACTGAAAACCATTACTTTTTTCGGGTGTCTTAAAAGGGAGAAATGGTATTACGTAAGATAAACGACAAAAAGTAAAAACTTTTCTAAAAATTAATCAAAACTAGTTAGTAAAAATCTGAAAACTTAAATTTTTTGCACAATGTTATTGTTGCTCTTTTTCTGTTGTATACTTATTTTTATTTATCCTACATTCTTCACCTAATTTTTCATAAATTTTTAAGTAAACTTCTTCAATACTACATTCTTCTATGGTATTTACTAAGTTCTGGTTATAATCAATCTTGCACAGCGGACCGTATTCACAAAAATCGCAAGAGCAATGATTTTTGCTAGTTAAAGGTGTGGGAGTAAAATGTCCCGAATAAATTTTTTTACCAGCACTTTTGACCATAAGCTTAGTGTAAGCTAAAATAGTTTCTTCCTGAGAAGAGTCTATTAAAGTTTTTTCGTCATTTTTAAGTTTACCATCTTTTATTTTAATAGGTAAATAATTGCCTTTCACGCCGTGTTCCATAGCCTGTGCTACAAAAATATCGTTCAAGATGAGTCCGTCCATTTTTAGTTTTTTAAATTTATTTAAGTGGAGTTTTTCGTCTTTTAAATATCTGTCTTGTGCAAGTACAGTCACACCCCTCACAGGCATGTAGAGCATTCCTGCGAATTTTGTGTTACTTAGTTTTAGGTAGTCGCCGTTCTCTAAAACTGCCAACATATAAATCGGCATTTGCAAGTTTAGACCATAAAATAAATCTAAAAGATTAAATTCTTTTGGTCCGGTTTTGTAATCTATTATTCTTACATAGTTAAATTCTTTTCCGCGCTCCATATTTTTGAATAAATCTAACCGATCAATTTTCCCGATCATGTCTAGATATAGGGACCCATCTATTTTTATTTTCAAAGGAGGAATATCTTTGCCTATTTTAAGCTCGAAAAAAGTTGCCGTAAAATCGCTATTCATAAGACCTCTAGCGATGTGCCCTATTACCGGAGTTAAAGTATAAACAGCTCTTTTAAGTATATTTTTTGTTTGTACATTGTCGATTAAAAAGTTTTTAAGATTAAGTTCAAAGTATTCATATAATATTTTCGAAATAATATTTTCTAAATCTTTTGTACTGAATCCTAAAATTATATCTAGGGAATATCTTTTCATCACTTTTTCCAAAACGTAGTGAACAAGACTACCATATTTTGAATGGTCAAATTTTTCGGCCTTGATTTCTTTAAGGTTTAAAATATACTTGCACATAAACTTAAATGCGCAACTGTAAAAACTTTCCATTTGCGAAGAAGAAAGTCTTAATCCGCTTGGAATTTTAAATTTCTTTAGAATATAGTTTTCTTTTTTATTCAGGTTTTCGATCACTTTAACTTTATTCTTATATCTTTCTTTGTTCTTGAAAACAAAAAGATCTGAAGATTCCTTCTCGTTTAAAAATTTTCTAGCAAAAAAATTAAATACGTCGTCAGTACATAGAATGTAATTTTCAGTTAGAAATTTTTGCAAGCTCTCCGTTATGTCCTCAGAATTAGAAAAAAAGCTAGAAAGTTTTTGTTTCTCGCCTTCTACACTAACTTTTGGATATGTAAAGTAGGTGATACACTCTTTTTGTTCTAAAATTTTCCTGGCTAATATATTTTCTTTTTCTAAATTTTTACTTATGCCTAAATAAAACCTAAAACCCAAAGACTCTAGCTCTTTAAGTTCACTATTTGTAAAAAAAGAATAGCTGTTATTTTTTATTTTTGGAAACACCTCATCTGTTGCGCCTACAACAAACAGTATTTTTGTGTCTTCTAAAGTGATATTTTTTTCGCCAAAGATTTTTACAGTATCGGGATATATCTCCCCACTTGTTCTCTCACAATTTTCAATAGCTAATTTAATTAAACTGTAAAAATCACTTATTGAAATTTCAGCGTCACAAAAAATATCATCTAATTCGCCTAAGATCTCCATAAAAAAAAACCATGATTCTTTTATATCTTTTATATCCGATTCAAAATTTTTCTTACTTAGCTTTAAAATCAATTTTTCTATTTTTTCTTTTAATTTATTTTCGATTAAAAAGTTTACCAGTGTATTTAGCATATCTTTTACAGTTTTAGACTTTTCAAAAGTGTATTTTAATTCTAGAATAGGCTCTGTCACTCTTTCTCTGATTTTGTTCAGTTTGTTAAGATGATCTTTATTGACCTCCGAATTTTTAGTTCGATAAAAACCTTTTCCCCAATCTTTGTCGTCAATCTTGTATACTTCGTTATAGATTTTGAGTCTATTTATATCATCGCTGGAAATATCACATAAATAGGTGTCTAAAAGTTCAAAAATTTTATTTGTACTTAAATTGTGGACTATAATCTCCAGTAAAGTTAAGACGTACTTAGAAAAAATGTTGTTCTTAAATGATTTTTTTTCACACAGAGAATAGTCAATATTGTATTTATTTAAGCTTCTTTTCAAGTAGCTGAGATATCTCTTTTCATTTCTTATAAAAATAGAAAAATCAGAAAAAAGACATTTTTTGTCTAAAATTTGCTTCTTTATAAATCTACAAATAAGGTCTACTTCTTCATAAATTGATCTAGCGCAAAACGAAAAGAAACGCCCCTTCGGTTTATCTTTGTGTTCGAGTCTATTAAATTTAATACTGACGTCTACTTTCTGCGCGATTTCAAGAATTTCTTTAAAGCTAGAGTTATCATTTTCAGCGGAATCTATTTTTTTATTAATGCTTACTTCTAGCTTTTTACATTGATTTAATGCTTCTTCAAATATCTTTAGTTCAGCCGAATTTAAAAATTCTAAGTCAGTTATAGTAAGAGTATAATCTTCCAAAAAGTGATGCCTTTTTAAAATTCTTAAATAAGTTAAAAGATAATTTGGATGCTCAACATTACTCCTCAGCAGTGTAATATTGTAATTCTTTAATAAGGTAGCAACATCGTTTAATTTATTTTTTAATATCTTGGATGAAACCTTGTTTTTTGCTTTATAAAAGTCTTTAATACGAAGCGAACTTTCATAAAAGTTATTAAAATTTTTATGACACATGGAAACCAGATCAGGAGTATCGATATTTTTGAACACTTTGATTTTATTTTTTGAAATCAAAACCGCTTTATAAATAAGTAAAACGTTTAGGCTTTTTTTTAGTACTTTCTTCTTGATGCGCAGAGAATTTTTGCTTATCTCTTTTAGCAGACCTGAAAAATTAAGTTTTCTGAAATCTTCCAAACTAAAATATCCTAAGTGTTTTTAAATCTATTTGCTTATAATGTTTACGCTATTTTAGCATACTTTTTACTTTGCAAGATGAACTTGCTCTGTAACCCAAATTTTAGCACACCGCACTAAGGCTTTAGCCGAATTTGTATGCGCAGATCCAGAAGTGGATGATAAAGTAAATCGCACAGCTAAAATTGTTATGAGACGTGTTACAAGAAGATGAGAATTTGTCGTATGTGTATTGTTCTAAACTGTTTTATCAAAAAAGATGAAAGTATATAGGTGTATTTAGGTATATGAGGTAATGGATGAGGTGCTGTAAATAAAAATTTTGACATATACAGCGCTTTAAATCCATGGTTACAAGTGTTCGAGAGCGAGTCTGTTTGATAAAATTAATAAGTTTCGTTATGGCACGGATTTTGACATAAAAGACAATAATAATGTGAATTAAAATGCTTTTTATGTTTTATGCGTTGCTGTAAAAAGGAGGAAAATCAGTTAATGGACGAAATAGCAGCTATTTCTACACCGCGTGGAATGGGTGGTATTGGGATCGTTAGGGTCTCGGGTGAGGACTCTTTAAAAATAGTAGACAAGATTTTTGTACCTTATAAATTCAAAGAGAAAAATGATGGAATACAAAATATGCCGGGATATTCGGCAAAACTGGGAAAAGTAGTTTTTAATGGTGAAGTGTTGGATGAAGCTATAGTGTTAGTGTTTAGATCGCCCAAAAGTTATACCGGAGAAAATGTAGTAGAGATAAGTTGCCACGGCGGACTATTCGTTTTGAATCGAGTACTTGATGCAGTTTTAAATTTTGGAGCACGACTAGCATTGCCCGGAGAATTTACAAGAAGAGCTGTCTTAAATGGAAAAATGAGTATAATTCAGGCAGAGTCTGTAAAAGGGATAATAGAGGCCAAGAGTAAGAGTGCGGCAAGACTAGCTCTTCTTAACAAAGAGGGATTACTGAGTGAAAAAATTTTAAATATTAAAGATCAATTAACGCACATAACAGCTGAAATTGCTGTAAGCATTGATTACAGCGATGACGACGATTTTAACAACATAGATTATTTAAAAATAAGAGAAGATCTCTTAAAAATAAAGGGATGCCTAAAAAAGCTTTTAGATACTTACGGATCTGGAAAAATGATATGTTCCGGAATAGATACTGTCATTCTAGGAAAACCAAATGTTGGAAAATCTAGTTTAATGAATGCTTTAATAGGTAGCGATAAAAGCATAATAACAGATATCCCGGGAACCACGAGGGATATTGTTGAAGGAAGTATATCATGTGGCGATGTAATCTTAAATCTTAAAGATACTGCTGGTATTAGAGAGAGTGAAAATATTATAGAGCGCTTGGGAATAGAAAAGTCACTAAACAAGATAAAAGAGGCGGAACTCTTGCTAGCTGTTTTTGATTTATCAATGGAAATGTCTAAAGAAGATTTAGAAATACTGAAATTAGCAAAAAAAGGTAAAAACGTTATAGCAATACTAAATAAGGCAGATTTAAAAAGTAATTTGGATCCAGATACTATAAAAAAGAACATAAAAAAAGTTGTTTGTATCTCAGCTAAAACTGATTTTGGTATAGCTGGGCTGAAAAAAACAATAAAAGAAATTGCTTATAGAAATATTTCCGACCCAGAAGATGGTGTACTAACTACAAAAAGACAGTTTGTTACATTAAAAAAAAGTTTAGATTATATAGACGATGCAGTGCAAGGTATAGAAGAAAAGCAAACACCAGATCTAATAATGCATAGTTTAGACCTTTCACTAAATGAGCTCTTGCAACTTACGGGAGAAAAGATATCACAAGCCGTGACAGATAAGATTTTTTCTGAGTTTTGTGTGGGAAAGTAGTTTATTTAAACTAAGTATTTTTAGTCCGACTGGCAGTAACCAACTGTTTTTTCAAACTCGGAGGCTACTTGCTTGGCCTCCTATACCATGTTTTTTGCCTCTTTCTTCGCCTCTGCTTAATAAATTTTCATTTAAAGATTTTTTAGGTGCCAAGGTATAAAAAAGCTGTTTTTAAAAACGGATAAACGAAGTGGCTGATAATATTAGATGAAAGGTGAAACAAAGACCAGATTTCAAAGTATGGTTTATAGCTTTTATCAGATAAGTTATTCAATTTACAGGAAAAAAGTTTCTTAAATTGTAATAGTTATAGTTTTTTCTGAGTTTTGTGCGAGAAAATAGTTTATTGAAACTAAGTGTTTTTAGTCCGACTGGCAATAACCAACTGTTTTTTCGAACTCGGAGGTTCCTCGTTTGACTTCTTCTACCATGTTTTTGGACTCTTTCTTCGCAATTTGCTTAACAAATTTTCATTTAAAGATTTTTTAAGTGCCAAGGTATAAAAAAGCTGTTCTTAAAAATGGATAAACGAAGCGGCTGATACTATTGGATGAAATGTGTGAAACGAATACCTGATTTCAAAGTATGATTTATAACTTTTAACAAATAAGTTATTCAATTTACAGGGGAAAAGTTTCTTAAATTGTAAAATTGTAGTTTTTTATTAGTTTTGTGTGAGAAAGTAGTTCACTACCGTTGAATATACTTACTCTCAATAGATTTCTTTAAATATCGTAGATAGCTAAATACGAAAAAGTTTTTTATTTTTCAGAAAACCACTTTAAGTCTAATGTTTTATGGATTAGGTGTGTTTTATGCCCTTTCCAAAAATGTATTGTTGCAATAATATTGCTAAGCGTTAACGGGCGTTTTTTCTTAAGTCTGTACTGAAATATTGTTTGGCATAGCGGAATAACGTTATAAAAAACAAATTCTTCTATAAATTACTTATGGTAGCTAAAACTAAATGAGAAAAATTATTTGCTTTGCTTTATTAAGAATCAACTTGATCTATTTTGGTAGACGATGGCATTTGTTTTTCTAAATTAGAGTAGGCCGGATGTCTTTAAATTGTATTAATTGATAGTTGTCATATTTACCTTTTCTTTAACCGTTCGAAATGTATGTTGAGGAGTTTTTATTTAGTTTTGTTTATTTGCACTATTTTATCCCGCTTTGTACACTTTATTTACATGAATTTAATTTTTGTGAAAATTTGATTTTTTAAATACAGACTATTCAAATTATAGTTTATGTTCGATATGAGTTTTAAATATTTTATGATTTTTATTTAATTTTTTTAATTTATTTATTCATATTTTTGGGATATGCAATTGTAAAATACGCAGACTAAATTGTTTTTTTGTGTTACAATAGTGCTCAGTTGCTTTTGGTTCGGAGGACAGGAAAATTAAAGTTATAGCAGTAACTAATCAAAAGGGCGGCGTTGGTAAAACAACAACGGCCGTGAATTTGGCTGCCTCTTTAGGTATAATGGGGAAAAAGGTTATCTTGATAGATGCTGATTCTCAGGGTAATGCAACAAGTGGACTTGGAGTGGATAAAAAAGGTATAAATTGTTCCCTGTGTGATGTTTTTTTTTATCCTAAAAAGATAAATGATGCTTTGATAGACGTTGAGTTCGAAAATTTAAAGTTATTGCCTCCTGGTAATAAGTTGTGTAAGGTAGAACAAGAATTTGAGGGTGACAACAATCGTGAGTTTTTACTGAAGTCTGCTTTAGAGAAGCTTGATGTGGGGATATTGCCGCATTATGTACTTATAGATTGCCCTCCGGCAATGAACTTGATTACACTGAACGCTTTAATTTCTAGTAATTATGTATTAATACCAATCCAGTGTGAATATTATGCTTTGGAAGGACTTTCGCAGCTGCTTAGCTCGGTGCGGCAAGTACGACAGAGGAAGAACTCTTCTCTAGGTTTATTGGGTGTCCTGTTTACTATGTACAGTAAGCGCCTTAAGTTAACTATACAAGTGGAGAATGAGGTAAAAAAGTATTTGGGTGAAAAAGTGTTTAACACAACTGTACCGCGTTCAGTAAGGCTTTCTGAGGCTCCCAGTTTTGGCAAGCCGATCGCATATTTCGATAAGTCATCCTCGGGTGCTAAGGCTTATTTAGATTTGGCAGAGGAGGTAATTCATAGATGTCAGTAACTCGGCGTAAAATTGTTTTGACCGTGACTGACATTTTTGTTGTTGATTACATTGTGTAGACGTTTTTTGATTAGATGGAATGTGGTTGGTAGTAGTCAGTCGCAGTATGCAGTTGCTGTGATGTGTTGTATGTGTTGCTATCCTTCGAGCCAGGTTTCGGAAATCAGTTGCAGTTTGTTTTTGCGAATCGTCTCCGGTTGCCAAGTTAAGTTTGAATTTGGTAATAGAGGCAAGAGACAGATGTTAGTGGTTTCAGAAAAAATCAATTGAAATATCGCTAATATTTGTTTAGCGTTTTTTATTGATTATGTTATGTCAACATTTTCTAATTAAGTAGGATGTGGTTGGTAGTAGTCAGTTGCAGTAAGCAGTTAATGTGATGTGCTGTGTGTATTGCTATCCTTCGAGCCCGGTTCGGAAAAAAGGTTGCAGCTTGCTTTCGTAAAATTGTCCCTGAATGCCAAATTACGTTTGAATCTGGCAATAGAGGCAGAAGACAGATGTTAGTGGTTTCAGAAAAAATCAATTGAAATATCGCTAATATTTGTTTAGCGTTTTTTTATTGATTATGTTATGTCAACATTTTCTAATTAAGTAGGATGTGGTTGGTTGTAGTGGATTGTGGAATGTAAGCGAGTATGATGTACTGTGTGTATTGGTATCTTTCGAGCCCGGTTCTGAAAAAAGGTTGCAGCTTACTTTCGAAAATTGTCCCTGGCTGCCAAATTATGTTTGAATCTGGCAACGGGGGTAAAGGACAGTTGGTAGTAATTTCGCAAAAAATTATTTGGCCGTGGCTAATGTAACAGTTTGCTAGTGGTTATGTTAATATCTTCCGATTAAATAAAACTTAGTTGGTTGTAGTGGATTGTGGAATGAAAGAAAAACTTTAAAAATTTAGCAAAAAGTTAATAAGAACTGCAAAATTAAAATCTGTACCCAGTGCCTTGGAAATAATCAAAGCAAGAATTAAAACACAAGACGGAAAGCTAATTCTTTAGTTTTGAAAAATAATCAAAGACAAAATAATCAACAAAACAGGCAAATTTGTACGCTGCTGCTGCTCCAATTCCACACGTGTTATTTGTCCCGGTAATTACAGCTACTCTATCCTTTATTCCATAACTAATTATAATAATTTCCTCCAAAGCCTAGATTTACCTACCCAATCTTTTCCTAGATTCATCCCTAAATTTTTCTAAGTTACCACGCGTTAAAACAGGGGATCTGGACATTTATTTCTTCTATGCTTTTGTTCCACCTTTTGGACCTTGACGTAAAATCAACAACTAACCATCATAATTTCCCCAAAAACCTAGATTTATCTACCCTATCTTTTTCTAAGTTCATCCTTAAATTTTTCTAAGTTACAACACGTTAAAATAGGGGATCCGGACATTTATTTCTTCTATACTCTTGTTCCACTTTTTGGGCCTTAACGTAAGATCAATAACTAATCATCATAATTTTCCCAAAAACCTAGATTTATCTACCCTATCTTTTCATAAGTTCAACCTCAAATTTTTCTAAGTCACCACACGTTAAAATAGGGATCAGGCCATTTATTTCTTCTATACTTTTGTTTCACCTTTTGGGCCTTAACAAAAGTTCAATAACTAACCAACATAACTCCCCACCCAAAATCTAAATTTTTCTACCCAATCTTTTTACAAGTTCGTCCTTAACCTTTTTTAAGTTGCTACACGTTAAAATAGGGATTAACTCGTTTATTTCTTCTATACTTTTGTTCCACCACTTGAATCTTAACAAAAGATCAATCAATTCACTGTCAAATCGCTTTCTGAGCACCCTCGATGGATTGCCAATAACGATAGTGTACGGGTCAATATTTTTACCTACAATACAATTTGCCCCAATTATTGCTCCGTCACCAACGTGTACACCGGGCAAAATTACAGCATTTTGACCTATCCACACATCATTACCTATAACAGTATCACCCTTTAGGGGCAGATTCGTCATTGAGGGTGGCTCCATATCCCAACCCTCCAATGTGTAGAACGGGAAGGTGGAAACAGCGTTCATCTGATGATTTGCACCATTCATCATAAACTCAACACCCACTGCTATCTGACAAAAC
>DFGJ01000040.1 GCA_002372375.1 Ruminococcaceae bacterium UBA3753
TGCCACGATAAAGATTATGTCTCATAAACAGAATAAGGCGTATATGCCACGATAAAGATTATGTCTCATGAACAGAGAATTAAGCTATTGACCATACTTTTAGCTTTTTTATTGCCCCGCATTGAAAGTACTTTTTGATTCTTAGCGTTTTGTATTTTAAAACACCTATCCAGTCTCTGTACTGCCATAAAAGTAATATTGTCTTTTAATTATAACCTTTTAAACTTTACTACACTAATTTACTCGAAATATCCATCCATATTTTTCACTATCTACTTTCTTATTTAATGCATAAAAAATATTCAAAAAGCAAGAAAAAACTTGCTTTTTTGAAAATTATATGTTAAAATTAAATAATTAAATTCGTATGTAAGAGGTTTTTTAATGCAAAAGTTATTAAAAAACAGTAAACTGATCGCTTTTGCATTTATTTTGTTGGCGTCCGTCATACTGTTTTTCATATTTGCTAATAGACCTTTAATAAAGCCTGCAAAATCGTTTGGCTCGTATCTGCCAGAAAATGCACAGATTGACAGTGCCCGTGATGTAAGTATTTTACCTACTCAGGGAAATGAATTTTATATTTTAGTCAATTCAAGCGGCAAAACTTCTGTTTGTACTTTTAACACTGAAACTAATGGATGCAAATTTCATTGCTTTTTGAATTTTGGTTACTGTGCTGTTAAATCCTTTGGACGAGATTTGTTTATTGTTAAATCACAAGAGAACAATAGTAATGGAAAATATCAAACAACGGTCTATGTTTATACATTAATTGGTGAAGAGTTTACAAAAAGCAGAGAAATTTCTTTGCCTTTAGGGATCAAAATAACAAATGCTACGAGTTTTGAGATCATTGATAATTCATTGATCTTTATTGATGAATTGGATAGATCTAAAATCATCAAGTATGACTACGTTACTGAGAATGTGAGTGAATTTTCGCACAACGGTAGTGAGTTCCACTCTTTGACGTTAAATACTTCCAAAGACATATTATATACTTTGACAAATAATGGTAAATTAGTGATATTTGATTTAGGTAATGAAATTATAGAAGGTATAGAGGCATATATTTGTCCGGACACTTCTTTTAAATTCTTGAAAGATGAGCTAATAGTTTCTGAAAGCGGGACTTTATATACAGTAAAAGATGGCGAGATAACTAAAAATTTTAAAATAGAACGACAGTTTGATGAAAATATGACGGGAATTTTTTGTTGCAATGAATTAGGCAAAAAATACATTTTAAGTGTATATAATAACAGTACTATACATTGTTTTGACATTGATACATATCAAAAGAAATCTAATCCAGATAAAGAAATAGGAACAGAAGGCGGTAAAATTTTTGGTTTAGGTTTTTCAGAAAATAGTGCTATTATCCTTTTTAAGGACGATAAAGGCGTAAATATCAAGGTTATAAGTGACGAAGATTTGAAAGATATTGAAAATGAGGAGGAGCAGAAGCAGGATGTTGAAAATGACTTATATATTATAAGTTTTGAGAAAAAGCGGATAATAATAAAGAAAGGTATTAGTACTGTTAATGAGTTTAAGGACAACTTTGAATTTGGTGGGTACATTGTAAGTAGTTTTAAAAACTATGCAGGAAAAGAGATATCTGGTGCGGAAAAGATAGGTACTGGTAGCACAGTCATCTTTGCTAAAGGAGATAATTCTTTAGAATTCAAGATAATAGTTTTAAGCGACATAACAGGTGAAGGCAACCTTAATAGCAAAGACTTGACGGCGCTTTATAATTATTTGTTGGGTAAAACAGAACTTACCGAAGAAGTTTTAAAGATTGCTGCAGATCTTAATATGGATGGAAAAGTGGATACTTTAGATCTTTTGGCAATAGAGAAGATACTGAATGGTAGCGTAGATGATATAAATAAATTGAAAGTTTCTAATACATCAGCCAAATTTAATACGCCAGCTAAAACAGACAACATTAAGGCTTCAAAAGTCGGTGGAAATAAAGTTAAAGCGACTACAAATAAAGAAAATATTGTAAAAAGACAAGGAAATATTGTTTCAAATATCACAGACGGTCAATTCAAAACTTACGGTATCCCATGTGAAAATTTTTTAGTAAATAATAATGTCGGTCTTAACGTAGATTTTCTAGCCAAATTACATGAACCTTTGGACTTTAAAATTCCTAAAGATGGTAGTCCCAAGGTGCTGGTTATGCATACACATACGAGTGAGTCGTATGTTGATACAAATTTTAGAAGTTTTAACAATAGTCTCAATGTGGTAAGAGTTGGCGATTCCATATGCGAAACTTTAGAAAAAAACGGTGTAAAAACTATACACAATGCTAATTACCACGATACCCCCATCTTTCCCGGTTGCTACGATAGATCCGCGGAAACTGTTAAAAAGATATTATCCGAAAATCCATCCATAAAAGTAGTGCTAGATATTCATAGGGATTCAATTTCAAGTAAAAACGGTAAAAAAATAAAGCCTACTGTCAATATTAATGGTAAAAATGCAGCGCAAATAATGATCCTTTCGTCATGCGATAGAGATAGCAACCTAGATCATCCAAACTGGGAGAAAAATTTATCTTTTGCTTTAAAGTTGCAGAAAGAAATAGAAAGTTTGTATCCCGGGCTAACAAGATCTCTATTTTTTACAGTAGGAAGATTTAATCAGCACTTAACGACGGGATCCACGCTCATAGAAATAGGTTCCGAAGTTAACACCTTAGATGAAGCTATATACTCTGGAGAGTTGGTTGGAAAGTCGCTCTCGAGTTTGTTGTGTAAGCTTTAATTTATAAGTTTTTATTTTGTTGTAAATTTAAACTACGAGTGAAAGTAAATTTAACGTGTCAATTTGCAAAATGCATTGAAACTGCAGTATTCGCTTTGCTTGGTTTATTTTTGACATTAATAAAGCGCTGCGATTGACCGTACTTTGTCCTTATTTACTAATTACTGTTAAACGGAAAAATTTTTCTTTATTTTACCAATTATAAATATCAGGTTATTTTTATAAATGCGATTGCTAATATTTTCATCTAAAAATATATAATTTGATAAAAATATCGTTTTTCCTGTTTTAATAATTAACGCATTAACAACTGTGTTCATTTTAAATTTCTCTTTAGGTAATTAATTTTGTGTTAGTTAGATTGGAAACTATTTTCTATAATTATAGAAAATAGTCAATGTTTCGCGATTTTTGATTCTACAATTATGGGATGTTATATGTTTGATTCATTTTTTTAAAACTTATGCCTACATATTGTTCCGCTTTAATGGTTTTAAGTGTTATAGTTGCAAATCTTTTCTTAAATTTTCTCTTTTTAAAAGCGATCGGTGATTTTTTGTTATGATGTCTTGTCGAAATAGTTAAATTTTAAGTTTTTGTCTAATCAAGTTTCTAGACTTTTTCTTGCTATTAATATTTTATTTAGAACGTATCCGGTTGGTAGCATTTAATTAAGGGGGTGTATGTAATGGATAAAGCTGCAATGGTGGCGACAGCGTTAGGTCTAGCTGATTCAGAATTAGCTCGTACAGTATTAAACGTGTGTGGACAGTGTTTTGCTCAAGTATTTGGCACATTCCATGGCCTTGCACAGTGCCTTATGGATTGTGCTACACAACAGGTGTCCTGCCAAACTAAATTTTTACAGGGGCGTTTGTTCGCCCCAGCACAATGCTGTCCCAAATTTAAATAAAGAACTTAGACTTGGATTTTTTATTGTTGTGGGATTTTAGGTGACAGGTGAATTTGTGAGCTTTTGGCAGGCAAAGTGTACCTAATTTACTTAAAAATTTTTAGGTTTATTTTTTTGTTTAATTTAGAACAGTCAAATTTTTGTCTGTTGTATTTTGATTGTTTTGAGGCTTGCTGTATTGTGTTGTCTCATCCAAGATTAGCATGGTACCGTCGAGCGATGCTGACTTCTATGGTAGTTATATAGATTTTAGAAAACGCAAGTGGAGGAACAATAGAACAGAAGTTTTTTAATATTGGAAAGATGCACCAAACTACGGTGCTGTGACGGGAACAAGCGGGTCACATGGTGAGGGAAAAGATGGATGCTGGTTTGAAGTAAAAGATGGAGCAGGTAGACTCGTTGGGGATTATAAAACTTTAAAAGAAGCACAGATCGCAGAAGACGCAGTATATGGTAGAGAACCAAAACACTAATGATAAAACTAAGAATTTTAAAATACAACAAGAAGCCGCTTTGAGAGCGATACCTTTCAAGTCGGATTTTTTGTTACTATTTTACAGCTCAGAACATTTTTAAGCATTTTCTACTTTTTTAGCTATTTCATTTGCGCATTTGTAGATGTTACCGCCTCCCATTGTTAAAATTAAGTCACCTGGTTTTGCTATTCCTAGAACATAATCTGTTATTTCTTTGAAGGTTTTAATATATTTTCCATTTTTGATAAGCTTAACTAAATCTTCAGAATAAATGTTATATCTATTTTTTTCTCTTACTGCTAATATTTCAGAGACAATAGCTAAATCCGCTAAAGATAAAGCTGCACCAAATTCTCTCAAAAATGTGTATGTTCTTGAATAAGTATGTGGCTGGAATACTGCAATAACTCGCGTGTAGCCCATTTTCGCAACGGTATTTAAAGTGGATGTTATCTCTGTTGGATGGTGTGCGAAATCGTCCATAACAGTTATACCGTTCCTTACTGCTAATATTTCAAATCGTCTGTGTACACCACTAAAAGTTTCTATGCTATTTTTTATTTTATGCTCCGGTATATTATAAAAATCTGCAACTGCAACACATGCAAGAGCATTATAAATATTGTGCCTTCCAGGTATCTGTAAATTGACGTTTAAAAATTCTTTACCATCTTTTAAGACTGAAAAACTGTAAAATCCACGGTCTTCTTTTATGTCTTTCGCTATAAAAATTTTGTCAAATATCTTTTTATTTTTAAAAGTTTCCAAATTTAATCCAAAACCAATTCTTTTCACATCAGAGTTTTTTGTAACTTTAACTGAATTTAAATCATCTGCGTTTATAACTAAACAATCTTTTGCATTGTTTGCAAATTTTGTAAATGAATTTAAAACACCATCAATATTCTTAAAATAGTCTAAGTGATCTTCTTCAACATTTAGTATCACACCCGAACTTGGATTAAGATTCAAAAAAGTATCTACATATTCGCAAGCCTCACAGACTGCAAATTCTGAATGCCCAAGTCGACTATTGCCATTTAAAGATTTTAATTTTCCACCTATTACGGCTGTTGGATCTAGTCCTGAATTTACAAAAATGTGCGTAAGCATGGCAGATGCAGTAGTTTTTCCATGTGTACCAGAAACAGCGACCAATTTCTTATAACGATTCATCACGATTCCTAAAAGTTTGGCCCTCTCTAATGTAGGAATATTATTCATTTTTGCAAAAGTCAGCTCTGGATTATCACTTTTTATAGCAGCGGAATAAACCACTAGTTCAACTCCAGTTAAATTTTTTTCATCATGTTCTTCATATATCCTAAATCCACTGGAGATAGCATCTTGCAAAGTGTCTGATAAATAATTATCTGACCCTGAAACTATGTAGCCCTCATCTTTAAGAATTTTTGCCAAAGGATACATTCCAGAACCACCAATACCTACAAAGTGAACATTTTTTACTTTTTCAAGAATACTTTCTGATGGCATTTTTGTCCCCCTAGGTTGAGTACTTCATGAATTATAAACTGTTGTATAGCACAATACTAATTGTAGTCTATAGTATAAATATGTGATACATGAGTTTAAAATATATTTCGGATGAACGCCAAGACCTATTTTTAAAAGCACGCAGAGGTATACCCATCGAGCTTTATGGACAGCAGTGCAAAATAAGTAGATACATCAAGTACAAAGTACTAAAGCTGGGGAAAAAAGTTCACAAAGAGCGGGCGAATAAAAAAGTTAAAAGCGCAATCAACAACACAACTTTTCTGTACAGTAGGTAAAACTTTTCCTGACATATTCGTTTTTGACACCGGTTCTCAGATGTACACTATACAAACAACTACCATTTCCGTCGCTTTTCTCCACACTATTTTGTAGGGGAACGGACTCCACTAGAAAACACTAAGTAATTGCTCCATCATAACACCTATATTCTGCACAGCGATATTTTATTTACGCAAAAACTCTCAAAAAACAATGCCAGTATAAAAACGACCGGCAAAACTAGCCATTCCATTGAAACCAACGAAACTCGAAAACTGAGTAAACATTATTTTAAAAACTTTCTTACAAGAATTTTCACAAAATCAAGATCTGCTAAAGTTACACACTCAGAGTGTGAACCACACCAGCACCATCGTTTTACAAAACACGAGTACAGCACAGCAACGGCGCACGCTGCGAAGCCGTACCTGCATGCTGCCCTCTCCTTTATTCCGTACTTAACACATTCCCACAAAAACCTGCAGCGGGAAAATTCTTCCCCACCACAAAAACAACACGGCATCAACACAAAAAAACAGCTAACTGAAACCTTTTATTCATTTTATTCAGGAGCATGTCACTGATTAGCTTGCGCACCCTGCTGCGCATCATCCTGCGCACCCTGCGCACCACCCTGCGCAATATTCTTCCTCCTGAAAACCTTAAGTAAGGGGTCAAGTAAGGGGTCATAGTTACCATCATTGTGCCACCCTATTACATAGTGAGAAACTGCACTAGAAACTGCACTAGCAACTGCTGATACAACACATTTAATTTTATTTCCTAACTTTTTCATTTTCGCTTTAAAGCTATTCCCATCTACAAAAACGAGGTCACCCTGTTCTACAACATTCTCCACCTTCAGGTTATGTATCTCTTCTTCACCATCACCTTCACCATAATTACCAACCACAATAGCCTTTTTCTTTCCTACATCTACAGCAATGTGGCTTCCGTAACCAAACTCAAACCAGGCACGAGGATATGCCGAACACCTCCCTCGTGGAGTCCAAGGGTTACCGGCAAGGTTACCTCCATCTTCGCCTTTGATCACTCTCTGAATCATTCGGGGAAGCCCAATCAGCCTACTTAAAATCGGGAAATTACTTAAAGCGAAATAAGCACGCTTCCATAACCAATACTCTTGCTCCTTACCAGCACCTTCGTTGCTACGTAACAAATTGCGCAGAAAATAAAAGCGAGACCACAGAGTAAACAACGCCAATAAAATTGCAGTCAACTGCCCAGCGCTAAACTTACCATATTCATCTGGCTCAAGAAGCTTTGCAGGATCACTAATGAGGAGACGAAGTTCTGGAATTAACCACGGGGCGGCATAACGCGCATAATATATGAACGCATCAAAAAGTCTTACTAAAGAATATTCCTGATTTTTAAGCTTTCGCTCGCAATTTTCAAGATCTTTCTTGTATTTTACAAGATCTTCCTTGTTTTTTTCAAGATCTTTCTTGTATTTTTCAAGATCATCCTTGTATTTTTCAAGATCTTCCTTGTTTTTTTTAAGATCTTCCTTGTTTTTTTCAAGATCTTCCTTGTTTATTTTAAGATTTCGCTCGCAATTTTCAAGATCTTCCTTGTTTTTTTTAAGATTTCGCTCGTATTCATCTTTTTTATTCTCAGGCTCTTGATCGAAAAAAGTTTTCATGTCCTCTAACTTTATTTTTTGTTTTGCTTTTTCAATGATTTTCAGCATTTCCTCGTAATTGCTCTTTTTCCTGAAAATTACAGGCGAACGTTTCTCAGGATCAAGATCTTTCTTGTGATCCTCTTCCTTGGTTTTCAGCATTTTCTCGTAATTGCTCTTTTGTTCCGCAAGATCTCTCTTGTAAACCTCTTCCTTGCTTTTCAACGCTTCTTGTAACTTCTGCTCGTACTCACTTCCCCTATCTTTTTCTCCCGTATTAGAATTTTTGTTCCATTGGTAACCTGCTATACCGCCAGCCAAACTACCCATTGCTGCAAGAGCTGCACCCTTAATTAAAGAATCACTGTCTATACCCCCCCTTTTTTTGCTTTTTTCCTGGTCCTCTGAGCCTGACACAACTATAACCTCATCTTTTTTATCCTTTCCATTCTTAAATCCTTTCTCTATGCCACTAACGCTTGAGCATGCCAAGCCGCTTAAAACACCAAAAAGCAAAGTTGTTGAAATAAATCTTTTATACATGCCACGAAGCCCCCCAAAAAAAAGTCAAATGCATTCTAACAAATTTTGAGAAAAAAGTCAAATTTGATTTTAATTAAAAATGCCAAGTATATTCAAACTGTAATGGGATTATTTCCCCATTTAAGTTTAGAAATATTTCTTTAAAAATTCTCCTGTAAAAGAATCTTCGCACTCTGTTATTTCTTCTGGCGTACCTTGCGCTATAACTCTGCCGCCAGCGTCGCCCCCCTCAGGACCGATGTCTATGATATAATCCGCAGTCTTTATAAAATCGAGATTATGCTCTATCGTGACTACAGTGTTACCTAAATCCACTAACCTTTGCAGGATGTTTACCAATTTGTGAACATCTGAAATATGGAGCCCAGTGGTGGGTTCATCTAAAATGTAAATAGTCCTTCCTGTTGCTCTTTTAGAAAGTTCTGTTGCAAGCTTTACTCTTTGAGCTTCACCACCTGAAAGTGTGGTAGCGCTTTGCCCCAATTTTATATAAGAAAGACCAACATCACAGAGTATTTTTAACTTAGAGTATATTCTAGGTATATTGCTGAAAAAATCGGCAGCTTCTTCTGCTGTCATTTCCAAGACATCATGTATGTTTTTCCCCTTATATTGGATTTTTAGAGTTTCTTTGTTATAACGAGTCCCACCACAAATATCACATGGGACATACACATCTGGCAAGAAATGCATCTCTATTTTTGTTTCGCCGTCGCCTTGGCAAGCCTCACATCTTCCACCAGAGACATTAAA
>DFGJ01000011.1 GCA_002372375.1 Ruminococcaceae bacterium UBA3753
TATCACAAGGTGGCACAGGTGCCACAAGTGCTTCAGCTGCAGTCACAAATTTTAAAAGTAGTCTCATAGACCTAATATATCCCGTTGGAAGTTACTATTTTAGTGCGAATAACGCTTCACCGTCGACTTTGTTCGGAGGAACCTGGAACCAGATAAAGGACACTTTTCTTTTAGCAGCGGGCGACACTTATCTGGCAGGCACGACTGGCGGTGAGGCAACACATAAATTAACGACTAGTGAAATACCAAACCACAATCACAGGCTATGCGACGGTGAAGGATACAGCGTTTATGGAGATATACAAACATCTACAGGACCGGCTTCAGGCGAAGGATTCGGAAAAAGCACTTATAGATTATTTACAGCGAGAACCGGTGGAGATCAGTCACATAACAACATGCCACCATATTTAGTTGCGTACTGTTGGCAAAGAATATCCTAGTTTTTAAAATACCTATAGTGATAAGCACTATAGGTATTTTTTGTAAAATATGACTTTCAAAATAAAATAAACAGAACAACTATTAAATCATCAAAAAAAAGGATCAGCGACAAGAACCACCGTCTAAAAAAATTCGTTGAACAAAATCTAAACAAGCCTAGCTAATAAATAATCCCAAGAGGAACAAACTTTAAGAAAAAGTCAAAAATTAAAAACTTTCCAATATAACAAAAAATACTAAAAATTCGCACGACAATGAACGAGACAAGAAAAAATCCGTAAACTATTCAGAAAACAAAAAGCGTCTCGTCAAAAGATTAAACGCACCAAAATTACTACAAAAAAGCGCCCTGACGAGCACTTACAAAGCGAACTACCTGCTCAACACAACCAGGATATCCGACCAGTAGTAACAGACTAGACTTAAAAAAACAATATTCGCAACCGCACTAGCTTCCCACCAAGCAGCCTTAAACCAATCAGGTATAAAGCCAAACCGCCACCACGGTTTTTTATTCTGCGTATCGGAACCACCGCTAATTTTTTCATTCTTGCCACCAAAAGACTCCTTATTTTGAACTACCTGATTTTCATCCAAACCAGCTTTTGGAACACTTAAGTCCGCCGAAGCACCTCTAGCTTTTTTACTCTCGCCACAAAAATTCTCTTTATTTTTAACTAACTGACTTCCATCCACACCAGCTTTTGGAATACTTAAATTCGCCGAAGCACAGCAACTACCAACGCCTATACTCGAAATTAAAGACGCACTTAAACCTTTTCTCATAACAAAACCCTCCTCAAAACAAAGAACGAATTTAATATTTTTAATTATATAGGATTTAGAATTCAAAAACAATACAAAATTTTTATAACTTCATAAGAAAGATACTGAGTTGTTACAAATTACCAAATAATTATTCAAGTTTTCTAATAATTACCGACTCTTGCTGCTTAAAACTATATGTTTGAACATGCCAAAATTTTGCATTGCTAGGAGTCAAAACCAAGAATGAAGAATTTGATTCGCCTTGTATTCATTTACTTTATCTTATTTAACTAATAAAATTCACGATCAAATTAAATGTTTCCATAGCATTAACTCATAAAATTTGTCCGAGCGAAGATATGATCGTCAATATTTAGGCTTATGGGCATACAAAATAGTCGCGTGTTATGATACAAGAAGTTTAATTAAATGTGTAATATTTTCGCACAAAGTCTGCCGCACTGTAAAATACAAAGACATGTATTGATAAAATACTAATTAAAAATAAGCGATAAGAAATATAGTGACAAAACAAACAAAAATTCAGATTTTTCTGTCTATCTTTGGCGTTACTGAAAGAGATACACGGACGTTAACTTTTGTACAAAAAGAAAACATCAATCGATTTTATAAAAGTTTTATAAATATTAAAATTAAATACCTGAAAAATTTAATTTTTCTACACGGAATCATCATAAAACAGAATGTAGACGAATAAATCACAAAGTTTATAAATTTATAAGTAAAATTAAACATTTTTAAATTTCATAAAAATAAATAAAGAAATAAAAATTTAAATTTTTCCTATTGCCTTTTGAGACCAACAATGTGATAAATAAGTTGAAAAATAAAACGAAATATGCTAACATCGAAGTGTTTTTGGATTCGGTATATTTTGGAAGGTACTTTGTCCTATGTCTGTGTTTTTTATGGATCATCCCCTTATACAGCACAAGTTATCATTGCTGAGAGATAAAAATACTGGTTCTAAAGATTTTAGAGAGATAATTGCTGAAGTCGCTATGCTTATGTGCTATGAGGCTACGAGGGATTTGCCACTCAAAGAAGTGGAGATTGAAACACCGATCTCTGTGGCAAAAACTAAGGTGCTGTCGGGCAGAAAGCTTGCTTTCGTGCCTATTTTGCGGGCCGGTATAGGCATGGAGGCAGGTGTGAGAAGATTGATTCCGGCTGCTAAGATCGGACACATTGGGCTTTACCGCGATCCTGAAACTTTGAAGCCACAATCGTATTACAGCAAATTACCGAAAGACATTGCTCAGCGCGAAGTTATAATTTTAGACCCGATGTTGGCTACTGGGGGAACTGCTGTAGATGCCATTACTAAGATTAAAGAATTTGGGCCTAGAAATCTAAAGTTCATGTGTATAATCGCTTCGCCAGATGGGATAGAAAACCTGACTAAGGCCCACCCGGATGTTTCCATATACTGCGCTGCAAAAGACGAACGACTGAATGAAAAAGGGTATATAGTACCCGGGCTTGGAGACGCAGGCGATAGGATTTTTGGAACAAAATAGATGAGGGTACAGGTGTGCCATTTTTAATAAAAAATTTAGGAAAGATTTAAAGCAGTATTGGAAGGGAACAAAGACGCAAAAAGTAAAATTTTTGCCAAGGGATTGGGCTTTTATAAGCTCTTTTGGCTGTTTTTTGTTGGATGTGTCGTCGGCGTTTTGGTGGAAACACTGTACTGCCTTGTTTTGGGCGGACACTTCGAAGTACGGTGGGGAGTTATTTACGGCCCATTCAATCCAGTTTATGGGTTTGGGACAGTTGTTATGACATTGCTATCGACGCGCCTCGCTGGATGCGGTAATATCAAAGTTTTCTTTTTTTCTATGTTGTTCGGTGGCGGATATGAGTATCTGTGTAGTTTCATCCAAGAAATTGCTCTGGGTACTGTTTCGTGGAGCTATGCGGGAACCAAGTTTAATTTCAACGGCCGCACCAATTTAGCTTATTCCCTGTGCTGGGGTTTTTTAGGTCTTCTGTGGTTAAGGAAAATTTATCCAAAAATTTCTGATTGGATAGAGTCTTTTCCGGTAAAAATAGGTAAGATAGCGACGTGGATATTATTAATATTTATGTCGTTCAATATGTGTGTATCTTCTGCTGCAGTTTGGCGTTATTCGAAGCGCATAAATGGGGTGCCACCAAGGAATAATCTAGAACGATTTTTAGACCGAAACTATAGTGACTCTGTATTAAAGTTTGTATACCCAAACATGAAGATCATTAAATGGTAAACAAGTCTTTTATGTTTTTTGTTTCCTAGTTTGACAGTGCAAAAAAAGTTTAGGTATGTTAGAACAAAAGACGTAAAGAACGGAAAAATTGTCTAAGGCAACTGGCAATTAAAAAAGATTAAGAGCATGATCAACAACCACCTCTTCTTTTTCTGCTCGTGAGTGTAGTTCCGCCTGGAGCACCCATTTCTGGTGCATCCCCTTATTTATAGTTTTGACATCTATCCACGTTTGGTTCAACATCATTTTACGAATTTAAAATATACAGTTCCAAACCGGTCAGTTTTTAGGAAGTAATGCTGGTTTATGATAGCTGTAGCAACGTTTGACAGCGCAAAAAACAGATGTGTTCGTTCGAGTGTAAGGTCTAAAGAGTAAAAAAATTCTCTAAACAGGGGAAATTAGAAAGACCAAAAGCATAATCGACAACTTAATTATTCTTTTCATGGGCGGCAGTGTTGCCTGTCATGTCTGTGTTTTAGCAAGGCACTTGTTCCTGCAGTGCCTCGACTACCTTTGACACCGATCCTTGTTTTGGGTTAACATTATTCTACGAATTTAAAATATACAGTGCCAAGCTGAGTCGGTTTTTAGGAAGTAATGTTGGTTTATGATAGCTGTAGCAATCGATGGCCCATCTGGCGTGGGTAAAAGTAGTGTCTCGCAAGAAGTCGCTAAAAAATTAGGTTTTTTTCATCTGGATACTGGTGCTTTATACAGGGCCATAGCTTATTATGCTGTAAAAAATGAAATATTTAGCGGATTTAGCGCAAATGAATTAAAGAAAATTGATATAAAAGTAGAATTCAAAGATAATAGTCAAAGTACTTTCTTAAATGGCGAAAATATTACAGAGCTTTTAAGGAATGAAGAAATCGCAAAAATAGCATCAAAAATATCGAGAGAGAAACTGATAAGAAATTTCTTGATAGTTATACAAAGAAATGTTGCGAAAGAAAACAACGTTATTATGGATGGTAGGGACATAGGTACAGTAGTTTTGCCGCAAGCTAATTTAAAAATATTTTTGACAGCTAAACCAGAAGTTCGTGCACAAAGAAGATTTTTGGAATTAAAAGAAAATGGACATAAAAATGTTATTTTTAATGATGTTTTAAAAGAAATTGTTGAGAGGGACAATGAGGACTCTAGAAGGAAAGTTGCGCCTCTTAAGGTAGCAGAGGACGCAGTATTCTTGGACTCCAGCAATATGAATCTCAACGAAACTGTCTTAAAAATCATGAATTTAGTGAAAGGTATTTTGTAACGATTAGCAAACGTCGTAAATAATAGAAAAAGTGGGCGCGAACAATATTCTAAAAGGTTAGTTAAAGATAAAAAATTGTCAATTAAGTTTGATTGACCGCGGTAGTGAGTTTGAGATGTGGCCTTTAAATTTAATAGATTCAGGTAGTGAAAGCTGGCAGTTCAGGCTTAGTAGCAGCAGTTTGTTAGTTATTAAAGTGAGGCGCTTGTGGAAAATTAGTAATTCACTTAAACGCATGAAATATCGAAAAAAGGAGAGTCATTAAAAATAGCATACAAATTTAATTAGTGTGAAGCCGTTAACTTTAATCTTTCGATAACTTTATGAGTAAATGGGAATGTTCTAAACATTAGTTAAATCAGCTTACATAGCAGGTACCAAAAAAATGTAAGCAAGTGCTATAATCGAAAAATTAACTGCCGAATTTATTTCCTCCGTTTTTAAAGATTATAAATTAAAAAGACTTCGCTCAAGAATAGCTCACAGGTGTAAACTTGCTGATAAAAATTCGTTTGGGTGAAAGTTCTGGATTATTTAGAATTAAATTAAAATCAGAATATAGCCTGATAATTATTGAGCTTTATGTTCAATTTTAGCACTGCTTTTGAACATTTTCTCCTTATTACTACTTCACATATCTGAAACAACCTATCAAATTTTGTAATGACGGTTTGACAAATGAGAAAATTTTACATTTACATAAAGCTTGATATGCTTTAAAAATTTTGCAATATAAAAAATTTTTGGGCGACTTTATTTAGTTTCTGCTTGATTTTTATTTTCTGCTAAGATACAATGACGTCATATTTGTAATTCTACTCGAGAAGGTTTTTTTATGTTTAAGTCTGAAAAAAGAGATATTATTGGCAGGTACGCGACGCACGACGGTGATACGGGTTCACCAGAAGTTCAAATAGCAATTTTAACTAAAAGAATCTCTGACTTGACGGAGCATTTGAAGCTTCACAAAAAAGATCACCATTCGAGGAGAGGACTTTTTAAGATGGTAGGCAATAGGAAAAGTTTGCTTAACTATTTAAAGAGGCGTAGTATAGATCGTTACAGAAATTTAGTTGCCAGTTTGGGCCTGCGCAAATAGTGTGTGCCGTTTTTTCGTTGGTGGTCTGTTGCGCTGCGCTTAATCTGTTTACGTGTGATGACTCCTTGTGGTTGGTGCGGTGTGGTTGTGTATACTTTTTGTTTTGTAAATTAGGTGTAGATAATATGTTTGGGGGCTGCCGTTCATCAGTTCGGCATTTGTATGCAAGGAAGTAAAGAGACTTACTGTGTTGAGCTTTTGGGAAAAAGTTTGGTTTTGGAGTTTGGCAAATATTCTGAGTTAGCAAATGGTTCTTGTTTTGTGCGATATGGCGAGACAGTGGTGGGTGTGACTGTTTGCTGTACTGACAAACCAAAAGAGGATGTGGATTTTTTCCCTCTGTCTGTGGATTATGAGGAAAAATTCTATGCTTGTGGTAGGGTTCCTGCGTCTTTTGGCAGACGTGAGGGAAAACCATCTGAGCGGGCCATTTTAACCGCAAGGCTTATAGATAGGTCTATACGTCCTCTATTTCCCAAAGATCTACGTAATGAAGTAAGCGTAGTTTGTACTGTTTTTTCAATGGACCCGGATTCATCGCCTGAGATAGCGTCTATAGTAGGTACTTCTGCAGCCCTTTGCGTATCTGATGTACCATGGGATGGTCCGATTGCTGCTACTAACGTTGGAATAGTTGGTGACAGATTTCTCTTTAACCCGTCGAGTAAACTGGTCGAGACTTCTGACATGCTCACGACGGTTGTTTCTACCAGCGACTTGGTTACTATGGTAGAGGCGGCAGCCAAGGAAGTGCCCGATGAAATCGTGATGCAAGCTATTCGTGAAGGACATAGGTTTAATCAAAAGATTATAAGTTTTATAGAAAACATCCAAAAAGGCATTGGTAAGGGCAAGCGCACTTATGAAAAAGAAATACTTTGTGAAGATATCTTTAGGCAAATTGCAGATTTTTCGACTAAAGATTTAAAATGTGCACTGCAGAAGAAGGAAAAGTCTGAACGTGCGGCTAGTTTGTCTTCAATTTATGAGGGTGTGCGAGACAAATTTTCTGAGATTTATCCGGACTATACTGAAAAATTTGATAATTATCTTTACTTGTTACAAAAAGAAATAGTTCGCACGTGGATATACCGTTACGGTAAAAGGGTTGATGGTAGAAAATTGGATGAGCTTCGTAAACTTAGTGCGGAGGTAGGTCTTTTACCCAGAGCACACGGTTCTGCCGTTTTCACGCGCGGGCAGACGCAAGTGCTTTCTACTGTTACTCTTGGCTCTATTAAAGACAGGCAGCTTGTAGATAACCTTTATGGTGAGCATGAAAAAAGGTACATTCATCACTATAATTTTCCGGCTTATTCTGTGGGTGAGGCTAGGTCGCTGCGTGCTCCGGGGAGGAGAGAGATAGGCCACGGTGCGTTGGCCGAAAGGGCGCTTTTGCCAGTTATACCCAAGGAGGAGGACTTTCCATACACGATCCGAGTTGTTAGCGATGTTTTGTCGTCGAACGGTTCTACGTCACAGGGTTCAGTTTGCGGGTCTACTCTTGCTTTGATGGATGCGGGTGTACCAATTACATCGCCTGTAGCTGGTATTTCGTGCGGTCTGGTTTTTAAAGACAAAGATCACTGGGTTACGATGGTCGACATTCAGGGGTTAGAGGATTTTTTTGGGGATATGGATTTTAAGGTTGCCGGCACCGAAAAGGGCATAACTGCAATCCAAGTGGACACGAAAATTCGCGGGTTATCTTTTGACATCATTGAAGAGGCCTTAAGAAAAACACGTGAGGCTAGGGCTAAAATATTGAATGACGTTATATTGAAGACGATAAGCAGACCAAGGAAGTCTCTTTCCAAGTACGCGCCGAAGTTGGTCGTTGGCGTTATTGCTATTGATAAAATAAAAGATGTTATCGGTTCAGGTGGTAAAGTGGTTCAAAAGTTGTGCGCGGATTATGACTGTAAGGTAGAAATCGCCGATGACGGTAAAGTTTTTATCAACGGGTCGGATATTGAAAAGTGCAAAGAAGCCTTGGAAATTATAAAGAGTATTGCTAGAGAAGTTAAGGTCGGAGAGATTTATAGTGGCAAAGTCACGAAAGTGGTTAAGTACGGTGCGTTTGTAGAAATTTTTCCTGGTAAAGAGGGCTTTTGTCATATATCCCAGTTGGATAATAAAAGGATAGAAAATATTGATGATTTTGTGAAATCAGGTGACCCAATTTTGGTAAAAATCGTCGAGATAGACGCACAAGGAAAGATTAACTTGTCTAGAAAAGACGCTATGCCTGTGATTTGCAAATAGAAAACTTTGTAGTCCGGGCCATAGTGAAGCGCAAAGCAAGCACTGCTAGTTTTAGAAGTTTGTGTAGGGAGCGGGCCGATTGAATCGAGCCTTATATGGCGAGTAGCTGTGAATTCCTAAGCAGCGCTGAAAACAGACACTCCAAGTTAAATCGTGCCTCAAACGCAGAGAGGTGTGGCGGTCGGTTTCGGTTTTAGCTTTTTTAATCGCCGCACGATATGGCTGTTTTTTTATCTTCAATACTCTTTACGCTAATCTATACATTTTTGCAATGTTAGCTTTAGCCTTTTTTCTTTTTCTAAAACTTAAGTTTATGACTGCGAAAAATAGGACTAAATGTTACCAATAAAATGATGGTAATAGATTTTAAAATTTGAAAGGCTATAATTGAGAAATATCACTGTAACCTGTAGATCTTTTTTCTTTGAAACTAAAAAAGGCTGCTGCTCTGGCTGTCTGTCTTTAACACTATAAAAACGAAAGGATAATTTTTGTTTTTTATGTAAAGCACTGAGATTCCTAGTTTAAAGGCTATAACTCGAAGTTGTACTGTATTCTACGTTTTTTTGAAGCTAAAAACTATTCTGTCTTTAGCACCATCGTAACGGACGAATGATTCTTTTGTTTTTTTATACACAGCACTGTATTTGCAACTCCCGGTTTAAAGGCTATGTTTTAAAAATGCACTGTAACCTGTGAATACTTTCTCTTTGAAGCTAAAAACTATTTTTTGGGTCTGTTTTTGTTAATATCAAAACAGACGAATGATTTTTGTGATTTTTATACACAGCTCTGTATTTGCGACTCCCGGTTTAAAGGCTATGTTTTAAAAATACACTGTAACCTGGGAATACTTTTTCTTAAAAGCTAAAATCTGTTGTTTGGGTCTGTTTTTGGTACCATCAAAAATGATTTTTGTTTTTTTCATACATATCACTGTATTTACGGTTCCCGGTTTAAAGACTATGTTTTAAAACTGCACTGTAACCTGTGAATACTTTCTCTTTGAAGCTAAAAACTATTTTTTGGGTCTGTTTTTGTTAATATCAAAACGAACAAGAATTTTTATTTTTTATACACAGTGCCGTACTCTGGACTCTTGTTTTATATGCTTTTAGTACGACTGTAAGGCATTTTTGTATAAACTTTTTATAATGGATTATAGTTAGATTATTTTTATAAAAAATAGTAAAATATACCAAAAATACTCTGGAACCGATAATCCTTCGGTAAAATGTGTTCAAACGACGAGGAAGTTGGCCAGCGTACACACTGGATTAGAGCAATAAAAATATAGAAACACCAAATTAGTATAAAGAAACACAAAAAACCTTATAGCCTGTTAATCTACCGATAAAACACTGAATAAAGTTGAATGACAACCTTCTGCCTGCTTACGTATAAGTCCGTTTTATTAACTTAAAAACTGTCTAGTGCCTAAAAACAAACTTTTTTAATATATCGGAAACTTTCTCTATAACACCATCATTTTTTACCAGTAAGTTATGTGGCACTCCTTTTACAGTAGACACATTGGGCCCGTCCACTCCACGAGGGCAAGAGCTCAAAAATGCAACAGTGTCATCGCCATCGGTCATTGAAAACACATCTAGATTACCACTAATTGAATAACCTAACCTGCATTCAGTATCTATTCCAGTCCCATATATGTAAAAGCATTTGCCACTATTTGCTAAATATTCTTTTACTTTCTCTGCAATTTCTTTTTTTGTATCGTTAGCTTTAATTATAAAGTCCTTGACTTCCCCACTGCTCTTCTTATACCATTCGCTCTCCTCGATGTATCTATTCATATCTGAAAAACTGTTAATCACTGTGTATTCTTCATCACATTTTTGGCATAATTTTGCATCAGCGGGCTCTATTTCAAAGTACACACTGTTTGGTAAAAGTTCATACATTGAAGGATAATTTCTAACCAAATCCTCAGTTATTTTCTTTATACCTAGCAAATAAATAAAAAAATCTACGAAACGGTTTCCAGTGTAAAATCCATTTTCCAACATATGCCACACTTTAATTGATCCGTTAAAAGGTCCAGCGATAAAAATGCAACACTGAATTTTTGAAAGTTTTTCCTGATTACCGGATACTTTCGCAATAGCACTACTAACCACCAAGCATCCCAATGAATACGCAACAAAGCAAATAGAGTCATATTCATCGAAAAGTCCTAAAAGATCCTCAGAAACGTCACGTACACTTTTTCGCCAATCGTAGTTGTACTTTACTATGTCACAATCATAATCAGTTTTAGGTCCAAATGTATCATTGAGCATACTAACAATCTTTTTGTCATTACTTGCAACACCATAGATCTTTATATCCTCTTCACCTTTGATATCTAAATTTTTGCACGGAGTAGATGCTTCAATGTTTGTATTAACTGGCAATCCACTTTCATCAAAACTTAAAAGCTTGTAATTCTTCATAAATCGTATTAAAGATAACGGGTTAAAATTTAACCAAACTGTTTCACCATTATTATTTTTGTTGTGCAGTGAACTATTCAACATACCTGAAACATAAACTATTGCCTTTTTTTTGCTTTTTGCAAAAGCTACTAGTGTACCAGAACAAAAACTATCCACAAATAAAAGCAAAAAAACAACCAAAGTCTTCAAACGTTTTGGCATACAACAACCCCAATGAAGTATAGATTTTATTCTAGAATTTGTAACGTTACCAATATATAATACTAAATCTAAAATTAAAAAACAATGCATTTATTATTGTGAAACTATTTCGTTTATATTACAATTTAAATAATAGTTTACAAATTGATCAATTTAGAGTATAGTTTAAATTATAGTGTTTTAAAAAGAGAAATATTTTTATGGAAGATGCTTCTTCGAATAAGTTTGGTTCATTTACGAAAGTGAGAAGGAACTGCAAAGTTGTGGGCATTGGGAATGTTAAGATAGGGGGCAATAACCCTATTTGCGTGCAGTCCATGCTGAACATTGACACTAAGGACATCGGGTCTAACATAAATGAAGCTTTAAGTTTACAAAAATTAGGCTGTAACATAATAAGAGTGGCCATACCTGACAAAGAATCGCTAAATCTACTAGAAAAACTTAAAGAAAATACTAATATGCCAGTTGTGGCAGATATCCACTTTGACTATAAATTGGCCGTTGAGGCAGTAGCTGCCGGTGCTGATAAGATCCGCATAAACCCAGGGAATATAGGATCCAAACAGAATATAAAAAAAATCGTAGTCACTTGCCAAAAGAAAAATATCCCCATTAGAGTAGGCATCAACTCTGGGTCTCTAGAAAAGGATATACTGGAAAAATACGGCTCACCTAATTCGGAGGCACTTTTTGAAAGCGCTCTTAGAAGCATTGAACTGTTTGAAAGCTTAGATTTTTATAATTTAGTCCTGTCAGTGAAGTCATCTGATGTGATGACGTCTGTAAAAGCTTACGAAATGATAGCTAATGCGTGCGAGTATCCCCTTCACTTGGGGATTACCGAAACAGGTAACGGCAACTTAGCTGTCGTAAAGTCTGCTGTCGGGATAGGCACCTTACTTTTAAATGGTATAGGTGACACTATACGGGTTACTCTAACAGACACCCCGCAGAAAGAAGTGCTTTGCGCAAGAGATATACTTTATTCTGTTGGACTGTTGAAAGATTATGGTCCAGAAGTGATAGCTTGCCCGACATGTGGCCGAACTAAAATAGACATAATAAAAATAACTAAAGACGTAAAAAAAAGGTTATCTGGTTGCAAAAAAAATATAAAAGTTGCAATTATGGGTTGTGCTGTAAATGGGCCGGGAGAAGCCAAGGAAGCAGATATAGGCATTGCTGGTGGTGATGGTTGTGCTATTATTTTTAAAAAAGGTGAAATTTTAAAAAAAGTCGATGAAGGCAGTATTATCGAATCTTTAATTAAAGAAATAGAAACAATTTAAGAAATGGGATCCTACAAAAATGGTTAAATTTGGCGAAAGATGTGTGAAGGCTAGATGACGTTTATTCTCATAAAGAGATGTACGAAAAAGTAATCGACAATTTTTTTGCTATCTTTTCAGTGTTTAACCCTATAGAAGCGGTCTTTCTGCCGCGTGGCTGTCCAAACACGGTATGGCAGTAGTGTTAATTTAAAAAGAATCTTCCAAGTAATAATGGTAAAAGTTCTATAAATTCATTCAAATTTGTAAGAAAATGAATTTGCTAGCCGACTTGCTAGAACAACCCGACTGTTGATTACAGATCTTTGGGTACTCTGCGAATAAGTATAGTTAAAATTTAGAGAAATCGTATGAACGCAAATTTTTGTCGTGGTTTTATAATGTATCGTGTCTTCATCTTTATGACGTAAAAGTCACAAAATTAGCGTTCAGTAGTAAGAGCCTTGAGTTGACATACATAATGACTCTTTTTGAGAACCGTAACAAATGTCGAATTCTTCTAAGCAAAACCTTAAAGACAAAGCGATTATTATTACTGGCCTAGTAAATAGTAAATTTTGTGTATTCAAATTATAAATTAATATTTTTTTATTTTTTTATAATTGACTTTTTGCCCTCCTCGTTTTATAATGACTGAAGTGCCTTAAGTAAAATTTTTAAGAGGTACGGATATATGAATAAAAAGTATTGTGGAGGCTTTTTAGCAGCGGCGGCTGTGTCGTTTGTGTTTACTCCGACAACGTGTTTGCAAGCGAAAGAGTGGAAAAAACCAAATAATTTATGGAATAACGTTCCTAAGTCTGAGGTGCAAGATAAAGAGCTAGAAGATTTGTTAAAGAAGGTCCCAGAATCTAGGAAACGGCAGGAAAATTTTTTGAATTTGAAAAAAGAGGGATTGTGGGGCTTTGTTAAAAATAATGTAAAAAGTTTATTGTTTACTGCCGGCAAGGTGTTGTGTGCTGCATTACCTGTATTGTATTACTTTTTAGGTAAGAATGACAAAGAAAAGAGTACAATTCAGAAAAGTAATGATAAAAACGACAAAGAACTGAATGATTTAAAGCTAGAAGGTTTGTTAAAGAAGGTCCCAGAATCTTGGGAACAGCAGAAAAATTTTTTTAGTTTTGATCTAATAGGGAAAAAGGTTGGTCCTGTATTGAGTGAAGCTGAGAAAAGATTGCAGGAAATTGATGAGATATATAAATTAATACTCAACAACGAAAAGTACCGCAAGCTATACTATTTTACACGTCAAAGTCCTGACCCTTTTTATAATTTGCCTGTTAAAGAACAAGTGCGTTTTATTAAATCTAACTTGTTAAAAAAAGGTGATGAAACTCCTGCCAACGTAAATGTTTTCAACACGGAGGCCTGTGAAAGATTCACCGATTTATATAAACGTGTACGTAGTTTTTTTGACGATGCAAATGAACATTTGTTACCAGGTCTTAGCCCAGATGATGTCGAAAAGTGGGCAGTGGAACGTGACAAATACGTTAGCAAGGATAGGGAAGAATACAAGAGGAGTTTTGGAATATTTTGCGATAAATTACACGATCCCAATCACGGAAATTGCCGATTGGCGAAAGATATGTCTCATTCATACAGGGTTGAACCTATAGCATCTACTATAAAATTTTTACAGAATGATTTAGACAGAGCCAGAACAAGAAACAGTGATATTGTGGTGATTACGTCTTGGAAAGTAGTGGAAATATTGAAAAATCTGGAGTATCTCGTATATGGACCGCAATATTATAGAGAGTATGATAGCAACGGTAAGGTCATCTTCGCGGAACGAAGAAGAGATCCCGGTTATAGTGGTGCAGGGTACGGGAAATGGCGTGAACTTAACATAAAGGAGGCAATGGATGAGCTGATAGATCGTGGTATTTTAGAGCTTCGAGAAAAAGTTGATAATGGTCGTTGTAGGTTTCTCAAGAAATGTAATCAATAGTTGCGGGCTCCGCGTCAAAATGTATTTTGGTTTTTTAGTTAAAATGTTGTGAATATGCTGTTTCCGGTGCATTTGTGTTACATCCTTTTTTTGCTGTATAAATTTTTTACTCTTCCTCTATGCCGAAATGTTAGATTAAGTTTTCTATTTTCCTGGGGCATTTTAGTTTTTTGTTAAATTTAACACAAAGCCTTGTTCGCTGATATTTTAAAAGGATTATATTGATCAACCCACTTACTTTAAACAGTCTGAAAATATGTACTTAAAGTGTTTATTTGGAAATTCTTTGTGGTCTAGTATAGGTGGAAACGTAGACGAGTGCTTCGTAAAAACTCAGCTGACCCGCTCTAATTCGCGTTTCAGTTTAAGCATAATTCGTTTTTCCAGCCGCGATATATACGACTGAGATATCCCCAAAAAGTCCGCTACTTCTTTCTGAGTGTGCTCCCTCTTACCAGATAATCCGAAACGAAGCTCCATTATATTTTTTTCGCGTTCACCTAAAGATGATACAACACCCCTAACAACTTTGCACTCAGATTCTTTTTCTATATCTTTGTTAACAATATCTTGATCGCTTCCCAGGATATCTGAAAGTAAAAGTTCGTTGCCATCCCAGTCTACATTTAGTGGTTCATCTATGGATACCTCACCTTTTAGCTGCGAACTCTTTCTAAGAAACATAAGTATTTCGTTTTCAATGCACCTAGAGGCGTAGGTTGCGAGTTTTATATTTTTTTCAGGGCAAAAGGTATTAACCGCTTTCATAAGTCCGATCGTTCCAATGGATACAAGATCTTCTACACAAACATTACTTGATTCAAACTTTTTTGCTATGTATACAACTAGCCTTAAGTTATGAGTAACTAACACTTCTCTGGCATTTTCCTCTCCGTTTTTTATTCTTGCTATAACCTGTTCTTCTTCTTTGTGTGAAAGAGGTGCGGGCAGGGTTTCTGGTCCGTTAATGTAATGTACAGATTTTATTAATCCGATTTTTTTTAGAATTTTTACTACAAAATTTTTAAAGTTAAACATTTAAAATATACCCTCTTGCAATAAATTTTTAGTGTCACATTTTCTATGCTGATAATAATTTATATTATGAAGATCTCTGCTTTTTTACAGAAAAGTTTTACGCTCCAAGATTTATAATTTTCGACCATTTACATAATTACACTGCAAAATTTATGCAAAAATATTTAAAAATACACACAAAGAGCTGTATTCTACATACTTTTGTTAATATAGCACCAAGGATGTTAAAAATGAAATTTGTTAAAAAAGAAAAATATATAAAATATTGTGTAAAAATAAAATGAAAGTATATAAGTTTTATTTTATGGCTTTTTTTATTCCTTAGTAGAAAAAATTAAGCCCGTTTTTCTTAATTTAGATATTTTTTAATATTTTCTATTTTAAT
>DFGJ01000005.1 GCA_002372375.1 Ruminococcaceae bacterium UBA3753
TACACCAAAAGTCGCTCTTGTACATTTGCGTACCATTTTATGATATAAAATAAAAAATGCCAATCATCTATTGTATAGACGGTATATCTCATTTAGTCAGATTCTTTTTATACTTATCTATTGACATAAACTTTTTTTTGCGTTAAAATTCTTTATGTTGATGTACCAGTAGCTTAGCTGGATAGAGCGTTCGGCTACGAACCGTAAGGTCGGGGGTTCGAATCCCTCCTGGTGCACCATGTGTGATGTCCTTTGCAATCCGAATCTCCTGGATTTGGACAGCAAAGGTTGATGTTTCGTTTTTCCTGATTTCATGCGAGTTTACAGGCACTTGATTCTGGACTTCGAATTGGATACGAAAAACAAAAAGCTCAAAAATGAAACCTTAAACGAAAAAGTCTTACGATCCGGACTCCCATGTCTAATTTAATTTCAACTCCTAACGGGCTTGTTTATTGAGTAAATCCAGTTTTTTCTTGAACGGTGTTTTGTATCCATTCTTGCTGGCGAGCGTTTTTTGTTACAGAAAACCATATACTTAAGATAAGTATTGTGTCATGTACCCTGATAAGATTTTTTTGAGAGTTTCGTGAATATCCATATTACCATCCGTAAGGCACCACTCAAAGACGCAGCCCTTAACGATTGTGCAGATATCCATGCAGATCATATGTGCGTCGGCATCCGCTTTGATCACTCCGGCCTCTTGCGCCAGAAACATATCGGATTCATTCCGTGCCATGACTGTTCCAGTGGGAAAGGCACCGTCCTCCTCACCAAAGTAGGCGGATAGAGGCTTGTTTCCTGTGGAATAAAAGCTCTTCATAAAATCGATCCCCAGCTCCATATACCGATCGATCAGCAGCATATACAGCTCCACTGATCTTCCTGCCGGATCGCTGATGGGAGTATTCAGATCACAGGTTTCAAACGGCATTTCACGGAGAAAATACATGAGCAGGTCGTCCTTGTTCTGAAAATGAAAATAGAACGTGCCGGTACCGATATCCGCCTCTTGACAGACGTTACGGACAGTAACAGCGTCCGCGCCTTTTTTCTTGATGATTTTGATCGCCGCGTCAATTATCTGCTGACGGCTGGTTTCTCCGTTGGCCTTCGGCGGTCTCCCGCTTTTTCTTGTCATAGGAATCCTCTAAATAGAACTTGTTCGATTACTATTGACATTTTAGCACAACGGGTGTATAATAGCAAGTATCTAATAGAACACGCTCTATTAAGGATAAGAAAGAAGAATTCTTATGAAAATCACATACTGGTCGGATTATACATGCCCCTACTGCTATATCGGAGAGGTAAGACTAAAGAAGGCGATCTCGGAGATTCCTGAGATCGGAGACATAGAACTGGAGATGAAGGCGTTTCAGCTTGATCCTTCCGCCGGTGAACATGCCACAAGCGATACGCAGACGAGATTTGCTCACAAATACGGGCTGACGATGGAGCTTGCCGCACGGTCTATCGAGCATATCTCCCAGATGGGCAGAGACGAAGGTATCAATTTCAGATACGCAACAACGCTGTTCACGAACACGATGGATGCGCACCGTTTGACAAAGCTTGCACAGCGCAAAAGCGCTGACATAGCAGACAAGGTGATCGAAACACTGTTCAAGGCGTATTTCACGGACAACAAGGAACTTGCGGATAAAGAACTGCTACAGCAGATTGGAGAGGACTGCGGGTTGAACGCAGAAGAAGTCAAGGCACTTTTGTCTTCGGGTCAGTATAAGGACGAAGTGATCCTCGATCAGCGTGAAGCGGCAAGGTATGGCATTCACGCCGTTCCTTACTTCGTCATCGGGAAATACGGGATCTCCGGCGCTCTCAGTGTTGAGGATATGAAGAAAACGCTATGGAAGGTCATGGAAGAAGAGCAGGTTGCACTGGAGGGCGGTATGAGCTGCGGACCGGACGGATGCAGGATGAGGTGACGGTATGATCGCAGAGGTGCCCGTAAAGGGTTATTTCGAGGAAAATTGCTTTTTCTATATCGACGATGCTACCAGGCACGGATTTATCATCGATCCCGGCGCGCAGGCGCAAGAGCTTCTTACTCTCATTCGTGAAAACGGATGGGTGGTTGAGAAGATTCTTTTGACGCATGGTCACTTCGATCATATCGGCGCAGTTGATAAACTCCAATCGGCGCTGCAAATTCCTGTGCTGGCATATAAAACCGCCGATGATTATCTGCTTGACGCAAATCGGAACCTGTCGGCGCTGTGCGGGCCGTCGATCCTCGTACACGGTGCAGAGCGTGTGAACGACGGAGATTTGCTTTGCCTTAGTTCCGATCCGTCGTATTCTCTGTGCGTGATATATACACCGGGTCATACAACGGATTCGGTCGTTTACTATTCCGAAAAAGACCGCATCGCCTTTGTGGGTGACACGATCTTCAAAGGCAACATCGGTAATTATCAATATCCGGGTGGAAACCTCATCGATCTGCGTCGAAGCATCATCGAACGGATCTTTACGCTCCCCGACGATACCGTGCTATTCTCGGGTCATTCGGAGCAGACAACGGTCGGCACAGAAAAAAGAAGGTATATGCATTAAGGAAAAAAAGTGAAACATATGCTTTCCCAAAAGTAGATGGTTTGAACAGTTACTTTAGTGCTATTTACATTATTTTTTAAAATTTCTTGTATACTATAAAAACTATATGCTTGTTCAAATAATTCTTGAAGCCGTTATGTCTTTGTTTTAACCTAATGATTACTGCAATATTTGTATCTGATGTACATACCGTAACATTTTTATTAAAGTAACAATCGTAATTCTCTTGGGAGATTTTTGGTTTGAAAAAAGTAATCATTTATACTGATGGAGCTTGTCGAGGCAATCCGGGGTACGGTGGTTGGGCGGCGATATTAGATTATAACGGTTTAAAAAAAGAGATATTTGGCTCAGAAAAAAAGACCACAAACAATAGAATGGAACTTACTGCAGTAATAAAAGCTATGGAGCTCTTAAAGGAACCTTGTGATTTAGTAATTTATAGTGATTCTAAATATTTTTGCGATGCAATCGCGAAGGGGTGGGCCAAAAGTTGGCAAAAAAAGGGTTGGAGAAAAAGTGATGGTAAATTGGCACTTAACACAGATCTTTGGGAAAGACTACTAGCATTAATGTCCACACATTGCTTAGAGGTAAAATGGGTTAAGGGTCATGCCGGAAATGCAAACAACGAAAGGTGTGATTTTCTTGCTACTAAAGCAGCCGACCAAGCTATAAGATAATCTTTGATTTGTAATTTTTATTAAGTAATAATAATCAAAGTATGTTTTTTGTGGTAAAAAATCGAGTAAGTGTGCTAAAGCTTGAAACCAAAAGAATAAAAAATTACCCAAAATATAATCGATGGGAAAAGTTGGAAGTATACTCAATAGCTCATTAATGAGGCAGTATTTTTGTCTGGTATGTCCGTTTTAATGGTGTCCGTTTTTTAATTTTCAATTTTTTTTTATTACAGTAAAGTGTCAATACCATCAATGAGACGTTTTCTCAATTTTATAGCTATGACATAATGCCCCATTGCAGAACCGTGCTAACTGTTGGCTGTAAGAGGGCGGCATCGTAAACAATAACACGATAACAAACTGTTCCTAACACATAAAATGCAATAAAATGTTTCCCGGCGCATATGCCAAAACTACCAAGCAATTAACAATTTAAGAACTTTATGGTTTTTTAACTGACGTTTAACATTATGCGCAAATATACTTCCTTGAATACCTTTGGCCTTTACATATATTTTAGCTATTACTCTAAACTTTTTTAATTATTTTCATCTATATATCCACCAGCATATGGTAAGTGTACCCCGAATTTTAGTTTTTGCACTAAGGTATTAAGTATATTTCTAACCAATATCGCTATTTATTAGAAAGACAACTGCTATGAGTGACGCTTTTCGGCAATTCATCTCTCTGCGGTAATTTTAATCACTTCATAAACAATAAAATATTTTTTGTAACAATATTTCTTGAAGCACTAGAGCATTTTGTTCCCCTGAAGGCTCAACGATAGCGTAACCTTATTTCCTTTTTGCTTTGTAAACACAAATTGTCCGTGTATAATAAACGTAAATTACAAATTATTATGTGCTATAGACATAATAATCATCCATCTTCAATATTTTATTATATGTAGTAAACAAAGCATTTTAGAAAAAGTTAAGTTGACATTTTTTATTCAATTTGATATTATTTTCATTGTATGGTACAATATCTTTAAGTTTTTTGATAGGTGGTGTTTTGATGTTGGAATTGAGAAAACTTATTTCTTCGGCTTTGGTTTCTTCCTGCACTTTTTCGGTGATTTCGTCGTGTGTAGTTAGTGCAGAGGACAGTGAGGCATCCAAAGAGGTTTCTATGACTTCAGCGGTAAAATCCGATGCAAAAGCGAAGGATGAATCAAGCAAAGGGGATAACAAGTTAGAACAAATGGAGGCGGATATTGAGTTATTAAAAACTATGTTGCAAGGGGTCGCTTTGCCTAACTCAAGCAGTTCGTTAGAAAAAGACTCTGCTTTGAATCCTTCTTATAGTAGCCTAGCTAAACAAGCCACGGATCTGGCGTATTATCAACTTATGACTGAGCAGATAAAAAAACTCACTAGAAAAGACAAAACAAGTTACGAAAAATGGAAAGATGAAATTCGTGACATCGGGAAAGATGTTAAGTTCTTTGCCTCAGGTGCAGTGGCGCTTCTGTGTACTGGCTTTTTGGCTTGGCGTTTCGCGCCTGAGGATTTAAAAGAATACCCTAGGGCCGTCTTAGGCTATTATGTCAATGAATATAATATAAAAAAGCTGGAACTTGCTAAAAAAGAAGCGGAACTTGAGCTATTGAAGATGCAAATAAGTGAGAGGTTAGCTCTTTTTGATGCGTTGAAAAAGAAAAGGCAGCTATCTTCTGAGTTCCAGACTTCTTGGCCTTCGGTGGCGAAATTTGTGGCTTACTTTGATGATATGAAAGATGCTGCTGATTATTTTTATAAAACTTGGTCAACTCTTCTGTTTGGGAAACCTGAAGGTAAAGAATAGGTAATTTGTATGTGAGCACTCTTTTTTTGTATTTTAGCTTTTTTGTGACCGTGGACGATTGTTTTTAGTGACCTTGGTTTGTTTTACTTTCTTTGGATATTGTAATGAGTTTACTGTGAGATTATTCATGGTATTTTGGTGAGTTTTTGTGCCCAGAGTTGCAGAAGGAATCTGAAGGGGAGCACTTTGCTTGGAAAAGGGGAGATGAGGTGTGCAGGGGTTTATAGTCTTAAGGTCCTTGAATCGTTTTTTAATAAGTATCAAGAAGACGGTTGCGTGATCACTTTCGAGTGTTCGAAGTTTGCCTGTTTTTGTCCAATAGCTGGTCAGCCTAGCGACAATATATGTAGTCTATACTTTGTTCTTTGTGTAAAGTTGGTTGAGAGCAAGCCTTTGAAGCTTTATTTGTTCATCTTTAGGAGTTATGGTGACTTTCATGAAGGTGTTGTAGGTGCCATAGTGGAAGATTTGATTAGACTTGTGGCTCTGAAACACATCGAAATTAAGGGCGATTTTTTTCCACGTGGCGGAATAAGTATTTCGCGCCGTTTGCCGATTACGAAAGCAAGGGCGCAAGATGCGAATCTATAGCTGAGAAAAGGATGCTTGAGGTCCCCAATGTACTGTAGTCTAATATATGTATACAATTCTTGTGGTTTTTGCTTTACTGCATTTTATGCTGTGACCTTTTTGCCCCGAGAACGCGTGGATGCACTGGTGATCTCCTAAGTATTGTGGTGCATTTTTCAGGTAAGTTTGTTCACGGTTAATTCGGGGTGGGTAAGACTTGTGTAAAAATTTAAATTTTTGCTTTTACTGTTCAGTTCAACCTTAGAGCTACGGCTATTATTAATGTCGGCTACTTCTCATTTGCTTTTATTTAACTATTTTTAAATTTTTTTGCTTAGTCTAAAGTATTCTTCATATATTTTTAATGTTTTCATCGCTCTTTCAGTGTGTGTGATTATATATTTTTGTGTTAAAAGGGATAATGTCTTCAGATTTTTATCACTTAAGCTAAAAGAAAACATGGAGCCGCATGGTGCATCTGTGATATAAGTTATCGCGTTCAGTACAGAAGTATTAGTCTTAATACATTGAGTCCTTTCGTAAAAATTTAATTCTTGAAAGCAATTTTCGCAAATAAAGCCAGATGTGTGAAAATATTGGGAGTATTCTAAAATCTTTTTGCATAACTTGCACTTATTGCAATCTAACTGGTAACCCAATATAGAAAGTAATTTAATCTCAAAAACAGATTTAATTATTCTTTTATTAAATTTATTTTTCGTAAGAGCATAGACAGAATTTAGAACTAATCTTAAAATGTCGTTGGATTCCATATTTTCTCTGACTAAGTGTAAAACAGACTCACATATGTATTGCGCAATTATTAAAGATTCAAAACTATCCCTGATTTCCAAAAAGGTATTTTTTAAGCTGGCTTCGCGTAGCGTGTAAATACCATTCTTAGCCAAAAAAACGAACTCAGAATAATTCAAAATTTGTGTAGCAGAAAAGTTTTTGTGTTTGAAACTTTTACTGCCTTTAGCAAAAGCCCTTATAACTCCCAGGTCTCTTGTAAGTACAGTCATTAACTTATCTTTTTCAGAGTAAGAGCTTTCTTTTATAACAATACCATCTGTTTTTATAAGCATAGCTTTAGTTATAAATCCAACCATGAAAATAAACTGCCACAGCGACTTTGTTGTCCCGGATTATTTATTTTTTTTTCTATATGCAAAAAATAATACCAAATTTAACTTTAGTTTGTTTGAGATTATTAAAAAAGGTCTAATTTAGTTTTTAATCAAGATATTCTACAAAGCTCAATAACTGTATAATCTTATTTTAAAACTGCAAGACGCTTCAATTCCAAAGGAAAACTTATGTCATTTTGCCATTTGGAAAAGTGTACCATAGAAGTAAACGGAAGTATGCCCTCAATTAAAAAATTAGACTAAAATGTCTATTTTTCGTTAATTTATTACGCACTTAGCGAGTATAATTTTAAACATATTTTCATTAGTTTTAGCTCGTAACATAAAAATTTTTGTCTGGAAGTTTTCCACCTATTAATTCTGGAGAAAGTTTATTGATCTTTTTTAAAAAATTATCAACTATTTCTTTCATAGAACTTCCAGTAATATTTACTAAATTACATTTTGGTATCGTTTTTGTTAAAATTTCTTTATCGATATTTAAAGTATATTTTGCAAAACTACTAGCTTCGTGTAGGTTCTCGTTTGCATAGTTTTGATTCTTCATATATCCTTCTATAAATTTTTTAAAATCTTTTTCACTATGTTCTATAAAATCTTTTCTTACAGCAATACAGCTGGTAGGTATGGGCATTCTGTCATCAATTTTTTCCCACATCTCCCCAAAATTAGTAATCCGAATATTTTTGAATTTATACTTATCTAAAAATTTTTCACAGTATGGTTGTGAAATTACAAAAGCTGTTCCTGTTTCATCCTCAGTATTATCTAAATCATTGTTTAAATCATATTTGTCATCTAATATTTTAAAATCAAAATTTTCGATACCAATCTCTCCAAGAATTAATTGTACGATTGGTTTTAAATGTAATTCATTTTTTAAAATATATACCGTATTTATTTTTGACAAATTATAAGTTTTATTATTAGTAATTAAATAAATATTATTTAAAGTGTTTATAGCATAAATTTTTATATCTCCTTTAGTTTTATTGTAAAGTACACTAGCAAGATTTACAGGCAAGAAGGCAACATCCATTTTTTTACTAGCTAAATTTGCCATGACCTCAGAATAACTACTGGAATATTCTATACTGTATTTATGATCTGTTTTGCTTTCGTCACTTACTTTTTCTAGTCCCATTATACTAAAAACAGATGCATCTTTTGGCACAGAAATTCTTATACTTTTATCAGATGGTTCATCTTCATTTCTCAACGCACACGAGGAAAAAATAATGACAAAAAAAATAGAACTAAAAACATGGAACAATTTTTTCATCATTTCTTTAGTATTTGTAATTTTTTATGTAATAAACTACATGCTTTAATTTTTCACAAAACGATGCAAGCAACAATTCAGTTTTAATTTGAAACTAATTGCTTGCCACAAAACAGCTTACACAATAGCAATTTTATAGAGATATTTGCTTATTGTAAAAAATAACGTGCTTAAAATGATATCAACCAAGATTCGCAGAAAAAATATATAACGGGACAACATAATCAAAAGATACAGAACTGATAAGTTAAGGAAATAAAAATAAACATAACATAGAAAACATCCCCAGTTTACTATCTAAAAATTGCCTATCTAAACCTTAATTCAACGAATTTATTTTGTATAATTTGTCAAAAATCGGCAAACTGCAGCAAAAACACGGCACCTCATGCGCTAATTGTAGATAACTTTTCTGAGCTAAAAGTACTTAAAGTTAACACAAAAACTTTTTTGCGCTGTAGTAACTGAAAACACTTACGTGCGGAAAAAGACCTCTACTAAGATGTTCAACACATAAACACTACCATAATTATAACACTCTCGAATTAATATTGAATTCAGAATAACCCACCGACCAGCAACAGCGAGCGCCCTTAGTCGGCGGATTAAATTAGGTTTACAAAAAGCAAAATACTTCATGCAGAAACTAAAAGAGTAATCACAAACTAGCATAAAAGGTCAAGCTTTTTCCTCTGGTTTTCGTCTATACATAACTAAGCAACTTTTTAACTAACATTACTAAGTAATAACCAAGTTTATAATCTTATTCTTTACATAGATGTGTCTCAACAACTCTTTTCCATCTAAAAACTTTCTCACTTTGGGAAGGTTTAAAGCTACGCTCAAAACTTCACTTTCTGGCAAATTTATAGCACAAACGAAGTTATCACGGACTTTTCCATTAATTTGAACAACCATCGTAACTTTATCTTCCGAAGAATCCAACAATTTGTACTCTGGCCAATTTTCCTCGCAAATCATTCCGTTACCTAAACGATTCCTTTCCCATACTTCCTCTGTTACATGTGGAGCGAATGGATTTAAAAGTACAGAAAAAAGTTTTAATTCTTCGCTAGTAATGTAGCCTTTTTCATATATTAAATTTATCAAAGTCATAAGAGATGCGATAGCTGTATTAAACTTTAAGTTCAGTACATCGTTTGTTACCTTTTTTACAGTTTCGTTAAACTCTTTTTGCAAAGATTCTTCGCTGGAATTGTTATTTAAAATATCCTGCAAACCCCAGTATCTTTCAAGAAATCTTCTGCATCCTTTTATGCTATTTGTGTTCCACGGCGCTGCTTTTTCAAAATCACCAACAAACATTTCGTAAAGTCTTAAAGTATCTGCACCGTACTCTGAGACTACATCATCCGGGTTCACTACATTTCCTCTAGATTTACTCATCTTTTCATTATTTTCTCCCAAAATAACACCGTGCGTTGTCCTTTTGGCATACGGCTCAGGAGTATTCACAACACCTATATCGTAGAGAAATTTATGCCAAAATCTAGAGTACAAAAGATGTAAAGTTGTGTGCTCCATACCGCCGTTATACCAATCAACTGGCATCCAATAATCTATCATTTTCCTGGAAGCTAACTCTTTATCGTTATTAGGATCTAAATACCGCAAGTAATACCACGAAGACCCTGCCCACTGTGGCATGGTGTCAGTTTCTCTTTTGGCATCTTTGCCACATTTAGGGCACTTAACGTTTACCCAATTCTGTATACCTTCAAGTGGAGACTCACCATTCGGGCCAGGTGCGTATTTATCAACGTCAGGTAGCCTTAACGGAAGATCACTCTCTTCTAGTGGCACATAACCACATTTTGAGCAGATAACTATTGGTATAGGCTCTCCCCAGTATCGTTGTCTTGAAAATACCCAATCTCGCAGTTTATAATTTATTTTTTTTCTTCCTATTTCTTTCTCTTCGATGTAAGAAATAATTTTTTCTTTTCCGGCGTCAATAGAAAGCCCATCTAAAATTCCAGAATTTATGAGAACATTTTTCTCTTCATTAATAACAGGCTTAATACTGATATTAAACTTTAACGCAAACGCTTTATCTCTTTCATCATGTGCAGGAACAGCCATAATGGCACCGGAAGCATATCCAGGTAAAACATAATCAGCGATAAATATCGGCATAGAATCTCCGGTTAATGGATTAACAGCAGAAACTCCTTCTATCCTTATACCTGTTTTTTCGCGAGATAAATCCGTACGAGCCAAATCGGATTTTTTTGCAGTCGTGGCTATGTAATTTTTTATCTCTTCAGCGTTCTTTACAGAGCCCTTTAGCCATGACCCCACCATCTGATGTTCAGGTGCCAAAACCAAAAAAGTAGCACCATATATTGTTTCTGGTCTACTTGTATAAACAACCACACTATCGCCAGTAGATGTTTTAAAACTTATCTCTGCACCACTGGATCTACCTATCCAATTTATCTGCTGTTGTTTTACCCGTTCAGGGTAATCAACGGTCTCCAAATCATCAATTAGTCTTTGTGCATACGCAGTTATTCTTAACATCCACTGCGACTTGACTTTTCTAATGACTTCACCAGAGCATCTTTCGCAAACACCGTTGACTACCTCTTCGTTAGCAAGTACCACTTTACACGAAGTACAAAAATTAACATTGCTTTCCTTCTTGTACGCTAATCCCCGTTCAAAAAGTTTTAAAAAAATCCACTGTGTCCACTTGTAATAGCTCGGATCTGTTGTATTTACCTCTCTGTCCCAGTCAAAGGAAATTCCCAAAGATTTAACCTGTTTTTTAAAGTTCCTTATATTCTCATCAGTTACATCTTTCGGGTGACGTTTAGTTTTTATTGCATAGTTTTCAGTTGGTAGACCAAACGCATCCCACCCAAAAGGATATAAGACATTATACCCTTGCATACGCTTCATTCTAGAAACAATATCCAGTGCAGTGTAAGGCCTTGGATGACCAACGTGCAAACCCTGCCCCGAAGGATAAGGGAACTCCACAAGTGCATAGAACTTCTTTTTTTTAGCGTCGGGTTCTGTTTTAAAAGTTTTTTCGTCGTCCCATATTTTTTGCCACTTTTTCTCCACCGACCTATGATCGTAGCCTGTCATTTTCCTGAATCCTCCCTTAAATTAATTAAATAGTAGTTATAAGCTTTAACGCTCTCTAGAGATACGGGGCTTTCCTTGCTTATTAGAACCGTTATAGAGTAACTAAGCTCATGAAGGACCCCTTCATCTAGATTTTTATACGCAATATCCCTCGCTAGCTTGACTCCGGAAAATTCCAAGAATCTATCTTCAGATATAAAATCCGCTAAAAAAATTATTTTTTCTAAATATCCCATATTCTCTCTACCAGTCGTATGGTACCTAATAGCATTCAAAATATCTTTGTCCAATATGTTAAGTTCGTCTTTTATATAAAGAGGTGCACTTATTGCATGCCAGAGCTTTTTGGTTTTAAGTTCTATCTTGTTAAGATTTACATTGTGCCTTTTAAAAAGTTCCATATGCTCTTCTTCAGTAAATTCTTTTGTAATATCGTGCAAAAGGCCCGCTAGCTCCGCTTTACTAGCATCTCTTTTATAATGATTCGCTAAACTCTTGGCCTCTTTAGCTACACATAACGAGTGGTTATAGCGTTTACTACCCACCTTAGACCTTAAAAGCTTTTTAATTTTTTCTAACATAAACGTAACAACCCCTACTTTTTAACGTCAAGAAAACAGCTACAAGCGGCAACTTTTATCGAAGAGCAAAAAGCCATTCACTAAACCATCGACAACACCGCACACAAAAAAACAATAGCCCTAACAGTGAACCTCTAGTTGAACTACTGAAATTATATATAAACTAAATTTCTTAGTAAAGGTAATCGTTCATTAGAATGATAAAATTTTCAGAAAATAAATTCCACAATTCTTACCTCATTTTATGTTAATTTTACTGAAATTGCTTTCATTTTTACTATATGTTCTTTAGAAAGCAGATATCGAGACTGTAAGACTAATTGACCGGTGTATTACATAACGTTTACTCTGACAAATACTTCGTTGCTGTAAAACTCAGATCAGGTAGAGATTTCACTAACGCCACAATAAACAAATGTCTAAATTTTTTTACACTTAGTTCCATTTTGCATTGGCAATATTTTTTAATGTATGTTTATACTTATTTGAGTTTTTTACACAAACATTTTAGCAGAAAAATTTATGTTAAATATTTATCAAATAACTTGGTGTTAGGGCTTGTAACACAAAGTTATAGTGTAGCGTATTATGCAACATAGCGTTAAAAAAAGGAGGTAACTGGATATGTGTAATAATTTCTTAGGTAACAACAACTGTTCATGGGTTGTAATCCTGATCCTTTTGTTGTGCTGCTGCGGTAATAACGACAATTCTGGAAATGGTTGCTGCAATTAGTATAACGTTATAATAAACCAGTAAGGAGTAAAGATTTTACTTTACTTCTCTCGTGTTTTTAGAGATAAGTATAACATCGTATTTTATTATTTTTATAGAGCAACAAATGCTGCCTGATATCAAAAAAATAACCACGCTTTTTATTTCAATAACGAAACCAAAGTTTTAGTTAGTTGAATCTTCAGAAAATTTAGAATTCTGGGATTATTTTTTGACAGTTATAAAAATGAATATGTCAGGCAAAATTACGCCTCTTGAACAGAAGAAATGAAATGTTGATAATGCTCTCAACTTTTTTATAGTCCTAATTGATAGTGCTTTTCTTCATTTTTAGCATTTTGTGTTTTAACACACCTACCCGATTTTTGTACTGTCTTTTTTTATAAATTTCCTCCGACAATCATCTTTTTTAACAAATTTACTGCCTAGCGCAAGTGGTAACGAAACCTCAGTAAATGTTCTAGTCGTTAAGATCTGAGCGTTAACGATAATACTTATTTATCATTTTTCCACTTAAGCAGGTACTTTACCAATGAAATTAGATGTATCAAAAAAAATTTCAAACTTTTTGCACTTTCTCTATGCCAAGCATGAACTGCAGTAGACTCTGGTAGAAACATTATTTTTCCATATTTTCTGGCTCTTCTAGATAGATCTGCATCCTCAAGGTACATAAAAAAACGTTCATCAAAGCCATTTAATTTTTTGAAAATTTCACTTCTTATCATCATGAAACAACCAGTACAAAATTCTATACCAAACGGAGAAATAGCCTTAGACTCTTGTTTTAACATGGTGTACTCATTTCGAATATGTGAAAAATACTTGCTGAATTTCTCCAACTTTCCTGCGACCACATATTTAAATTTGGGATTTTTTTTCGGCAAAAACTGATTGTTCCCATTTGGAGAAATAATCTTAGGCGTCACCATGACTGCTTTGTTATCGATTTCTAAATAATTAACTAATTCTTTTATAACGTTGGTTTTAATTATTATATCTGGGTTAAGAATCAGGTGATACTCTGATTTTATTTTGTTCAGAACCAAATTGTGAGCTTTGCCAAAACCAAGATTACATTCGGCAACTATCAAGTTGACCATAGGGAACCTTTCGGAAACTCTTTTGACAGTTTCGTCTGTCGAATTATTGTCAACAACAAACACTTCAAAATCAAGATCACTAGTAAATTTATAAATGCTATATAATAACGTTAAAATTTCTTCTTGATTATTTCGTGTTACAATACAAATAGAAAGCTTATTCAACTTGATCTCCGAACAAAATTTTAAAAAATTCAGGTATCTCTACAAACGTATAAAAATTAAAAGCATTACTCGCTATAACATACGAGTCTAACTATGCAGTAGCACCAGTCTTAACTTTAACCTTTAGATCTTTTTCATATAAAAACTTTGCCAAGTCATATTGAGCCTTCCTTTTGTCAGGAATGGTCAAAACCGCCATACCGTCAATGTTTTTGCTGTTGTAATTGTCATCAGTGGGAAGTCTAAATTGTTCTAGCGTATATTTTGAATACTTTGCGAAATTTTTTGCCATTTGTAAAATATCGCTTTTCTTGAAGTCTGTTACGATATATGGACCTATTCTGTTAATTATTTTGCGCACTTGATTTAAATCGCACGAACGAAGCTTATCCATTATAGTAGTGATAACGATTCTTTGCCGGTACGTACGGGCAAAATCGTCGTGTAAACCCTCGGGTGTAGGAATTTTCCTCGCCCTCGAATACGAAAGTGTTTTTTCGCCATCAAGAAGATATGTACCATCCTTCTCCGGCAACAATTGGGACTTACTCCTAAAATACTTCAAGTCTCCATTAATATATGCTGCCTCTTTAGCACTTAGTTTTAGTTCTATGCCCCCAAGTATATTTATAACATCCTTAAATCCATCGAAATCTATAGTCACATACTTATCTACCTTGACACCAAAAAGGTTTTGAAGAGTTCTTATAGCTAAAGACTCTCCGCCACATGCTATCGCTACATTTAATCTGTTAGGCCTATGCCCTGGAATACTAGTATAAATATCACGCATAAAAGAAACTAATTTTATCTTTTTTAAGCTATTGTTTATAGAAAAAAGCATAGTACTGTCACTACGGCTTTTAGTGTCGGACTTGTCACGGCGATCAAGACCAAAAAGACAAATATTTAGTACAGTATTTTTAGTTAAAAGATCCTCTATGTCGTCGTCTGAGGCTGTCACTTTAGCGTAATCGAGCGGTTTATAATTAACGGTGCCCATTTTAGTGTAGGTGTATAGAAGCAGACTACCAATGATCCCAATTGCCAGCGAAACTACAGTCCCCAGTACACAAACAGCATTTAAAATTTTCCACAATTTGACATTTTTGGCCCGCATTTGTGTCTCCATTTTCATCGTTTGCGATCCTTTATCAACTCGCACGTAACATACTACACCATCGAATACTTATTTTGCAACAGTATTTGTTTATACAGCCATTATTATCATAATTTAAATAAGAATAAAACTAGATAAAATGCAAAAAACACTATAAAAAAATAGTTTAAAAAAATTTTTGACTCCCTATATAACGCGTATATTGAGAGCCAACACACTGTCGGGAAATTTTTCTAATTTTGAAACAGCTTTGCATTAAATAGGATCCTCCATCTAGATGGTACTATGCGCATTACAAACAGTACCCATATAAAAAAAATTAAAACTGTTTCAAAAACATCACGAACTCAATTAACTACTTTTTTGTCTTTATGAACGATATACAACCAACTATTGCGAACAAATCTTAAGATATCTATTAAATCCACTATACACTCATATAAAAATTACGTCCTTTTCATTATACTCACTCTATAAGCGTTGCTGGCAAACAATAAATCGAGTTCACAACTACAACGTTTTTACTAAACCAAAAAATAAAGTACATCAAACTGATGTCTCTTACAGACCGCGCCCAGACGTCATCGCACTTCCCGCAAACTCTATATGGCCGCAGAGTTAAGCAAAAACAGTCCATCCCATTGCCACACAAAGATTTCTGTTGCCCACATATTAACATGTACCACACCTGCAAATGAAGCCTGCGGAAAAAGAGCCTTTAACCTATACTTAAACATCTTTTCCTGAGCATAACTAATTACCTAGTCATCAGTGTAGAGCCAAAACCACAACGCGAGATACGACACCGCGTTAACAGCCACTGAAGTCGATAACCATATAAATCATCAACACAAACAGCCCACACAGTCACACACAACTGCAAGACACCTCGACAGAGTCCACAGCACCACAATGCACCGACATGCCGCCAAGCTTAAGCACAAGACATACCATAGGCACCAAACACCTGGAGCTGACAACCGGACTTGAACCGGCGACCTCTTCCTTACCAAGGAAGCACTCTACCAGCTGAGCTACATCGGAATAAATCAGAAGCTTTCAGTCGACACTATTGATATTATCTCAGTCTTAAGGTACTTCTGAAGGAGACTCTCTCAACCCCTCTGGGTTTTACGTTGTCGTTACTCAGTCAACCTATCTCTCCACGGACATCCACTTTACCTGAGAGCTCTGCATCTGTTTGTGGATCAGTGCAGCCTAGGGAGCAATACCGGAATCGAACCGGTGTCAACAGAGCCACAATCTGTTATGCTAGCCTCTACACCAAAAGCTCCATGTTTACCCGGATCCGCCGGGCTCGGCCTTAGCTATCCTTTTCTCCTACTAGTAAGGACTTGCATCAGGTTCTATCTCTAGTTACCGTTTAGCATATGCCTTTCTATCTCTTCTCGAACTATCTGTCGAATTCT